>CAYUGH010000067.1:0-18024 GCA_964444195.1 uncultured Chitinophagaceae bacterium
GGCACTACCTACCTGCCCGCTCAGCAAAAAGTACAGCCCTGGGCACGCTGTGCAGCAAGGTTGTTGCGCGGTGCCCTGCACGATGATGAGGAGGAGCATTGGAACAAGCTGGTGATCTACAAAACCGAGCTCATCGGCTGGTTTGAGTTGATTGGCGTAGAACTTATTATTGATCAGCGCGACGGATACGCCTACCTGAGGCAAATTGAACTCGACGATAAGGGGAGCACCGTTGGGCTTGTGCAGCGCCGCCCGCTTGGCTATGAGGTTACTTTGCTGTGCGTCATTCTTCGTAAAATGCTCGATGAGTTTGAGCTGAACGATACAAGCAGCCGCAACCTGTACATTACCCGCAAGCTGCTGAGGGTGGAACTGGAAACTTATTTCAAGGAAAAGGCTAACCGTATGAAACTCATCAGGGAACTGAACCGCTACATTGAGGAAGTGATTGACCTTGGATATGTAAAAAAAGTGCGGAGCGACAGCGCAAATACTGAAGAGGACAGCTTTGAAGTAAGAAGGATACTGAAAGCCCGTTTTGATGAAGATACACTGCAATATTTTTTGCAGCAACTGGAATCGCCGGCCGATACCATTGAACAATAAAATTTATAACCGATATGACTACAGAAATACTTTCCCAAATTGAAAATCATTTGAACGAATTGTATAAAGCTGGTGAGCTAAGCAGGACACAGGTGAAATCCCTGCTACAGCAATCATCCATGGATATGCTTAGTTATGGCCCCGATGCTTTTGATGCATTGGTAAATGACGAAAAGGGCGACTACGAGCTTCGTTTGCAGGTGCAGGATTCCATATTGGCATTCAAAAAAAATGGAAAGCCTGTAAAGCCTGCTTTAATTGAATATGCAGCGGCTGAGTTTGTACTGGTTGCCATGAAAAAAGTGAACGCAAGCGACCTGGCCGAAGGAAGGGCTTACACAAGGGCAGGCATGATTAGAAGGGTGTTGCAGGAACGCCGGTCGAAAGCTGAAAAGGCTGAATACAAAATAAAATTTGCCGACAACCTCCATGGTGAACATATTCTAACCAATGAAGCGGGGGTGAAATACAGGATTACCCTGCGCGATTTTGAAAATGAGACGGGCTACATTGATAACCCCGATTACAGGAACAATAAACTGGGCACTACCAAGCATATCATGTTTGCCTTTCATCAGCTAAAATCAAAACCGGCATTGATGAAAAAGATGTCAAAGGGGTACCCGTTTATAGAGATTTATTGCGACCCGTTGAACGACTACCTCATCAGTTATTACTATCCGCATACTTTGCCAAAGGAGGCAGGAAAGTTGATTGGAGCTTTTTTTGGAAAAGAAACCACCATTGCGGCGCCGGATGAACAAAAGTTTTTGAATTTTATTGACAAGGCAGGGGCCTATCCTGAAATAAAAATTCGAACCGAGGTAAGGGAAAAGGTAGAGAAAGCCTGGAATGAAGCATTGCTGAAGCAGTTGGAAAAGCAAACGCAGCCTGACTGGAAATGGTTAAAAACAGAACCGTTTCCTTACCAGAAAGAAGGTATTGTTTTTGCCACTTACCGCGAAGGGTCAATCATAGCGGATGAAATGGGATTGGGCAAAACCTTTCAGGCGATTGCTGCGGCAGTCTGTAAAAAGCATTTGCTGGGGTTCAAAAAAACGCTGGTTATTTGTCCTGCATCCATAAAAGCACAGTGGAAAAGCGAGATTGAAAAATACAGCCGGGAAAATGCTGAAATTATAGATGGGTGGCCGGATGAGAGAGCATTAAGATGCAGGCAATCAGCAGCCTTTTTCCATATTGTAAACTATGAAACGGTGCTGCGCGACTGGCATGCCATCAATAAAGCGGAATACGATCTGATTATTTTAGACGAAGCGCAACGCATTAAAAACTTTGATACTATAACTGCGCAATCTATCAAGCGCCTGCAAAAGAAGCATAGTCTTGTTATTACAGGCACGCCCATCGAAAACAAATTGGTGGACCTGTACTCCATCATGCAATTTGTAAACCCGCAGTTGCTTGGGCCTTTGTGGGAATTTAGTTACCGGCATTGCTATTTTGATGCCAACAAGCATGATAAAATAACAGGCTACTACAACCTGCAACAATTGAATGAAAACCTGAAGCAGGTAATAATACGGAGGGAGAAAAGGAAGGTACTGCAACAACTGCCTGAAATTACGCAGTATGATATCCCGGTGGCCATGTCGCCGGAGCAGCAGGATTACCACGCTTCTTTTGCCAGGGCATTGGTAAGAATTATAAGTAAAAAATACCTGACCCCTGCCGATATGCAGCAGATACAATTGCTGTTGGGCAATATGCGTATGGTTTGCGATTCCACCTTCTTAATAGATAAGGAAACCAACCATTCGCCAAAGCTGCACGAACTGAGGTATGTGCTTGAAGAACAAATGCAACTGCTGCAGGGCGGCAAGAAAATTATTATATTCAGCGAATGGGTGACCATGCTGGGATTAATAGGCGATATGCTGCACAATATGGGTATTACCTATGTGCAGCTTAGCGGAAAAGTGGCCGTAAAGAACCGGCAGGCGCTGGTAAAAAAATTCGAGGACGACCCTGCCTGCCAGGTATTTCTTAGCAGCGAAGCGGGTGGCGTAGGGCTTAATCTTCAAATGGCAGATACGGTCATTAATTTTGAATTGCCCTGGAACCCGGGCAAAAAGAATCAGCGCATTGGCCGTATTGACCGGTTGGGCCAGCGCAGCAAGCACCTTACCGTTGTAAATTTTATTACCAACGATAGTATTGAAACCCGCATTGCCGAAGGGTTAACCCTCAAGCAAAGCTTGTTTGATGGCGTGCTCAACCAGGGAAACAGGATTGATACGGTTGATTTCAGCACCAAGGGCAGGTCGCAGTTTTTAAAGCAGCTTGATAGTTTTATTGGCGCTATGGCAGAGCCGGTTTCGCCTGCACCCGTGGAAGACGAAATGCCTCAGGCCGGGTCTGTTGAAAAGGTTAACGAATTTGATAAGCTGGCTGAATTGGCATCAAACGATGAACGCACAACTGACTCGCAGCCCATCCAATCCCCGGAACAGGCAAAGCAGCCAACTCAAACTATTTCCCCTGAAATAGAATCCATGCGCACCGTTATGGAAAACGGCATGCAATTTTTGGCGGGGCTTTACAAAATGTCAACGGGCAAAGAAATGCCCACCGACGGCAATTCGGTTGAAATAGACCCGAATACAGGTGAAATTGTGATGAGGTTTAAAATGAAACCATAACCAATGACAGGGTGTTCCTTTCCAGCAATCTCGTCCCAGGGCGGAAATTAACTCACCCCTATTTCACCTCTGTAATAATTTTAAACACCCAGGCTTCGCTTCCTGCGGTATGGGTTGCTAATGGTTTAGGAACCGTTACCTGCAATAGCCCCGGCTTCTGTCCGAACTTCAACTTTTTGGTGTCACCCAATGCCTGCACCGTGGCAACTTTTGCCTCCAACGGAAATGGGATATCAAGAGTGGCCGGGAGCGTTGAGTTATTTTCGGCGGCCTGGTAAATGGCATATACTGCGTTTGCCCTGCGGGTGTACACCCACCGTCCGTTTTGCGCAAGCGCAGGGTCGGCGGTGGTTCCATGCACTGCTTCGCTGTTCACCTGCATCCAGCGGCCAATGCCTTCGAGGCTTTTATATGCGCCCGGGTCCCAATCGCCTTCGGGGCCTGGGCCGATGTTCAGCAGCAGGCTGCCGTTTCGGCTGATGATATTGGTAAGCATATGGATTACCTCGCGCGATGATTTGTATTTGTCGTTGGGTACATAGCTCCATGAGTTTCCAAGCGTTATGCAGCTTTCCCAGGGATAGGGCAGGTAGCTGTCGGGCACGGTTTGCTCAGGCGTGGTATAATTTTCAAATTCGCCGGCCACGGTACGGTCAACCACCAGCATGCCCGGTTGGTAACGGCGGGCCATTAACGCAATGCGGGCCATATCAATATCCTGGTCGTAAGGAATGGTGCGCTGCCAGGATACAGAAGTATCAATTGAGCTTTTAGGCCGCACCCAGCCGCCATCTAACCAAAGTATGTCCACCTTTCCATAGCCTGTTGCAAGCTCTTCAATTTGCTTGTAGGTAAAATCCTTAAAAGCATTCCAGCGTTCGGGATATTTCTTGGGGTCGTAGCTCACGTTACGGTCTTTGGGTGGAAAATACGACCACCAGTAATGCGGCGTATTCCAGTCTGGCTTGCTGAAATAGGCGCCCGTCATAAAGCCTTTGGCTCGAAAGGACTCAAAAATTTCTTTGGTTACGTTGGCTTTGGGGTTGGTTGAAAAAGGCGTGGATGCATGCGTAATACGGTAGTCGGTCTGGCGCGTATCGAACATGCAGAACCCGTCGTGGTGCTTGGTGGTGAACACCACGTATTTCATGCCTGCGGCCTCTGCCACAACAGCCCATTTTTCAGGATTGAACTTCACCGGGTTAAAGGTAGCCTGCAGGTTTTCATAAGCCTTTTTGTAGCCAAACCAGTCTGCGGCATAGGGGCCCCTGCGTTCGCACCAGCCTTCATCCTCCGGGCAAAGGCTCCAGCTTTCCACAATACCCCACTGGCTGTAAGTTCCCCAGTGCATAAACAGCCCGAATTTCAGCTTTTGCCAATCGGCCAGCTTGGCCTGCACGGCGGGGTCCGTAGGTGGTGTGTAGTGGTAGGAAGTGTTGTGGTGCTGGGCATTTGCAAAAAGAACAACAACTATAAAAAGAAAAAACAAGGATAATTTCAATGGATTGATTTTTATCATCTTTATTACTATTTTAATGCGCTTCCAGCCAATTCGTGCCCTCTCCCGCCTCCGCCACTACCGGTACATTATTCGGCAGTTCCAGCGCGGTTTGCATCCCTTCAAGTATCAGGGTTTTCATGGCTTCTTTTTCCGGGATCAACACATCAAACACCAATTCATCATGTACCTGCAGGAGCATCTTGCTTTTAAGACCTGATTGCCCGATGGCGGCATGCACTTTAATCATCGCCAGCTTAATCATATCTGCAGCCGTGCCTTGTATGGGTGTGTTGATGGCGTTGCGCTCTGCAAAGCCGCGTACCGTAAAGTTGCTTGAACTGATATCGGGCAGCCAGCGTTTGCGGCCAAGCAGGGTTTCCACATAGCCATGCTTCTGGGCGAATTTGATGGTGTCGTCCATATAAGTGGTAATGCCCGAAAACTCCTTCTTATAGTTGTCAATAATTTCACGGGCTTCGGTGCGGCTGATGCCAAGGTTATCTGCCAAACCAAAAGCGCCCTGCCCGTAAATGATCCCGAAGTTTACACTCTTGGCTTTGTAGCGCATTTCCTTGGTCACTTCGGTTTCGGGCACATGGTACACCAATGCCGCTGTGGCAGTGTGAATATCCTTACCCTGCCTGAAGGCTTCGCACATATTGGGGTCGCCGCTGATGGCGGCTACAATGCGAAGCTCTATTTGTGAATAGTCGGCGCTGACGAGCAAATGGTTATCATCGCGGGGAATAAAGGCCTTGCGAATCTCGCGTCCGCGTTCGGTGCGTACGGGAATATTCTGCAGGTTGGGGTTGTTGCTGCTCAGCCGCCCGGTAACCGCCACCGCCTGCGCATAGCTGGTATGCACGCGGCCGGTTTTGGGGTTTACCAGCGTGGGCAGCGTGTCCACATAGGTATTGCGCAGCTTGGTTAGTTCGCGGAAAGCGAGAATGTCTTCTACAATGGTATGGCCTTTTACAGCCAGCTTTTGCAGTACGTCTTCCCCTGTTTGGTATTGGCCTGTTTTTGTTTTTTTGGCGTTGGGGTCAAGCTTTAGTTTTTCAAAAAGCACTTCGCCTAATTGCTTGGGCGAAGCAAGGTTGAACCTTACCCCTGCGGCTTCATACACCCTTTTTTCTGCAGCGGTGGCATCTTCCGCCAGCACCTTGCTGTATTCATGTAAAAAGCCCTCATCAATGCGCACACCTTCAAACTCCATATCGGTAAGTACTTTTACCAACGGCAGTTCGGCCTCGTTCAATACCCGGTCAACCTTCTTTTCAAGCACTATGGGGGTAAAAGCATTGAACAATTGCAGCGTGATATCGGCGTCTTCGCAGGCATATGTGCATGCATCCTCTACCGGTACATCGCGCATAGTGCCCTGGCTTTTACCTTTTTTACCTATCAGCTCGGTAATGCTGATGGGTTTATAACCCAAAAATTGCTCGCTTAAAATATCCATATTCCGCTTGCCGTCGGGTTCGGCCACATAGTGCATCAGCATGGTATCGGTAAGCGCCCCCGAAAGCGTAGTGCCGTACCATTTCAGCACCAGGAGGTCATACTTCAGGTTTTGCCCTACCCATGAAATACCAATGTCTTCAAACAAGGGCCTGAAAAGATCAACAACTGCTTGTGCTTTTTCGCGTTCGGCGGGTACGGTCACATACCATGCTTCGCCCGGCTCCACCGCAAACGACAGCCCTACCAGTTCTGCCAGGTTGGCGTCAATATGCGTGGTTTCGGTATCAAAGCAAATGGTTTTATGCTTTTTCAGGGTTTCGAGCAACTTCTGCATTTCATTTTCAGTCTGCACTAAGTGGTATTTTACCGAAACATCGGCAATGGTTTTAGCCCCCCCCGCCTGGGTGGGAGACGATTCCAAATCCACATCTTTCCCAGAAGTCGCCGCCTCCTGCTGCTCCCCCCCTGCGGGTGGGGCAAATAAATCCCCCTGTATTCCTTCCTTAGCCTTCGCCTTGCCGGCCTCAAATGTTTCGCCCAGTAATCTCTTGCCAATCGTTCTGAATTCAAGAAGCTTAAATACTTCCTCCAATGCTTCGCGGTTGTAATCGCCGAGCTTGAAATCTCCTTCATGAAATTTAACAGGCACATGGGTATTGATGGTGGCAAGCTGCTTGCTCAGCAAAGCAAGCTCTTTGCCTTTCCGTACTTTTTCTCCTAATGCGCCTTTTATGCCATCTGCATTTTCCAGCACATTTTCCAGGGTTCCATATTCTTTCAACAGTTTGGCAGCGGTTTTTTCACCCACGCCGGGTATGCCCGGAATATTATCCACCGCATCGCCCATCAGCCCAAGAATGTCAATTACCTGGTCAACCCTTGCAATATCCCATTTTTCGCAAACCTCTTTGGGGCCCATAATTTCCACAGTGCCGCCCTGGTAACCGGGTTTGTATATTTTAATATTGTCGCGAACCAACTGTCCGTAATCCTTGTCGGGGGTTACCATGAATACCTCGTATCCGGCATCGGCGGCTTCCCAGGCCAGGGTGCCTATAATATCATCCGCTTCATGCCCATCCGATTCTATACAAGGTATATTCATGGCCTTTATAATGGCTTTAATATCGGGAATGGCGCTTATTATGTCTTCCGGGGCATCCTGCCGGTTGGCTTTGTACTCGGCGTAGCTTTGTTCGCGTTCGGTAGGGGCATGCGTATCAAAGCAAACGGCCATGTGGGTGGGCTTCTGATTATTGATCAGTTCGATCAGCGTATTGGTAAAGCCGAACTGTGCATTTGTATTGCGTCCGGTACTGGTTACCCTGGGGCTGCGGATCAGCGCGTAATAGGCACGGAATACCAAAGCCATAGCATCCAGCAAAAATAATTTCTTATGCATGCGGCTAAGGTAATTGAAATTAAAAACTTGTAAAGAACCGTGCCTGAATAAGGGTTGAAAAAAAAGTTTAAAAAAAAATGTTACAACCAGGCGTTTTCGGCTACTATATTATAACGAAATAGTTTTAGCGGGCTTCTTACTAATTCTTTTTTTGAATTTTCAAGGAAATTGACCTTCAAATTTTTTTAAACAAATCCTTATATCAGGATAACCGGAATTTTAATTATTAACACCATTACTCACCACCAATAAGATGAATACACTCCACACCACATGCGATTGTCCCTTGTAATAAGGGCAATCGCATATTTTACAAAACACCGTAGGTTAATAATTTAGGTGAAAGTGAACCGTTTTGGACAAAATCGTTACTTTGAAGTTAATTATTAACCGACAATGGACGAATCCAATAATTCGAATGTAACTGATCAGGAATTAATCAGCGGGCTTGAAAGCAATGAAATTACCGATTCAGTTGAATACCTGTATGAGCAATACTTTGACAGTATTATTGATTTAGTAAAATTCATGCGTGGAACAGTTGAGGATGGAGCGGATATGTTCCAGGAATCGGTGCTGGTGATGATTGAAAAGATAAAGGACGGTAAATTCAGGGGTGAAAGCAGCATTAAAACCTATCTGTTTAGTATTGTCCGTAACCTTTGGCTCATGGAATTGAGAACAAGGGAAAGAAGGAAAAAAAGGGAGGAGTATTACGCTTCAAATGAGCCGGTAATTTCTTACACACCCGATTTCCAAACTGCGAGTGTTGATTTAAAGAAAGTGTTTGAAAAATTGGGGGAGTCTTGTAAAGAATTATTAATAGGGTTTTATTTCGAGAATAAGAGCATGAAAGTACTTCTCAGCCAATTTGACTTTAAAAATGAGCAGGTATTAAGAAATAAGAAAAGTATCTGCATGAAAAAGTTAAAGGAGGTTTTACACGCCAATAATAACCTGTTACAATTACTGAAAAGCGATTATATTTATGAATAATCATCTCACCATGAATGACCTTTTGGATCTGTGGGTAAAGAATGAAATTACCATGGATGAACTTGCCATAAGATCAGGAAACAAAGACCTGTTTGAATTACAGGAAAAAATGGAAATGCACCAGGTGGCTGTACGAGCCATTCAAAAACACGCCACTGCCAGGCAGGTTGCTTCCGTGCACCGGGAATACCTGGGCAGGCGACGGGATCAGAATAAGGTTCTGGCGAAACTTGTGAGCATTCAACGTACAAAATTGATTGTAAGGATAGCTTCGGTAGCGGCTGTATTTGCAGCCATTTTGGTAATAGCGCAAATGGTCTTTATTTCTTCTAACCGCATTTATTCCGAATCTTTTTCACAATATTATGTAAACAATGAGCGCAGTGCCGAAGCCCCGGCAACCGGTAATGTAACCGCGCTTTTTCAAAAGGGGGATTATGCAGGTGTTATTTCAGCCTTTAAATCGCAATCTTCACATGAAAATAAAGAATTGTTCCTCGCAGGGTATTCATCGCTAATGATGAAGGATTACAAGAATGCTTCGGGTTATTTTACGGCTATAATGGATAACTTTTCTAAAAACGGCAACCGCCTGTTTATGGACGAAGCTGAATATTATCTTGCTTTGACGGATTTGAGACAGGGAAAGAATGAGGAAGCCTACCTGTTAATGAGCAAAATATATTCCAATCCCGATCATACCTATCACGACGCTTTTGATAAGTGGACCATGTGGAGGATGAAATGGATAAAATAATTTGAATTTATTGTTTACTTTTTTTTCTCCGGACAATATAAAAAATAACCAGGCTCAGTGCGGAAACCAGCATGAGGGGTTTCCACACTGATTTTTTTTGTGGAGAAACCTTGCCTACATAAATAAAGTTGCTCCAATAGTTTGGTGCTTTTACCCGCAGGCTCACCTCGCCCGATTCAAGCAAATCAATTTTGCTTTTCCTTAGCGCCTGCTCAGGTGGAATGCCTTTTTGCAAATAAACAAACAGCCGTTTCATCAGGAAAGCCGTTACCCTGTCATCGGTTTTGTATAGCGTGGAAATAATCCCATCGGCGCCTGCATATTTAAAAGCTCTTGAGATGCTTAAAAGCCCTTCCCCGCCAATGGTTAATCCCGATCCGCTTTCGCATGCGCTCAATATCACAAGTTCATGAATGGATAATTTCATATTGTATATTTCATGCACATACAGCCTTCCGGCCGATTGCGAATTGCTGTCGGGGTAAAATTGTATCCAGTTTGAGCTGCTGTCCTTGCCCAGGTTGGCGTGCGTGGCAAGGTGAAGGATATTGTATTTATCGTAGTTCTTAAAAAACTGTTCCCTGGTGGCAGATGCCCCTGTAAACTTCCTGGAATTAGCATTGTCAATTTCTTCCAGCGAATATGGCAGGGAAAGGTTGTCCGGAAAGTTGCTTTGCCCCGTTTTTTCGCTAAAAGGGGCAAATGCAAGCGTACTGTCAATTAAACCCGGCGGGGCTTTCCAACCCAATTTTTCGAGGAAAAGCGAAAAGGAATAATGAAAGCTGATGGCATGAGAATAAATAAGGTAATCCTTCTTTCCCGGGGTTTTGATCAATGCATCAAAAGGGATATAGAACAGGTAGGCATCCGGGATGATGACAATGCTTTCATAGTTTCTGATCTCAGGGTAAATGGGTTTCAGCAGGTTTTGAAAAATAGTGTTGGATGCCGCATACCCGGTATAACGCTCGCCTTCCGATATCCTTAGGGATTCAGAAAGATACTTTGTAATGGCAGTTTTAAAATCAACCGTAAGTGTTACCCTTTCAATTTTTACAGCATTATGTGTCAATAAAAACAGGTAAATCGAAGAATCCGTAACAAAGTAGTTCACCAATGCCAGCTCTTTTCCTATTGCATCCTGTATTTTCTTTACCGGGATATTTATCCCATCCATGTTTTGCCGGATTCTGTAATAGGGCTCGTACTTTTCAAGAGCCCGGTGCAAACCGGATAATTCAACCATTACCCTTCTTAGTCTCTTTTGTATTTGGTTTGATTCGGTTTCGTTGGTTGCCAGGTTAAGCTTTGTAAGGTAAGCGGCATACAGGCTTTTTAATTCATTTTCCTTTTTAATGATAGAGTCCGGTATGCCTGTATGACTGATCAGCCTGTTGTATTCAAGGTTCTGCCTGAGAACATTCCCTTTATAGCTTTCAAGGATATACAATACCTGTTGTTGGCAGGATGGGTCTATTTTACATGTTTCATAGCCAACCTGCATTGCATTTTCATAACAGGCTTTTGAATTGCCAAGGAAAAATATCCTGGCATCATCATTATCGAAATTTTTAGATATAAAATTTGCGGTTTCAAATGCCTTAACATAGGTTATAAGCGAGGCTTTCAGCAAAACGGCATCCTTTTTATAAAGATATTTTTTGTAAATTAAATCTGCTTTGTAAATCAGTATTTTATAAAGCGTAATGGGCGAACGTGAATTTGAAATATCCGCAGGAATATCCAATTCTCCGGAGGGGTTAAAATTCAGTTGAACCTCGCTTAGCGCCTTATTGCAAAATAGCAATGCCTCATCTGTTTTAGCTTGCTTTTGCGCCAGTTCGGCTTTATATAGAAACGATAATGCCCCTTCACGGTTATTCAGGTTGCCGGTCACTGTATTGTTCTGTCTTAGCGCCGAATCAAAATGCATATTTGCCATAGCAAACATTCCTTTCTCCATATAAATTCTTCCAATATCATTCAAAGCAACGGCTTTGTACAACCCTCCGGCCAGGTTGGTTGATTTGTAAATATTTAATGCGCTGTCGTACACGCCCTTTTCAAAATAAGCATGGGCAAGATTTTGCCTTATGATGCTTTTAAGCGGAGGGGTTGGGTTTAAGGATCTGAATATCTGGATTGCCGGGTCAAAATTATTCGTCCGCAAAAGGCAATTGGCTATATTGCTTTTCAGCGATGCATAAAATTCATTGTATTCTTCCTTTCTTGGCGAGGCAAGTTCAAGCGCC
This sequence comes from uncultured Chitinophagaceae bacterium, assembly GCA_964444195.1. Classification (GTDB taxonomy): domain Bacteria; phylum Bacteroidota; class Bacteroidia; order Chitinophagales; family Chitinophagaceae; genus Phnomibacter. The sequence goes on from CAYUGH010000067.1 coordinate 11,642, forward strand.
ATTTCAAAATAGTTTTTGGCCTGCTTATAATTAGCGCCTTCGTAATAAATAGCCCCCAGCGAATTGTACAGCCGGTCCTGTTCCGGCAGATTCAACTTTTTTCGGTTGGCGTTGGCCAGTTCGTCCGAAATTTCAAAATAAAGCTTGGCGCTATCGAGTATGCCATTGAAATATAGCGAGGATCCAAGGTAGAGATATGCCTCATACTCCAGCGCCGGGTCCGGATCCATTTTAATTTCTGCCAAAGCCCGGTGATATAAAACCTGCGACTCCGTATACCTTCCATAACCCTGGTGAATATTCCCGGCTTTTATTAAACTCTCAATTTTATAGGCCGAATTAATTTGGGGTACATTGGAGTTTGCTACCCACACAAAATATTTCAACGCTTTTTCATCATCGGCTTCCGTTGGCTTTTTAAGAGTATAAAGCGTTTTTGCACGGTTAAAGTATTGCAGGGTTTCGGATAGTGATTTTGGCTGACAAATCACACGAGGTCCAAACAATAGAAATAAAAAACCAATGGAGAGTGTTTTGAAATTACCATTGGTCCAATGGCATATCAGTAGAGCAATATTGCAGCCACCAGGCATCAACACTTTCATATTGGTAAAAATAAAGAAACCGGCAAAGAATTGCCGGTTGTAATTAATAAACCCTACGCTAAAAAATATTAAAAATCTTTATTTAACCAGTTACTACGATAAGGGGAGGGCGAATTTTCCTTTCAAAGCTCTCCAGGTCATCTTCAAGTGCTTCTTCTGTACCTTCCTGCGAAGATGCATTTCCCGGCGGTGGCATGGAATTTACCCTATCCATAATCCTTTTCCGGTCCGAAATAATTGCCTTTAAGGCTTGTGGTATATCAGAATCCTTTTTGAAATAATAGAAATTTATTTTTTGAGTATTTATTTTACGCCCGCTTTTATCTGCCAACCTGTATTTTATCACCAATTCATTGTAAGCGCCATTGCGGGGATTAGTAGTGCCAAACAGCCCTGAAGATTTTGATTTTTTCAGGTCTATCACCCCGTTTTTCCTGCTCACATTCAACCCTGTCGCATCTTCCGAATCATCTTCGGTTTCTTTATAGGATACTATAAATGAATTAAAAAAGTTGGAAGGAATGGGTTTGGTTGCATCCCCGTCATAAAAGGCCATGGATTTTTCCCCGAATTTGGATTTCTTATCTTCCAGGTTATACACCCCATCAAGATAATCAACCCCGGAAATAACAATCCTCACACTATCCGTAAGCACTCCTTTTTCATTTACATAAAAGATTTTATAGGGCTGTCCCGCCTTGCTTTTTTCAAGGTTAATGTTGCCGGACCTTCTGTCTAATGCCAGTCCTAACGGTATGGAGGTAAAATGTCCTTGAAAATCAGACCTGGAAACCGGCGATACTGTTTTGGAGCCCTTTTCATTTTTGTAAAACAGGTTGGCGCCATAGGATAATCGTGAAACAGAAGACCTTAGGTCAATTGCGCCTGCCGGTTTGTTCAATAACTCATCCTCACCCTTTTGACAAGAGATACCAAACACACTTATTGTGAATGCAATCAGGAACAAATCCTTTCGCATGCTGAAACTTTTTATATAGTTGCCGGACAGTGACCCGATGTAACTAAAATTTATAAAAATTATTTTATTTTTTTTTGCTGTTAACAAAAATCATGAATTGGTTGATTTTTGTTCAATAATTATGTGATTAGCAACTCAAATGTTAGAAAATCTCACGAAAGTAGCCGGTATGTTAAAGCAATAAAAATAATAAGAAGAAGATTAAGAAGATGTTATTTTGACAATAATCATAGTTTGCTATGTAATAAACATAAATCTTTACTGCGCGAGTTATAATTTTTTTGATAACAAACAACCCTGGCAGGGTTAAAAAAATATTACTTTGGAAAAACAACCATTTCCTCCCCGAAGAGGCCATTCGGCTAAGGAATTAAAACAAGCTATAACTGATAATCTTTGTTATATGCTTGGCCGGAAGCCTGATATTGCTACGCTGAATGAGTGGTATAGAGCTGTTTCATACACTGTTAGGGATCGTATGATGAAACTCTGGGTAGATACACTGGACCGGTTTACGGACCCGGGTACCAAAATCGTAGGGTATTTGTCTGCCGAATTTCTCGAAGGCCCCCATTTGGGAAATGCCCTGATTAACCTTGGCTTGACCGACAATATAAAGGAGGCGGTTGAATTACTGGGGCTTGATTACAATAAAATTCTTCATTCGGAAGAGGAGCCGGGGCTTGGCAACGGTGGGCTGGGAAGGCTGGCGGCCTGTTACCTTGACTCACTTTCCACACTGGCTGTTCCCGCCATAGGGTATGGCATCCGGTATGAATTCGGCATTTTCGATCAGCAAATTGTAGATGGCGAGCAGGTGGAGGTTACGGACAAATGGTTGTGTTTTGGAAATCCCTGGGAAATACAGCAACTGCATATAAGCTACCATGTAAAATTTGGCGGGCATACCGAATCGAAATATGACGAAGAGAATAATTACAGCGTTACCTGGCATCCCGCTGATGAAGTAAGGGGCATTGCATTTGATACACCAATCCCCGGGTACAGGAATGGCCATATCAACCTGCTGAGGCTTTGGAAGTCGGAAGCAACGGAATCTTTCAATTTCCAGGAATTTAACCGCGGCAATTTTAGTTTGGCCGTGGAGGAAAAGGTGGAGGCTGAAACCATTACGAAGGTTTTGTACCCCAATGACGAAACCGTGTCGGGCAAAAAACTCCGGTTGATGCAGCAATATTTTTTCGTAAGCTGTTCATTGCAGGATTCGCTCCGTATTTTAAGGATCCGCCAGCTTCCGTTGGAAGACATTCCAAAAGTTTGGTCGCTGCAGCTAAACGATACCCACCCTGCCATTGCCATTGCCGAAATGATGAGGCTGCTGGTGGACGAAGAAAAAATGAACTGGGATAAGGCCTGGGCAATCACCAACCAAACTTTTGGATATACCAACCATACACTTTTACCCGAGGCGTTGGAAAAATGGTCGCTGCCGCTTTTTCAGTCTGTTTTACCCAGGCACCTGGAGATCATTTATGAAATCAACCACCGGTTTTTAGAAGATATTAAAACGAAATTTCCCGGGGATGAGGGTCTTTTGGGTAGGCTTTCGATTATTGATGAAGCAGGCAGCAAATATGTAAGGATGGCCAACCTGGCAGCAGCCGGAAGCCATACCATCAACGGGGTATCAGCGCTGCACTCCGAACTTTTGAAGGCCGATGTGATGAAGGATTTCCATTTTATAGCCCCATCAAAAATTGTAAATATTACCAATGGGGTTACCCAAAGGCGATGGATACAACTGTATAACCCGGATATGGCAGCGCTTATTTCGGAAGCCATTGGCAGTGATTGGATCACCCGGCTTGAAACCCAACTGGTAAAACTGGAGCCTTTTGCAGAAGATGCCTCTTTCAGAAAACGCTGGATGGCCATTAAACAGCAAAACAAGAAGCTGCTTACCGGCCAGCTTATGGTAAACGCCGGGGTGATAACAGATCCGGGTTCTCTTTTTGATATACAGGTAAAAAGGATTCATGAATACAAACGGCAGCACCTGAATATCCTGCATATTATTTCACTCTATAATAAAATTAAAAAGGACCCGGGCGCATTTGTACAGCCCCGCACTTTCATTTTCGGCGGAAAAGCAGCCCCAGGGTATAAGCTGGCCAAATCAATCATCAGGCTTATTAACGGCGTTGCGGAAGTGGTGAACAAAGACCCCGATGTGGGGGGCAGGATCAGGGTTGTGTTTTACCCCGATTACAATGTAAAAAATGCCGAATGGGTGTATAGGGCAGCCGATCTTTCCGAGCAAATCTCCACTGCGGGTAAAGAAGCCTCGGGTACCGGCAATATGAAGTTTTCGCTGAATGGTGCGCTTACCATTGGAACACTGGATGGCGCAAATGTTGAAATGCACGAAAATATTGGCGGAGACAACTTCTTCCTGTTCGGGCTTACTACCCCCGAAGTAATTGACCTGAAAGCCAAAGGTTATCAACCGATGGATTGGTACCACTCAAACCCTGAAATAAAAGAGGCAATTGATGCCATTGCGTCGGGTATTTTTTCGCGTGGCGATAAGGGGGTATTTCAGCCGCTGATGGATTCGTTGCTGTACTCCGATCCATACCTGGTGCTGGCTGATTTTGCTGGCTATGCGGCTGCCCAGCAAAAGGTTTCCGAAGCCTACGCCGACCCGGATAACTGGGTGCGCATGAGTATTTTGAATGTGGCCCGTATGGGATATTTTTCAAGCGACAGGAGCATCAGGGATTATTGTGAAAAAGTTTGGGACATTGAGTTGATTGAGAAAAAAGCCGGAAAGGGCAAAAAATAATCAACCTCAACCGGGCAATATGTACACTACCTTCTATGTAACCGAGCATAAAATTAACAGGCGGATATGGGTGTATCTTCCCGCCGACTATGCAATATCCGGCAAATATTACCCGGTGCTGTATATGCAGGATGGGCAGAACCTGTTTGATGTAAAAGAATCGTTTTCGGGGGAATGGGGCATTGATGAATATCTTGATTCCATTGATTATGCAGGGATAGTGATTGGCATAGATAATGGCGGTGAAACGCGGATCCTTGAATATAATCCCAACGATACCGAAGAGTATGGCAAAGGAAGGGGCGGGGAATACCTGCACAAATTGGTAACCATCCTGAAACCTTATGTGGACCGGCATTTCCGCACGCTTCCCCACAAAGAGCATACAGCCATTGCCGGAAGCTCCATGGGCGGATTGATCAGTTTTTATGCCGGGCTTTACCATCCGGACAAGTTCGGCTCCATTGGCGTTTTTTCACCCTCATTTTGGTTGGTACCCGGTTTGGAGGACCAGATCAGTGAAATGAAAAGCCGGGGCCACAGCGGTCAGCGGTTTTACTTTTATGCCGGTGGGAGGGAAAGTGAAGACTTGCCCGAAAGGATTGAAATGGTAAGCGCTTTGGTGAAAAGCAAATTTCATTGTGAAGTGCAGGTTCTTCTTCATGAAAAGGGAACTCATTCCGAAGGAAGCTGGCAAAAGATGTTCCCAAAATTTTACAATTGGCTTAATAAAAGATAGTGCAGGTAATTCGAAAAGAGCCACAACTTTGCATCAGGGCCGGCAGCAGGATAGATTCTTTTTATTAATAGACCGGTTGGTAATTTTGTTTATCTTTAAATTACTTAACGCCAATACGCTAACGAAAAATGAAATTTGAAGCAGTTACTATTAAGGATATTGCTAAAGCATTAGGGCTGTCAACTTCCACCGTGTCGCGCGCACTTCGCGATAGTTATGAGATAAGTTTTGAAACAAAAAAATTAGTAACCGAATACGCCCAAAAGATTAACTATCAACCCAACCCTATTGCATTAAGCCTTAAGGAAAGGAAAAGCAGATCGGTTGGGGTAATTGTTTGTGAAATTGCCAATAGTTTTTTTTCGCAGGCTATCAATGGAATTGAGTCTATTGCCAATGAGCGGGGCTACAATATTATAATTGCCCAAAGCAAAGAATCGGCCGAAAGGGAATTGGTGGATCTCCAATTTCTTGCTTCGCGTTCGGTTGACGGCCTGATTGTATCTGTAGCCACCGAAACAACCGATTTTAATTTTCTTAAAGACCTCCATAACCGGGGATTGCCCATCGTGTTTTTCGACAGGATTGTGAATGAAATAGAAACCCATAAGGTAGTTTCGGATAATGTAAAGGGCTCGTATGACGCTACTTCGCACCTGATTGCCCAGGGGTTTAAAAATATAGCGTTAATCACGGGTATTGAAGGGCTTTTTATTACCACCGAAAGAATGGCCGGGTATGAAGCTGCCTTAAAAGACCATGGGCTGCAGGTGAAACCCGAATACATTGAGCACTGCAATCATGGCGGGATGGATCAGCATGAACTTGAAAAAGCATTTTCAGCGCTTTGGAAGCTCAAAAAAAAGCCGGACGCCATTTTTGCTTCTTCCGATAAACTTACGTCAGGCGTACTAAGAATTTTGCGGGCCAATAACATTAAAATTCCGCAGGAAGTAGGGTTAATCGGCTATTCGAATTCTGATTATACCGAGTGGATTGATCCTCCTTTGACCATAGTAAAACAACCCGCCTTTGAGATGGGGGAGGTTGCCATGAAATTATTACTCCAGCTTATTGAAAGCAAAAGGCCCGTAACCGAATTTGAAACCAAAGTGCTGACCGCCAACCTGATCATTAGGAAATCTACTGTAAAATAAGCCTACACCCCGGTGCGTGTCCCCACGCACCGGAACAGAGGCTGGTGCGTGTAGGCACGCACCAGGGCATTAGCATTAGATTGTTGAAGCGCTGATC
>CAYUGH010000067.1:18124-26045 GCA_964444195.1 uncultured Chitinophagaceae bacterium
TCTTCCTAAGATTCTCATAAGCCTCCCACAATCTTTTCAAAGCCTTTTCCGATGCTATCAGCGCCTCGTTGCTAAAATCGAGCGTACTGCGGTAATGGCTTTGCAATATGAAAAAACGGATGGTCATGGGGTGGAAAGCCTGCTCCAGCAAGGGGTGATCGCCGCTGAACAATTCCGTCAGCCTGATCACATTGTTATAGCTTTTGCCCATTTTGCGCCCATTAATGGTGATCATGTTGTTGTGCACCCAGTAACGCGCCATGAGGGAACCGTGGTGGCAAATGCAGCTTTGGGCTATTTCGCTTTCGTGGTGGGGAAAAAGAAGATCCATGCCGCCGCCATGGATGTCAAACTGCTCACCCAGGTATTTGGCGCTCATGGCCGAGCATTCAATATGCCAGCCCGGAAAACCTTCGCCCCACGGACTTGCCCAACGTTGAATATGTTCGGGTGGTGCCTTTTTCCAGAGCGCAAAATCCTGCGGGTTCCTTTTTTCCTGTTGCCCGTCAAGCTCACGGGTGTTTTCAAAAAGCTCATCCATCACTCTTCCGCTTAGTTTGCCGTAGGGATTGGTATCTTTAAAATCTTCAGCGTATTTTTTTACATCAAAGTACACCGATCCGTTTACTTCATAAGCATAACCCTCCGAAATGATCTTCTTAACCATTTCTATCTGCTCCACAATATGCCCCGTAGCGGTAGGTTCAATTGTAGGATCAATATTGTTAAACTGCCGCATGGCCCAGCGGAAAAGGTTGGTGTATTTGGTCACCAGTTCCATGGGCTCAAGCTTTTCCAATTGCGCTTTTTTGGCAATTTTGTCCTCCGCTTCGCGGCCTTCTTCTTCAAAATGGCCTGCATCGGTAATGTTGCGCACATACCGAACCTTATACCCGAGGTGGGTAAGATAGCGGTACAAAATATCGAAAGTTACATAAGGCCGCGCATGCCCCAGGTGGCTTTCGCCGCTTACGGTAGGGCCGCACACATACATGCCTGCATGCCCGGGGGTAATGGATTCAAAAACCTCTCGTTTTCTGGTATAGCTATTGTACAATTGTAAAGCCATGGTGTTGTTTAGTTTGAAAAATTCAGGAATAAAGCAGCAGCGTTTGGGTAACAGGTAAACTACCCGGGCATACATCGGTTACAACACGTAAATTGATCCTCGTAACGCATGACTTTATACTTTAAGCTTTTGGCCCCGAACAGGGAAACGCGTGCGAAAGTACAACATTCATTTTTGCAAATGGAGATCGGCTATTACAGGAAGATGATCGCTAAAGCGGCGGTTAAGCGTAATCATTTGGGTAACCTCGAACAAAGGGTGCGAAAAAATATAGTCTATGCGCAGGGTGGGTAATACCGAAATAAAGGACCTGCCGATTCCAAAACCCTTTTCGAGAAAAGCATCATGGCGATCACCCCGGATATTCCAATAGGCATAGCTGGTGGGCACATCGTTCATATCAAGACCTATAATCTGCGGATAGGGGCTTTCTTCAATAAATGGAGATGCCTGGTCAACCTGTGCGCCGCGGTTTCTAAAGGCCCGTTGCATTTTCGAGAACAGCGACCTCGACTTGCGCAGTTCGGGCTTTTCGGTATTCTTAATCTTTTCAAATTGTGCCAGTTCCTGCGGCGAAAACCGGAACGACTGCAGGTGGGTATTAAACACCCTGAAAGTATCCTGCCCCTTTACCACATCGGCAAAAAGCAGGCTTTCGGCGCTGCTGCGAAAGGGCTTTTTTTCTTTGTTAATAATTTTGTACTTCGAAAAAATGGCTACCCCGCTGCTGTAACTATAGATTACCCGGCTGTAATCGCGGCTGAGTACATGGTATTCGTAGCCCAGTCTTTCCATTTGTTTCAGGTAGCTCCGGCCCAGGTTCAGGTTTTCAAACTGCCCGTATTCCTGGAAACAAATGATATCAGGCTTGTATTCATTCAACGTGTTGAAAATCCGGTCGGCATTCAATTCCCGTTCTTTTACCCCCGGCTTAAATCCGTTAAACCCCATAATGTTCCAGGTCATAACGCGTACATCTTCTTCATTTTTTTTCAAAACAAAATCATGATGCCGCAGGCTGAATAAAACACCAATTTGCCTGTACCCTATGGCAAGGGCAATCATTGAAATGAAAACATACCTGCGGTGCATTTTGGAGAAAAGCCAAAAAAACATAAAACAGGCCGTGGCAAAAAGGATGTAGGGGAAAGCAATGCTTACATACCCGATAAACCAAAAGTCTTCAGGCGGAAGCCAGTGCTGAAAACAGGCAAACACAAATAAAACAGCAAGGCAAAGATTAAAAAATGCCAATAGCCGCCTGCTGATGCTTCGGAAACTAAGCCTGCTCTTTTTATTTTTCGTTTGATTCAATGATTAGATAGCTGGGGCGCGTTAAAAATAGTGATTTATCAATTATCCCTTTTCCATTCCAGGTCGGCCAATATATGGTCATGGTCGAAAAAACCGTCTTCAAAATGTTTCCATTGAACCGGGGTAAGCCGTTTGTCGTGTAATAGGTAGTCAATCCTGAGGTTTGGCAACAGGTAATTAAAGGTGGCCCCGGCTCCAAATTCATTTTTCCCCGAACCATCAGATAAATCTCCTTTAACCTTTTGAAATACATAACCGGCGGGCACACTGTTCAAATCTGCAGCCAGTACTACCGGTATGCTGCAGGTATCTATAAAGCTTCTTAATATTTCTGCCTGCCCTGCATGAAGGGCCTGGAAATACTTTAGCTTTTTCAACATATTTGGACTCATAATAACCGCGCTATCAGGTTTTGTATGGTAGGGAAGCGTGTTGGGATTAAAATCCTTATGGCTGAATAAATTTATGCTTTTGAAATGCGTGGAAATAACCCGGACTTCCTTTCCCTGCAAATTAACATCCACCCATACTATATGTTCAGGGTAAAGACCTGTTTGATAGGGAATGCTCCCTGTACGAATAAACGGCAATCTTGAAAAAATGATGGTGTAATCGTGCTGAAAAGCATACCTTGAAATGGAATGAGCATGTTCAACAGCATGCATATACGGGTAATGCAGCGTGTCGATAAAAAATGAAATATTCGAAAGATAGTAGCGGGATACTGATTCAGTAAAATCCTGGGTGCAAATAATGTCGGGGTTATACCTGGCTAAAAAATTAAAAGCTCGGGCCCGATCATTTTTGGTTGAATCCCACCATTTAGCTGTACCCGGAAAGCTCATTACGTTCCATTGCATTACCCGCAGGCTTTCGGGGGCTTTTTCTACCCTGAACTTTTTGCTTTTACCAAATGAAAAGGTTGTGGAAAACGGTTGAAAGCCAACCAAAAAGATAAGTGAAAGAATTAAAGCGGTTTTTCGGCTCAACCAAAACCACCATAACGCCAACACCGCTAATAAAATAGCCAGGTAATAGTAGGCTATGGGTAAAATGCCGAACGGCCACCAAACCAATGCCGAAAAATAATAAGATGCTACACTAAGCAAATAAACCAATGCCACCGCGGCAGTAAATGCCTTAAAAAAAGAGGAGAACCTTTTGCCACTAACTTTCATGGGTATTTGCAAAGAAAATCATTAGAGTCCCTCTTTGCTTGCCTGTTTTAAATATTCCCGTTCTTCATCGGTAAGTGTTTGCAAGCCTTTTTGGTTGATCTTATCGAGCAATTCATCAATACGTTGCTGGGTAACATTGGGCTTGCGGGTAAAAGGCGGGTTGCTTTCCGTATTATAAAAAATCTCTTTTCTTAATGCTGAAACCTGCTCTTTTTCAGGAGCGGGCTCAAATAAGGAAAATACGCGGTTATAGGCCCGGTGCATCCAATCACCCAAATCGTAACCGGCTTTTACCCTGTTTAAATACAGGAAACCCATGCCTGCACCCGCAAGGTGCGAAAGCCCGATGGCTGCGCCGGAACTGGCAATAAGCGCATAATCAATAATAACAAAAATCATGGTAAGCACCCAAAGCGGGATACCGCCATTGAGCATGGGGAAAATGCGGTAGTTAGGGGCGAGCGTAGTGGCTGCAAGTGCAATGGCCATTACCGAAGCCTTGCCGCCTTCCAGTATATACGAACCGGCATTTTGCTTGAGTACCGGGATCAGGTTGACCGAAAGTGAAAAGGCCAGTACCCCGGCCAGTCCGCCGTAAATGTACAAAGGGGCGAGGTGCCGGTTCCCGGTAAGACTTTGTAAAATGTAGCCGAAACCCCATAACCAAAGCAAAGTGCTTATCAATCCCCAAACGCCGTCATGCGCAAACATGTGGGTCAAAATGGTCCAGGGCCTTCCGGCAAGTTTAGCAGCCTCTCCCGGTACCATGATCCAGCTTAAAAAATCGCGGTAGTAACTTTCAATGGGTACGCCGCTCAGGAAATAACTTATCTTAATAAAATTGATCCCCACAAACATGATCAGGTTTAAGGCAATCAGGATTACCAGGGTGTTCCCATCATTGCCCAGCAGCAGCGATCTTTTCCTGTTTTTATGCAAAACGCTCATTTTTACCGGACTTTAGTGTTGTGTGGTTGGTGGTAGTATAACTAATAAAGTATAAAATTATAGCTTACACCCGTTATAGAATCAATAAAAATTGCGCCGGTTGGTTTTATTCCAATAGTACACTAAAATGAACCCTACCAAGGCCCCGCCAAGGTGCGCCCATCGGGCAATATTGTCCCCGGCGCTGTTGTTTACGGCCATCACCAGCTCAAAGGCAATGTAAATGAGCACAAACCATTTTGCCTTCATAGGAACGAAAAAATAGAGGTAAATGTATGTGTTGGGAAACAGGTAGCCAAAAGCGGCCAGGCAGCCAAAAACCGCGCCCGATGCACCAAGCGTAGGCGTGCTGAGCGAGTCTTTTACAAAAATATTCACCATGGTAAGCGCCTGCTCCTGCATTTGAATATTCAACGGTTCTGCTTCCCAGGCACGGCCAATCCGGTAGGCGGGCTGGCCATTATAACCGGCATCCATATTGTAGTGCTCCTGCATTTCAAGGTACTTTTGCAGGGTAGGCGCCAGCCTGAAGGAGTTGAAATCAGCCAGCAGGTGGTAGTTTTCCCAATACAAAGCGCCGAGGTGCAATAAGGCGGCCCCAATACCGCAAACCAGGTAAAATATCAGGAAGCGCTTTGGCCCCCAAAGGTTTTCAAGCACCGAGCCAAACATCCAGAGTACAAACATGTTGCTGAGCAGGTGGCCAATACTCCCATGCATAAACAAATGCGTGACTATTTGCCAGGGCTGAAAAAGCGGGGAGAGAATGTGGTGCAGCGCGAAGGTGTTCGTTACAAACCCGATACCCACGCCGGCCTGTGAAGTCCCGTCGAACGTATATTGTGCCAAAAACACCAGCCCGTTAATAATGAGCAGGTTTTTGATAACTAATGGAAGAATTTGAAAATTTCCCGGTCTGAATTCTGTCATGCAGTAGTGAAATTGGGTGCAAATATAAGCCCCCCGCAGGGGGGAAATTGGCGGCGATACCCAATTGCTAACTTTTTAACACCAGTTGGACCACGTTTTCAATATGCAGGGTATGCGGAAACATATCCACCGGCTGCACTTTGGCCACGCGGTATTTGGCGCTCAGCCATTTCAGATCGCGTGCCTGGGTGCCGGGGTTGCAACTTACATACACTACAATCGGCGCTTCCATATCAAGTATCTGGTTCACTAATTGTTCGGTCATGCCTGCCCTGGGAGGATCGGTAATAATTATATCGGGCCGGCCATGTTCAGCAAAAAAAGCGGCCGTGCAAACCTTGCTCACGTCACCGGTAAAGAATTGAGCGTGGTTTATGCCATTCATGGCGGCATTTACCCTCGCATCCTGTACGGCAGCATCCACAATTTCTACCCCGATAATTTTTTTAGCGCCATCGCTCACATAAATGCCTATGCTGCCCGTGCCGCCATAGAGGTCGTACACCACCTGGCTGCCATCCAGTTCGGCAAACCGGCGGGTAACTTCATACAGTGCTTCCGCCTGCCTGCTATTGGTTTGAAAAAACGAAACCGGGCTGATCTTAAACCGGAACCGCCCCAATTGCTCGATGGCATGATCCTTTTCCCCGAAATAATGCACCGGGGCAAGGTCGGCCATGCTGTCGTTTACTTTATGGTTGATGGTATAAAAAAGCGTCGTGATTTCAGGTACATTGGCCAACAGGTCATCCAGCAAAGCTTTCCGGGCTTCGGGTTGCTCGTATCCAAGGATCACATTCACCATCAGGTTGCCGGTTGTGCAGTAGCGGTATTGCACCGCGCGGATCCAGCCGGCCTGCAGGCCAAGGTCGTAAAAGGGCAGCCCCAGTTCAATGGCTTTGGCCTTCAGCGTTTCGCGGATTACGTTCACCGGCTCCGACATCAGGTGGCAGTGGTTTACATTCACCACCTTGTTGTACATGCCTTTTACATGGAAACCGGCAAAATGCCCTTCGCCAAAAACATTGGGATCCAGCATTTCCTCGCGGGTAAGGTAGCGGCGGTTGCTGAAAGTAAATTCAAGTTTGTTGCGGTAATGCTCGGTAGGGTTGGCGCCAATAATGGGCATAATTTCGGGCAATTCAACCCCGCCTATGCGGGTAAGCTGATCGGTTACCTGCTGCTGCTTAAACTGTAATTGAAGGTTGTAGGGCAACATTTGCCAGGTACAGCCTCCGCAAATGCCAAAATGCTCGCAAAAGGGTTCTACCCGCTGCTCTGAGTATTTTATAAAACGGCCCGGGTAGCCTTCGGCCCAGTCGCCCTTGTTTTTGGTGAGCCACACATCCACCACATCGCCGGGCACTACTTTTTCTACAAAAACCACTTTGCCATCCACGCGGGCCAGGCTCCGGCCCTCGGCGGCATATTTTTCAATGGTTACATTTTCTAAAAGAACCGGCCTTTTTTTTCTTGCCACTTTTCGCTGCTGATTTGGAAGGGCAAAGGTAGGGCGGGTGGATATTGAAACAGGGAGAAATACAACATACCGGTTGTTAAAGCCGAGACTCCTCCTCCGTCGGAGTGACGACCATTCTCACACATATCCCCACTTCTTCATTACCGCAAGGTTTTCCTTCATACAATCCATCGGCGCTTTGCCCTGGTAAGCTTCCTGCTCTATGATCAGGTGAGGAGGTTGCTTTTGCTTGCTCACCATTTTCAGAATTTCCTGTATGCCCGAAACCCCGTTCCCTAAAACGGTACTTTCAAACTTATCCTTTTTATCAGGAAGGGGTATGGCATCTTTTACATGCAGCGATGTAAAGCGGCCCGGATATTTTTTTATCACTTCAATGGCATTGGCGCCACCGTTGAACAGGTTGCCGGTATCCAATTGTTGCATCACAAGCGTTGGGTCTGTTTCCCCTAAAATAATATCGTACAAAGTCCGGTCGCCATGTTTTTCGCTGAATTCAAAATCGTGGTTATGGTACCCGAAATGCATGCCGTAAGGTTTGCAGAGTTCGCCGCTTTTATTGAACATTTCGAGAATCGCCATCAGGTCGTCGTACGATTTGCGCACTTTGCCATCCATGGAGGGGCTGATCACAAATTTTTGCCCCATAAAGGCGGCATCTTCAATGGTTTTTTTCCATTCATCGGTAAAGGTTTTGGTAGCGGCATCGTAATGTCTTGGCGCCAGCACGGTATGCCCGCTTGGCATGGTCAAACCAAGATCGGAAAGGAGTTTTTTAAATTCAGCCGGGGTATAACCATAAAACTTGCCCTCCACATAATTGGCATGCTCCACGTGGTGATAGCCCATTTCGGCCAATGCTTTCAGTGTGCCTGCCGGATCCTTTTTCATATCGTCGCGTACGCAATACAGTTGCATGCCTACAAGAAGGCCTTTGGTTTTAGCCCCCGCAAAAACAGGCGGCAGTGCAAGTAAAGACAGACCGGTAAGCCCGGAATTACG
>CAYUGH010000068.1:0-25696 GCA_964444195.1 uncultured Chitinophagaceae bacterium
CCTTCCTTATAGGTTGGTCAACAATATTCGCACAGGTTTCTGTGGAAGCCACTGCGAAAAGGGAGTCCGCCACAAAGGCAGTAATTACCCTGAAAGCCACCATTACCGGTGATCTTAAAATATTTTCCGTAAAACCCCGCAATGCCGAAGATGGTTTTATCAGCACGGTGACCCTGGTTGAAAATCCTTCGGCCACCGCCATAAAAGACAGTATCGGGCAAACAGGAACCACTGAAAAAATAAGCAATGAGGCTATTGAAGGTGAAGCCGAAGTGTTTGCAAAGGACATAACCTACACCATTCCGGTTGAATTAAAAGGAGATAGCGCGATTGTAATAAAAGGCGAATTGAACTATCTCGGGATAGAAGGCGACAATTACCCTAGTGGGGCTGAAGAATTTGCCGTAGAAATCCCCGCCTTTACCGATGCAGCAACGACTGCAACCGACACTGCAAGTACAACTGAAGCCCCGAAAAAAGGTTGGGCTTTATTCCTGATAACTTTTCTGGTAGGATTCGGGGCCGTTTTTACCCCCTGCGTTTTCCCCCTGATGCCTGTTACTGTGAGCTTTTTCCTGAAAAAAAGCAAAACCAAGGCAGAAGGTATTCGAAATGCATGGATGTATGCCCTTTCCATTGTACTGATCTACACCATTCCTACCCTGATTTTTACGCTCATTTTCGGCGATAAATTTTTATACCAGCTAAGTACTCACCCGTTCAGCAACCTGTTATTTTTTCTGATCTTCCTCATATTTGCCATCTCATTTTTGGGCGCTTTTGAAATTACCCTGCCAAGCAGTTGGGCCAATAAATCCGATTCGGCAGCGCAAAGGGGCGGTTTCATAGGAATTTTCTTTATGGCGCTCACGCTGGTAATTGTATCGTTCAGTTGTACCGGTCCTATTGTAGGCGCGTTGCTGGGGGAAACCTCGGGCAAAGGCATTGGACTGGGACCTGTTATTGGCATGCTGGGCTTCGGGTTTGGTTTAGCTATACCTTTTGGGGTATTGGCACTGTTTCCCTCTATGCTGAAAAGCCTGCCTAAAAGTGGCGGCTGGCTCAATACTATTAAAGTGTTCTTTGGGTTTATCGAACTGGCGCTGGCCATGAAATTTTTCAGCAATGCCGACCTGGTATATCATTGGGGCATTCTTACCCGCCCGGTTTTCCTTGCCGGATGGATTGTTATCGCCGTTATGCTGGGTATGTACCTGATTGGCAAACTGAAATTCAGCCACGACAGCGACCTGCCCTTTATTTCAGTACCGAGGATTTTCATTGCGATGATCTCTTTCACATTTGCCCTGTACATGTTACCCGGCATGTGGGGAGCGCCTCTAAAACCACTGAGCGGCATTTTACCTCCTCCTTCCACCCAGGATTTTGACCTGGATAAGTTGCAATACATGGGTGGAGGCGGTCATAGTTCCGGTGGCAGTTCAGCTAGCAGCGCCGCACCCGCACCGGTAAAATACATTGATAAATTCCATGTACCTTTTGGCCTCACTGCTTACTATGATATGGAAGAAGCAAAGACCGCATCCAAAATCCTGAAGAAGCCCATCATGATTGACTTTACCGGCTGGAGTTGTGCCAACTGCCGTAAAATGGAAAACGAAGTGTGGAGCAAACCTGAAATACTGGAAAGGCTTAAAAATGATTTCGTGTTGGTTTCCTTGTATGTGGATGACAAGACTGATCTACCATTTAAAGAACAGGGGTTAAGTGCAAGAGGCGATAAAATTCAAACTATTGGTGATAAGAACCTGGACTTTGAAATAACAGCCTTTTCAATGAATGCGCAACCACTTTATAAATTTATGGACCATGAGGGAAATATTTTGAGCCCGGTGCAATATGGATACGACCCCAATGTGAACAAATTTGCTTCGCACCTGGATGCAGTAAAAGCTGCCTATGCTGCTAAATGGCCTTGATATTGAACTTTTTATAATTAAAAAACGCTCCGAAACCGGAGCGTTTTTTTTATTTGGTTGTCACTCTGCATTAGCTTTCCACTTGATGGCTATCGGCAAGCAAAAAATACGTTTAGCCCAGGTGTTATTATCTGCGGTCAGAAATGCAGAATGACAATATCTTTTATCCCAATGGCTGCTGCCACTGGTCAAATTTTCAACACAAATGTGTGTGATTTTTGCATTCATCAGTTGAATTTGTTTTCAACTTTTTTGATAAACTGTCAGCAAATTTTCAGGGTGTAAATGTAGCAGGTTTTTATAGTGAAATCTGCTTTTCCGTCATCATTTTGCGCAAATTTATGAGTCCGTACCTCATGCGGCCCAGCGCGGTATTGATGCTGATATTGGTTAGCCCGGCAATTTCCTTAAAACTCATGTTGCCGTAGTGCCTCAGCACAATCACTTCGCGCTGTTCCTCGGGCAGCAGATCGAGCATGCGCCTTACCCGGTCGTAGCTTTGGCTACGCACCATTTTCTTTTCGGGGGAGTCATCCGGCGCTTGAATCCACTCCATAATATTGTAACCTTCGGTGGTGCGGATGGCTGGCGAGCGTTTCACCTTTCTGAAATGGTCAACGCAAAGGTTATGCGCAATCCGGAGCGCCCAGCTTAAAAACTTGCCCTCATCATTGTAGCGGTTTTGCCTGATGGTGTCGATAATTTTAATAAACACTTCCTGAAACAGATCTTCAGCAAGGTATTTATCCTTTACCAGGAAGAAAATTGAAGTATAAATTCGATCCTTGTAACGGTTTACAAGAACTTCCAAAGCGGATAATTCTCCTTCGCAGAATGCTGCGATCAATTGATTGTCTGTAAGATTGGGGTACCTTGCCATAGTTGCCTTTTTAAAGGGTTGAATTAAATGTTATTCAGTTCAAAAAGGTAGATATCGGCAATAGGCTGGTAGTAATTTGAATATGAAATTAGAATGTAAAGTTAATCATGCTGCATTTAATTTGCAAAAGTTATGTGAAAAGGAAACAGGAGGCTTTTTTCGCCGAATATAAAAGCAGGTGCAGGCGAGATAATTTTTAAAAAAAGAGTTTAAACCGCTTCGAAGATTTATTGTTAGGTTCAATAATATTTAACGGGCTTTTACCCGCAGGCAAACATGATGAAAACAAAGACGAAAAAAGAAAGCAGCACTTCAGACACACTCACGGAAATTCCAATGGGCAGCCGGTCTATTTTTATAAAAGGGGCGCGTACCCATAACCTGAAAAATATTGACGTAACCATACCACATGGCAAACTGGTAGTGGTAACGGGTGTAAGCGGCAGCGGCAAAAGCAGCCTCACCATTGATACGCTTTTTGCCGAAGGGCAGCGCCGCTATGCAGAAAGCCTGAGCGCCTACGCGAGGCAGTTTATGCAACGCATGAACAAACCCGATGTGGATTACATAAAAGGACTCTGCCCAGCCATAGCCATAGAGCAAAAAGTTACTACACGCACCCCGCGCAGTACCGTAGGCAGCATGACCGAAATGTACGATTACCTGCGTTTGTTGTTTGCGCGCATTGGTCGCACCATTTCACCCATAAGCGGCAGGCAGGTAAAAAAAGATGATGTAAGCGATGTTATAAAAGCTATCACTGATTTGGCCATTGGCGACAAACTGTTGTTGCTTGTGCCGTTTAAGCAACATCAACGGCGCAATACTTCAGAAGAATTGAACATCCTGTTGCAGAAAGGCTTTACCCGCATTTACGCCCAACAGGAAACCCTTAGGATTGAAGACCTGCTGGAAGATGCAAAACAGTTGAATGATTTTGAAAAGGGCTCAAAGAAAGAACCGGCCTTTGTTTTAATTGACCGCTTGGTGGTGCGCGCATTTGAAGAAGACGATATTCACCGCATATCCGACTCGGTGGATACTGCTTTTTATGAAGGCGAAGGCGAATGTTTTCTTGATATCAACAATGAAAAAAAATTGCACTTCAGCAATAAGTTTGAATTGGATGGTATCCAGTTTGAAGAGCCTGTGCCCAACCTCTTTTCGTTCAACAATCCGTTTGGCGCCTGCCCAACCTGCGAAGGTTTTGGCCAGGTGCTGGGCATTGATGCCGACCTTGTGATACCCGATACCCGCCTGAGTGTGTACGAGGGCGCAATCGCTCCCTGGCGTGGAGAAAAACTAAGCGACTGGAATAAAATACTGATCCGTACAGCGCCCAAATTCGGGTTTCCTATTCACAAGCCCATCCACGAATTGACCCGCGAACAGGTAAAGCTGCTGTGGACGGGTAATGAATACTTTGAAGGGCTGAATGCTTTTTTTAAAGAAGTGGAACAGAACCTGTACAAAGTGCAATACCGGGTGTTACTTAGCAGATACAGGGGAAAAACCGAATGTGCCGATTGCGAAGGCTACCGTTTGCGGAAAGATGCACTCTATGTAAAAATCGGTGGCAGGCATATTGGGGAGCTTTGCGAATTGCCCATCAAAGACCTCCAACAATGGTTCAATGAACTAAAGCTGGAAGAACATGAACAGCAAATTGGCAAGCGCTTATTATTAGAACTGCATACGCGACTGCAAACCATGCTCGATGTAGGTTTAGGCTACCTCACCCTTAACCGGCTGGCTATGACGTTGAGCGGGGGTGAAAGTCAGCGGATACAGCTCACCCGCTCGCTGGGCAGCAACCTCACTAATTCTTTGTACATACTTGATGAGCCTTCCATTGGCCTGCACAGCCGCGATACCGAACGACTGATAAAAGTGCTTAAAAACCTGCGCGACCTTGGCAATACCGTGGTGGTGGTGGAACACGATGAAATGATGATGCGCGAAGCCGATTACATTATTGATATGGGTCCGCTGGCAAGCCATCGTGGTGGCGAAATGGTGGCTTCGGGAAATTACGATGCCATCATGAAGGCGAAGGATAGCCTCACTTCAAAATACCTTTCGGGAAAGATGCAGGTGCAACGTGAGCCACTGCCGCGCTTGGGTAAAAAACAAATTACCGTAATAGGTGCAAGGCAAAACAACCTGAAAGATATTGATGTAACATTTCCGCTCGAATGCCTGACAGTGGTAAGCGGTGTAAGCGGCAGCGGTAAAACCACTTTGGTAAAGCAAATACTTTATCCTGCCCTGCAAAAGCTGAAAGGCGAATTTTCGGAAAAGGTAGGCAAGCATAAAATTATTGAAGGCGATATTAAAAATATTACCGCCATTGAAATGGTGGACCAGAACCCCATTGGCAAAAGCAGCCGCAGCAACCCGGTTACGTATATCAAAGCCTGGGATGCCGTACGCGACCTGTATGCCGAACTTCCTTTGAGCAAAATTCGGGGCTACCAGCCCAAGCACTATAGCTTTAATGTGGATGGCGGTCGCTGCGATACCTGCAAGGGCGAAGGCGAACAGGTGGTGGAAATGCAGTTCCTCGCCGATGTACACCTCACCTGCGAAAGTTGCAAAGGAAAAAGGTTTAAAGATGAAGTGCTGGAAGTAAGGTTCAATGAAAAGAATATTTTCGATATCCTTGAACTGAGCGTGGATGAAGCCATTGAATTTTTTGGTGCAGATGCAAAAAACAAACTGGCGCTGGCGATCAGTAAGGCATTGCAACCTTTGAGCGATGTAGGCCTCGGTTATGTAAAACTCGGCCAAAGCAGTGATACCCTTTCAGGTGGGGAAGCGCAAAGAGTAAAACTCGCAAGCTTTTTGGGTAAAGGCAAAAGCGCCGGGCATGTGCTGTTCATTTTTGATGAGCCTACTACGGGTTTGCATTTTCATGATATTCAAAAGCTGCTCAACAGCTTTAATGCGCTGATTGCACAGGGCCATAGCATTATAGTGATTGAACACAATGCTGATGTAATACGCCATGCGGATTGGGTGATTGACCTGGGCCCTGAAGCCGGCGATGGCGGTGGGGAATTGGTGTATGCAGGACCGCCGGATGGTATGAAAAAATGCAAGGAGAGTTGGACGGGGAGGTTTATGTGAATAGGATCAAATGCAATTGTCAGCAAAGCATAGCCCTGGCATTAATTGGCTTTGATGGTCACTTTAGCTCCTTGAATTCCACCTGATTTTGCGGTTACAATTATGTCACCTTTTTGCCCGGCCTTCGCTTTCACAATCACCAAACACAACCCATTAAAGGCTTCCCTCTTGTGCGAGGCAAACGAAATCATACTTGAAGGATCGCCATTATCTGTTGCCACAATTTCGCATGGCCCTTCAATACTAAATTCAATCAGGTTATTGGAGCGCGGAACAACTAACCCATCCTTATCAGTCACCTGAACTATAATAAAAGCAAGGTCTTTGCCATCAGCATGAATCACAGTTCTGTCAGCAGAAGCAAACAGTTTTGCAGGTTCGCCTGTTGTTTTTACTACATTTTCCGCCCATTTTTTATCGTTTTTATAAGCCGCCACTTTCAGTTCACCAGGTTGATATTGTACACTATCCCATCGTAAACGGTATTCGTAAGGAGCCTTTTTCTTACGCCCCAGCGATTTACCATTCAGGAAAAGTTCAGCTTCGTCGCCGGATGTAAACACATGAACCGGTGTTATTTGCCCGAGGCGTTCGGGCCAGTTCCAATGCGGCAAAATATGTACCATGGGCAAATTGGGTCGCCAACGGGATTGGTACAGGTAAAAGCGATCTTTCTTAAACCCGGCCAGGTCAATAATGCCTGAATAGGAACTTCGGGCGGTATAATAGGGCGTGGGTTCGCCAATATAATCCCAACCTGTCCATACAAACTCACCGGCTACAAATGGATGTTTGTCCTGTGATGCAAACACTTTATCGGCCGAAGCGCCAAACTGCGCGGTGTACAACTCATAGGCACTCACCCAATAGTTTTTCGGGTCTCCACCCGAACCATCTTCCACGGGTGCACTTTTGCCTGCCTGTACGGGGAAAATGTAGGTTCCACGGGTACTTAGTGCAGAAGCAGTTTCGCTGCTCACAATCATTTTGCCGGGAAAGGCCGAATGAAAAGCAGGATACTGTGGCGCCGTGCGAATGCCCTTAAGATGCGCATAGGCTGGCGCATCGCGTATCCCCTCTCCCTGGTAATTCAACCCAATTATATCAGGAACTGCGGGCAAGGGCATATTCGGTTTGGCATAGTTCATGGCAATGGTAGTTGGCCGGGTGGGGTCTTCTTCTTTTACTATATCGTGCAGGCGTTTGGCAACCTTTGCCCCTGCTGTATCAGTGTACTGCTCCCCTACTTCGTTTCCAAAACTCCACATAATTATGGAAGGATGGTTCCTGTCGCGGCGAATGAATGATCTTGTGTCGGGTTCGGACCATTCAGGGAATATGAGGTGAAAATCATGTGGCGTTTTCTTCCGCTCCCATGAATCGAATATTTCGTTGATCACCAAAAATCCCATCCGGTCGGTCAGTTCGAGTAATTCGGGTGCAGGTGGATTGTGTGACAACCTGATGGCATTGCAACCCATTTCCCGCAATATTTCTAATTGCCGTTCGGCAGCTCGGGTATTAAAAGCTGCACCCAAAGCTCCAAGGTCGTGATGTTGGTTAACACCCTGGATGAGTATCTTTTCTCCATTTACAATCAAGCCTTTTTCAGGATTAAATTCAACCTTACGGATGCCAAAACTGGTTTCAGAAACGTCAATAGGGTGCCCGTTCTTTGATAAGGTAGTTACAGCCACATACAGGTTTGGCCGCTGTGTAGGTGGAGCCCCCCAAAGCTTTGGATTATCCAGGTTTACAGAGAACATGAGCCTTGCTGTTTCTCCTGCAAGTAATGTAGATTTTGATGTTGGAAAGCTTACTACCGACTTGCCGGTTTTATTTCCCTTGGCATCGAGCACAAATATTTGAGTATTTAGCTCAATCGTTGCTTCTGATTCCGAATCATTATCAATAGTTACCGCTAAATTGATACCCGCAGATTTTGAGGAAATATTTTTTGTAGTTACAACTGTTCCCCATTGGCCAATATGAACCGGGTTGGTCTTTGTTAGCCAAACATTGCGGTAAATGCCTCCCCCCGGGTACCAGCGTGCTGAATAGTTTGGATTGTCCAAACGGATAGCGAGTTGATTTTCAGTTCCCGGTATGATATAGGGCGTAAGGTCAAGCTGAAAAGAATTATATCCATAAGGCCAGCCGCCTACCAGTTTTCCATTTAACCAAACGATGGCATACGACATGGCCCCATCCACTTCAAGAAAAAATGATTTGCCTTTATCTGTGGCCGGAATAGTTAATTTTTTACGATACCATCCTACCCCATGTACCGGCAGGCGGCCCATCCCACCTCCCACTTCAGGGTTTTGTCCTGTATAAAATGGCCCTTTGATTGCCCAGTCATGCGGAACATTCACTTCCTCCCAGGTATTATCATTAAATTCCTTTTGTACAAATGGAAAATCAGTTCCCGGGTTGCCTTGGGGACGAACATGCCGGTCTTTCGGATCACTTATAAAGTTATTGCCGGATGGTAATATCCAGGGCTTCAGCACCTGTTGCACAGACTCAATCTTAACGGCTTCTGTTGGCCTGGAATCAGCCACTTTATCATCCTTGGTTTCGGTTATCTCCGGCCTGATATCATACATTAAACTATCGGCTTTGGCAAAGGATTCATACTTAAAAAACCGCCAGCCTTGATTGAGGGAAATGCGTTCTCGGGGAAGATTGGCTTGCTGCTTACCTGTGGTTTGGGACCAGCCAATTGTTTGAGAAAAAAGGATCAAAATTGTTGCAAGTGCAAAGGCGTTAACAACAATTGCTGCATTGATAGGCAAGTAAGTAGATTTTCTAAAATTCAATTTCGATAATTTTGTATTCTGACACCTTGAATTAATTGGGAATAAACTGATTTAGATTTCTTTCCAATAGAATTCATCTATCCATTGAAAGGAAATCTTGGATAAAGTTTATTGGTTTTTACCACAGCACCCAACAATCTTTTTTTGACCCAATTAAACTGAAGGTTTTCAAACAAAATTGGTTGATCGACTTCAAAATCAATATCGTCAAAATAAGTAAGAGCTCTTAATGGAATAAACATATTGGAGTTAGGATATTTGATTGAATAGGTTTCTGCCATTTGACCCATCGTTAACCAACCTAACAAATAATGAATATCTACGAAATCTTTATACCTGGTACCATTATGCGCAATCGCATTAAGTTTCATAGCAGCAATATCTTTTATGGAAGCAAACCTTATTCCTTCATGAAGAATGGGTGGAGCTACAAAAGGGTACATATGGGCAATAATAACCTGATTAATGCTGCCAATAAGTGTATTTCGGTTTAGAATTTCAAGCTTAAACCCAAAAGCATCCTTTAAATCGTTAGTAAGCTGAGAAGTTTCAAATCCATTAGGACTGAACAAATCGAGGTCTATGGAATTTCTATGGCCGATTTGTATGGCATGCGAGGTTCCGCCTACTAAAACGAAATCGTTCAAACCTTGAAATTTCATCAGGTTTATCAACAAATCAAGGGTTGTAGAATTAATTATCCTTGGATGAAAGAACATTATCTTTTAGCATTTCTGAATCAATGAAAATCCTCGTAAAATTCTTATCGCGGTCATCTAATTGGCGACTCCATTCATTTACTTCCAAAATCTTTTCACGCCCGTAATAATGAAGGATATTTTTCCAATCCTCTAAGTTTCCTCTTTGTAATACTCGCTCTATAACTAACTTATAGCCACGGTCAAAATCAAAACTGTCGTAATTGTATTCCCAAAGAAAATGCTTTGGCAACGGAAACGGTTTTTGAACAGTTGGTTCCATTGGCTAAAATTACAAAAAAAGACCCATGCCTGCGCATGAGCCTTTTTTAAAGTTGACAGGTTGACGAGTTAACTGGTTAACCTGTCAACTTATCAACCAGTCAACTTACCACCTACTCACCAAGCCCCCAATCTCTCCCTTTCATCACAGCAGGCACCCCTTCTTTCAACCACTTTGCCTGGGGCGCACCTTGCAGCAGCCAATCAAAAAACTGCTGCTCGCGGATTTGGATATCCTTGCGGTTTTTGCGTTCCACCAGATTATGAGCTTCGCCGTTGTAATTTAAAAACCAAACAGGCTTTTGCAAACGACGTAACCCGGTGTATAGTTCAATACCCTGGTACCAGGGAACGGCATCATCCGCATCGTTGTGCATAATTACCAGCGGCGTTTTTACTTTTGGCAATGAAAAAAGCGGGGAGTTTTTAATATATAAATCCTGCCTTTCCCAAAGGGTAGCGCCAATGCGGCTTTGTGTTTTTTCGTACTGGAACTGCCTGTTAAGACCGGTGCCCCAGCGGATACCACCATAAGCACTTGTCATATTGGCAACCGGGGCGCCTGCCCAAGCGGCTTTAAACAACGGCGTCATGGTAATGAGTTGCGCCACCTGGATGCCGCCCCAGCTTTGGCCTTGTATGCCCAGCCTGGTACTGTCGGCAATACCCATTTTTACTACATGCCTTACACCGCTTACAATATAGTTATAGGCATCCTGCGCCGGCTGCCCGGTTTTATAATGAATATCGGGCGCCAGTACAATATAACCACGGCTTACAAAAAATGAAATATTGAGCCTTGAAGGGGTTGGCGCGGGCGCCTGGTAACGGAATAAACCATTGCTCAGCGTTTCATAGAAATAAGCGATCATCGGGTATTTCTTTTCCGGGTTAAAATCTTCGGGCTTGTACAAAATACCCTGCGTCATTTTGCCATCGTAGGCTTTCCATTCAATCAATTCTGTTGTCAACCAATTGTACGATGATTGCTGCGGATTTGGTTTGTACAGGCTTTGCGCCGCAACCATATCGGCAGCCAGTTGCTTATTGCCCCTGGTAAATGGCACCACCCTTATATCGGCAGCCTGTGCAGGTGTTTCTATACCATACGTAATAACATCGGCATTTTTGGCCTTGCGAACGCTACCTTGTCCAAAAGCAAGCGGGAAAGTTTGACCTGTAGTTCCAAGGCTAAATGGCTCACCCATTTCATACATTTTCATTCCGGCCGTTTTGTCTTTCTCGTTAAAAAGCGTAAACAGTATTTTTTGGCCATCCGACAAAGACCTTTCTTCCTCAGCATCCAAACGCTGAAACCTGATCACAATTTTTTGCTTGCGACCCTCGCCGTTTGTTATGCATACCGGGGCGGCTATGCCGGCAGGGTCAAGTTTCCAGATATCGTACCGGTCATACACATACAATGCCTTGTCTTCATCATGCCAGCCCATTTGCCCGTAGGGACCCGGGTCGGCGGGTACATCATTGTCCTCATTCCAAAGTGCCGATTTTACGGTCTTCGAAATGTTTCGGGTTTGCCCATCGCTCCAGGTAAAATATTGGCGGGCGCCCCGGTCATACCAGGCTATGTATTTTCCACCGGAACTCGGTTGTGCCTGTCCTTCCAAACCTTTCATCACCAACGCCCTTGTGCCGGTTGCGGGATCAATGGTGTACACATCGCTTTTGCCGCCTCCCATCCATTGCGATTCTATCCGGTAAGCACGGTTATCATATCCAATAAAAAATGGCAAATCCCCATCCTGCCCGGCTGAAACTGTTTCGAGGGTTTCATCTGATAATTGAACCAGGTTGCCATTGGCGGGAAAATAAACCGCCGTATAACTTCTGTTCAGGGTTCGATTGAGGCTTACAAGTTGTTGGGGCATCAGGTAATCATCCTGGTAATGCCAGATGTCAACGTTTACCCTTTCAAATTCAGGCTTTGAGGTATCCTTTAATGGAAGCACCGGGGCCACACCAAACATCAGCCTTTTGCCTGATTTGCTGAACCGTGGGGGCGCATTTTCACTGATGGCCCAACCGGCGGTTTTGCCCTGCGAATTACGGTCGGCAATCAGTTTTGCCTCATCCATGCCGGTTTTATGATAATATAATTTGTAAAACTTCTGCAATGCTTTGGCCGAACTGTCCACCTCGGCCACAAACGCAAGTTGCTCTCCGGCTTCATCAAAACGCAGATTACGGGCATCATTAATTTTCCTGGCCAGGGTATCTACCTTCCCGGTTGCGGTATTTACCATCAGCACCATGGCTTTGGCAGCGCTATCCCGACCAACCTTCCCGGTTTCCATGGCAATTTTTTTGCCGCCAATACTGTCAATGGCATATTCCATTATATTCTTAAAAACCAGCTCTTTACCGCTGTTCAGGTCAACCCAAACCAGGTCGCCACCTACTTCGTTGGCAGGGCCGCTGCTTCCCGACGGTTCCTCCGCATCAAAACCTTGCCACCCGAAAACTTCATCCTCCGGGCCGTTTTCATTATCACCCACTATGTATTTCTTTTTTACCTTGGGGGGTAATTGATTGATCACTGCCAGTAAACTGTCAATAACTCTTTTAGCGCTATCCAGCTTCGGGTCGGTTTTGGGCGCCGTTGGCTTTTTAGTGGTATCGGGCAACGGCTTGTCTTTGTGGTACACCAGCCAGTTGGCTTCAACAGGAAGGCGGTAGTTACGTACCCTTGCCACTTTTTTAATATCAGGTGAACCCAAAGTAAGCCAGCCGATGCTGTCTTTGGGCATATCATCGGGACGTTTCTTTTTTATACGCGCCTCACGGGTATCCGCATATTTTGCCCTGATCATGAAAACAGCAAATTTGTTGTCGGAGGAAAACCTTACGTTGTAACCCCTTGGCACCTGGAGCGATCCGCTGCCATCGGCTTTCATAATCATCAGGTTGGCATCGCCTTCCTGCGGAGTTACGGTAAATGCAACCCAAAGTCCGTCATTGCTAAGCTGCCGCTCGGCAATGGATTCCCATCCATCGTACACCGTATGATCGAGTGGCTTTTTTTGGGCAAATGCCGAAACAGAAAATAAAAGACCGGTTAAAATAAGTACATGCTTCATAATGAGTAGTTTGGCTTTCGGTAAGACGCTAAGAAAAGCAAAACTTGTATATTTGGGTATAAAAATTCGATTATGGTGACAACCGCTGATATTCAAAATACTTATGAACTTGAAAGGAATAAACCTATGCCTAGTAAAAATCATGGAATAATTCAAACCAGAATATTGGTAAGCCTGGTAAACAGGCACGGCAAACAATTAGAATTTATTTCGGAATTGAGCCTCGAATTAAGGGAATGGCAGAGTACGCCAGACATAGCCATTTATAATCCTGAGCCCTTGGATGTATTCAATGATGAAATCAGGATGAAAACCCCTCCGCTGGGCATTATAGAAATCCTCTCTCCCACCCAAACGCTGAACGACCTTACCGATAAAGCCATTCAATATTTTGACCATGGTGTAAAAAGCTGCTGGCTGGTTTTACCAACGCTTAAAACCATTTATGTTTTCAGCGGGCCGCAGCAGTATGAAGCTTTTGTGCAGGATGAATTGGTAAAGGACCATACCCTGGGCATAGAACTGCCACTGAAAGAAGTATTTTCCTGAAAATCGGAATCATATCCTTTGAAGCAACCTCAACAGGTTGCTTTTTTGTTTTTATTTGCCGACTAAACAACCTGCCATATGCAACCAGCGCCACAATACTATGCCGACTACCTGGCCCTCGATAAAATTCTAGAAGCACAACACCCGGTAAGCTTTCAACAGCCATTTACGCCGGCCCACGATGAAATGCTGTTCATCATCATCCACCAGGCTTACGAACTATGGTTCAAGCAAATTATGCACGAGGTAGAATCGGTGATCGGGATCATGCAGCAACCGGCCATCAACGATAATTCGCCCGAGTTGCAAACCGCCGTTCACCGGTTGAACCGGGTAAATACCATTATGCGGGTATTGGTGCACCAAATGGATATTATGGAAACCATGACCCCCATGGACTTTCTCGATTTTCGCGACCTGCTTCGCCCGGCATCGGGTTTCCAAAGCTGGCAGTTTAAAGTACTGGAAGCCCGGCTGGGACTACGTTTTGAGGAACGGCACGGACAAGCCTATTACACCAGCATGCTGAAACCCGAATACACAAAAATTGTAAAGGATTCCGAGCAGTTGCCCAACCTGCTGGAACTAATGAATAGCTGGCTGGAACGCATGCCATTTTTCAACGATGAAATGCTTTGGAAGGATTTTAAAATTTCTTTTACGGAAGGAAAAGGTTCTCTTCATAGCTATTGGCAGGAATACCGGCACCGCCTGGTGGAAAGCCTGGCCGATGCTGAAAGCGCCAACCTGAAATATTTTGATAAAGTGATTGGATTTGAGCCGCTGGAAAATCCCCGCCAGTTGAATGCTGCTGCAAGCCGGGCCGCTTTATTCATCATGTTGTACCAGGGCTACCCCATGCTACAACAGCCATTTCAGCTAATAAACTGTGTGCTTGAACTGGATGAACAACTGAGCACCTGGCGGTACAGGCATATGAATATGGTGCACCGCATGATTGGCCACCGCATTGGTACCGGCGGCAGCACCGGAAAAGATTACTTGAAAGGCGCTGCCGATAAACATTACATTTTCAAAGAATTTGCCCAACTCACCAGCTTCCTTATCGAACGCCGCCACCTGCCGGTTTTAGGCACTCAGATGTCGGCCAGGCTTGGGTTTGCGGGATGAATTCAATCGTGAAAGGTGAAACGATAAAGGTGAAAGCGAAACTCCTGAAACGTCAATCGAGAAACGTCAAATGTGAAAAGTAAAAAATCAGGGATGAAACAATTTCACCTTTGACTTTTCACGTCTCACCCCATCCACCAATTGACTTATTCACCATTTGACTTATTGACTTATTGACCCACCATCGTATTCAAAAACACGCTGATATTCATTTCGGTTGGAACTCCAAGCTTTTTACGTAAACGGTAACGGCTGATTTCCACACCCCTGATGGATATGTTCAGCAATTGCGATATTTCCTTGGACGACATATTCAACTGCAGGTAGGCGCAAAGTTTAAGGTCATTGTTGGTTAAAGAGGGGTGCCTGCCCTTCAGCTTTTTCAAAAAATCATTGTTGATTTCATCAAATGAAGTTGCAAAACGATCCCAGTCCGAGTTGTTCCTTTCAATTTCATTCAACTGGTGAAGCGCACGTTTTATTTCAAAATTAGCCGCATCGGCTTTATACAATTTTTGCAGCGACTCTTTCACTTTTTGAAGCGCATCGCTACGTTCAATAAGATGCATGGTAGTATCGGCAAGCTCCCTGTTTTTATACGAAACCTCGCCGGCTAATTTTTCATTTTGCAGCCGTATGATCTCCATTTCGTTTTTCTCAATCTCCAACTGGTGAAGCACCCGTAATTGCTCCTGCTTTTCTTCAAAATTCCTTTTCTGCCTTTCCAGTTTTTTTCGGTGATAATGGCTTAACAGGAATAAACCAAACCCAAACAACAGCAGGTAAAATACCATAGCTATGCCCGACTTGTACCAGGGCGCGGCAATGGTGAATACAAAAGTGGCAAACCCGGTTTCAACCCCAAGATTACTCTTTGCCTTTACCTTAAACACATATTTTCCATTGGGCAGGTTTGTATAATCTTTTTCGGGTTTGGTGCTCCATTTGCTCCATTCATTCTCGTACCCTTCCAGCAGGTAGCTGTATTCAATATTATCCTGGAAGCCATAGGCCGGGGCGCTGTACTCAAAATGAAGTGAATTTAGCGTATAAGGCAACCTGGTTTCCAAAGGTTCAATACCCCCGGTAGCTGAATCACCCGGCAAAAACCCTTTGTAAATAACGCTGTCCAGCCGCCCGATGGCATGAACAGAAGAAAGGATGACCTTCTTCTGTTCTTTTACGTGCAGGTATTTTTGGAGGTTTATCAGTATCACCCCTTTTTCCGAAGCCACAAATACATTTTCGCGGTTGAATGGGTAAATATTTTCAAACCCTGAAAAAATCTGCCCGGTAATTTCAGGGAAATAGGTAATGGTAAACCCCGGCTTTTTTTTGGGATGAAAATCCAGGTAGCCGAGCCGCTTATCCGAAACAAACCAAAGATTACCTTCATTATCCTCTTTCAGGTACCGCACAGGCGTTTTACCAAACATGGGCAATAAAAACGCAGATGGTTCAAACTTTGAGTTGGTTTTATTAAACTCATATATGCCGCTTGAGGTTGCAAAAACTACTTTGTTTTTTACCCTGAAAACATGGTTATCCAATGCACTTGGCAGTCCATCCTTTTCTGTAAAAAGCTGGGTATGGTATCCCAGCGAATCGGGATCAAATTGCACCTGGAAAATGCCCCGGTAGGGGTGCGAAGCCCAAATCTGAAAATCGTTGTCAATCGCAAGAAACCTGAAGGATTCCCTTAGCCCCCCAAGATTTGCCGTAGCCGTAAACCTTCCCGCAGCATAATTCAGCCATTTTATACCTGTATAATTTCCAACCATAATGCGCGATGAGGGAACAACCTGGCTGACGGGAACAAATAACCAGGATGCATCGGCCGAAAGCTTCTCGGCCCTTCCGTTGGCAATATGAAAAGTGCCCTCATTATGCGCCATCATTAATTGCTGGTTCACCTCATCGAGCCGGTAAGCCAGCCCATTTGACCCGGGTATTTGCCTGAATTCGCCTTTACAAAAAGCAAGATCGGCCGGGGCTTTATTCAATGAAACACGGTAAGCGCCATCGTTGGTAGCCACATACAGATCTTTATTGAAAACCCTTGATGAATACCCTGAAAGCTCACTCGCCCTGTTTGGCTTAATAAATTTAATGGCGGCATTATAGGCAATCAGGCTTATACCGTTATTCAACCCGGTCCATAAATTTCCATCCCGGTCCAACTCAAGGCATAAAATGCTGTTATCCTGCAGCCCTTCCGTATGGGTGATGCGCTGCACCATTTCACCCCGCTTATTAAAAATGATACAGCCCTCCCCGGTTGTGCCCATCGCATATTCATTTTTGTTGAGCGGGCGAACCGAAACAACCTCGCTAAAAATGGATGGGGTTAGTTGACTGGCGTGGGTCAGGGTATTGCCGGTAAAAAGAAAATTACCGTTATGGTACGAAACCAGGATCAGACTATCATCTGAAAGAATGATGCCGCCATGGATGGCATCACCGGCAGTGAGCTTACCGTTTTCAACCGGTTTCCAGGTTTCGTTCGCCCAGGTAAAAAGCCCCTGCATTTCGTCTTGTGCAAAAAGCGTATTCCCCAGCTTTTCAAGGTACACCCATTCCTGCGGGGCCGGGAAAACCTGGACAGTTTGGTTCAAAAATTCAAGGATCCTGTCGGTTGTCCGGAAAAAAACGGCCTCGCCAACCAATTCAATATTCCATACATCGGCAATATCGCGGTTGGCTTCGGGCATTAAATGCAGAATGGAATGGTATTGCAGCCCGCCTTTTTCATCAGGGGAAAAATAGCCCGCCTCACCCTGGCCACCCACATAAATCCTTCCCTGGGTTCCCACTTTTACTGACCGGGTAATGGTTCGGTTGGGCAGCGGATAAATCCGCCAGTACGAGCCATCATAGGTAATCAGTCCTTCATTATTGGCAAAATACATTCGCCCCGATTCATCCTGGTCAATTCCCCAGCTTTGGCTTCCGCCCTTGAAATCTGTTTTGGAATAGTTTTTTATAAGCGGTAGTCCAATGGTATTTTGACCATTAGCAGAAAGGATGGCTGATCCAAAAACAAGCAAACACAACCATTTAAGCATGAGGCAAAGATAATTGATTGGCTGATGTAGCAATGATGTAGTTTGCAATTATTGATTACCAATTAGTTACATACAATTGATGTAGTTTGGATGTAGTAGAAAATAGGTTTCAATAAACGTACTCCTTATTTTTGGTTTGCGATTGATTGTTTTTATAACCAAAACGAATTGCCTAATGAAAAAGCAAATGCGATGGGCAGGCCATTTAATGGTCCTGCTATTCTTATCTTTTAATGCGGTTGCCCAAACCAAAACCGTAAAGGGAAAAATTACAGATGATAAAGGAGCGCCGGTAGTGGCTGCTTCTATTGTTGCCAAAGGTTCCAATGAAGGAACCGCATCCTCCGAAACCGGCGATTTCAGCCTCCTGGTTCCGGAAACCACCAAAAGCCTTGTTATTTCCGCTGTTGGCTTTGAAAACAGGGAGGTTCCCATTTCCGGTGATTTTATGAACATAACCATAGTATCTTCTTCCGGTAACCTGGATGAAGTGGTTGTGGTAGGATATGGCACCCAAAAAGTAACCAAGGTTTCGGGGGCCATTTCCACTATTAAGGGTGCTGAAATAGAAAAATACCGGCCGGTTCGGGCAGAAGACGCTTTGCAAGGTCGTGCTTCAGGCGTTACCGTGATTTCGCCGGGCAGTCCGGGCGCCAAGCCGACTGTGCTTATCCGTGGTATTCCATCTTATACCGGGACCGAACCGATAGTTGTTGTGGACGGGGCAATTCAAACCCTCGACGACCTGAATTCAATCAACTCGGCAGATATTGAATCCATAAACATCTTAAAAGATGCCGCCGCTACTGCCATTTTTGGTGTAAAAGGCGGAAATGGAGTTATCCTGATCACCACCAAATCGGGCAGGAAGAATCAAAAGACCGAATTTACTTTTGGCGGTAATTATGGAGTTCAGCAGGTACAGAATACAATCGGCGTGCTGAATGCCGCTGAGTATGCTTCCATGATAAATGAAGGAAGCGTAAACTCAGGTGGTGATATTATTTTCCCTGACATTTCTCAATTTGGGGTAGGAACCAACTGGCAGAACGAAGTTTTTAAAGATGCCCCCA
This sequence comes from uncultured Chitinophagaceae bacterium, assembly GCA_964444195.1. GTDB lineage: Bacteria > Bacteroidota > Bacteroidia > Chitinophagales > Chitinophagaceae > Phnomibacter. The sequence goes on from CAYUGH010000068.1 coordinate 18,668, forward strand.
TTCAGCAATATTCGCTAACTGCAAGAGGCGGTAGCGAGAAAATGACCTATTTTCTTTCAGGGGCTTACCTCGACCAGGAAGGTATTGTTGGAGGCGGAGACAAATCAGGGTTTCAACGCCTTACAGGAACAGCTAACCTGATCTTCGATCTTTCACCAAAACTTAAATTGTTTACCAATACCACTTATGTTAATATTAAAGGAAAGGGGATAGCCGAGAATTCCATCAATGGGGTTATTTCCAATGCACTGAACTTCGACCCCACACTTGGAATTTATAATACAGACTCGAATGTGTATGGCAAATACAGCACCAGCAACACTATCCTTTCCGAAATTTTCAACCCGCTTACCCAGCTCGACAATACCTACAATTATTCCAATACCAATAAATTGTATGGTAAGATCGAGATGCAGTACAGTATCCTGAAGAACCTGACCGTAAATTCAAGGTTTGGATATACCTACACCAATATTGACGGCAAATCGTTTAACCCGCTTGCCTTTTACGGTTCAGGACACATTAATTCAACCCTGAATGCAGACGGAACGGCAAAGGCCGGTGCGCATAACAGCGTAAGCGAATATGCAACCGACTATTTTAATTATGCATGGGAAACCTTTGGCTCCTACAACTTCAAAGTGAAGAATGACCATTCATTCGAAACAGTTTTGGGCATTTCCCAATCAAAAGGGACGGGCAAATCCATCAACGGATCAAGGCAGGATGTTCCCTTTAATTCATGGGCCTATGCCGATATTTCTGCTGCTACCGGTACAGCCCCCAATTCAGGGCTTGATGTTAGCACCTGGCAGTACGAAAGAAGGAATATCTCCTATTTCGGACGGATGAATTATGATTACCAGGAAAAATACCTTGCTTCTTTTTCAGCTCGCCGCGATGGCTCCTATGCATTTGGTGAGAATAATAAATTTGCCAGCTTTTATGCAGGCTCACTTGGATGGGTTGTTTCCAACGAAAAATTCTGGGACTCTAAATTTTTCGACTTCCTTAAAATTAGGGGTAGTTATGGCTCTCAGGGAAATGAAAACGTTACTCCACAGTTTCAGCGTATTTCCACTGCCATTTACATGTACAACCTTGGGCAGAATGCCGGGTACACTTTTGGCAATGAGCCTACTTCAATAGGAGCTACTATCGCCTCTTTCCGAAACGATGACCTAAGATGGGAAACTGCTAAACAATTAAATATTGGTTTTGAACTAAGATTCCTGAAAAATAAATTTTCTCTTAGTGCTGACTACTACCGGAAAGACATCGGTGGCCTATTGTTTACCCCGTCTCTTTCTCTTTACCTTGGTACAGCTGCTGCGCCAACTGCCAATATTGGTACAACCGAAACACAAGGTGTAGATATGAACCTGGGGTACACCAATACTTTTGGAAAAGAGTTTAAACTGAACACCTATGTAACTTTTACCACCGCAAGCAACCTGGTAACTGAAACCAACAATGGTTTAATAACCGGTGGCAATTATGGTATTCCAGGTCAAAGTATTACACGCTTTGAAAAAGGATATACACCCGGTTACTTTTTTGGATATAAAACCGATGGGTTGTTCCAAACTGCAAACGATGTAAAAAATGGCGCTGTTCAGAATGGTGCGAAACCAGGCGATATCAGGTATGTGGATGTTAACGGCGATGGGGTGATTGATGCAAACGACCGTACCCAAATAGGCGACCCATTTCCTGATTTTACCATGGGCTGGGGTTTAAACCTCGAATACAAAGGCTTTGATTTTACCACCTTTTGGTATGCATCTGTTGGCAATGATGTGTACCGCGCTTACGAGCGTAACCTGGCCATGACCAACAAGCATCGCAGCGTGCTTGGCCGATGGACAGGAGAAGGCACAACCAACGATGCCCGTTTTCCCCGCTACACTTTTGTTGACGACAACAGCAACACAAGGGCTTCCGACAGGTATGTGGAGGATGCATCCTTCCTGAAAATCAAGGACATACAGATCGGTTACACTTTCCCCATCAACATGGTGAAAAAAGCAAAAATTTCAAGGCTTCGCATTTATGCGCAGGTTAAAAATGCCTACACGTTCACCGAATATTCGGGCTATGACCCCGAAATATCGGGCGGCATTTTTGAAACCGGTATTGATCGCGGTATTTACCCGCAGGCAAGAACCTGGTCGGCAGGTATTGACCTGAAATTTTAAACATTAAATTTCTTAGCATATGAAAAATCGAAACATAGTAATAGCAACGGTCGGCGCCTTAGTGCTGCTTTCCGCCTGCTCCAAATTTGTTGACTACGATCCTGTGGAGGATTACCAGATCACTGCCGACAATTATTTTACCATTCCTGACGATTACCAGAAAATGGTGGTGGGTACTTACTCGCCCCTGCAATGGATATGGGCCAATGTAGTGATTGGCGATATAGCTTCCGACAACTCGGTTACGGGCGGTGAAAATGCCACAGACCAACTGAGTTTTCAGCAAATTGACGATTACACCACTGTGCCCAACAACCAAAACCTGACTGAAGCCTGGAAAGCCTGTTATGAAGGCATTAACCGCGCCAATTACCTGCATGAGAATAAAGGCAAGCTTGAATTTACCGGCAAGAATACATTGTATGGCGAAGTTTATTTCCTGCGGGCCTTTTACTACTTTGAGCTTGTACGTTTGTTTGGCGATGTGCCGCTTTTTACAGAAAAAAGATTGAATGCCTCTGAATCCGGAAGCCTTACCAGGGCACCTAAAGCCGATGTGTATAAGCAGATTGAGGCCGACCTGACCGGAGCCATTGCCGTGCTGCCCGTAAGCAATGCCCAAAAAGGACGCATTACCAAATATGCCGCCCAGGCCCTGTTGGGAAAAGTGTATCTGTACCAGGGTAAGTTTAACGAAGCGGCGGCCATGCTGGAGAATGTGGTTGCCGGGCCATTCAGCCTGGTAGCAGATTTTGGAAGCATTTTTTTGCAAGCCGGTGAAAATGGCCCCGAAAGTGTGTTTGAGATACAATATTCAAACCTGAGCCCTTTTTACGATTGGAGCAATCCCGGGCGTGGCCAGGGCAACCTTGCCGTGCAGGTTTGCGGCATACGAAACATTACCGGGTCAAGCCCCTACGGACAAGGCTGGAGCACCAACCTCCCCACCAAAAACCTGGCTGATGCCTACCAGGCAGGCGATAAGCGCAAAGCCGTTACCATCCTCGATATTGAAGCGTATATAACAGCCAACCCGCAATTCAATATTACCTACCTGGTAGCGCCCTACAAAAACACGGGTTTGTACAATCAAAAATACCATCCGCGTAAGGGCGAAACCTCGGGCCAGGTTGAACTCAATTACCTTAACAACTTCCGTACAATCCGCTTTGCCGATGTGCTGCTGATGGCTGCCGAAGCGCATAACCGCAAGTCTTCTCCCGACGCAGCCAAAGCCCAGCAATACCTGAACCGGGTACGTCAACGGGCCTTTGGCGACAACAACCACGACATCACCCTGACAGGGCAGCAGCTAACCGATGCTATTTGGGAAGAAAGAAGGCTGGAACTGGCTATGGAAGGCGACCGCTTTTTCGACCTGGTGCGTACCGGAAAAGCTGCTGCAAAAATCCCCGGATTTGTGGTAGGCAAAAATGAAGTGTTCCCACTTCCACAGCAGGAAATAGATATTTCGGGTCTTCCGCAAAACCCCGGTTATTAATTCACCTACAAACGAAATAAATATGAAACATATAAAAACAATACTGTTTCTGCTGGCAGGCATGCTTGTACTGGGCGCCTGCGAAAAGGAAACATTTGAAGACCTCTCCTTTGTGAGTACGCCGTCAGCGCCTGCCAAACTTTCGGCCATGTATAAAATTCCCCAGGACAACAGCGGGCTGGTGACCATCACTCCTAACGGGGAAGGGCTTGCCTACACGCTGGTATATTTTGGTGATGCCACCGCTTCGCCTGTAAATGTACCTGCCGGCAAAGCCGTCGACCACAGGTATGCCGAAGGCGCTTATACCGTAAAATTGCGTGGTGTTACCGTAAATGGCATTACTACAGAAGCCACGCAACCGCTTACGGTTTCTTTCAGAACACCCGAGAACCTGCAGATGACGGCAGTTATTGATGCGTCAAACAAATTCAAGGTGAACGTAACGGCAAAAGCTGATTTTGAAACCTTGTTCAATGTTTATTTTGGCGATGTAACCAATGAAACGCCTACCCCCATGCTGGAAGGAGAAACAGCCTCGCATATTTATGGCGCCACAGGCACATATACGGTAAGGGTAGTGGCATTAAGCGGCGGTGCAGCCACAGCAGAGGATTCTAGGGAAGTAACCATTGTAAACCCGGTGTTGCTTCCAGTTGATTTTGAAGACCCTAATCAACCCTATCCATTTGCAAACTTTGACGGGGGTAATTCAACGGTAATAGATAACCCGTTTAAAACCGGCATCAATACAACCAGCAAAGTTGGAAAAATGGTTAAAAATCCGGGGCAGCCCTGGGGTGGCAGCGTGCTTGCACTTGGCGAACCTATCAACTTCTCTCAGAATAAGATATTCCGCATGAAAGTATATTCACCACGGGTGGGCGCAAAAGTGCTGCTGAAAGTGGAGAACCCAACCAATGGAGCCATTGCTTTTGAAAAAGAAGTAACCACCACGCTGGCCAATGCCTGGGAAGACCTTGCCTTTGATTACACCGCCATCAATACGGCAGATGTGTACCAAAACCTGGTATTGATTTTCGACCTGGGAACACCCGGCGATGGCACGGCAAACTTTACCTGGTATTTTGATGATATCAGGCTTACAAACACTTTGCCAAGCGCTGCGGTTGAATTGCCGTTAACCTTTGAATCTACCACGGTTAACTATGCTTTTACCAATTTTGACGGGGGCAACGCAACGGTAATTGACAATCCGCATAGCACCGGCATTAATCCCAGCGCCCGCACAGGGCGCATGATAAAAAACGCCGGGCAGCCCTGGGGAGGCAGTTTTATTACCCTCGACCAGGCTATCAATTTCAGCACGAACAAAACTTTCCGCATGAAGGTGTATTCGCCGCGGGTTGGGGCCAAAGTTTTGCTGAAAGTAGAAAACAAGGATAATGGCGCAATCAGTTATGAGAAAGAAGTTAGCACAACCCTTGCTAACGCATGGGAGGACCTGACCTTTGATTATTCAGCCATCAATACGGCCAACCAGTACCACAGGATCGTGCTCATTTTTGAACTGGGCACACAAGGCGATGGTTCAGCCAACTTCACTTTCTACTTCGATGATATCATGCTGACAAGCGGGGGTTCAGCAAACGCGGTACTCAATGTTCCGCTCGATTTTGAGTCGGACGTCCTGCAGTTTGACTGGTTTGATTTTGACGGAGGCAACGCAACAGTGGTTGACAATCCAAACAAAGCAGGCATTAATACCAGTAATAAAGTTACCCGCATGGTAAAGAATGCGGGGCAGCCCTGGGGAGGAAGCTTCCTCACACTTGCCGGACCGATTGACTTTTCGGGAAGCAAAATCTTTACGGTAAAAGTCTGGTCGCCAGGGGTGGGCGCCAAGTTTTTGCTGAAGGTAGAAAACTCCGCCGATGCCAACCAGAACTTTGAAAAGGAAGCAACCAGCACCAAGGCCGGTGAATGGGAAACGCTCACATTTGATTACTCAGCCATTAATACCGCCAATCCATACGACCGCATCGTGATTATTTGTGATTTGGGTACACCCGGAAATGGCACTGCCGACTTCACCTGGTATTTTGATGATATAACACTTTAATCAACCTTATACGAATTTTATGAAAACAATTAATATTTCATCATTCATCCTTTCGGCGGCCTTATTTATTTTGGCAGGTTGCGAAAAGGAGGAATACAGCATGGGCGAGTTGAAAACGCCCACCAATCTTACAGTAACCACCGCAGTGGAAGGCGCAAACGCATCAAACCCCGATGGCAACGGCACAGGGCGTGTATCCATTGCAGCCAAAGCTGAAAACGCCATTACCTACAAGGTAGATTATGGCGATGGCAAAACCGAAATGGTTCCATCGGGAGAGATCATTTACAAATACACCACGCCCGGTACGGCTGAATACACCATTACCGTGAGCGCTGTTGGCACAGGAGGCATTCAAACCGTTACCAGTAAAACAGTAAAAGTGTTTGTACGCTTCGAAATACCGGCAGACATTGTAACCTTCCTCACCAACAATACATCAAAAACCTGGGCCACTGCCAATGATGTTGACGGGCATTTTGGCGTAAGCGCCACCGATGTATTTACACCTGTCTGGTACTCTGCAACCCCCAATTCGCGTGAGGCTTGTGCATATGATGACCACATCACTTTTACAAAAGATGCAAACGGCAACATTTCCATATCGGTTGATAACAAAGGCGAATCCTTTTCCATTGGCGCAGCTACAGGTGTGTATGGTTTCAGCGGCGACGACGGTTGCTACGCCATAAATACAGGCGGAACCAAGGCGCTTAAATTTTATGAATCCACTTCTACTTCAACCACCAACGAATCGCGAAGGGTTGATTTTGAAGTGCCCGGCAATGGCATTGTAAACTTCGGCACCGGGGGAAAGGCTTATGAAATCCTCTCCATTTCAGCTACCCTGCTGCATATAAGGAACATTGGTGCCGATGGCAATGCATGGTACATGAAACTAAAAGCTATTTAACCTCTTAAAAGAAAGCACGCATGAAATACATATTAATTATATTCAGTGTTGCGCTATTTGGCGCCGCCTGCGAAAAGGATAGCAACGGTAGCGGATTAGCGCCGGGGCTGGTGATAAAAGCTACCCATAATGCCTCCACCGCCGGAATGGTAGATTTTACAGCCACCGCACCCAATGCCACAGGCTATACCTACGACTTTGGCGATGGAACAACCGCCACATCGCCTGATGGCAAAACAAGCCATACCTATACAGCCATTGGCTCCACTACATTTTATGTAGTAGTAAGCGCCACCAATAGTACCGGCGTTACCGAAACCAAAACCATACAGGT
>CAYUGH010000069.1:0-20123 GCA_964444195.1 uncultured Chitinophagaceae bacterium
GAACTTTCTTTACACCCTTGTGAATTACTCCTCTTTTTTAATGCGTCTGCCCTGAATGGGTTGGGTAACTTAGTTCTACTTTGACAATTTTAAAATAGTTCTTTTACTTATTGGTTATGAAGTAATAGCAGAACCAAAATCAATTTTAGAATCATAAAAACTCCTTCCCGAGCTGGTTAGTACTCCATATCGAAAACTCCCATAATCACTCTGCATTTGGCATTTTAGCGAAGCGACGCCAAATGCTCCTGAACGCTTAGCAGACCGGCTATACCAAATCCCAAAAACCAAATGGCATACCCAACACTTTGTCGCAGCCAACGCCTGGCAAAATTGTCGTTGCGCTAATGCAGCACTTAAACACTTTATAGAGTGTTGGAAGGTTACCTGTTATGCCTCTTTGGGTGTGGGTTACTCTTCGTAAAGGTAGACGAACCTTGGCTAAGGTTTATTGCTTTTTAAAGACTAATTTTCTATGCTCAACAGTAACTTTGTATAAGTCATTTGTTTTTATACATTCCAAAACTTTTTTGTATAATAAAGCTTTAGAGTGGTCGGTAATGTTTTCATATCCTAAAGAGCCTGTTTTTGGATGAAGGAACATCAGATAAACCTTTTCATTCTTTATGATTAATAACAAGTATATTCTAAAACCTCCGCTTCCATTTAATCTCTTCTTAATATATGGAGTGTCGTCGCTATTATTTAATCTTGTGCCAGAAGTTAATTGCTGAATTTCCTTGTCAAAAAAATATTCTATAATATCCTGTTCAATAGATGAATAAGAATTCTTTTTCTTTAACTTTTCAAATTCGACTTTAAAATCTTCGAGGCAAAGTATTGTCATTAAACTAATGAAAGTTCTTTAGTGGTTTCCTGGAAATCGGAGATATTTGGCAGGAAAAAAAATCTGGATTCAAGATCAGCCGCAATATCTCTTAAATCGTCTATTGAAGCTTTAAAGTTTTTTATTTCTTCTTTAGCGATGCCTTGGGACCGAATAAAGTTTAAAGAAGCATATTGCCTTAGTAAAGTAGAATGCAAGTCCCTGATTGAAGAAATCAGGTCATTAATTAACATCAAAGAATCGTTATCCAGATTATTAAACCAGGTTATTTGCTCAATTTTTTCAACTAATGAGTTTATTCTATTTGCCTTATCAGTAAATGCTCTTTTAAACTCCAGAATTTTGTCTAATAATTTATTGATTTTGACTTCATCAAATGCCGATTCTTTCTTTTCCTCGAAAGATAGTTTCCTTACATTTTCAAATGTTTCTGATATTTTAGATTTGTATGTAAGCGATTCCATGTTATGGTATTTTTATACCTTTTAATAACGTAAATATAAGACAATATGTTTTTCACGCCGCATTTGGTGTTTTACCGAAGCGGCGAATGCTGCTGAAAAATATGGAAAACGCTATTTCCCCAGCACCTTCTTCCACTCCGCATCATTCACCTTAACCGGGTATTTCTTTTTCAATCCATTTACCCAGCGGTCTTCAAGTACCTGCTGGTAATCGGTTACCACATAGCCACGCGCTTCTTCAAAAGTCTTGAGCGCTCCCGCCTTTCCTTTTTCATACACGCAGCTAAACGTGTAATTGCCATCCTGCTGGTTTTTTACTGGCGGCGTACAGGTTCCGGGCACGAGGCTTTGGGGGTTGGCCCAGGTAAAAAAGCTCAGATCGTAGCGCCCGCTATCGGCAAAAAGCCTGCCGTCGTAGGTTTCGTTCAGTTCACGCCAGGCGGAAGGGTCTTTGTCTAGCTTGGCTTTGGCGGCAAATGCGACGGCCGAATCGTTGCTGTTTACAATTAAGGCGGTTACATTTTCACCCCAGGTATATTTTGCCTTGTTGGCAGTAAAGTATTTTTCAAGCCCCACAGAATCGGATACGGCCTTATTCCACACATTTCTTTCCATGGCTTCAAAAAGCAGGTTGGCGTCCTTAAACTCTTTGAACCCGGCGGCAAAAACCGGGTCCACCTCATCCAGATGGGCAGGCAGGTAATCTGTGGCTTTGCTTATTAAAAAGGCATCGTAAAACGCGTCAATACGGCTGCCGGGGCTAATTTTACCACCCATTTGCTGCACACGTACAAAAGCCATCCAGTCGTTAATAGTGTAAGGCTGCTTACCAATGGAAAAAACCGTTGGATTTTTATTTAGCCAGGGTTGTACATTTCCACCAACAAGCAGGCTGTCTGTAAAAGTTTGCAGATCCTTTTTTGTCATGGGGCCGGGTTTGTACTTCATTTTGGGTAGCATAGTTTTTACATAGTTTTCGCTTGACTTTTCCAGCCTTCCGTCGTGGGTTACTTTCTGCTTAATTTCAAAACGGGCATTCTCATCCGCTGCATCGGGCAATCCCTTGCGGTTAACCATGGTAAGGATATGAAACCCCATAGAAGTTTCAAAAGGCTTGCTGATGTCGCCATTCTTTTTCAGCGAAAAGGCAGCTTTCTCAAATTCGGGATCATAGGTTCCAGCCGAAAAAGGCTCGAGCAAGCCATTTTGATACCTGGTCACCCGGTCCTGGCTGAAGCCATTTACCAGTAGCTGGAAATTTGAACCCTTTTGAAGCGCCTGGTACAACGAATCGGCCAGCAGCCTGGTTTTACTTACCTCGGCAGCGGGCATTCCGGGGAAGGTAGCCAGCAAAATTTGCGCCACCTGTATGGTGCCCTGTCCCGGCCGGGTATCGAGCTTGCTAAAAATATGAATGCCTTCAGATGCTTTTTCGGGCTTTGTATAAGCGCCCTTGGCCAGGTTATACACCAGCGTTTCGTAGGCATAGGGAATTACAAAGGGACTTATCCAGCCTGCCACACCCTTATTATCCCGGCTATAGGGATCAGTGGAATGCTTTTCGGCTACTTCGCCCCAGGTTTTACCCGCCTTTAATTGCGCATAGGCTTCGTTTGCCTTTTTAACGGCACCCACCGTATCGTTGTTCAGGTATTCAATGTAAATATGGCCCAGCAGCACTTCGGTTTGCATGCGCTGGATGGCTTCGTCCACCAGGTAATCGGCGCCCGCTTTTCCTGCCAGGTAGCTCTCTGCCAACTGGAGCTTATAGCTCATCAGTTCATCCTGCTGCGATTTCAGCGTATCCAGCTTTTTATCGTAGGCATCCTGAACCTTCAATATATAATTGATATACAAAGGCAGGTACTCTTCCATGGCCTTCTTACGGTCACCCGCGCCAGGATTTTTTTCAAAGGCTTTTAAAAAGGCTTTTGAAGAAACAGGCTTGGTGCCGTAGGTAAACAAAGTTTGCGATTGCCCGGCAAGGCCGTTCAGCATACAAAAAAGGATTATGGCGAATAAGGGTGTCCTGGAAAACATGGTATCAATTTTCATTCAAATGTTATCTACTTGCCTTGTGCAATCTTTTGTTTCAGTACATTATTCAGATCCTCAAGCCCAATATTTTTTGCCATGATCTTTTTATCCTTATCTAATAAAAACAAGGTAGGGGTGCTGCGCATATCGTATAGCTGCCTGTAATTGGGCAACTGGGCCTTTTCCTCCGCTTCCCTCATTTCTTTGGTTTGGTGCACATGCACCCAACCACGGCCATGGTCCCTGATAAATGGGGCCCAGTCGGCCAGCGATTCTTCGTTTACCATTACGGCGTACACCTGTATATTGTTCTTTTTCCAGGAAGCCTTGTACAGGCTGTCAATTTTGGGTAATTCCTCCTTGCACTTTCCGCAATGCGGGTCCCAAAAGGCAACCACTGTATAATCACTTTTCAGGTCGTACAGTTTGTGCATTTTACCCGCTGTATCTACCAGCGCCATATCATGGGCAGGCGTTCCCAACTGGTTGGCCATTACCATATACGCCCTTTCGGTTATAGCTTTGCGTTGCTTCTCGTTCAGCCAGCTTGTGGCGGGGTTATTATTGGCCACATACCGTTCGTAGGTATGCAAAAACACTTTATCCTGCCCCATTATTTTAGGGTACATGTAGTTGTCTATAAAATAACTGATCAGGTACCTCGACATTTCGGGGTCGTTACGGCCAAGCGCCATCATCCAGTTTTGCTCGTAAATAATGCTGTCCGCATCGGGAACCACCCAGTTGTCAATATAGTTTTTCAGTTTGTTTTCAAAAATGGGGGTGCGCACCAGGCGGCCGTCCATAAAGTCGAAATTATCCCAGTAATGCTCTTTTCCGTACCGGTATTGGGCCAGCGTGTCGGCCCTGGTTTTGGGGTTCTGGTATTTTGCGGGCAGCGGCACTTCCTGCATGGTTTTAAACAGCAGCGCCAGCATGCTTTCGGGGTATTTGCTTATTACATCCAGCCGGAATGTATTGATGTCCTCCGCATTCTTCTGAATTTCCTTTTGGAAGGCATCCTTTTCCTTGGGGTCTTTGGTGGCTTCCATTTTCTTCCTGGTCTCCTCTATGGCAGCGGCTTTGGGGCCCAAATATCGGGTATAGGAGAGAAACAGGTTGTTTTCTTCGCTCCCGGTAAAAGCCAGGCTGGCATCGGGTTGCAGGGTATCCATGCTGATGCTGAACTCCTGGTCTTTGGGTACCAGCAATTCAAACAGGATGGTTTTGTTTGGCGAAGCCATAATGTACACGCCCTGCGGCATGGGGTTGGGCCCGGTAAAAACCCCCTTGCTGTTGGCATCCAAAAAAGTACTGTCGGCCAGGCCCTTTATGCCCCCGTAATAATAGGCCAGGTACACCCATTGGTTTTTGTACGGCTTTACGGTCAGTTCAATCCTGAAACCATTTTGGGCAGAAAGATTGAGGGTAAAAAAAATGGACACTAACGCTACCCAGAGAAACTTAGTCTTATTCATGAGTTCTTGTCATTAAAAATCAGGGCTCAAAAATAGGCGAATACTGATTGCAGGTTCCTTTTGTGTTGTTAAACAATTGGAGCCCCCTTATCTTCACCCCGATATGAAGGGATTGATTTTCGTATTGATTTTTACCGGGGAGGCTTTATTTGCAACTTGCCAAACGGTCATCAGGATAAATCAGTTGGGATATACCCCAAATGGCGTTAAAGTGGCGGTTTTGGGCAGCAAACAGGGGCTATCCGCCATTGCCTTTGAGCTGGTGGAATTGCCCTCTGGGAAAGCGGTGTATTCGGCCTCTGCCGGAACCGCATTTGGAGAGTATGGACCGTTTACAAGCAGCTTCCGCCTAAACTTTTCTGCATATAAAGGAACCGGCCGTTTTGCCTTACGCGTGGGTGATACCTGGTCGCCCCCTTTCCGCATCGATCACGATGTGTACAAAGGCACGGCCGATTTTTGCCTGCGATATATGCGGCAGCAACGCTGCGGTTTCAACCCTTCGCTGCAGGATAGCTGCCACCACGGCGGCGGCTACACGCTCTACGGCCCCATGCCCGATAGTACTGAGATTGGGGTTTTTGGTGGCTGGCACGATGCCAGCGATTACCTGCAATATGTAACCACCAGCGCCAATGCCACGTACCAGTTACTGGCTGCCTGGCGCGATTTTCCCGAAGCCTTCAGCGACCGGTATGCCGCCAATGGTTTACCCGGGCACAACGGCAGCCCCGATATTGCTGATGAAGCCCGTTGGGGCCTTGAGTGGCTGGCCCGTATGCACCCCACCAAAGACCGGATGTTTCACCAGGTAGCCGACGACCGCGACCATATCAGCATGCGTCGCCCCGGGCTCGACAGCCAGTACGGCAAAGGGTACCGGCGGCCTGTGTATTTTGTAACCGGCCAGCCGCAGGGAAGCCAAAAACATGTAAACCGCAGCACCGGCGTGGCTAACATTGCGGGTAAATTCAGCAGCGCTTTTGCCCTCGGCGCCATGATGTTTGAAAAAAAGGAAGGGATACTGGCGACCAGGTTGCGCGAACGCGCACTCAATGCTTATGATTGGGGGCTGAAAAACCCCGGGGTTTGCCAGACAGCGCCTAACCGTGCTCCCTATTTTTACGAGGAAGACAACTGGGCCGATGATATGGAACTGGCAGCCAGCCAGCTACTAAAACTTACCCAAAAAACACAGTATGCCAGTGATGCGCTCCGGTTTCGTACGATGGAGCCTGTTACACCCTGGATGGGCAAGGATACCGCCCGGCATTACCAGTACTATCCCTTTGCCAATGCGGGACACTATGAATTGGCTATGCAAAAGGCGAAAGGTTTCCCCGACCCGGGAGAGTACGCGCTGGCAATGGCTGCGGGGTTGCAAATGATCTGTGAAAAAGCAAAAACCAACGCTTTTAACCGGGGGGTTCCTTTTATCTGGTGCAGCAATAACCTGACCGTAGCGGTGGCCAACCAATGCCAATGGTATCAAAAAGCAACAGGCGACAGCAGTTTTGCTGAACTGGAGCAGGCCAATTTCGACTGGCTGTTTGGCTGCAATCCCTGGGGTACCAGCATGGTGTACGGGCTGCCTGCCCGCGGTGATATGCCTGAAGACCCGCATAGCTGGTTTACCCATGGCGGGGCAAAGCATATTGATGGCGGGCTGGTGGATGGCCCGGTGTACACCTCCATTTACAACAACCTGATTGGCATTACCCTTACCAAACCCGATGCCTATGCCCAATGGCAAAGCGGGCTGGCTGTGTACCATGATGATTATGGCGACTACAGCACCAACGAACCCACTATGGATGGCACAGCTTCACTTATATACCTGCTGGCAGCCAAAGAAGCCGAAGCGCTGAAAAATACGCCCAACGGAATGCAGTCGTTTAAAGGCGGGGTCATCAGGGGAGATAGTTCGGTAAAAAAGATCGCGCTGGTGTTTACGGGGCATGAATTTAACAATGGACTGAAAAGCATTACCCAAACCCTGGCCAAGGAAAAGATCAAAGCCAATTTTTTTGTAACCGGTCTTTTTGCCAATAAAAATCTCTCCGCGCTGAAATCAATCCGCTCAAAGGGGCATTACATTGGTCCGCACAGCGAGCAACACCTGCTGTATGCCGACTGGAAAAACCGCGACAGCCTGTATATAACCCGTGCTGCATTTGAAGAAGACCTGCTGGCCAACTATGCAACGCTGGGTAAGCTGGGCATTAAAAAAGAGGCGGCGCCTGTTTTTTTACCACCCTATGAATGGTACAACGATAGTATTGCCGCCTGGACAAAAGGGCTTGGTTTTACGCTGATCAACAACACCCCCGGCACGCTGAGCGCGGCTGACTACACCACGCCATCCATGCCCAACTACCGCAATACCGATACCATTTACCAAAGCATTATGGCCAAAGCGCTTGATATGCCTTATGGCCTCAATGGGTATTTCCTGCTGCTGCATTCGGGCGCCGACCGGGAAAGGATGGATGCTTTTCACCGGGTGTTGCCGCTGCTGATTGAGGAATTGAAAAGTTTGGGCTATGAATTTGTGCGTGTAGATGAAATGCTGGGCATGAAACCGGAAGTATTGCCCAAGCCGGTGTTGAAAAAACCGGCTAAGAAAAAGCGTAGGAGATAATGTCGGCAAGCCAACCATTTAAACCCGCTATCCGCCTTGCCTGTAAGTGCAGCACTTTTTCGAACAAACCAAAAAAACGATCAATTTAATAAACAGATTGGCCACCTACGGCAAGTTGCCGGTTTGCCATAAGCTCTTCTTTATGTATTTCAATCCAGGCTTCAACCAGCTTCATTTTGTTTGCATGCAAAGCCCCTGAAAGCGAATCTCCATCAGGAATTGTATATGACAGCAGTATAGCCACTAAATTCAACATGAACATGGGGCAATTTATGTTCCTTATTATCGAAATAAAACATTGAAATTACGGGCATTTGAAAAAATGGATTTTTACCAAAAAAACTGATTTCTGAACCCAAGAGATAAAATAGACCAAAAAACCATTCTGAAAATTATTCTTCTCCAGTTTCCTGATGACCCGATCAAGACTCCAATTTGTTAATTGGCGAACGTCGGGCCAACTTGCTCTACACGCCCAATCCCGCTATCTTTGCGGCCAACTATGGAAGCACTCCTTGCACAAATTGAACAATACAAAAACGAAATATCGACAGCCGAAGCATCTTCAAACGAGTCTTTGGAAGCTTTCCGCATTAAATTCCTCGGCACCAAAGGGCTGGTTAAAACCCTGATGGGTGAAATGAAACAGGTGCCCAACGAGGAAAAAAAGGCATTTGGGCAGGTTATGAATGGCTTTAAGCTTCACGCGGAAGAAAAATATGAGGCACTGAAAGCCCTGTTGGAGCATGCATCGGAAGAGTCTTTGGCAAATGGTATTGACTGGACCTTACCCGGCGACCCTATTCCACTTGGTAGCCGCCATCCTATCAGCATTGTGCGCAACCGGATCGTTTCCATTTTTAAGCGATTGGGTTTTGCGGTGGCAGAAGGTCCTGAAATAGAGGACGACTGGCACAATTTTGGCGCACTGAACCTGCCTGAGAACCACCCGGCCCGCGATATGCAGGATACCTTTTACCTCTCACAAAACCCTGCCTGGCTGCTGCGCACGCATACCAGCAATGTGCAGATCCGCGAGATGGAGAAAGGACACCTGCCTATCCGCCTCATTATGCCGGGCCGTGTGTACCGCAATGAAACCATCAGCGCCCGCGCGCACTGCTTTTTTCACCAGGTGGAAGGGTTGTATGTTGCCGAAAATGTAAGCTTTGCAGACCTGAAGCAAACGCTTTACTTTTTTGCCAGGGAAATGTTCGGGCAGGATACCAGGATCCGCTTTCGTCCTTCCTATTTCCCCTTTACCGAACCCAGCGCCGAAATGGACATTAGCTGCCTGATATGCGGTGGCGATGGTTGCAATGTGTGCAAGCAAACAGGCTGGGTTGAAATATTGGGCAGTGGCATGGTACACCCCAATGTGTTGAGCAATTGCGGCATTGACCCTAACAAATACACGGGTTTTGCCTTTGGCATGGGTATTGAGCGGATCACCATGCTTAAATACCAGGTGAAAGACCTGCGGCTGTTCAGCGAAAACGACCTGCGGTTTCTGCAACAGTTTGCCGGTGCTGTGTAATTAATGAAAAGTACTGATAATCAATACAAGACCCGGAGGGATGATTTCTTCCGGTTTTTTATTCCCCCCAAGCTTAGCAGGGGGAGGGCTCCGATGTTTCTTTTAATGAAAACATTTCTCCCAAACCTGGTGAAGATGCGGGGTAAGCATCTGAACATTTTAATTCTTCTTTCGGGTTGGAAAATGTGGCTACAAAAATGGTTATGCCCTATTGCGTATTCAACACATAAACATGTGGTTTAAATTTTTTAAGAAAGGTTCCAATACTTGCAGGCCGTTTCGGAAAATTTTAAACAGGTCTGACAAATTCCAGGAATTTTAAATTCTATTAGTAACAAAAAAGTTAGTAACAAAATTGTTACTAACTTTTTTGTTACATTTGCCATTATGGAGGTTCCTTTTGTTTACGGCAAAATTGCTTTTGAACCTGATTTTACGGATAGGAAGGACGATTTGCAATGGCTGCTCTCTAATTTTGAAGCGGGTAATAATTGCATATTAATTTCACCCCGCAGGTGGGGCAAAAGCTCATTGGTTGCCAAATCTGTAGCACAATTCAAGGAAAAAAGCAAGCAGGTAGTTTGCTGTACCATTGATTTGTTTTCTGTTCGCACCGAAGAGGAGTTTTATAAGCTATTTGCCGAAGAGATATTAAAAGCTACACAAAGCAGTATGGAAAAAATCCAGGAAGCTTTGAAAAGCTTTTTGGGGAAATTTATACCCAGGGTTAGCTATGGCATTGATGGTGTAAATGATATTTCATTAGGGCTTGATTGGAAGGAAGTTGTAAAAAATCCGGATCAAATTTTGGATTTGCCGGAAAAAATAGGGGAGCAGAAAGGTATCAGGCTGATCATTTGTATTGATGAGTTTCAGAATATTGCTGTTTTTGATGACCCTCTTGCTTTTCAAAAAAAGCTAAGGTCGCGCTGGCAACGCCAGAAAAGGAGCAGCTACTGTTTGTATGGAAGCAAACGGCATATGATGCTTGATGTTTTTACAAAACCCTCCATGCCTTTTTATAAGTTTGGCGATATCCGTTTTATTGAAAAAATAAAAGAGGAAAATTGGATAAATTTTATTGTAAAACGGTTTGATGATACAGGCAAAGCTATTACTGAAAAGCTTGCTGCGCATATTGCATGGTTGGTGGATAATCACCCGCATTATGTACAGCAACTGGCACAAAAAGTATGGTTATTTACTGAAAAAGTATGTACCGAGAGCATTGTAGAACAAGCACATGATTCATTAATGGGTCATTTATCAGGGCTGTTCCAGATGATTACAGATACTTTAAGCAATGCACAAATCAATTTATTGCAAGCAATTGTAGCAGGTGAAAATCAATATACCACCAAAGAGGTGATAGAAAAATATAAGCTTAGTTCTTCGGCCAATGTAGTAAGGGCTAAAAATGCTTTGATTGAAAAGGAAGTGTTGGATGTGGCAGGTAACAAGTTGATTTTTTTAGATCCCGTTTACAGCGCCTGGCTTAAACGGTATTATTTCAAGCTGGAATGAGGCGGTTGAAAACCCTTGGCTCATACCCGGATTTTTTAGAATGCAGCCGAAGCGTAACATTGCCATCTATATTTGTGTATAGGGAGGTTATGCTAAAACAACCCTCCTAATAAAACGAATTTGTAAATCCATGCAAATACAAACGATTGCAATATGCGGCGCGGGCACCATGGGCAGCGGCATAGCACAGGTGGCTGCGCAGGCTGGATATAGTACCATTCAGTTTGATGTAAACGGGGAGATGCTGGTTAGAAGCAGGGCGGCCATTGAAAAGAGCCTTGACTTTTTGGTAAGCAAAGAAAAAATTACCCGGGAAGAAAGTGATGCAACACTTGCAAGGCTTCAATTTACCGGCAACCTGGAGGAATGTATTGCCGATGTGGTGATTGAAGCGATTGTAGAGAAGCCTGAAGTAAAAGCAAACCTGTTTGGCCAATTAAATGCTATTAATAACCCTGGAACCATTTTTGCCTCCAATACTTCCTCCTTATCCATCACACAACTACAGCAATTGATTTCAGGACCTGAGAGGTTTGCCGGCATGCATTTTTTCAATCCGGCCAATATTATGAAACTGGTTGAGGTAGTGAAGGGTGAACATACTTCGCAGGAAACAGTGGATACTTTATTTGAGCTTTCCAAAAAGATGGGGAAGGTTCCGGTACATTGCAAGGATTCGCCTGGGTTTATTGTAAATCATGTAGCCCGGCCCTATTATCTTGAAGCCATGCACCTGCTTGAAAATGGGTTGGCCACCATTGAAACCATTGATGAGGTAATGGAAGCCACCGGTTTTAAAATGGGGCCGTTTAAATTGATGGACCTGATTGGCATGGACATCAATTATAAGGTTAGCGAAGAAGTATGGGAAGCGCTGGGCAAACCTGAAAGGTTAAAGCCTTCTGAAGTTCAGCGGGCTAAAGTGGAAGCAGGTGAATTGGGCAGAAAAACCGGGAAGGGATTTTATTTGTATAATTATGTACCTTAGATTATTAATTTAGTTATGAAAAGAATTACTGTTGACATAGAAGAAGCTGAATTTGATGCAATGGATATTCAATCCAGTCACCTTTCCCTGAATGAATTGGAAAAAAAGATTCTTGCACATCGGATCAGGAAAAATGTTTCAAAAATGCATGAAATTGCCTTTCAAAGCGAAGAAAGGTTTCTAAGTGAAGAGGAAATTTTTGCTATGGCAAACGATATAAAAAGTAACCTCTGATAGACGTGCAAAAACTGGTCGTTGATACAAACGTTATTGTTTCTTATTGCATATCTCCATTAGGATACTCCTTTAAGATACTGGATCAGATTATTTTAAAAAGAAAAGCCCAAATCTATATTAGCCCGGAAATAATGCAGGAATATACCGGGGTGCTGTCAAGGACAAGGTTTTTCAGAAAATTCCCTCACTTCCGGGAGGTTGCCGAAAATACTTTAATCAATATTTCACTCTTTGGAGAATATGTTTATCCATCCGGAAAGTTGACTGTACTAACTGATATGTCAGATAATAAATTTTTGGAAGCTGCGACAGAAGCAGGTGCAGATTATCTAATTACCGGCAATTCAAATGATTTTAACATTCAGGAATATAATGGCACAATAATTTGTAGCCCCCGGCAATACTGGATTAAATTTGGAGACATTTTATTAGCAAAGAATGAGTGAAGTTTTGGTTACCGGCGGTACCGGCCTTGTAGGTACACATCTTATCCTTGAGCTCAGCCGTCGGGGTATCAGGCCAAGGGCGCTTTTCCGCTCGGATATACCCGGTACGGTAAAAGATAAAGCTGAATGGATAAAGGGGGATATCCTCGATGTAATAGGGTTGGAGGAAGCTATGCAGGGCATCAGGCAGGTGTACCATGTAGCGGGTTATGTAAGTTTTGATCCGAAACACCGGGCCATCATGCACAAAATTAATATTGAAGGCACGGCCAATGTGGTTAATGCCTGCCTTGATGCCGGGGTGGATAAACTGGTTCATGTAAGCAGTGTTTCTGCTTTGGGTAGAATTCGCATGGGTGCGCCCATACACGAAGGCATGCAGTGGAGCGAGGAAACCAGCAACAGCGAATACGGCAAAACCAAATACCTGGGCGAGATGGAAGTATGGCGTGGTATTGCCGAAGGGCTTAACGCTGTAATGGTTAATCCTACTATTGTAATAGGCGAGCATGGCGATTGGACCAAAGGCTCCATGAATATCTTCAGGAATATCCATAACGGCTTTAAGTGGTTTACAACCGGCAGCACCGGGTTTGTTGATGCCAATGATGTGGCGCTGGCCATGGTAATGCTGATGGATAGCGATGTATCTTCTGAAAAATTTATCCTTAGCGGGGAAAACCCGACCTACCAAAAACTGTTCGACCTGATTGCGGATAGTTTCGGGGTAAAAAGACCTTCCTCTCCTGTAACACCAATCATTGCCCAATTGGTTTGGCGCATGGAGAAGATCAAAAGTCTTTTTACAGGAAAATCCCCACTGGTAACAAAGGAAACTGCGCGGACGGGGATGGCTGCCGTAACATTTGATAACAGCAAATTTTTAAAGGCCTTCCCTGGTTTTAAATATCAACCCCTCGATGTTTCAGTAAATAGAATTTGCGGCTCGCTAAAAAAACAAATGGGCTAAGAAAGGTGCTTTATCCTCTCCCACATTTCGGGGATCCGTTTTACCCAGTTTAATTCACGCATTTTAATTTTTGCTTCTTCAGCAGGTGAGCCAAAATAATTTTTGCCGCCTTCAAGCGAAGATGGAACACCGCTTTGTGCATACACCTGTACATTGTCGCCAATGGTAAGGGTTTTGCTTACACCCACCTGCCCCCAAAGCGAAACACCATTGCCAATAGTAGTGCCGCCTGCCACACCCACCTGTGCGGCAAGTATGCAATTGCGCCCAACCACTACATCATGCCCTATATGCACAAGGTTATCCAGCTTAGTACCCTGCATAATGCGGGTGTTGTGCGTAACGCCGCGGTCAATACAGGTATTGGCGCCAATTTCCACATCGTTTTCAATAACAACATTACCGCAGCTTTCCATTTTTTTATACCATGACTCGCGGTCCTTTTTAGTATTGTAGTAAAAAGCATCGGCCCCCAGTACTGCCCCGCTATGGATAACAACATTATTGCCAATAATGCAATGATGGTAAATGGTTGCATGCGGATGAATAATGCAATTGTTTCCAATAGTAACATGATGGCCAATAAAGGCCCCGGGCATAATAATGGTTCCTTCACCAATAACTGCAGCAGGGCTTAGCATGAGCCCTTGTTTTTCAAATGGCCTGAAATGCCTGACAACGGTAAGATACGCTTCAAACGGCTGGTCGCAAACAAGAATGGTTTTTCCAAATCTGTTTTCCACTTCCTTATCAATGATGATAAATGACGCGGCGCTTTTCAGGCACTTATCATAATACTTTGGATGATCAACAAAAGCAAGATCGCCTTCTTCAACCTTATGTATTTCGTTGATACCTTTTACAAGTGCATTTGTATCGCCAATTACTTTTGCCTTAATCAGTTCAGCAACCCACTGAACAGTAACTTTAGATGGAAAATTCATGGTGGATGAGTTAAATGAAGTTCATTTTTGTTGGAAAGAACCTGCCTGTTGCAAAGGTGAATGATTAGGTTGGAATGAAATTTATTTGTGCAAAATTCACATCAAAAAAAAATTTGTGCATAAAAAAGAGTAAAAAAATTTTTATTCACACAAAAATGTTTTTTAATATTGTATCGGAAATTTATTTTCCAAGTACTTACTAACCCATTTTTAGAGTATCCTCCGGCAGCGGGGGATATTCTTTTTTACGGCGATTGCATTTCAGAAAGAGTCAGGTTCATACATAATTAGTCAGGGAATTCTACAACCGGGGTTGTGTATATTCGCTCTTGCTATCTGGCAAACAAACTTTAAACCTTTAAGCAACAACATTGCATGAAACCAAAAAGAATTATACTGATCAGGCATGGCGAGTCGGAAGGAAACATCGACAGAAATACTTATGCGGTAAAGCCCGATTTTAAATTGTTGCTGACTGAAACGGGCGTGCAGCAAGCATTTGAAGCGGGCGCCAAACTGAAACAGATTACGGGTGAGGAGCCGGTTATGTTTTATGTGTCGCCTATGTGGAGAACGCGGATGACCTTTGAAAATATTGCACGCCACTACGACCCCATGATGGTTAAGTGGAAAGAAGACCCGCGTTTGCGCGAACAGGAGTGGGGCCATTTCCGCGATTTGAAAGCAAATATCCAGATAGATAATGAGCGTAATAAATTCGGCACGTTCTATTACCGCATAAAGGACGGCGAGTCGTGTGCCGATGTGTACGACCGGGTGAGCGATTTAATGCACAGCATGTACCGCGACTTTGAAAAGATTGATTTTCCGCCCAATGTAGTGCTGATAACTCATGGCATGACCCTCAGGATGTTCCTGATGCGGTGGTTTCGCTGGACGATTGAGGAGTTTGAAACCCTGCGTAACCCCAAAAATGCCGACATAGTTTTAATGGAACTGAACGAAGGAAACAATAAATACAAATTAGTTACTGAATTGAAGCGTAAAAAGGTAGCCGAGGAAGATAAGTATCCCTGGTCGGTAGTTTTGCCACCGGCATTTGAAAAGTGATCACTTCATTTGCCTGATCCATTCCCTGATCAAAGCAATTCCTTTCGCCAAGTTATTGTACAATATTTTCCTGAAGGCATGGCCGAAACCTGAAAATGGACTATCATGCAGACTCTACCGAAATTAAATGTATAATACCTAAGAATACGTTTTTACTTCCGCTATCCTTGTGGGTGGTTACAGCAAATGCCCAACCAAAAGCAACCACCACCACAACTATTAAAGAGCAAACGCTGGTTGGTATCGGGGCAAAACATGATGCCTATAAGGTTTTTAAATCTTTATAGGGTTTGGTTGTAAGCAATGACAGCCCAATCCAGTACAACGCAGCAAACGGCCCTGCCGGAATAAAGAACAGCATTAAGGCTTTCAGCTTTTCAAAAGAAGCAAAACCTAACACAAACACACTTGCACCGGTAACCATTCCTGCTGCACAGAATACGGCAATTATGATAAGCACCCATTTTTTAATCCTTTTGTTTTGAACTAATATCAATGCCAGCCATGCAATAGTGGTATATTGAAAAAACCTGCAAAGGCCGCCGATGCGAACAGACATTTCAGGCGAATAATTAACCATAAAGTCCTCGGTTTTTTTCCCTTCGTTTATCCATACCTGCAAATGGCTGCCCAAAAAGAAATGATGCTGAAATTCCCATATCATTTCTACAAATGCAAGAATGAAAAGCAGTACAATTATTTTATGCCATTTGGATAGTTCGTTCCAGCGGTAGCGGATGACAAGAATAAATGCGGCGGCAAAGAGCAACGCATTCAGAAAAAGCAACGCATACCTGAGATGTTCTCGTTCAGGATGCTTTAGCATGTTCGGGCTAAAATCCGGCTGGGCGCCCAAACCCCATACCGAAGTCATTGAAACCCCAATAAGGAAAAGCACTGCACCGGCATACAGCAGCGGGTTGGGTAATGTTTTATTGGTTACAAAGTAAACGGCAATACACGATATAAGGCCGCATACAATACTCACCAGGATGTACATGCCTGCGCCATTTCCATCAAAATAAGGCGAGAACTTTTTTAGTATGTTGTCGCTGGCGCCAAAAAAGGGGATTGGCAACAAAAGAATAATTACTGCTATTTTAAGAATACGCAGTAGTATGGCTGAATTGTTGTTTGGCTGTTGCATGGTTTTAATTTGGGGCAAAGATGGTACCCATGCAAAGCCATAAAAGCCGTTAATGGTAAAGGGAAACTTTTTTGAGTGAGTGGCGTGATTTTGCATGTAAGCAATAAGGGTTGCCATTCCCTCAAAAAAACCGCAATTCACCAGCAGAATTACATAAATGTATGGCAATAGGTTAATTTTACTTTAATCCCAATAAATGCAAAGGCTATTATCAGTAATTATTTTTCTCATCGTTGCAAATTATCCGCAGGCACAAGATACCATTGTGCTCAACGGCCAGCCGCAATGGAACAGAAGCCTGCCCATTGCCGATAGCTGTTTGTTTTTTGAAGAAACCACCGATAAGCCTTTAAGTTTTGAAGAAGCGAAACAACAAACCTATATTCCGTTTAACAGGGCAACCGCCAACCGCCCCACAAAAAGACCGCTCATTATTCAATGGTATAAATTTATCGTTCTCAATGCTTCGGCAACAGATACCATCCGCCTGCAGGTTGGCCCGTCGCCCACTTATTTTTCCCGGTTGTATGATGACAAAAAATTAATTGGTAAAGGCGGTATTTATGAAACAAGCAGTTCCATGTACGATGAGTCGTTTCTGCCGGTTATCGTTCCTCCCAATGCAACAAAAACATACTGGCTCAGGTACGAAGACAGGGAAGGTCACATATACGCAGGCTGGGTAAGTTTGCAAACCCGTTCCACACTTTTGAGCGAACTGGCCCTGGGCCAGCACAAGGACAGGCTGCTTTTTCTTTTGCTCGGCATACTGGCCGGCTGCATGGCATTTATGACCATCTTTGCGTCGTACCAATATTATTTGTACCGGGACAAAGCATTTCCCTGGTACATTGCTTACACGGCTTTTTCAACGCTTACTATATTGTTTTGGATTGACATCCGCCACCAGTTCGGCATGTTCAATGCCTTGTTTCATGATATTATGTTTGCCATATTCCTGTTTTTTGTGCCGGTGCTTTATACGGTGTTCATCGGTAAAATGCTGCAACTGTCGCAGCAGTTTAAAAAAGCTTGGATAGCGGTAAAAATATTAATGGCCATTGCTGTTGTACAAATGCTGATAGAATTTACCACATTCCGAACAGGGCGGTTCCTATTCAACGACCATTTTCAATATTTTATTTCCATGATACCCGTGGCAGTGCTGAACATTATTTTACTCGTACTTACAGCACTGATTAAAGACAGGGTAAAATGGTTTATGTTCGGCGGGCTGCTGTGCATGTTGATACTCTGGTGCCTGCCCATAATGGGTATAATAAACACATCGCTTGACGGGGAAAGCCCGCTTGCCATGGTGCTAATTTTCATCCCGTTCTTTTCGGGGCTTGGCGTTACCATTGAATCCATCTTTTTTTCATTCGCCCTTTCGTACCGCAGTAAATTAGTGCTGGTGGAAAAAAATAACATGCAATCTTTTTATGCAAAACAATTACAGGAAGAATTAGATAAAAAAACAAAAGCGTTGGAAGCGGAACTTTCCGTAAAAGAAGAACAAAAGCTAAAACAGGTATCGGAAGAGTTTGAACAAAAAATTGCTGCTACCGAACTCTCGGCTTTAAGGGCGCAAATGAACCCGCATTTTATTTTCAACTGCCTTAATTCCATTAAACTTTATACACTGGAGAACGATTCCCAAACGGCTTCCGAGTACCTCACAAAATTTTCGCAACTAATAAGGCTGGTGCTGGAAAATTCAAGATCGGAAAAAGTGACGCTACAAAAAGAGTTGGAAGCATTACGCTTGTACATAGAATTAGAAGCCATGCGGTTTAAGGATAAAGTGAAGTATCAGATCAATGTAAACCCATCCATTGACCAGGAATATACTGAGATATCGCCGCTATTGTTACAGCCTTATGTTGAAAATGCAATATGGCATGGCCTTATGCATAAAGAAAAAGGCGGCATTATCCATATCAATGTTACACAACCTTTGGAGCATTTGCTGAATGTGGAAATAACCGATGACGGTATTGGGCGGGAAGCTGCGGCAGCATACAAAAGCAAATCGGCAGCAAAGCAAAAATCGTTCGGATTAAAAATGACTTCGGAACGAATAAACATCATCAATCAATTTCACAATATAAAAACCAATGTGGAAGTAACCGATTTGAAAGATGACCATAGCAATGCACTTGGAACAAAAGTAATCGTTACCATACCTGTATAAATTATGTTGGAAGCCGTAATTATAGATGATGAGCAAGACAGTGTAAAGTTGCTTTCACTGCAACTGAAAATGTATTGCCCGCAGGTGCGGGTAGTAGCAGAATGTACTTCGGCAGAAGATGGATTGCAGCAAATAAAAACCCTGAAGCCTTCCATTGTTTTTTTAGATATTGAAATGCCGGTGATGAATGGCTTCCAGTTGCTGGAAAAATTGGGTGAAATAAATTTCAGCTTAGTGTTTGTAACCGCTTACGACCAGTTTGCCGTAAAAGCATTTCGCTTCAGTGCATTGGATTATTTATTAAAACCCATTGACGGCAAAGACCTGAAAACCGCCGTGGAAAAAGCCGAAAACAAAATATGGCCGCAACCTCAACAGTTGAGCTTGCTGAAAGACCGGTTGCATTCCGTAGAAAAAAAACTACCGGAAAAAATTGCACTGCCATACCAGAACGGCGTCATTTTTACTGAAATAAAAAATGTGCTGTATTGCGAATCGGATAACAATTACACCCGTGTGCATACGGTGGGCGGCAATCAATACACGGTATCAAAAACCTTAGGCGATATACAACAGGTATTGGAAGAGCGGAACTTTTTACGGATACACCGTCAATACCTCATTAATCTTGACCATATCAAAAAATATGTAAAAGGCGAAGGCAATTATGTAATCATGAGTAACAATGCCAGTTTGCCCGTGGCAAGAAACCAGAAAGATAAACTGATTGAGAAGTTTGGGTGGTTGTGATATAAGAACACTATTGAATCCCACGGTAAGGGTCTTTTACTGTTACGTTATGCCAGGTATCGCTGCTGTCAACTGTTTTAGTAGCAGGATAATTAAGTTTCCATCTGTTGGGCGTGCAGGAAGTGCGTTGGCATATTTGACTTTTTGCGAGGTTTGTTTGTGCCGGCTTTGTGTGCTTTTGTAAGTGTCCCCAAAAATAGCGTGGGCAACGTAGGTAAAGCCATGAGAACCTGAATTTTAGTAGTATGCTGTTTAGGGTGACATACAAAAATGGCAGGTAACGGGTATCGGATTACCGCAGTCGGGTATTTTTGGCACAAAAGTTTAATAGTAGCACTAACTTTCAATTTTGTACAAATGTTCAATCGAAGCTGTTTCCCCGCCATTACCCAAAACCAATGTGTATGTATGTTCGGCATAGTTGTTAGTAAGCAATTTTTCGGTTGTTAAGTTCTACGCTAAAGTTCACTCTTGCACCTAAAGCTTCAAATACTTTTAAGATTGTCGTAAATCTTGCGTCTGTTGCACTGTTTTCGATTTTTGAAATTTGTGCTTTTTTAACACCAACAAGCTCGCCTAATTCTTCTTGTGTTAAGTTACGTTCTTGTCTTGCTTGTTTAATGGCTTGTCCCAACAAGTCAAGGCGTAATTCATTTTCAAAATTGTCACGTTTTTTTGTTCCTTTTCTGCCGATGTATTTGTCGGTCAAATCTTCTAAACTATATGTTTTCATTACTTTTTATTTTTGTCGTTAAAATATTTTTCTCTTGATTTTTCAGCTCGTTCAATTTCGCTTTTCGGAATTTTGTCCGTTTTCTTAATTAGTCCGTGAGTGGAAATTACAACTG
>CAYUGH010000069.1:20223-22317 GCA_964444195.1 uncultured Chitinophagaceae bacterium
CTTTTCGGAATTTTGTCCGTTTTCTTAATTAGTCCGTGAGTGGAAATTACAACTGTATCACTTTTATCTGTTTTGTCCCAAAATGCAAAAAGCCGGTAATAAGTCTTGTTAAATTTTGTTCTAAATTCCCAAATTTCATCTTGCAGTTTCTTGAGAAGTTCCTTGTCGTTTGTACTTCGTACTTTCCAAATGTTATAAACAATTTTATCTCTCGCTTTTTCATCCAGTTTGTCCAAAAAGCCTTTTGCTTCCTCTAAAAACTGAACCCTAAATTTATATTCGTCCATTCAAGGCTATTTTAGAGGAAAGATAAAAGTTTCTTATTTAGGAAATAAGTATTTTGATGAAAAGCTTTTGAGAAGTGGCTTAAAGGGTCTGTCAAAATTTGAGTAGTATAAGCGTCAATAGGTTTTAAGTCAAATATTTGTTTAAGTTAACCGACTAATCTCAAAGTATTGTCAATCCAAGTCATCACTGTGTTTTCAAAAAGAATTTTGAAGTTAGGGTCGTCTTTAATATATCCTTTATATGGTCGCATTGTCAAATTTAAATACGGTGTATTTTTAAAGTTACTGCCAACTCAAAAATATAGGAAGGTTTTCACCTATCCACGAACTTTCGTCTATTTCTTTAACCTATTGTTTTTCCTGCAGTTGTATCGTATTGCGAAACCCAGCAGCAGCTTTCGCAAATACAACCGGCCCTGTTTTTTAGCGCACTCCAAGGTTATCCAATAAACTGTTTATCACCAGCAGATTTTTGTAGCCATTGAGCAGCTATCCGGGAGCGATTTTATTAACCTGTTAACCAGTCAACTTATCAACCAGTCAACCCATCAACCAACCAATCACTCCTCAAACCGCTCCGGCCGCATCATCGGGAAGAACAACACATCCTGAATGCTCGCCTGGTTCATCATAAACATGCACAGGCGGTCGATACCAATACCGATGCCCGAAGTAGGCGGCATGCCGTATTCAAGCGCGCGGAGAAAGTCGTAATCGATAAACATGGCTTCATCATCGCCGCGGGCTTTCAGCTTTAGCTGGTCTTCAAAACGTTCGCGCTGGTCAATGGGGTCGTTCAGTTCAGTGTATGCATTGGCAAGTTCCTTACCATTCACCATCAGTTCAAAACGCTCCACAAGACCCGGTTTGCTGCGGTGCTTCTTGGTGAGCGGGCTCATTTCAACCGGGTAATCAATAATAAAAGTGGGTTGTATATAGGTATGCTCGCTGGTGGCGCTAAAGAGTTCATCAATTAGTTTGCCCTTGCCCATGCTGGAGGCTACATCAATATTCAGTTTTTTACAAACCTCCCTAAGCTCCGCTTCGTCCATGTCGCTGATGTCAATCCCTGTAGTTTCCATGACGGCCTCAAAAATAGTCACCCGCCTGAAGGGGGCCTTGTAATTAATGATCTTATCACCCAATGGCACCTCGGTGGTTCCATGAAGCGCCAGCGCAATTTTCTCAAATAATTGTTCGGTTATTTCCATCATCCAGTGGTAATCCTTGTAAGCGGTGTACCATTCCAGCACGGTAAACTCGGGGTTGTGCGTGCGGTCCATGCCTTCGTTGCGAAAATTGCGGCTGAACTCGTACACCCAGTCGAAACCGCCCACAATCAGGCGCTTGAGGTACAGCTCGTTGGCTATGCGCATGTACATAGGCACATCCAGCGCGTTGTGGTGCGTTGTAAACGGGCGTGCGGCCGCGCCACCGGGAATGCTTTGCAATACAGGGGTATCCACTTCAATAGCGCCCCGGGTATTCAGAAATTCACGGATGGTATTCACCAGCATTGTGCGCTTCAGGAAAACTTCCTTCACATCGGGGTTCACCACCAGGTCGGCGTACCGCTGACGGTATTTAAACTCGGGGTCGGTTACTTCATCAAACACATTGCCTTCTTCATCGCGTTTTACCACGGGCAGGGGTTTCAGGCTTTTGGCCAGCAGGATAAGTTCCTGTGCGTGGATGGTGGTTTCGCCGGTTTTGGTGGTAAACACAAATCCTTTGATGCCAATAAAATCACCAAGGTCAAGCCCACGTTTTACCAGCAGGTCCCATTCGGCTTTGTCTTCGCCGGGGT
>CAYUGH010000069.1:22417-25379 GCA_964444195.1 uncultured Chitinophagaceae bacterium
AGGTCAAGCCCACGTTTTACCAGCAGGTCCCATTCGGCTTTGTCTTCGCCGGGGTACAGGTCGTCGCGGCGCACATAGATTTGTATAATGCCTTTGCTGTCCTGTATCTTTATAAAGAATACCTTTCCCTTATCGTTTATGCTCATGATGCGGCCGGCCACACACACATCGGTGTATTGTTCTTTCGTTTCTTCTGAAAAGCCTGCCTTAATATCGGTACTGTAACTATTTACCGGGTATGCTGCGGCGGGATATGCGTCAATACCGGCTTCCTGTAATTGTTTCAGTTTCTCCCGGCGGATATTCTCCTGTTCGCTGAATGGTGTGCTCATAATTTGCCTTATACTAAAAAAATGTGTGCAAAGGTAAGGCAGAAAATTGCTTTTGGGCAAGGTTTAGCTTTTGGCTATTTTACAGTAATACATTAATTTTTTTTATTGATAATTCCATAACACCCTGATAATAATGGCTTAACAATGCCAGGGTAATTTTGACAAACATTAAAAGCATGCAAAAACGTTCGCTTGAAGTAGCAGTGATTAGTGACGTTCATTTGGGCACATATGGCTGTCATGCTTCCGAGCTTTTACATTATCTGCGCGGTATTGATCCACGGCTTCTTATTATTAACGGTGATTTTATTGATATCTGGAATTTTTCCAAACGCTATTTTCCTGCTTCGCACCTCGAAGTGATTAAAGAAGTCATGCAAATGGTAAGCAATGGTACACGGGTGATCTACATTACCGGTAACCATGATGAATTGCTTAGAAAGTACAGCGATATGGATCTTGGCAATTTTACCATTACCGATAAAATAGTGATGGAAATAAACGGCAAGATGGTTTGGATTTTCCACGGCGATGTATTTGACAGTACCACCAAGGGCAGCGCCAAAATGCTGGCCAAACTTGGCGGGCATGGTTACGACCTCCTTATCCTTATCAATAGGTTTGTAAACTGGACGCTTGAACTGATGGGGCGTGAGAAAATGAGTTTCTCCAAAAAGGTAAAAAACGGGGTAAAGCAGGCCATTAAATGGGTAGGGGATTTTGAGCAGACCGCTGCCGAACTGGCTATTGAAAAGAAATATGATTATGTGATCTGCGGGCATATCCATCAGCCACAGCAAAGGGAGATTGTTACCTCCAAAGGCAGGGTAACTTATTTAAACAGTGGCGATTGGGTTGAAAACCTTACTGCATTGGAGTATGAAACCGGCGCCTGGAAGATCCACCATTTCGATGAAAATGCTTTTGAGAAAGTAAGAGTGCGTATTGAAAAACCCAGGTTGAATGTAATTACCGAGGATGTAATGCTGTATATGTACACCCTTGCCAATGCACCGGTTAAAAAAGCAATCTGATGAAGATTTTTTATGCAGTTCAGGCCACAGGGAACGGACATATCAGCCGGGCAATACAACTGGCGCCTCACCTCAAAAAATTAGGTGAGGTCGATGTATTTTTAAGCGGCGCCAATGCTACCCTCGAAACTCCTTTGCCCATTAAATACCGAAGCAAGGGGCTCAGCCTTTTTTACAGCACCTGCGGCGGACTCGACCACAAAAGGATGTGGCGCGAAAACAGCATGGTGAAGGCGCTGAAAGAAGCCCGCCAATTGCCGCTTGAGCAATACGATATCATCATCAACGATTTCGACTTTATTACGGCGCAGGCCTGCCGCATCAAAAAACTTCCGTCTGTACAATTTGGTCACCAGGCCAGCTTTATGAGTCCTAATACGCCCCGGCCTGCAAAGACCAGCTACTTTGGCGAAATGATACTGAAGCGGTACGCACCTGCTGCAAGGTATATCGGGCTTCACTTTCAGCCCTATGATGATTTTATTTTCCCGCCTGTGGTAAAGGATGTTTTTCTTCAATCCAATCCATCGGATAAAGGACATATTACCGTTTACCTAAGCGCTTACGAGCGGCATTGCCTTGAAGCTCAATTTAAAAAGTTGAAGCACCTCCATTTTCATTGGTTTTTAAAAGGGATTGAGCAGGTGCAGCGCGAAGGCAACATTACATTTCTCCCTATCAGCAATGAACTGTTCAATCAAAGTCTTATTGATTGCCATGGTATCATCACAGGCGGTGGATTTGAAACACCTGCTGAGGCGCTCTACCTGGGCAAAAGGCTGATGTGCATTCCAATAAGGGGGCAATACGAGCAGTTGTGCAATGTAGCTGCGCTCAGGCAAATGGGGGTAACAGTACTTGAGGATGCCGATACCGACCATTTTGCTGAAGACATCGGCAGGTGGATGGGATCCCCATGTTTTCAAATTGTTCAACAGGTCAATAATGTTGCTGAAACGCTTGAATACCTTTTAAACACCTACCCGGCCTCAGCCGGGCAGATGTTGCAAGCCGCCCATACCTGATTTACGGTTCGGCAGGGCTGTCAATTGAAACTCCATTCGTAGCTATTGCTTTCTGCATTAATTCTTTTTTCAAGCCTGCACAATGCGTCCGGGTCCAAATGCTCATTGGCGTAATAGAAATGTATGCTTTTTTGGGGCAGGCTTTTAAATTCGGCGGGGAGTGTTTTAAAGAGCTTATCCCAAAAGATACTTGTGATACCGTAACATTTATTGGGGTACTTGCAATGGTGCCAGATATGTTGCCTCACCAGGTTTGGGAAGAAGGCTGCAGAATAGTGCTGGTGCAAAAACCAGTGCATTAAAACATAACCGGCTGCCCCTGCCGCCAGGCCACCCAGGTAGCTCAGCAAAATATGTCCGTAGAAAAGTGAGGAGAATGAAAAGAGGATAACCGATATCGAAACTATCCTATGCAGTTTCGTTAAGATTATGCTTTCGGGATGGGTATGGTGATGATGGTGGTTAAAAGGGTCTGTTTGCTTTTGTCCCTTTTCGCGTGGCTTGTGGAAAGCCCAGCGATGCATGCAGTATTCAATAAACGTCCAGGCAAGCCAGCCTTTTGCATAGAGAA
>CAYUGH010000070.1:0-24158 GCA_964444195.1 uncultured Chitinophagaceae bacterium
GCGGGGCTTTTGGAATTGCCGGATCATTGTAATCCCAATAGGGTACTAAATCAGCGGGTAATTGAGTTGTTTTAAAAATGAATGATGCAATGCTGTCGGCCTGCTGCAGATACCGCGGATTTTTTGTTTCGCGGTAGCAAAGCGTATAGCCATACAGGGCCCATGCCTGCCCCCTTGCCCAGGCAGAGTTGTCGGCATATCCCTGGTGGGTAACTTTGCTGCGCGCCATACCTGAAACAGTATCATAATCCACCACATGCCAGGTGCTGTAATTTTTACGGAAATGATTATTAAGCGTTGTATTGGCATGGGTAACAGCAATATGATAAAAAGAAGAATCGCCTGTAAACCGGGTGGCGGCAAATAATAGCTCAAGGTTCATCATGTTATCAATAATAACCGGGAACTGCCATTTATCACGATTATGATCCCATGAACGGATACAACCGATCTTAGGATTGAAACGTGTGGATAAGGTTTTTGCAGCTTCAATAATTACCTTTCGATAAGCCTCATCCTGCGTATATGTATAGGCATTGCCATAGCTGCAATAGATCTTAAACCCCATATCATGCGTTCCGGCATTTGTTTTTTCGCGTTCGAGCATGCGGGTAAATGTAGCAGCCTCATTCTTCCATGATTCATTGCGGGTAAGGGCATATAAAAACCAGAGCTGGCCAGCAAAAAAACCGCTCGTCCAGTCGCGTGATGAAATTGCCTTGAGATTCCCATGTTCTATGGTGCGGGGTGCCACCACGTCATTTTTTTTGGCCATGACGGATCGTATGCTATCCAGCATAACTAAGGTTTGCTTTTCTGCATCTTTTATGATCTGTGTTTGTTGAACGGGTTGTGCCATTGACAATAGGGTAGAAGCCAGCAAAACCGGCAGAGTCATCCAGGTTTTTATTTGCATGTGTAGTAGTTTGTATAAAGAAAGTTTACAGCCATAGTAAGGGGTACCGTAAGGGGAAATTGCGTAATACTTCGGGTTCTTTGGGGGCGTGGTCGAGTTGCATCCAGGTTTGCAGCCAGTTGTTTTGCCGATCATGCAACGCTCCAAATAATAGAAAAGGTTGAGCTACCGGCCAGTTCTCCCAATACATTACATCTTTTGGATAAGGCCATTTATTTTTATCGGCTACATAGGGATATAAAAACTGTATCCCCTTTTTCATGGAACGCCCATTGATCTCATAGCTCCACAAATCGTCATTTGTATTGCTAAGAATATGCGCGAGGATGGCCATGGCATCTAAATTGAAAATAGAATATCCAAATGGTTTGGTGCGTGAAAGCTCGAGTGGAAAGCTGCCATCATCAGCCATTTGCTTTGGCAATAGAATATTTTTAAACCTGTACCGGCAATCATCCAATAGGGCGGTATGGTGGGTGAAAGTAGCAAATACAGCTACCTGCATGGCCCAGCAGGTTCCATGGTTGTTTTGGGCATCGCGTTCTTCAATCCCATAAGGATGTGTAGTAAGCCATTGTAGGTAGCTATCGAACCATTGTATGATAGATTGCCATGTAAAGTTGTCTGCTACACCTGTTTCTTGTAGGGCCAGCATCGCCATTATTACATCTAAAAAATGAATGGTGTCAATAATGCCAATGCCCCGCCCGGTTGCCCTTCCTTTAATAGCCTGTGCATACAGCATGGAAGGATTCATGCGGGTAGCGGAATCAACAAACCAGGCACGGCAGTGCAGCATGGCCTGCTGTGCATACTTAACATCGCCGGTAAGGCGGTAAGCTGATGCCAGCGCTCCTGTAATGCGACTGAAACGAATAAGGGCCTCCCTATGTGCGGTAAAATTATCAGGATTTGAAAGGCCATCCTTACGAATATACGGACTGTCGGGGTGTACGGGGTTGGGCCACCAGTAATCGCCTTCTGAAAAAAAATCGTGTGGGCCTCCTGCACTGCGTGCGGCATGAAATGCGGTGATGGTAACCGGTTGTTGCTGCATGGCCCACGCGGCATCCTGCAGCATTATTTTATGCAAATTGTTTATTACCGTCTTTTTCAAAGCGGATGCATCCTTTGCCCTGCCTGCGGCTAATTGCGCAGTAAACAGGGAGGCGGGCTGCAAACCCTTTTTATTCTGTCCTTCCCATACACCATCTTGCCGACCGGCTAACCTGCCGCTCACTTTTTCAGCAGATAATCCTATGGCGTAGTTTTTACCTGATACCCAGGGATTTTGTATCGCTGCTTTTTTTGCTACACTATTCCATACCACCTGTGTTACACCTGCCCATCCATGCCCCGTACCCCAGTTCCCCCTGTCCTGTATATTAATTTCACCATCCGTAGTTATATTGTCGTACAGGGTGCCAGCCGACCACCTGTGGTGAGGACCTATATCGGCATAAGTGTTTTCAGCTCTGCAATTATAAAACACATTTGGGCCACAAGCCCTTGCGCCTGTTACATAATCATGTCTTCCACCACTGGCAAAACAGTTGATAAATAAATTTAGCTGACCATCATTATTAAAAGAATACCTCCTGCTACCGGTAATTTTCGATTTGGGATCAAGGTTGCGGCAATCCCTAACCGTTATTTGCTTAGTCTGGTCGCCAAGGTGCACACAGGAATACCCGAAATGTTTGGCAGTAATATTGCTTACCCAACTGTTTTCCACCCGGTTAAATGATACAGCCACCCAGCCATGGTCTTCATCTTCATTGCCTGAAAATTCCGACACACAAACCAAATCTTCCACGCCTATGTGCTCAATTCTTCCCGGCGTTTGATACTTGAATATTTCACCACCGCCATATTTTTCTTCCATCTCCATCATAACCGGGTTGTCGATACTGATGGTGTTTTTTTTAACCGAAGTAATGGTTCTTTCAAAATATAAATTGTATTCAGCCGGTTGCCATTGTTTTGTATTTTCACTGGGGACGATGCTATCCATTTTCAGGTCGTGTATCCAGGCTGAGGTTCCGGGCCTGAACAGCATAATTCTATCGCCGGCTTTAAAATTTGAAGCATCAGATACCGTAAGGGTAAATTTTCCGACAGGCACCATTTTATCCACTATTTTTTTCCGGCTACCTGGTACTTCTATCGGGTTCCCGGTGCCGCTTACCCGTATAAGATCGCGCTGCCCTTTACCTGCAGCTACCAATATAGTCTCTTCACCTTCACCCCTTAGTACTACACCGCTGGCTTTTATGAAAAGGGTTCCTTCAATGTAATAGGTTCCTTTGGCAAGCAATACTGTTCCCCTGAAACCATCTTTTTGCAAAGGCAGAGCGCTGACTTCATCTATGGCCTGCTGAATGCGTTGTGCATCCCCGCCGCCGGGTAGTACCTGTCGCATGACGTGGATAAAAGGAATATTCTGCCGGCCCTGCTTGTAGCCAACCCTGCTAAAATCAGGAATGATGTTTCCTCTTTTGTCAGGCGTGTACAAAAGCTCCCCGGTTTCAGTTTGCTTTACCAATGCCGATGACCACTGTGCAACAGCATCGTGGCAAGTTATTATGCCTATAATGGCATAAACAAGTATGTTTTTTAAATTCATTCTTATAGATTAATAAAGCTGGTGGGAATGCCTTCGGACTGAACACTCACAACACTTTTTCCATTATTTGAAAGTACCTTGATGGTAGCACGTCCATTTTGCAACTGTACATAGCGCGATCCTGATGCCGTGCCCATATTGTCTAAAAGATTTCCATCACCTGTAAGCCCGAACCTTACAAATTGTGCCGCATCAAGACATTGTATTCCTTTGTCATCAAACAGCTTAGCCTCAAGGGTAATGATCCCGTTTTCTTCTTTTTCTTTTTGTAATCTTATTTGAGTAGGCTTGCCCCATTTTTCTGTTTCATACATCAGCGATATAGAGTCTTGTACCACTATTCCATTTTTCCATGCCTTCACCTCAATGTTGTTTTTGCCGTGTTGCAGTAAAGCCTCCCACCGTAATCCTGCAGCAGGAAAATCCTGGCTGTTTCTTTGTTTTTTGCCCAGGCTTTTACCATTTACCCAAAGCTCTGCTTCGGTGCAATTTGAAAAAACTTTGATCAGTTTTCTTTCGTTGGCTATTCCCCATCGTACCGGCCATGAGTGGCCGTAAATATGAACCATCGGCTTTTGGGTCCAATAGGATTGAAAAACATAATAGCTTTCCTTTTTGGTAAAATCTCTTTCCACCACGCCTTTCTGGTTAACATATGGCACCGGATTTTCGGGTCGTATAGGCGTAGCAAAATCTTTAAAAACCCATTGGGCTGTACCGGATAGCCAGGGCATTGTTTCCTGTTCTTTAAGGTGCCAGTCGAAAAGGTTAACTATATAACTTTCACTCCAGTCCCCGTCTTTTGAAACCCGGGCTGCTCCGCCAAACAAGGAGGCGTCACCATTTTTTTCATCGGCCCCTTCGCCCCAATTTATTTTTTGCAATGCAGCATCAGGCTGTTCCGAATGCCTGCCTGCATGGCTATCGCCGCCCCATTCGGCATGTAAAAAATGATTCACTTTTGCCGCTTCCTGCTGCGAAATAGTTTTATACTCGGTATAGATGCCCCTGTACCAACCTGCCCAAATGGAAGGGCTATATACATCCACCAGGTCTTTGCAAAAATCGCACCTACGGATGGCGGTTTGACGCGATGAATCAAGTGTATGAGCAAGCCCATCCAGTTCCTTCATAAATGCCCTGATGGCTGATTGATCAAATTCAGGAAAATCACCCGGCCAGTCATTCTCATTACCAAGCCCCCATATTATTACAGAAGTGTGGTTGTAATGCTGCTCGATCATATTGGTGAGCATGCGTTTTGCCTGCTCCCGGTACACCGCACCGCCCAATCCACCACGGCACCAGGGTATTTCTTCCCAAACCAATATGCCCAGGCTATCGCAAAGATCTAATACCCGGCGGGATTGCTGATAATGGCCAAGCCTGATAAAGTTGACTCCCATATCTTTCATCAAAGCCAATTCAGTTTGCATCATTTCATCAGTAATGGCCGCCCCAACGCCTGCATGGTCTTCATGCCTGTGTGTGCCGCGTAACAGCAGCCGGTTGCCGTTTATCATAAACGGGCCATTCTGTACAAACTTAATATTCCTGAAACCAATTTTTTCATGGTGCATCGCCTCATAACCACCCTGTTTGGCCACCACTTCAAGCGTATAAAGCACCGGTTTGTCAGGCGACCAAAGCACTGGATTTTTAATTGTGGTGTTGAGCAATTCAATATCCAGTGTAGTAACATTTACCGGTTGGTTAAGTTCTGCTACTAACTTACCCAAAGGGTCAATCACTTTTACGTTTACCTGTGCAGAGGTAGAGCCATAAGGATTATAAAAGCGGCCACGAACTTTCAGGCTGGCCATTTTGCCATTTGGTTCCAATACAGGTTCAGCAAAAATTTTATCAATGGAAAGCGGTGGAGCATAGGTCAGGTTCAGATGACGATATATGCCCCCATAAATGGTAAAATCCGAAAGGCCTGATGGAATCATTTCAAGGTCGCGGCTATTATCGGTACGAATAATAACCGGCACCTCGTTATTGAATTGCTTTGAATAGACCGGGTTGTTTTTAAAACTATCCACGGCTTCGGTTATATCCACTGTCCATTCGTCGTATCCGCCTGTATGGCTGCCTACTTTGGTGGTGTACACATATACATCTGTTTTTTGCCCGGCACCTTCAAAATGCAATAAGGTTCTGCCTTGCTTATACGGATTACTGATAGCTATGCTGGTTCTGTACCATGATGGCCCCTGGTAGTAATTTATATCCGGATCAACAGCATCTGTTGCATTTACACAATGCGGCAATACTACTTTACTCCAAATGGGTACAGATTCGGGGGATCCTTTTTCTGCCAAACGAACCGCTTCCCATACACCGCCAAGGTCTTGCTTTAAAAACTCCCAGCCCTGTTGAAGCCTGGTGGATTGTTGTGCGTGCATATCCGCAGCAAACAGGAGTAATATATTCAGTATACCAATTATTTGTTTAACCATTTGTCAGTTTAATGGCATGTGTAGGGCGAAAAAGACCTTGCAATGAGAACCTTCATTAAAATCAAGGGAGATGCCATGCTTGAATCCGTGCCGGCATCTCCCCGTTGTTATTTTATTTCAACTGCTCTTTTAAAAGCGGTAGAAAATATATCAACATAAAACTCCGCCGTTTTATTTTCAAACAAATGTACTTCAAACGTCCTGGTGCCCGGTATTGTGCTATTCAGCAGTTTAATATAAATAGTATCCTTAGCCTCTTCGGCTTTAGGAAATACCATGGAATATTTATCACCGGCGGGTGTAAGGGCAACCCCGTTTTTATCAACTACCTGGAAATCCTGCCCTGGTACGGCGGGGGCAGCAATCCCTGTGGTAACTATTGAGTAATTTGCAACCGCATCGTATGGACGACTAAAAGTAGAGTAGAACTGTACGGGTAGTTTTACCAATGCCGTTTGGTTTCGGGTAACCGAAACTTTTGTAGTATTATTATTAGGAACATATACCAAGTAGTAATGGTGCTCGTATTCAGGTAAACCGGCAGGGTAGTCCTTCTTTTCGCATGAAGTAAGCAATATTACCGGTAACGAGAAAAGTATTATATGAAGAATATTTTTCATTATTTTATTTTTTTTGAGGTTATTGCCAATTAGGATTTTGTACCACATTTCCCCCGCTAAGATTAATTTCATTGATAGGAACCGGGTATAAATAATCACGGTTTGGTAAAAAGCTGCGGGTGTTGGAAGGCTCTGCAATAATTACCTGGTCGCTATTTAAGTTGAGGTTACCAACATTGGTGCCCGGCCAATCGGCAGCTATATATTTAGCGCCAAGCAGGCTTTGGGGCAACAGTGTTTCAGCCAGTTTCCAGCGGATAAGGTCATCAAACCTGAATCCTTCAAGCGCCAGTTCAACAGAGCGTTCCCTTCTAATTTCATCACGCATGTTAAGGTTATTGGTGGTAACAAAGCCATTGGTAAGCTTTACATTAAAACCAACCCTGGTTCTCAGCTTGTTTACTGTTAGGTCAAGGTCTTCATCCGAAATGTTTCCATTCAGCTCGTATTTTGCTTCTGCATAAATCAGCAGTACCTCCGCATATCGAATCAAAATTTTATCTACTGTACCTGCATTATTAATGGTTTGGTCTACTGTACTAAACCCTTTTTTTGGTGCAAAGCCCGAACGTGAGCCGAGCGATGTAGTAGGTACCCATGGACCTTTGTATGCTTCTTCGCCCGATTTGAACAGGGTAAAACCCATTCTTGGATCGCGATTCAACAAAATAGAATTGTAGGCAGTTTCGTTGGCCTCCGGAATAAACATGGGCGATGGGGTAGCTACCGGAGTATTATCCAATTTAAATGCGGGTAAGCCATCCGCATACAAATACAGCCTCAGAAAATTTCTGGTGGGGGCCATTCTCCCGTTTTCCAGGTCTCTTGAGTTGTTGTGCCCAAGTATTAAATTGGCATTTGATACCCCGAATATTTTTACAAGCAGGTTCTCTGTGTTTGCAGGCCCTTCGGCTACATGCTGAAATAAATTGGGATAGCTTGAATACAGCACATGACCTGCCTGCATAACATTGTTGGCGGCGGCTATGGCCACCTCAAGGTGCTGCTGCCACCCTGTGCGGTTATGGAATTTAGCATGCGTGCCTTCATATAATCCTGCTCTTGCCTTTAAGCCCCATGCTGTGCTTTTTGAAACCCTGCCATATTGTGTTGCAGGAATGGCCGTTCTTGCAGGCAACCACAGCGCGGCAAAGTCGAGGTCTTCGTAGATAGCCGTTAAAACTTCCTGCCTGGGCGTACGGCCCATAAACAGGTTGGGTGAATTTATATCAAGCGTTTCAAGCACCAGCGGCACATCGCCATACTTTTGAACCAGGTTAAGGTAAGCGTATGCCCTGAAAAAACGTGCCTCGGCCAGGTAGCGGTTCTTTACCGCATCCGATACTTTTGCCTTTACGGCTTTTTCGAGGATATTGTTGGCGGTAAAAATTTCATCATACCGGTCGTTCCAATCGCCTGATGTATTGGGTACTACGCGGTTGCCACTGCTTATGCCGTTAGGCCCGCTTTGGTTTACCACATCATCGGCGCGGTTATCAAGCCAATTAGCATCCAATTCCTGGTAAAGCCTGTTTGTGGCATATATCAGGTCTGTTTCTGTATTCCAAAATGCAGTATCGGCAAATTCCGATTCAGGTAATCTATCAATACTACAGCTTGCCAGCATAAGTGCCCCCGCTGATAGTATAGTGAAAAATGTATGTATATATTTCATTGCAGTAATGTATTTAGTAAGGTTGCTGATTAAAGTGAAAGATTTATACCAAATGAAATAGTCCTGTAAAATGGATAGGTAGTGGCGCTTACATTGTTGCCAACTTCGGGGTCAAATACGGGGAGCACCTTGGTTGACTCCCATAGATCCTGCCCTGAAAAATATACCCTGAGGTCTTGTATGCCACTGTTTTTAAGCGGGATTTTGTAGCCGATCTGTAAGTTTTTCAACCGGATGTAGGAGCCATTTTGAACCCACCTGTCGCTTGGCCTGAAGTTGTGCGCACTGGTTTGGTACATCCGTGGAAAAAATGCGTTGGGGTTCTCCGGCGTCCAGCGGTCCATGTGTATGGTCCATGGCATATCGGCAGTACCCAGCATGGGTGAAAGGGTTCCCTCATCTATAAGAAACTTCCGGTTCATTACCCCCTGGAAAAATATGGAGAGATCAAATCCTTTCCAGTTAATACCTGCATCAAAACCGTATGAGTAGCGGGCATTGGTGGTTCCCATATACACCAGGTCGCCTGAATTTTGTGGCGTGCCATCGCCTGCTGAAATAATACCATCGCCATTAAGATCAAGATACTTGATATCCCCTGCACCGGTATTTGCAAAAAACGGGTACTGTACTTTGCTCTTGTAATCGTCAGCTTCGCGTTGCGATTGAAAATATCCATCGGTTTTATACCCCCAAACACTATTCATAGGAAAGCCTTCCATCAGGGGCACAACACCTCCACTCCCTATTGAATTGAGGCCATCATATTTTACCACTTCGTTTTGGTTATCCGAAAAATTGAACCCTATGGTATAACCCACTTTACCAACCTGGTCTCTCCACCGTACGTCCAGTTCGGCGCCCCAGCTTTTAAGCTCGCCAACATTGAACATTGGCACATTTACCCCGATAATATTGGGTACGCTGAGCGATGCAAGCATATTTTTGTTGCGCTTTACATAGTAATCAGCCGTTAGTTTCAGCTTATTTTTTACAAGCGCAATATCAGCACCTACATTAAATTGCTGTACAGTTTCCCAGGTTACGGTGGGTGATGCCAGTTGCTGCTGGTAAAAATATTGGGTGCGCTGATCGTTGAAAACCAGGTTGCCACCGCTAACCAAACCACTTTGAAGCAACGGTATGTAAGGGTAGAGCCCCAGTGGTGAACCATTGCCTAACTGGCCCCAGGATACCCTGAATTTGAGGTCGCTGATGGCGGGTACTCCATTTTGTATAAAATCTTCCTGACCTGCACGCCATGCCGCAGAAAATGATGGGAAAAGTTGCCACCTGTTTTCGGGGGCAAGCCTCGAACTTCCGTCATAGCGGTATGAGGCTTCAAAAAGATAGCGATCATCGTAGTTGTAATTAAACCTGCCAAAGGCCGAACCCAATGCCCAGGTTTGTACTAATTCTCCTCCTCTTACGGTAAGCGGGTCGCCAAAGTTTATGCTGAATGCATCGTTGTTTATCATGTTCTGTGCCGAAACCCGCATTTCATCTTTACGATATTCTTCATACGAACCGCCCTGCAT
Organism: uncultured Chitinophagaceae bacterium; assembly: GCA_964444195.1. Classification (GTDB taxonomy): domain Bacteria; phylum Bacteroidota; class Bacteroidia; order Chitinophagales; family Chitinophagaceae; genus Phnomibacter. The sequence goes on from CAYUGH010000070.1 coordinate 9,838, forward strand.
GAGGGTAATATCATGCGATTTGCCTAATTTGAGTTTATAGGTAAGATAGCCCTGCAGGTTATTTTGATACGCCCGGTTGCCTACAAGCGCTGTGGAGTTGGGAACATTTACACTAAACCGTACCGTATTGGTAGTGCGCCCGTACCAATAGATACTTTTTCTGTTGTTCTCCATATTGTAATAGTTCTGATTGCGCCAGCCTATTACATCAAGCGTAAGCCCTTTAACCACGTTTTTTACCTGCATATTTAGCCGGCCTGTAAAGGTTTCGTACTTACGGGTTTCAGTTCCGCCGTTTTTCTCTATATCCACGGCATTTATCTGGAGGTCGCCGTTGTAAATCTGCCCGGTAATATCTTCGGCAGGTACATACAACGATTGCCTGGCCCGGCTGCGGTAAAGCCTGTTGATGATCTGGTCGGTTCCAAAGGCATTTTCTTTGGTGATGGATCCAATATACCCGGCTGTAGCTTTCAGGCTGATATACTTATTGAGCTCTGCATTAATGTTCAGTTTCAGGTTGTAGCGCGTATTGTCATCGGGTCCAAAACGCATAACACCATCCCTTGTATAATAGCTGCCTGACAGGAGGTAGTTTAGTTTGGAATTGCCCCCGCTCACCGAAAGGCTATGGTTTTGCATATGGTTTACCTCATCCATTCCCTCCTTTACCCAGTTATTGTTGCCAAAATACTCCCACCTGTCCTGCGTAGGATTTGGCCTGGTTGAAAAATTGGGGTTCCTAAGCCATTCCATTTGTTCCTCGCTAAACTCAGGGGTACCCGTGGCATTTTTGCGGGCCTCATCAATCAGTATTTGTTCATCCCATGAATTCAGCCTTTCAGGTTGCCGGGCAGTAAAATTTATTCCGTAGTTGCTGTTGAAATTGATTTTGGTTTTATTGCCCGATGCTTGTTTTGTGGTTACCAGCACCACACCGGCAGCCGCCCTGGCGCCATAAATGGCCGAGGCTGAGGCATCTTTCAGCACCGAAATGGATTCTACATCGTTAGGGTCTATCAGGTTAAGGTCCTGCTCAATACCATCAACCAACACCAGTGCGCTTGCACTATTGGCACTGGAGAAACCCCTTATCCTTATGCCGTAACCCTCGCTGCCGGGTTTGCCGCTACCGCGCAGCACCGTTACACCCGGCAACATACCCTGCAGCGCACTGGTAACGTTGGGCACAGGTCTGTTTATCAGGTCTTTACCCTGAACCTGCGCCACAGCGCCGCTCAAATTCACTTTCTTTTGAGTACCATAGCCAATTACCACCACATTATCAATGGTCGGGTCCTGCAATTGAAGGGTTACGTTGATGGTAGTTCTGGCGCCCACTTTTTCTTCATGTGGCAAAAAACCTACGCTGGAAATTACCAGTGTGGCGCCAGAGTCCACCATAATGTTGAATTGCCCCAGATCGTTGGTGGTGGTGCCGGAGGTTCCACCCTTAACCGCCACGCTGGCCCCCTGGAGAGGCGAATTATTTTGCCCCGTAACGGTGCCGGTTACCGGAATACGCTGGGCCAACAGGAATGAAGCGTGAAAAAAAATGCTCACAAGGGTAAGGAGGGCAATCCTTACCGGTTTTTGGTAATGGAGCATTCGAAACAAATAATCAGTTTTGCATCTCATACAAGCAATCAGTTTTTTGGTTAACAAAGCAAAAACGAAATGAAAATGCTGCCTTAAGAATTGAATGCTTATCGCTCCAAGAAAGGGTAGCGGCATAGCAGGATTGAAAACTCAAATGGCAACTATCAGTTCGTTATCCTTACAAAAATGGGGTACTAAGCTGTACGAAGCCAAATAAAGCACTACGCCAAAACCTCTACAAAAAAATTATTTTTAATTGAAAATCAATTAGTTAGTAAAAAAAATAAAAATTTTACATACGCAAAGGGGTATGAACGGGTATTTCGGATGGATAAATCGCAGAATGCGGGCTATAAATTCAGTAAGAATTTGTTTTTGGAAATTGCATGACGCTGAAAAGAAACCGGTGGGCAAAAAATTAGCTATTGGTAAATGAGCTTAGGAACCCGGTTAAACTTACCTCATTATCGAGCTCCAGTTTTTTACGCAGCCTGTACCTGCTGGTTTCAACCCCCCTTACCGAAATATTCATCAGTTGGGCAATTTCCTTGGAGGTAAGATTAAGCTTTAAGTATGCGGCTAATTTCAATTCAGAATTGGTAAGGGTGGGGCAGTGCTGTTGTAACCGCTGCAGGTAATTTGCATGTACTGTGTCAAAATGCATGGAAAAGCGCTCCCATTCTTCATTAAAATCCAGTTCCTTATCCAGCCCCTTAATAATTTTTTGAAACTCCTTTTGCCCATTGGTGGTATCAACCTGTTTCCTGTAATGCAGCAAGTTTTCTTTGAGGTGCGAAAGCATTTCAATCTTGCGCACCAGGTTCATGGCTGTAGAAGCAAGCTCCTGGTTTTTATGATCCACTTCAGCCTGCAATTTTTCATTCCGAAGCCATTCTATTTCACGTTCATTTTTTTCTACTTCCAATTGGTGCTGAATGTGCAACCGCTCCTGCTCCTCCGCATATTTTTGTTGCTGTTGTAATAACCGGGCAGCCTGTTGGCGTTTGTATTTTCGCTGCTGTATTTTATAAAATAAAAACAAAACCGAAATAAAAAGCGAGAACCAAATGATATAGGCCCAGATGGTTTGGTACCAGGGTGGTAAAATTTCAAACGAATACACGGTTTCCGGCGATTCATTGTCATAGTTATTCCGGCTTTTTACCTTAAATGAATATTTGCCTGCGGGTAAATTCACATATTCCTTCTCGGTTTTTTTAGCCCAGGCCGACCATCGATTATCGAAGCCTTCAAGGAAATAGCTGTATTCTGTATTTTCTGCCTGGCCGTATAAAACTGCCGAGCACTGGAAATAAAGGGCATTATTCCGGTACAATATGGATGGGGGAGTGCTTATAGCAGCGTACCCTCCATGCAGAATTTTCATAGAGCCTTCAAGCCCTGAACGAACCTGGCTTATCATGGTTTTAATGGGGTATTTGCTCTTTTTATAAGCGCCGTAATTCACATGAAAAAAACCTTTTTCGCCAGCAATCAGCACATTGTTACTATCAACTATATGGATATACTCAAAACCTGAAGCCATGATCTTGTCATCCAGTTCGGGCAGGTAAACAAGCCTTGGCTTTGGGCCCGACTGGTCAACCACACCAGCTTTATGGTTCCTGCAAAACCAGATATTTCCAAAAGGATCCATTTTAAGGTAACTCACCCTCGGCTTTCCAAACAGCGCCTGGAGCCTTTTGGAGGGCTGAAAATCACCCAACGCATCATTAAACGTAAAAATACCTTTTGCCGTGGTTAAAACCAGGTCATCGCCCAGCCTGTACAAATTATTATAGTTTTCACTCAAAAACTTATGCGTATCCTTATACAATTCCACGCTTACCTTATTGCCGGGCAGTAGCTTCACTTTGTACAGCCCTATGTAGGGATGCGCTACCCAAATAATATCGTTATGCCACACTACGAACCTCGCCGACTCAAAGGGAACAACCGTTTCATTGGAAAAGCTTCTCAGGTCAGGGTAAATAACCAGCCCATTGTAATTGCCTGCCACTAAGGTTTTGGTAGAGCTATCCGGCGAAAGCTGGAAATTCCAGGTTCCGGAGCGGGTATCAATAGGAGCGGCGTCATCATGATTTACCAAAAAAGCGCCCTTGGTATGCCCCATTAAAAGCTGGTTATTTATTACCGAAAGGTTCCATACCTGCCCCTTGGATTGGTTTACCGGTTCAAAACGGCCAAGGGTAAAGCTCATATCTTTTTCCCCGGTAAGTTTTACCCTGAACAAACCGGTTGAAAGCCCCACATACAAATAGCCATCATGCACTGCTGCGGCATAGGCTGAGTTTCGGTCGTCTTTTTCGGGGAATATCCTTTTGATGGCATTATTATAGGTTACAAGGTCAATCCCGTTGTCAAGCCCCAGCCATATATTCTCATCCTTATCCTTTAGTATGGATAAAATATGATTGTTCTGAATGCCTTCCTGTTTTGAAAATTGCTGAATGTAGCGGCCCTTATTATCAATAATTATGCATCCCGCCAAATTGGTAATCAGCGCTATTTTGCCGGTTGTTAGCGGCAGGGCATTGTAAATATTCTGCTTTGAAATAGCATCTACATCAGGGGTGGAAAATGGGGTTATTCGGTTTGCATGTAAAATATATATGCCATGCGATAAGGTAGGCAGCATAATACTATCCTCGCCGATTGTTACCGATGCCCGAACCGTGGCATTGGACGGCATATTCCCAGCCTGGTATGCCTTCAGCCAATGGCCTTTATCAAAATAAACCAATCCTTTTTTGCTTTCTACCGCAAACAGCCTGCCATTGGCAATACCCATGAAAGACCATATCTCGCCCTTATATTCAATAATGGTATTGTTATTATATTCAAATATTCTTTTGTTGGTTCTGAAAAATACCTTCCCCCCTGTAATGCAAATATTCCATACATCAGTAAATTGGTTTTGGGTGTTTGTAAGCAGCGCCTTAAGCGAAAAATATTCCAGCCGCCCCAATTTGTCGGGTAGAAAATAGCCGATCTCACCCTGGCCACCTACGTAAACCCTTCCATCGGGAGCAATGCCAATAGAGCGAACAATGGTTTTATTGGGTAAAGGGTAAAGCTTCCAGAATACCCCGTCGAAAGTAAGCAGCCCTTCGCTGTTTGCAAAAAACATGACCCCGTTTTTATCCTGCGCAATGCCCCAGTTTTGCCGCCCGGCGTGGTAATTTTCTTTGGGATAATTGAAAATATTGGGAATACCAATGGTGTTCAGTTGTGCAACAGCAGGGTTTGCTAAAAAGCAAAACAGGATATTAATTAAACAGCAGGCGCGCAATGTTTTCATCAGCAAACTATTCTGAACAATTTCGGCGGCAAATTAAGCAACCAGCCAGGGTTCAAACTGTTTTAATATGTCTTCCGGAACCAATTTGGGCCTTCCCGTTTGCGCATTCAGCAACAGCCAGGTGGTTTTGGCCTGTGCAAATATGGTCTGTTTACCGGGGCTAACCAGCCAAACTGTACGGAGGAACCGCATGCCCTGCGGCGGGTGTACCCAGGTGAGCCCCAGCACCTGGGTGCCGGGTAAAATGGAGTGCCGGTAATCAATTTCATGCCGCCCCACTACCCAAATGCAGGATTGCTGTTGTTCGGCGGAGGCAATGCTCATCCAGTGCGAGCCAGCCACTTCCTGCACATAGCGCAGGTACTGAACATTGTTTACATGGCCCAATTGGTCGAAATCGGTTTCCAGCACATTCACCGGGGTTTCCCAGGCACAACCGGGCGGGTGGATTATTTTATTTGATTTTTCAGCCATGTGATTTGTTCGGTAAGATTTGCGTCGCCGGGTTTAGCGGCCAGTTGGGTTTCTTTAAAATTTACCAGGTCGTTTAACTGGTTTAGCATATCGCTTTTGTAAGTTCCAATGCCTGCATTTATGCGCCGGTACATATCAATTACTGCCGCAATTACATTTTTAAATGCCATGGGATCCGACAATTTCTGAGCATAATAGATCATCCCCTTTGTCGCAAACAACCTTTCCATCCCCGCCAGCTTTTTGTATGCTGCCACCACGCTATCGGCTTCTGAGGCTGGCTTACCCGCAAATTCCAGTGTAGTCAGCGAAACCTGGAGCCTCCCTTCGGCATCCTTGCTCAGTTCTTCCATAAGCGCACCGGCGGCATCAATATCTTTTTGCATCAAGGCTTCGAGCGCGGCGCCTGCAACCGTATAGCTGCTGTCGCGGGTGGCCTGGGTAAAAAATGCCACATGCTGCGAACCTGGTTTAAACGCCAGCACATCAATGGCGAGCGCCTTTGTTATCTTATCTTCTTCCGATTTAGCCAGCGTTTCTATCTTTTGCCATTCAGCCTCTGTTTTCAATTGTTTGCCATACTGCCTGAAATAGCGGAGCGCACGAAAACGGATTCCGTGGTAGGGATCGCTCAACGCAGCCAGCATGAGTTGACGGGTGGTTTCGCCCAACGTATCCAGCGCCATTTGCCCTGCAAGCGCTTCGCGGCGGCTGATATAATTACCCATCCTTTTGTATTGGGCCACCCAGGCGTCACTGGTTTTAGTTTCCGTTTTTTTCCAAAGCGTTATGCGGTCGGCATCCGCTTCGTAATAACGGGTTTTGCCCCCATTGTCAAAATAAAAAGTATCCGTTTTGCCGGTTAGCATTACGTCGTGCAGTACTGCTTTTTCCGTGCCCTCATAAGATGCTATTTTCAATGGAAGGGTAAACAACCGGTCTTTTTGTTTTTGCCCGAAAGCCACAAAATCCTTTCCATCCTTGTGCCCGTAACCGATACTTACCTCGGGGTGCCCGTTGTTGAAATACCATTGGTTAAAAAAAGGATTGAGGTCGCGGCCGCTTACTTCTTCCAATGCAAGCCTGAGTTGATGGGCTTCACCCGATTTAAAGCGGTTGTCTTTCAGGTATTGTTGCAACCCTTTAAAGAAAGCGGTGTCGCCAAGCTGGTAACGAAGCATGTGCAAAATGCGTCCTCCTTTTTGGTAGCTTACCAGGTCGAACATATCTTCTTTATCGCGGTAATTAAAGCGTACAAGGTGCTTGGCGCCCTCATTGGGATTATTTAAATAAGCCAGCATCGCATTCAGGGCTTCCTCATCTGCTACATCCTTTCCATATTTATATTCGTTCCACAGGTATTCGCTGTAATCCGCCATGCTTTCGTTTACCGTGAGGTTGCTCCAGCTTTCCGCGGTTACCAGGTTGCCAAACCATTGGTGAAACAGTTCGTGCGAGATGGTGGACTCCCAATGATTTCCATCCGTGAGCTCGCGGGCATTTTGCTGTGCCCCGGCCCCGTGAAGCGTGGCCGTGGTGTTTTCCATGGCGCCGCTTACGTAATCCTGTCCTACTATTTGCGCGTATTTAGGCCAGGGGTAGGGGGTGCCGAGTATTCTTTCAAAAAAAGCAATCATTTCGGGCGTGTCGCCAAATATCCTTTTAGCTACACCGGCGTATTCTTTTTCTACATAATAATCCACCGGTATGTTCTTGTATTTGTCGCGGATAATGGCATAATCGCCCACGCCCATAAACATGAGGTAAGGCGAATGCGGCAGGTCCATTTTCCAGGTATCGGTGCGGGTGCCGTCGTTGTTTTTAGACTGCTTTGTAAGCACGCCGTTGCTAAGGGTTACATATTTATCAGGAACCGTCATGCTTATTTCCTGCGTCATTTTCTGGTTGGGCCGGTCAACAGTGGGGCACCAAACGCTTGTGGCTTCGGTTTCGCCCTGTGTCCATACCTGGATGGGTTTGGTGCTGTCTTTTCCAAGCGGGTTAATAAAATACAGCCCCTTGGCATCGGTGATGGCGGCGCTGCCCTTCACTTTCAACTCATTTGGCCTTGCGGTGTAATCAATATAAATAACCGGTTTTTCGCCCTGCCTGTACACCCGGTCGAGCTTTATCCTCAATACCATGCTGTCGCGGTAGCTAAAATCCAGCTTCATTTTCTCCTTCCCGTTTACCAGCGATACTTCATGGATGAGCATCCCTTTTGCGTCAAGTATGGCGCTGTCGGTGGGGTAAAAGTATGGCGTCATGGTAAGCCAGACCTTGCCAGCCATCCGGGAGGCGGTATAATCAAAACGCACTTCGAGCCTGGTATGCACCATGCTCAGTTGTTTCTCTGAAGTGCCCCTGTAAATGGTTTTCCAGTCGGGGTTTTGAGCAAGGGCAGATAAGGCAAGCAAAAAAAGCGATCCGCTCAGCAGCAATTTCATATAGTTCTACAATTTGGCGCAAAATTAGCCCTGCCCGGGGTTTATCAGCTTTTTTTACACAAATGGGTAATTAAGGCGGGTTATTACGTTAAAACTGCATGGCACGCAACTGAATAGGACTCGTAAGTGCTATTTTCGCAACATGAACAGGCTTAAAAACGCATTCATTTTCGCAGGGCTTTTTTTATTATCCTTCCAGGCATTTTCACAGAAACCCTATTTTATCTATTTTCAAACGGAGGATAACACGCCTTTTTTTATTCAGTTCAATAATAAGAATTATTCCTCCTCTTCGGTGGGGCACCTCATTCTTGCGGGCTTAACCAATGGAACCTATTCCATCCAGTTGGGGTACCCGGAGCAAAACACGCTGCAGGATTACCGGCTTGTGGTAGAAGGTAAGGACCAGGGCTACCTGGTGAGAAAAATGGAAGGTGAAAAAGGTTATGGCATTGTAAACCTTCAAACCGAGGCTGTGCAATTGAGCGGTGCGGCAAAAAAGGAAACCGAGGAAGCCGAAAAGCAGAAAGCGTTTGCATTGGCAGAGACCAAAAGAATTGAGGATGAAAAAATAGTGGCCGCCGCTGCTGCCGAAACCAAACGGTTGGAGGATGAAAAAGCTGCGACCGATGCCAAAAAGCTTGAGGAAGAAAAAATAGCTGCTGCAGCCGCCGGCGCCACCGTTATAGCCACCCAAAAAACGGGTGAGGAAAAGGTAGCCGATGAAACAGCCAAAACGGAAGAACCAAAAAAATCAACTGAAAGCGAACCAAAAAAGGGATCGGATGGAGATAAGAAATCAGGAGCAGGGGCGGTAGTGGTGGCCGGTGCAGCCACCGTGGCCGGAGTTGCCCTTTCCAATGATTCAAAAAAGGAAGATAGTGTGAAAACCGAACAGGAGAAGAAAACCGATTCAGTAAAAACTAACCCGAATGCTGTGAGCCAGGAGATGGGTTCCGGAGCGCCACCCGTTACCAATAATGGCGGGGCTACCGTGGCAGCAGGAACTTTATCGGCTGCAGAAATTGCCGCCTTGCAGGAAGAAGCCCGCCGCATTGATGCTGCCGGCAAACGCGACAGCGCGCTGGCTGCCGAAAAAACAAAATCGGCCAATACTACATCCGCACCGGTGTTTCTCGATATGACAATGACTATGCCCGGGGATAGTGCAACGTCTAAAAATGATACTTCCAATGCAACTAAACTGGCCGCGCTTGCAGCCCAAGCCAACCTGGACATTAAGGATACCGTATCAGCCACATCCGCACAGTTTGTGGCGGTTGGCGATAGCCTGGTAGTGGTGAGGGATACCACGCATATTAATCAACGCTCGGATACCATTCCATTCGTATCGCTTTCAAACCCCAATTGCAAAATAGAAGCCTCCGATGCCGATGTGGAACTCATAAGCATGATTATTAAAGGCGAAAAGAACCCCGAGGATGCGCTTGATATCCTGAAAAAAACGGTGAAAGTGAAATGCATTACTACTGCACAGGTTCGTAAACTTACCTTGTTGTTTGCAGCCGATGAACACCGTTATGCCATGCTCGATCTTGCCTATCGCTACACCAGCGATCGCCAGAAATATGGCACACTGAGCGATCTGTTGACTGATACCTATTATCTCAACCGGTTTAAAGCCATGGTGCAATAAGTTTTCTCCCATGCGCTATTTTTTAGAAGTGGCTTACCATGGCAGGGATTATGCCGGTTTCCAGGTGCAGCATAATGCCAATACGGTTCAGGAGGAGGTAGAAAAGGCGCTGGCAGTTTTCTGCAAAATACCTATTGCGCTCACCGGTTCCTCCCGTACCGATGCGGGCGTGCATGCAAGGCAAAACTATTTCCACTTTGATACCCACCTCGAACTTGGCCCCAAACAGTTGTATAACCTGAATGCTATTTTGCCGCACAGCATTGCAGCCCTATCGCTGCGCAAAATGCCTGACGATGCACATTGCCGCTTTGATGCCACCAGCCGCCTGTACAAGTACTACCTGTATGGCTCTAAAAATCCTTTTTACAACGACCGTGCCTGGTTTTATCCTTACCCGCTTAACCTCGAAACGCTGAACAGCGTAGCTTTCTCCCTGCTTGGTCAGCACGATTTTACATCTTTCAGCAAGCGCAACACGCAGGTAAAAACCATGATCTGCACCCTCAGCCAAAGCTATTGGGCCAGGGAAGGCGATATGCTGGTGTACACCGTAGAAGCCAACCGCTTTTTGCGGGGCATGGTGCGCGGGCTGGTAGCTACCATGCTGCGCGCCGGGCGTGGCGTGCTGACCGTGGATGGGTTTGCAGATATATTGGCCGCTAAAGATTGTGCGAAAGCAGATTTTTCAGCGCCGGGGCATGGGTTGTTTTTAGAGGAAGTGAGGTTTGGGGAGGCGTATTTTGGGAGGTAGGATTAAAATCTTAATATGTTTCTACCAAAAATAATCAAGGTCGCCAAAGAAAAAATTAAGATACTTCTTGCTTAATGCTGTTGTCTCTTCCTTTGTTTTACCCTTCACTAAAAAATTAAACCAGTTTTTAAGCGATACATTCATTCCTCTTCTTCTGCAATTACAAGATAATTCAAACATTACCAGCGCAATAAAAAAGTTATTGGTGGCAAATACATGACAGGCATCAATAATTGCACTATAGTTTTCTTCTTTTTCACACATAATATCGGCAAGAATTAATGTCTTAATCCCAAATTTTTTTCGGGTGATTAAAAAGGCGTAGCCAATGGTTTCATTATTTTCGGTTACAGAAATTATTTTGAGCCTGGCTTTATCGCATTCTGAGTATCTCCATTTAAAATAGGGAATATCTTTTTTCCTGGCATTAGGTAAGCTATAATGAGTGTTAACCTGAATGGAATGTATATCATGCAATATCTTATATTTTTTCTTTGAAAATAATGCAGGAAGACCGGCTATTTTTATTAAAACCGGCGGACACTTTCCCCTTAAATAGTCGAATTTATTAAGGAAAATGGGCGTGCTCATCGGCCCTGTGAAAGTGAAAAAACAGTCAACCCCATTTTCTTCAACATTTTCAGTTTCGGTTTTGTAATATAGCTTTCCAAATAATCCTTTTCCTCTAACCTTTTCAGATGTCAGCACATTTTGCGGCAGCGCCACTAAATGATCTTCCTGGTCAATAGTATATACGAAATTGTTGGTTGTTGCATATCCTTCAATATTTTCGTTGTAAACAACCTTCCATAAAGAATTTGATTTTACCGGGTTTCTAAAATACCAATGATTGATGTTCTTTGCCGACAGATCCGGATTCCCGCCATTAAGCCTGGCTAATTCCTGGATTCTTGGTGCATCCTCCAAACCTATCTTACTGAAAGTACATTCGTGGTTCATATTTGTTCTGTTTCATTAAGTGTATAGCAAGTTCTGTCATTGTACAACTGGCAAAACCATACTGTTTATTTAATTTTTGGTAGTGGCTAAGGATGGGTTCTAAAAATTCAAAATTTTGATCCTGGTTAATACCAAAGTTTTCCGGGTGCCACCAAAGATGGTAGGTCAGTGAGTTTTTTGCTGCATAAGTCATACCGCCTTTTATTCTTTGCGCCCTTAACCCATCCAATAGTTTTATTTTTCCTGAAAAGGGTCTTAAAAACCTGCTTGACGGTATGTCAACTGGTATTTTTCCATTTAAGTATTGGTCCGAATAGCAATTATGTCCCGATAAATTAACATAGGAATCAAGCAACCTGAATGCCCTGCGAAAGAGGCTTTCGCTTTCCTCATTTTTGGCTGTATATAACCATGAATTTTCATTGCCCCTGAAACATAAAATACCTAAATCTGAACAAACTTTCAGGTATGCGTCATTAAACTGGTTTCGGGGAAAAACCAATGAAGTTAGAGTGATATTGTATTTTTTGGCGATAAAGATTGCGCTTTGCAGGTCGGCCCTGAATGCTTCAATCGTTTGTCCTTCTTCCAAACAATAGTAATGTGAAAATGTATGTGTGCCAATTTCCTGTTCAGGATATTTTTGAATTTCCCTGATAAGATCAGGTGCAAAATGGTAAACATCGGTTTTATAATCAGTCCCTAAATGTTCAAAATAACCATTATAAGGAGAAAGATTACCGTTTTTATATAGTGGTTTTACATCCGGAATATTTTCCAATAATTCTTTATTGGTCTCAAAAAACAAGAACCCGACAGTTGAAAAAGTAGCTTTTATACCATATTGCCTGAATATCTTTAAAAGTTTTGGGATTACCTGGTGGGCACCCTCTACATTTTTCCGGTAATTTTCTTTACTTTTTTGATCCCTAACCCCCCATATTAATTCAAAATCCAGTGATATAACAAATTTTCCATGTTCCATTTTAATGTTTTGTATTCATAGTTTCATGCAACAGCTAAATCCGTGGCTGTTTACCCAACAAACGAATGGAAACGGACAACCGTTTGAGCCCAGTTTGCTGGATTTTTCCAAAAATAGGGGTTCCCGGTCATTCCTTATTAAAGAACCATCCTATTTAGAAACACCTGGATAAGAGGAATCGACCGCCGAAATTGCCTATCCTAAGACCGGCCGGGTTTTACATTCTTTCATGCATGCCCTAACCTCTAATGCGCCGGGCCTCGCTATCGCGGCATCTTCTTTTGCCAGGCGCAATATGGCATACCATTGTTGTATTTGTTTCGGTACATACCCGGCCCCTTTTCCGGTTGTTGGGTGGTTGCTTCGTAAAACTTTCGGCTCACAAGCCATAGGACGTGCTTATGAGAGCAAACCAAAGTAGTTTTGGTTTTTGTAGTAGTGGGGCATCTTCTCTTCGTGAGAAATGCTGGTAAGGAAATCTACACCTCACCCCTCATGTCTTAATCCTTGTTTTGTCAAATAATCATCTGCACCAAGTTCAAGCCCTTTCAGTTTGTCGTCAAGCGAATCTTTGGCAGAAATGATAATTACGTTTCCCGATTTTCCTGCGTTTTTGAGTTGCTCCAAAAGTTGTAGTCCGCTACCGTTTGGCAACATAATGTCAAGCAAAATACAGTCGTAGTCGTACACTTCAATTTTCTCACTTGCTGAATGAAGGTCGCTGGCAGTTTCAATTACAAAATGTTCTTTCGTAAGCGAAGTGGCAATGGTTTCTCGCAAATCCTTTTCGTCCTCAACTATCAGAATTTTCATAATTACAAAGGTAATTATTGAATTTGGGAAAGAGTTGGGAATAAACTCTTTTTCTACCAAATGGGGTGGTGGGTGGGCTTGGCTCGTTTGTCTTTAATTTTTTTTTTCGTGCGGTCGGCTTTTTTATTTTTTTCTCTCGATTGTGTCAGGTTAAGTGTCTGCCTGTCGGGTTGCGTGGTCGTCCTACCATTGGCTATAACCCAACAGGGCTTGGCGTAGTGGCGGCATTACAGCACTACCGTTGATACGAAGCACCAAAGTTCAAATTTAGCAATAAGTTTCATACGAAGCACTTCACCCGCCATTACGCCAAACCCCTATTGGGTGCAGTGTTTTTTGCTTTTTGATGTAGTCTCTCAACTGCTCAAAGGTCAAGTCTTTGATGTCAAGATTTACTTTATCTCTGATGTCCCGCATTTGTTGAACAAGTGTCTTACTTGTTTTTTTTGTTTCCTTAGTCTTCATATTCTAAAATTTCCCTTGGTGTTCTAATTTCTAAAATTTTGTGTCCGAACTTGTAATTAACAGCGTTGTAACCTCGTATTCTGTTTATGTTTACAATATGCTTAAAGTTCCAACTTACCAAAACGTCAGCATTGTTTAATGTTGCCAATGCAATATGAATACAGTCTGCACGGCTTGTTTTTCCAACTACATTTTCATTTAGATATTGTTCGGCAAGTGCCGTTGCTTCATCTGAAATATCTACAAATTCAAGTGCTGTCTGCGGCAAACTGTTAGCAAGATTTCTGACTTGTTCTGGTGCAGGGTTAAGTTCAATGTCTGTTAAACGAGAATAAATGACTTTGAATTCGCTTTTATTGATTTTGTCAAACAATACCTTTGTCCACAACTCAAACTCTGCGTCAAAATAGCCGCCAAAGACCGAAGTATCTAAATAAATCCTGTTCATCAGGGCAAATTTACAAAAAATATACCGACTACCATATCTCTTATTTGTTCAATAATCTTGAAAGGATTAGTGAAAAAATGTCAATATTGCTTGAAAATTTAAGAAGAGGTGGTCGCCCTGTATCTTTAGAAATTTCAACTCCGTCTGAATATGGTGTAAAGGATAAAATCTTGCTAAGATTGATATTGCTGTTTTTGTTTTTCCCTACAAAAATTAAGCGTTTATTTGTCAAGTATAAAGTTCCATAATCAATCAGTTTCCATTCCTCACTCGTTATTCTTTGAGGTTTGATACTTCCTACACGATAGCGAACTCCTTTCATTATTTTGATACTTGCAGTTGGTAAGCACCCGACGCACCCCATATTGTTCAAGCCAATTCTGAGTAGAACCTTTGC
>CAYUGH010000071.1:0-6296 GCA_964444195.1 uncultured Chitinophagaceae bacterium
AGGACGTGCAAACCTGGAGCTTTGTGCTTCTATTTAAGCTTAGTGCTGGCAGACAGTTTTGTGTTCCGAAACCCGCCCGAACGCAAAGCCCGCGACCCTACGTACGCTACAACCTTTTACAACCCCCTGAAATTTGGAGAAAATACCAAGAATTGGTTTTTTTTTGAAAAAGCTTCGTTACAATGGCAAAAAATACTTCAATCCTTTTAGGTGATTACTTTGACAATTTCATTAACTGTCACTTAAGGAGGGATTGCACCCTTCCTTTGTCAGGGTAAACTCTACTTTCGGTAGCCGGGACATTTATTATGGGAATTCATTATGTTTCTAACACTCAAATTTGGGCTTGTAAGATAATACCTGCAAAACAGAGATACAACTATCCCTTAATAGAATAGGGAGAATAGCCAAAGTATTTTTTGAAAGCAGTTGTAAAATGGCTGACATTTTTGTATCCAACGGCATGAGCAATTTCTGATAAGTCTTTATTTTCCTTAATCATATTTTTTGCCTGCTGCATGCGTAAATCGCGGATATAACCATACACCGTGTTGCCGTATAAAAGTTTAAAATGCTTTTTCAGGTAGTTTTCATTGGTGCCTACCTGGTGGGCAAGGTCAATCAATGAGCAGGGGCTTTTCAAATTTTGGTGCAATTTTTCCCTGGCATCCTGCATTTTGCTTACATCTTGCTGCCGTAAGCCTGCTTTATGTTTAAGTTGCTTAAATTCATCCATTTGAGAAAGCATCATACTTAACAGCTCAATTACTTTGGCTTTCAGAAACATGCGTTTGTATTGTTTCTCCAGCGGACAATTCAAAATATCCTGCAATATTCCCATTAAATGTGGTGTAAGCGGAAGATTGTGCTCATGCGCTTTCAGCGTTTTTGCCTTTTTGAATGCCCCCAATAGCTTTTTCGAAACGGGGTGGCCGCCGGGCATGTATTTTTCAAAAAAACCGGCCTGCAGGTTTAGGGCAAATATCTCCATTTTGTGTTGGGGCAACCATTCGAACCGGCTTGTTTGGGGTGGCAAATAGAATAGGTTGTACTCATAATTACCTATGCCTGCCATGGGCATTGCATGGTTTGTTTCATTGTTTGGGGCCTGGTTCTTCACCACAAAAACCAGGTGAAATACAGGCCCGGAAATTTCATCCTTAAACAGGGTTGTGCCGCCGGGCAGCGCATCCCAATGCCAGAAATGGATGCCATCGGGAGAAAGCATTTCATACATCAGGCCCGCAGTCGGCCCTTTAAAAAATGTCTTGTGCTCCAAAATTTCCTCATTACTAATCAATTCCGCACCTGAAAAACCATAAGGGTCAATTGCCTGTCTATCTGAACCTAATAAAGCAGCCGGTAGATTGGTAACCATTGTGCGCAATAATATGAACAGGTAGTTGCAAAACCTTTCAAAATCGGGAAATGATTCAACCTAATCAGGAAATCCAAATATTTTTTAGCGAATTTTTTGTATTGCCAGGTATTTCAGGAGGAAAAAGGAAGCATATAGATTTTTAGAATGCTTCAAAGGGGAATTTCTCCCTTTTACTTATTGGTTTCTCCCTTTTGAAAATAAGCCGGCCTGCAATTTTGCCCTTCGGAAAACATGGGAATTAAAAGCTAAATGGGAAAATTATGAAACTAAGTGCATTTTATTTTATTATAGGTATGCTGATTTCCACGTCCATAACGGCGCAGCACAGATCTGTTAAAGGGCGCATTGTTGATCAGGAAACCGGGCAGGTTTTGCAAGGCGCAAGCATTCTTGTTAAGCAGAAGAATGTTTCAACAGTAGCAAATGGTGAAGGAGAATTTACTATTTCGGCCGAAACAGGCGATGTGTTGCTGGTTTCTTATGTGGGTTATGGAAACAGTGAATTTGTTATAAATGAAAATGTTGCCCAAACTATTCAAATTACTTTAATGGCCACCGGCGCCCAACTTTCGAATCTTGTGGTTACAGGGGCATTGGGTATAAGGCGCGCTGCACGCGAATTGGGTGGCGGAGCGCAGGTGGTTTCTAACGAAAGCATTAACCAGGGCAAAACCGTTAATCCCATTTTTGGCTTAAGCAGCAAAGTAGCAGGGTTGCGTATAAATATGTACGATAGCAAAGTGGACCCGGCCGTACAAGTTGCGCTTAGGGGAACCCGTTCACTCAGCCGCACAGCAGGCATTGACGGGCGTAACCCCAATGCTCCTATTTATGTAGTAGATGGCGTTTCCATACCCGATATTAACCGGCTTAACCCCAATGATATTGAAAGTATCACGGTACTAAAAGGCGCCAATGCGGCAGCGCTTTATGGATCGGAAGGTGTAAACGGGGCTATTATGATTACCACCAAATCCGGTAAAAAGGGAAGGGGTGTCGTTACCTTCTCCAATACCATCATGTTCTCAAAAGTTTTTGCACTACCTCCGGCCCAAACCCGCTACGGACAAGGCACTGAGGGTATTTATGATCCCATTCAATGGCAATCATGGGGTCCCGAATTTGATGGCACCATGAAGGATTTTGGAACACCTTTACCCAATGGCACACAACCCCAACTGCTTTATGCAGCAGGTTCAGGTGATAATCGAAAGGACTTATTTCAAACCGGTATAACCAATCAAACCGATGTATCATTTTCGGGTAGTAATGAGAATAGCACCTATTTTTTGAGTGTGCAGCATGTAGCTGCCAATGGTATTATTCCCAAAGATAAAAATAACCGCACAGGCATACGCCTGAACAGCAGCCGTAAATTTGGCAAGCTGAACACATCTTATAATATAAACTATATTTATAATAAAAAGAATACAACCCCCGATGGGCCCTGGATTACTGCCTATCAATTACCCGCCAACTTCGACTATAACTCCATGAAAGATTGGGAAGACCCCAATTCGGTGGGCAACCCATTGAACTTTTTTACTGATGCCCAAAAGAATCCCTTTTTCCAGATAGACAACTACAGGGATGCAAGCACACAGCAAACCCTGAATGGTAAATTACAATTCGATTATGAATTTAACTCCTGGTTTAGCGCACTGTACCGGTTAGGATATTATAGTGTAAGCGATGAAACAAGGAGTACTGTGGGAAAATTTCAGGCGCCTGGCAGCCGGAATGTAAATGGCAGTGTAAGCGATGGCAACAACAATTATCGCCGGTTGGTAAGCGATTTGATTTTGAGCTTTAACAAGCAGTTTGGAAAACTAAGCACCCGCCTGCTTGCAGGCCAAAACCTACGGAGTGATTATCGCAAGCAAACAAGTATTGGCAGCAACAACCTGCTTTATCCCGAAGTGTTTAACCCCGGTAGCCGTACCGGCGAATTAAATGGTTCGGCTACCATTACTCAACAAAGAAGCGCTGCGGTATATGGCGAGCTTACTACAGGCTACGATAATTTTTTGTTTGTTACTTTAACGGGGCGCAATGATTGGGTATCAGTACTCAGTAGAGAAAACAGGTCATTCTTTTACCCGGGTGTAAGCACATCATTTGTATTTACCGATGCTTTTGAATCGCTGAAGGGCAGTCATCTGCTATCCTTTGGTAAAGTATTTGCATCGTGGAATAAAACGGGTAATGTTACCCTTGCCCCTTATCAGCTCAACAATACGTATTCGCAAATTAATGGATTTCCATTTGGCAATACGGTAGGTTTTGTACCAAGCACTACCAACCCCAATCCTAATATTGAACCCGAGTTTGTAAGCTCTTACGAAGCGGGTGTTCAACTTAGCTTTTTACGGAACAGGCTACATTTTGAAGGCAGTTATATCTATTCCAATTCGCAGGGTCAGATTTTTAATGCTACTACTTCAAGCGCTACCGGGTATAGCAGTGCAAGGGTAAATGCAGGCCGTGTTGCCAACAATATTGTGGAGCTAAGTGTAAACGGAGATATCATTAAGAAGAAATCGCTGAAATGGAATGTTGGATTCAACTATACGCATACCAACAACCAGGTTAAGGAGTTATATGCCGGGCTTCAAAGCATTAATAATTTCAGGCAGAGCTATGCCGTAATCGGGCAGGCATTACCCAGTCTTATGGTAAGCGATTATAAGCGCGATGACCAGGGCCGGGTAGTGGTGGATAAAACAACAGGCGACCCGCTTATTGCTTCAGAACAACGGTATCTTGGCACGCTTGTACCGCCCTACCTGATGGGGTTAAATACCTTGTTTCAATATAAGGGGATAAGCGTGGGTATGCAATTCGACTGGCGAATGGGCGGCTGGCTGTATTCGGAAATTGTGCCACGGATGTATGCGGCAGGTACCGATCCGCGCACGGCACAGTATGATCGTCAGCCATTTGTCTGGCCCCATTCGGTTATTGAAACAGAGCCGGGTAAGTATGTTGAAAATACCGGCTTAAAAACATCAGGCGGAGGCGCTGCCTTTTGGAGCAAGCAGGGCGAAGTGCAAATTAATACAGCCGCTAAATCGGACTTTATTAAGCTGCGTGAATTGAATATTCATTACAGTATACCTATGGCATGGTTGGGTAATCAACGGGCTGTAAGCATGGTAGATATTGGGTTTGTAGCCAATAATCTTTTTCTTATCCGTCATAAGGACAATGTGTACGGCGACCCCGAATACCTGTACAACAATACAGATGGATACCTGAGCTTCAGGCAGGTGCCGCCTTACCGCAGTATGGGTGTTACCGTGAATGTAACTTTTTAATTTTTTTTACCGGAAACGTAAGTATCCATCAAAATAATATAATTACCATGTATTCAAGTTCTAAGATATTTGTACTCCTCATCGCCCTTTTTACATTAGCAGGTTGCGATAAATACCTTGATGTAAATGAAGACCCCAACAGGCCCGTTTCATCTACCCTGCCTTTGTCTGCAAAGCTACCTGCTGCGCTTGTAAGCAGTGTAAACCAGGAATCAGGGCAGCTTAATCAGCTTGGCGCTTTTTGGGGAGGCTATTGGGGTACCAATAATGAAGCCATAAGCGCTTTTATTGATATTAAAACCTACAATGGCCCCGCCATGCGTCATCAGCGCGATGGTATTCCTGTGTGGGAAAATGCTTTTACCACCATGCTTTATTACGAGTTGATGATGCAGGAAGCCATATCGGAACAAGCGCACTTTTATACCGGTATTGCACAAATAATGCAGGGATGGCATTTTATGCGGTTGGTAGATATTTATAACGGTATGCCCTTTGACGAAGCATTAAAAGGTACGGCCATGCCTACCCCGGCTTATGAAGACGGCAAGGTGGTTTACAGCAAAGCAATGAACCTGGTAACAGAAGGAATTGAAAACATAAAAAGGGCAACAGCAGGTACCGAGCCGGCCGGTGATGATGTGTTATTTAAGGGAAATAAAACCCTTTGGGCTAAATTTGGAAACACGGTAAAGCTGCGTGGCCTTATACACCAAAGCGAAGTGGGTGATGCAGCCTATATAGCTGCCGAGATTAAAAAAATTGAACAGGAAGGCAGCGGCTTTTTGGGCGTAGGCGAAGATGCTTTTGTACAACCCGGTTACCTGAATACAGCAGGTAAGTTAAATCCATTTTGGGAAAATTATTACCGCAATGTACAAGGCGTAACTACTGCCAATTATTTAGGCATACGGCCCACTACTTTTCTTATTGAGCAATACCAGCAACGCAATGATCCGAGGATTGCCTTGTTGTTTACACAGGTTGGCGGTGAGTATAAAGGCGTTTTGTTTGGTAACCCTGTAAGTTCGCCGGAGTATAGCCGTGCCAATACTTCATCCTTTAAAGGCCCTCAGGAAAATGGAAATGCACCGGCCGCCTTGTTTAAAAGTTCCACACAACCTTCGGTACTGATGGGATCATTCGAAAGTTTGTTTTTGCAGGCCGAAGCTGCCCAACGGGGATGGATTAGCACACCCGCAAAAGATTTGTATGAAGCAGGTATTAAGGAATCATTCAAATACATGCAGGTGCCGGAGAGCGCTTTTGAGGCATACAACCAGCAGGAATCTGTAAAATATGATCAAACGGTAAATCGAATTATAGAACAAAAATGGCTCGCCATCAACAGCATTAGCAGCCTTGAAGCATGGACCGATTTTCGCAGGCTGGGAGTACCGGCCATACCCAATTCGTTGCAGGCGCCTGCAACCACCGCACGACCCCTAAGGTTAATGTATCCTGAAACCGAGCGAATGACCAACAATGAGCAGGCGCTTAAGATGGGAAGCGATGAAGTAACGGTGGATACAATATTCTGGGATCAATAACAGGGAAAGGGGGCAGGATAAAAACCCTGCTCTCTTTTCCCCAATTCT
>CAYUGH010000071.1:6396-21569 GCA_964444195.1 uncultured Chitinophagaceae bacterium
TCAATAACAGGGAAAGGGGGCAGGATAAAAACCCTGCTCTCTTTTCCCCAATTCTGTAAATTAAATTTCTGATAAGGGGTACTTTCGCAACCAAATTTTTATGAACTCCGGAAACGTCCTGGGCTTTACTAAAAATATTTTGGCATTTCAAATTTTACAATAAAAATTTTATGAAACAAAGCGCTGTGTGGATTTTTGCCTGTATTTATTTTATAGGAACTATAGCTGCTCAGGCACAGGATAATGTGTTTTATGATCAGGCATTTTGGAAAAAGAACCCTGATGTTACCCTGGTGAAAACTGAAATAGAAAAGGGCAATAGCCCTACCCAACTTAACCGCAATGGATTTGATGCAGTGGTAATGGCCATTAATAATGCGGCGCCCATTGAAACTATACTGTTTCTGCTTTCCATTAAAGGTAATGAAGTAAACAAAATTACCCATGATAGCCGCATTTACCTGCATTGGGCTGCAAGCAGGGGGAATATAGAAATAATGGAGCACCTGCTTAAGCTGGGATCCAAAACCGATGTAGAGGATAGTCATGGATATACGCCACTAAATTTTGCTGCCGCCAATGGTCAAAAAAATACCAAAGTGTACGATTTGTGCCTTGCACATGGAGCAGATCTGCAAAAGGAGGTAAATCATGATGGAGCCAACGCCTTACTGCTTGCAATTGGGCAGGATAATGATTTTACATTAACCAATTATTTTATTTCGAAAGGTCTCGATCTTAACAGTAAGGATGCGAATGGAAATACCGCTTTTAACTATGCTGCCCGTAGCGGTAACCTGGCTCAAATGAAAAGGTTGCAGCAAAAGGGCGTATCCTTTACCGATCAGGCATTGCTAATGGCGGCGCAGGGGGGTAGGGGCAGCACCACAGGCACTGAAATATTTGAATACCTGCTGAGTCTTGGAATTAGCCCCAAAACAACCAATAGCAAGGGTGACAATGTGTTGCATTTCCTGGTTCGTAAACCTAACCAGGCTGATAACATCAGGTATTTTTTAAGCAAAGACCTAAATATAAACGAAACAAATAAAGAAGGAAACTCTGCCTTTATGATGGCAGCCGCCAATGGCACACCGGAAACGCTGACCCAATTGTTGCCTTTGGTAAAAAACATCAACCAGGCCAATGCAAAAGGAGTAACTGCGCTTGGCCTGGCTGTAAGAAGCAATACCGTTCCGGTGGTAAAGATATTGCTGGACAACGGGGCAGATGTAAGCATGCAGGATAAAGAAGGTGACAACCTTACAGCCTACCTTATACAATCCTATAACCCCACGCGGGGGGGCATAAACGAACTTGAACAACGGTATGCTTTACTCGAAGCAAAAGGATTGAATGTTGCTAAAGTTCAGGGAAATGGCAACACCCTTTATCACCTGGCAATTGCCAAAGAAGATTTGCCTTTGCTAAAATGGGTAGCCAATAAAGGGGCCGATATTAATCATAAAAATAAAGAAGGGCTTACCGTATTGCATAAAGCCGCCATGACTGCTAAAAACGATGAGATATTGCGTTACCTTATTGCAGCAGGCGCCAGCAAAAAAGAGCTGACAGAATATATGGAAACACCTTTTGACCTTGCCAGTGAAAACGAATACCTTGCCAAACAAAATATCTCTATTGATTTTTTAAAATAATTCCCTGCATGTTTTTAAAGCTAAAAAAAATGGCCGCCTTGCCGGTATGGATTTTTGTTGTATTTTTTGTTGCCCAACAACCCCTGCAGGCACAGCCGGGTAGCAAGACATTAAAGTACAAATGCCTGGTTCAAATGACCAATTATATGGGAGAGGGAGCTTATATTGTAGTTTCGCTCATTGATAGCAAAGGTGCTTATGAAAAAACTTTGTACATGTTTGGCCCCGATGCCCAATGGTATCCCGATCTGAAAGAATGGCAAAAATTTCAGCATAAAAGCAAAGCCAATATAAGCGCCATTACGGGCGCCTCGGTAGCCGGTGGCGACCGCGGTGTAATGGTATTGGAAATAGACCCAGTAAAAATGAATAATGGCTATTCCATCCGGTTTGAATCGGCAGTTGAAAACAATAAATACTATGTAAAGGATTTGGAAATCCCGCTAACCACCGAAAGTCTTACGGCTAAATCAGAAGGTAAAGGCTATATACGTTATGTAAGGTTTATGCCTATTTGAGGTCAATGAATAAGGGAAACATTTCTATTTGGAGATATAGCCATTTTGCACTGGCTGTATCTTCCGGCATTTTTATCTTACTGGCTTCCTTTACCGGCATTTTACTTGCTATTGAACCGCTTGTACAAAAAGCACAACCTTTCAGGGCAGGTAATTTTAATGAGCTTAACCTGAATAAGGTAATTCCGGCGCTGAAGGATAGCTTTGCAGACATCAGCCGCATCAAAATAGACAGCCACGATTTCGTATGGGTAGATGGCTACAATGCAGACGGTAACCAGGTATTGGCCTATGTAAACCCAAACAACGGAGCAAAGCTTGGTGTACCAAAACCTCAATCTGAATTTTTTCAATGGGTTACCAATTTTCACCGTTCTTTATTTCTGCATCAGGCAGGTCGGATTTTTGTTGGCATTATTTCTTTCCTGTTGCTGCTCATCGTAATTTCCGGTTTATTGCTGCTTATTGAAAGCCAGCGTGGTGTAAGGCGGTTTTTTAAACCTTTGGTAAAAGACAAGGCAAATACATCGAGGTATTACCATGTTGTACTGGCGCGTTTTTCTTTTATACCCATTATACTACTTGCCCTTACGGGTTGCGTCCTTACGCTGGTACATGCGGATATTTTACCGGAGAAACCCATAAGCCACGCACCCCATTTTGGGCATCGTGCAGCGACTATACCCCTTTCGGTAGATTCCTTCCCCATATTTGTACAAACCCGGTTAAGTGAGGTGCAATCCATTGAATTTCCTTTTTCTGATGACCCCGAGGATTATTATACCCTCAGGTTAAAGGACCGGTCCATGACCATTGATCAGTTTACCGGGGAGGTACTGACAGAAATCAGCTATCCTGCCATCAACCGCATGAGCCAATTAAGCCTGAACCTTCATACAGGGCGCAGCTCTGCCTTATGGGCTGTAGTACTGTTACTGGCAACCATCAATATTATTTATTTTGTGTTTTCGGGGCTGAAAATTTCGCTGAAACGTAGGGCTAACCGAATTCAGAATAGATTTGAAGCTCATCAAAGTGAAATTATTTTACTGATAGGATCTGAAAATGGAAGTACCCGGCAGTTTGGCAAACAGGTTTACCAACAGTTGCTTGCACAAGGCCAATCCTGCTATCTCACTTCGCTCAATCAGTACCGGGTTTTTCCCAGGGCCAAACACCTGATTGTGATGACTTCAACCTATGGTATGGGCGAAGCGCCTGCCAATGCCGCCCGTTTTGGAGCGTTGGTTAATGCTTTTCCGCAGCGCCGGTCGGTGCATTTTTCGGTGCTGGGTTTTGGCTCGCAAAGCTATCCTGAATTTTGCCGTTTCGCCTTTGAAGCCCATAACCTGCTGGCGAAGCAATCCTGGGCCTTGCCGCTAACAGAAGTATTTACGGTAAACGATCGGTCGCCTGCTGATTTTGGCCTTTGGGCCGAAGTGTGGACTCAACGTAGCGGGTTTAAATTGCAGGTTGATTCCCTACGGCATAATGCAGAAACAGCAAACCTCGTTCCGCTAACCGTAGTGGACAAAAAAGTGCAACATTCGGATCAAACCGGTTTCCTGCTTTCCTTGAGGCCTAACGCTCCTTCTCCATTTCAGTCAGGCGATTTACTGGCTATTTATCCGGCTGACGACCATCGGGAACGCCTGTATTCTATTGGCAGAAAGGGCGACAACATACTCCTTGGCATTAAACTTTACCCGGGAGGTTTGGGGTCGGGTCTTTTGTTTGGGTTACAGCCCGGCCATACTTTAATGGCCCGTATTGTTTCCAATCCGCATTTTCATTTTCCCGAAAATTCATCACAAGTAACTTTTATTTGCAATGGTACAGGTATTGCACCCTTCCTGGGAATGTTGCAGCAAGCGGCATCAACCGGTACCCAATGCTTTTTGTATTGTGGGTTTCGAAACAGGAAATCTTTTCAATTGTACGAACCGCTCCTGCAGGCATTGCCTGTGCTGCAACAGCCGGGGCATATTCAGGTTGCTTTATCACGCGAAGAAGATTGCACCTATGTAAGCCATCATGTAAAGCATGACGGTGAACGGGTTGCCGCATGCCTGAATGCCGGGGGAGTCCTAATGATTTGTGGTTCGCTTTCCATGCAAAAAGATGTGCTTGCCGTGCTTGAGCCGCTTTGCAACCGGCTGCATCCTTCGGGTTTGCAACATTTTCAATCGAATGGGCAAATTAAAATGGATTGCTATTGAGTTATATATGGCTTTACTGTTACGGCGGATCGCCTAAACGGTAAAACAACAAGCCCATACAGGGCGGATACTCATTTTTGAAAAAGCTTACTTCACCCTCCACCTGCGAAATGTTTTTCGGCTTAGGTTTCCCGATGTCAATACTTTGCCCTTATCTGTTATTATTACACTACTGTATGCCGGAAAGGATTTTAACAGGCGATGGCCTGCTTTGGCGCCCAATACCATTATGGATGTACTTAATCCATTGGCCTGTTCGGCAAAAGGCCCCATTACCGTAACACTTGTAAGCCCGGTGGCAGGATAGCCGGTGGCGGGATTAATAATATGCGCATATCTTTTACCATTGAACACTACAAATTTTTCATAGTTTCCCGAAGTTGCCACAGCCTTTTGCTGCAGGGGAATTACCGCAAATAATTCACCGGGTTGCAGGGGATGGGCTATGCCAATGGTCCACGGTTTTCCCGAAGGGTGCTGTCCCCATACACTCATGTCGCCCGAACCATTAATAATGCCGGCTTTTATGCCTTTGGCCTCCATAAGCTCACGGCAACGATCCGCAGCATAACCCTCGCCCAATGCCCCGAATCCTATTTTCATTCCGGGTAGCTTTAAAAACACCGTAGAAGCAATGGTATCAATTACAATATTTTTATAACCGACCTTTTCTACCGATTTGCCAATGGCTTCAGGGGTGGGCATTTCAGTCATGCTGCCATCAAATTTCCAAATACGATCCATGGATGCAAAGCTTATATCGAATGCACCCCCTGTAATTTGAGACCAATTTAATGCCCGCTGCGTAAGCGCCAGCACTTCGGCATCTACCCTTACCGGCGCCCTGCCCGCCTGCCGGTTTATTTCAGACACCTGGGTTTCGGTTTTCCAATCCGACAGGAGGTATTCAATGCGGGTAACTTCTGCAATTACCGTATCAATATTTTGTTCAGCTACCAATGAGTCTTCGCAAACCAGGGTAATTTCCCAACGACTGCCCATAAGGGTAACGGTGCGTTTGGCCAGTATTTGTGCCTGCAACATACCAGCCAGCAACATGCCCATTATCCAAAAACCGGTTTTCAATTTCCTGGCTTTTATTGAGGTACAAATATCGAGTTTAGTTAGCAGGGTAGCAAGAGAATGCGGATTCTTTTCCTTCTCATTATCCACCTGAAATAAGTTTCAATGGCCAATGGATGAATAGAATTAAGTGCAGTGGACCAGTAAATATAAATTGGCCTTTTATGGTATAGTATAGAAATTTTTCCTTTCATATACAGGCAGTTCTTTATTACAATTTCGGTTTCCATTGCCAAACTTCCACCATGGTAGGTGGTTGTGCTGAAAGTCCTTCTCCGTCCACCTGCACCACGGGTTGTGCAAAAAGATGCAATATACCCGATGATTGCCAAAGGTTGGTATCGTAGGAAGGTTCCCATGCCCCTAATGAAAGGGTGCTAAGGTCGCCAACTTTCCATCCATTTCCTTTTAGCCCGGCATAGGATGCTTTTTCACCACGCTCTCCATCGCGGAACAAAAGCAGGATTCCGGTTTTCTTCCCTTTTCCTTTTACCAATATCTGCGGTCTTGAAATGGAGATGTACTTGCTTCCCGCCCCGCTCAGTGAAAAAGGCAATTTTCGAAAACCTGTATTCAATGTTTGCCAGCTTCCATTTTTATATGCAATAACACGGTATTGCGGCACGCTGTCATTTAATTCGCGCCAATAGGATGCTATATAAGGATTACCGGCGTCATCCGCTGCCATGGAAGTCTGGTTGATCAGTTCGCTTTTTTGGGGGATGAGGGCAATATATTCTGCTGCGGCTTCTGTAATGGGTAGCGTATAGGTTTCCCCCGTTGATTTTTGCCAGGTCTTGCCGCCATCCGTGCTGCGGGCATAGGCTATATCGTGGTTGCTGGCCACATCGGGGCTTTCGCGCCAAACCCAGGAAACATGAATGGCGCCCATTTTGTCGGTAACGGCCTGCCAGTATGCGTTGCGCTTTCCTTCGCCGCTGATGAGGTTGCTGTGCACATTGTGCCATTTCTGTGTGGCTGCATTGTAGTGGTTTAAAACCAGGTTGCCCAAACCCGACCTGCCATCACGGAACATACATACCAGGTTGCCATCGGGCAAGCGAAAAAATTCCGGGTAAGTAACCTGCTCTTCAAACTGGCCCGTCATGGGCATTTCATCCATCATGTCCAGCGAATGAGGCGCCCTGCTTCGGGAATAATGCAGCGCATTGCCATGATGGTTCCAGGCCATGTGCAGGTAACCTGCGCCATCCATCATGATGCTGATGCTGTTGTGCGCATCTTTGGCATTGCCGCCAAACCGCGTGGTAATGAGTTGCCAGGTACTTTCTTGCAATTTCCTTTTGCCCAGCACCACTTTGGCTTCGTTGTTGTAAAAAGCAATATACTGAAACCCATCAACCGAGGTTAATGAGTTTTTACGGAAAATAACCGCGTTCACAGAGTTTTTGGCCCAGCCGCTGTCCACCAGCACTCTTTGCAGCCCTTTGGCAAAAGGTTGGGCAAGAGAAAAAATGGGGGAAAACAACAGGCAAGATAGTAGCGTCACTAAATATGTCCAGCTTAATTTGGCAGGCACCGCCTGCCATTTTTGATAAGCAAGATAAAAACGCCGCATATCAAGTATATTGCGCCTGCCGAATCCTTTTTTATGAGTCATATAAATTAAATCCTGTAACTACAGGATGGTAAAAATACAGAACCTCTTACTTTGCCGCCCACGCCTTTTTTGAGCACTAAAAAATTGATTATGCGATTGCTTTTCAGCCTGCTGCTTGCTGTATTATTTGTTTTGCCCCTAACCGCCCAAAAATCAACCGGAAAATACACGGGAGGCTTATCCAGGAAAGGAAACCTGTTTAGCTGGAATACAGAACAATCAAGGATGCAGGTGGGGTTTTGCACAGGCTCTGTGGTGCGCATCAGGCAATCGTGGACAGGCAATTTTGAGCCCGATGAACCCTGGATGGTGGTGCAATACAAATGGCCTGAAGTGAAACTGGCACAAAGCGAAACCGAGGCAGAACTGGTTTTTCAATCGGATTCCTTACAGGTAAAAGTGAATAAGGCAACCGGTGCGGTATCCATTTACAAAAAGAATGGTGCATTGCTTTCGGGCGATGCTAACGGCGGCGGTTTATTGAACGAAGACAAACCACTTGCCACTAAGGTCCTTCAACCTGATGAAAACTTTTTCGGGTTTGGTGAGCGAATGGATTTTTTAAATCAGCGCGGAAAAAAACTAAGACTTGATGTGGGACGTGGCAAAGGTCGCCCGCATGAAGTGGGCGCTTACAATGTGCTGGAAGCTAATTATTGCCCGGTACCCTTTTTTATGAGCACCAGGGGATACGGCATATTCTTCCATAACTCATTTGCCACCCAATGGGATATGGGCAACACAAACCCCGACCAGTACAGTTTTGGCGCGGATGGCGGCGAACTTGATTATTATGTAATGTATGGCCCGGGTTTTGGGGAAATACTCAACCTGTTTACTACCATTACCGGCAAAGCGCCGCTGATGCCAAAGTTTGCATTGGGACTTCATATTGGTACATACAGCGGCGGTACATGGGGCTATGAACAATATACAAGCGATACCTATGTGCTGATGCTGGCGCTCAAACTCAGGGCTATGGGCATTCCCGTGGATATCCTGCACCTTGATAGCGTATGGCGCATATTCGGGCAGATGGGTGGAAAAGGTGCAACTTCCTTTGAGTGGCGGCCTACTTTCCGCAACCCAAAGGGCATGTTCGACAGCCTTTATGCCATGGGTTTCAACATGGTGGGTTTGCACATCAGGCCGAGGTTCGATAATGGAAACAAGCTGAAGCTGCTGGATACCGCGCAGCAACTGGGGTTCACCTATCCTGAAAACGGCAAGCCCGGCGAGTTCGTTAATTTTTTCGACCCCAAAGCCGTGGATTGGTGGTGGCAGCATGGGGCCAAAAGGGTGGCCGATATGGGCGCCAGGTTTTTTAAGACAGATGAAGGCAGCGCCTTTGGTTCGCTCGCCAATGAAAGCGATAAGGTTGGCCCAACCGGTAAGGAGGCACAACGACTGCACAATGTATTTCCATTAGCCTATGCCAAAGCGCCCTATGAAAAATTTGCCGCCAATAACAAGCTGCGCGGCATGAACCATACCCGCGAGGGCTATGCGGGCATTCAGCGGTATCCCTTCATTTTTGCAGGCGACTGGCCAAGCGAGTGGCAATATTTTGCCCCGGTCATCAAGGCGGGATTGAATATTGGCATCAGCGGCGTGGGCAACTGGGCGCATTGCATGGGTGGGTTTGAGCATGTGGCCGATCCTGAATTGTATATCCGCTGGACACAATTTGGGCTGATGAGCCCCGTGGCGCACCTGTTTGGCATGGATCATCCTGCATACAAAGAGCCCTGGAACTATGGCGATGATGCGCTGAAGATTTTTAAGCATTACGATTCATTGCGCTACCGCCTGATACCCTATTTATACAGCCATCAATACGAGATGCTGAAGACCGGCATGCCCATGATGCGCGCGCTGGTATTGCATTATTCCAACGATGTAAATGTGTACGATATTACCGACCAATACCTGTTTGGCAACAGCATTATGGTGTGCCCGGTTACCACCAAGGGCGCTAAAACCCGCTCGGTGTACCTGCCCGAAGGTGAATGGTACGATTACCATACCGGTAAAAAGTATAGTGGTAAACAATATGTGCATGTAGTAACCCCGCTTGAGATTTTGCCCATGTTTGTAAAAGCAGGCGGCATTATTCCCATGCAGCCCGGTATGGCATGGGTGGGGCAAAAGCCTGTTGATACGCTGACGGTTGAAATTTACCCCGGCACCGGCAAGTTTACGCTTTACGAAGACGATGGATTAACCACAAAATACGAGCAGGGCGAATTCACGCTTTCCGAAATGAGCATGGTTCAGGAGGGTAAAAACCTCACGTTGGATATCAGCAAACCTTCGGGTAAGTTTACGCCCGAAAAGCATGTATTTGCATTGAAAATAAGGGCTGCCGAAAAGCCTGCATCGGTTTCGGTAAATGGCAAGGCTGTTGAAATGGTTTATGATGCTGCCGGTAAATGGGTAATTGTAAGCGGCATTGGGGATAATAGCGGGCGTGTACAGGTGAAGGTGGGGTGGTAGGGGGCTGCTACAATTAGCCCTCCAGCGGCATTGCCACGCGTTAGCCGGAAGGATGAACAAAGCGCTAGGAAGCCCATTTGATTTTTGAGATTGGTAAAGCCAGCCTACGAAGCGCAAAGGAGTATTTGGCACCGCCTGCTAAAGCACCAAATGCGGCGTGGTAGGGGGGGCGATATGAAACACCGGCCAGGGCTGAAATACTAAATGCGGTTAGTGGTGGTGGAAGTATTCGGGTAGAATACTAACTTAAAACTGAAAAATGGAGAATTCTTAATTCTTGGGATATTTATATATTTGTAACCCATAAGGAGGGATGAAATGGAAAACAAACAAGAGAAATTGCTGGCTTCATTGGCAAAGGAAATCAGGGAAGAGAAAAAGGACAGAGCCAAAGTTATGGCGACACTCCAATCTGCAAAAATCCTGACCAGGAACGGTAATTTATCAGGAACCTACAAAAATTTGAACCGCGTAATTGTTGAAAAGAAATAATGTATGACGAGCGTCCTAACCTGATGATCGGATTTCACGGATGCGATGAATCTGTGAGAAATGATTTTGTGAACTACCCAAACCGCATAAAAAATAGCCAGGAAAAATTCGATTGGCTGGGTCATGGATTTTATATCTGGGAAAATAATTTCGACAGGGCCTTGCAGTGGGCAGAAGATAAAAAATTGAGGGGGACTTTAAAAACACCCGCTGTTGTTGGGGTGGTTTACCAGCTTAAATATTGCCTTGATTTTTCTGATGCTAAATTCATTCACATCCTATCTCAATATTATGGTCTCCTGAAAAGCGATTTGGTAATTGCAGGAAAGGAGTTACCACTCAATAAAAATTTGCCTAAAGACAATTACCAGGATTTAATTCTCAGGGAACTGGATTGTGCAGTGATCGAATACCTGCACCATAAAATTGAAGAGAAGATCAACAATAATGTGAGCGGCAAGGGTTTTAGTGATTTAAAACCCTTCGATACGGTCAGGGGCATATTTACCGAGGGCGGCCCGGCATTTGACGGAGCCGGCATTCAATCTAAAAACCATATTCAGGTGTGTATCCGAAACCTGAACTGTATCAAAGGATTTTTTATACCACGGAAGGAAACAAGGTTTCCATAAATATCGGCCTGTTTTTTCTGCGCGTGCTGTTGATTCTCCAACGCCCCCGTTCCGGGCACCTGCCTCCGGAACATTTGGCACCGCTCTCTAAAACACCAAATGCTGTGTGGTTGGGGCGCGGGTGAAACACCAGGGCAGAGACCCTGGAATTGCATAAAAAAACCCCGATGGATGCAGAGCAGCGCCAAACGGGGAATAACAGTACAAATATAATAATTTTCCTGCCATTTTAATATTTTTAGGGTCAATTTTTTAAAAATTATGGCAGCATGCGATTTAAAGAATTCGAAGCATTAATCAGTCCTCAGCGATTGTTAAGGTATCGGTTAGCCTGCAGTAATGATACCCGCAAAACCATGATGCTTTACAGGGCGAATATCAGGATATCATTGGCATTTCTTGCGACAGTTGGAGTTTTTGAAGTGGTTCTCAGGAATAAGATTGATGCGCATTATAAAACATTATTTCCTGCAAAGCATGGGGGTCAGGAGTGGTTATTGGCATCAACACTACCCGGTGGTTTTTTTACAGGCGCACCCTGCATCCGGTCGTTTCAGAAAATTACGCAGGCATATTATTGAGAAAGGGGTAATTGTTGGCACAACTGACGGCATTACGGTTACTAACCGGGCAGAAGAAGTTTTTTGAAATACCCCACCACCACGTCCCTTTAATTACTCTTGCCAAAAAATAAATTTGTGACAAATAAGTTGGTGGCAAGTAATTTTTTTTACCAGCTAAGTTAGGTGTTACATTCGCCCAACGGCAGCTTTGCCAGGCCTAAGCTAAAAAGAATGTACAAAGCGCTGGGAGGCCCATTTAATTTTTTGGGCTTGGTAAACTGGCCTACTAAGCGCACAGGAGCATTTGGTACCGCTTTGCTAAAACGCCAAACCAAATGCGGTGTGATTGGGGGAATTTTCGATATGGAACGCCAACCTTGACAGAGATTACCTGTCGAAACCCAAACAAAATTGCAGGTAAAACTGGTTATTTCTGTCAACAGGCGCGTCAATAATTTCCCCTCCCCTCATTTTCCAGGCAGCATCTTTTAAACCATACCGATAGCCTGCCCTGAAAAACTGCCAATAAAAATTTTCACGCTTAGGGCTTCGTAATTTTAAACCAAGTGCAAGGTCAAGATAGTTTTGTGCATGCGTTAGGTTAACGGTGTTTGCCCGGTTAGTGAACAAGTCATTAAAATTTGTTTGCCCTGTTGATTTATGGATAAACATATTCAGGAAGCTGCCTGCAAAACCAATTTGGGGGTTCATCACTATCCTGCTTTTCTTAAACAGATTTGTCGCTAAAAAAAGCCTTCCATGCACGCCTTTAAAACTTGCCGTACTATTGTCGAAGGTATAACCTGAAAGCTCCAGTCCATACGTCATAATGGGATAGCCAATGGCTAAACTCGCACCAACAGATGGACTGGTTGTTTTAACCTCATTTTGCCCGATGGATTTCAAACGGGCGTTTAAATTTTTGAAATCATTGAAATATAATCCCGCATACGCCAGCAACTCAACGGTTACATTTTTTTGGTGATTATCCCGGTGAAGTTTGGCCATTAAAGATTTGTATTCTTCTGAATTTTTCAAAGAGTCCTCTTTTGCCTTCCATAGGTTGTTAAGCTCTCTTTGATAATATTTCACTGAATCTCTTGATAACTTTTGATTTGAAGCCTGTGCATGACAAAGTATTGTAAGGCTTAGATAAGCTGCTAAGAATAAATATTGCATTTTAGGATTAAGATTTTTAATATTTAATTAAACGATATAAATCCCTGATTTATATTGATGGTACATCAAAAATAGGTAAAAAATTCAGTGATTAAAACCAGTGTCATAGCTGCCCTGATTTTACACAATCAATAGTGATTACGACGTGAAAGGTGAAACGTGAGCGTACAGGAGCTTTTGGTACCGCTATGCTAAAAGAACAAATGTGGCGTGGTTGGGGGAATTTTTGATAGGGAACACCAAAGAGGGTAGAAATGCAATTTGCTGGGTTTAAGAAACGGAAAGTAAAAATTTATTTGCCAGGTTTATTTTTCGGGCCCTCTAGTAGGCATTTTTGAAATTGCCTGAATATACAATTCTAAAATGGAGATGTTGCAGTTCTGCATTGCTGAGTTGCCTAAACATCCGATAAATATCCCTATGACAATTTCTGTATTTTTTGCCTGATTTGCAAAAGCATTTCTCTGTTCTTCCCGGTTCGTATTGATGTATTAAAAATTTAAAAAATTGGGCAACCTCCAGCACACTTTTCAGCCCAAGTATTTCTGCATAATAGTCCAACTCACCAGAAAAACCATGCCTTCGTTCCTGATAAAAAAAGCCATAATTCCTTCGATAGGTTTGATTGAATAAAAAAGGGGTTACTTCGTTTTCAATAAACTGACTGAGGTTGATACCTCTTTTACATTTTAAAAATTCTTCAGGAATTGTACATAAGCAGAAGTGACCATCTTCATGAACATGCCAGTCAATGTTGTTTGGGATTTTTCCTTCGGTTTCATAAACAAACGGAAATTGGTTCGGAAAATCTGCTGTCGGAATAATTCGAACTGAGTATTCATCCAGAATTTCATGGCCGTTGCGAATGAAGAGTGTGCCGGATAATTCCGGCACACCATCCATTGTTTCAGCATAGTGAAGCCCTTCATATTGAGCTATTGCTTCTTTGCATTCAAAGCTAAACTGATCATAAATATTCATGGGCACCATGGTTTTGATGAAGTGCTTCCGGCAATCAAAATATTTGCACGGCTTTTATTTTCTTCCTTGTCTTCCCCAAGTGGAAAACGATCACCGAGGTGCTTACGCCAGAGTTTACTTGCTTTAAGCTGGTTTGGTTCACGTAAAGCTTCGTTTGCATCAGCAAGGAACGCATCAAGCGAATCCAGGAATCGTTCTTTTCTGGCAGGGTCATAGTCTGCAAAAAGATTATCGTATGGTACCGCAGGTACTATGCATGCAAATAGAGAATTTAATGCTTTCTTAATCTCATTCAAAATATCCCGCAAATAAATATCGTGCCGGTCGTTGTGTACGATCTTTAGCTTAGCATTTGCGGCCAGGATCGTCATGGCGAGGCCACTCGGCATTTTATTCCGCAGGTAATCGCACCAACCTTTTAGATCCATTACGGTGTGTAGTAGCTGCCCATTTGTATCTTTATGATCATTAAACCATACCACCACTGCTTTTGGGTCACTGGGTTCCCACCCATAATTTTTTACGGCCAATTGATAATGCTGGCCATCAACCTTGTAATACACCGGTAAATCAATCTCATAATCACCTGAGAAAATATTCCTGATGCATTTTTTGCGATGTTCTGGTTTTTTATCGGTATGCCCGTTCACAGCATCCCAAACCCAGCTTTGAAGCGTTGTTGGTTCAACATCAGGCTCCCTGAAAAAATAAACGCCATCATCCAAATCGCAGATATCATCTTTGGTTCTGATGCCAGTTTTCATTTTGTGTGAGCCCTGGATATAAAATTTAGGATCGTAATCAGGATGGTTTGCCTTAAAATATTCCACAATTCTCTTTCGAAGCGCCTCTTTTGAATCCTTCATTCTTTGTTTTTTGAGCCATAAATTGAAATGCTATTATGGTATTGCTCAAACAGGTTATTACAATCAGCCATTTTTTAAAAGTTTTATAACGTTATGTAAATTATTTTTTGCCAGTTCACCACCAATCGATTCCAGTTTCATGATGTCCTTTTTTGAGGACGCGTTCAGTTCAATGGTTTCTGAGCCAAAATCGTATTGGATTCTAAAATAATTAAAGGGAGTGCTTTTATTTGCAAAGTATCTGTTCAGAAAAGCAAGGTACCATTCAGTTATTTGCGACTGGCTATCCAGGATGATATCCAGCAGCCTTGGTTTAGGTACTAACCAATACCATAGGCTTTGGGGTTTCCAGCTTTGCCTGATAATGTGCTTCCCTTTACCAGTTCCAATGGAAATGATTTCAATGTTTTCTATCGGAATTTTTAGTTTTTCAATAGCTTCTAAAAAGCCTAGCATTACCGGGTTATTTGCAAAAACTCCGCCGTCAACCATATTAACATTACTACCACTACCTAATTCATTTTCATAAGAGAAAGTATTTGGTGGAAAGTAAACCGGTGCAGATGCACTGGACAGAGCTACTTCATGTGCCGGTAATTTGTAATCTCTGTTATACTCTTCATGATGCTTAGTTTTAAAAACATTTACCTCCCCGGTGCCCCCGTTAAAAGCGGGAATACACACCCATGTTTTCAAATCGTTTAACAGGGGTATTTTTCCATTGTTTCCGAGGGTGAAAACTTCCTGTAGTTTTTTCCGCAATTTTTTGTTGCTGTACATCGAAGTGACTGCAACGCGAGCATGCCGGGGGAAAACTTTAAATAATTTTGGAGGGAAAATGACAAATTGTCTTAACCTTTCTTTA
>CAYUGH010000071.1:21669-23568 GCA_964444195.1 uncultured Chitinophagaceae bacterium
TTTTATTCTCTATACAATAAGCCTTAATCTGGCTAATGTTACTACTCGCAACAAAATCCTTCCTGAATTTCGCTACAGCCAGGCAAGCGGCTTCTCCATCATCCATTAATTTTTTAAGCAGAAGATATTCTTTTGCAATAACCGGTTCATCGGGCATTTTAATAACAGGTATACTGCCTGCTGCCAGGAAAACCCCGATTGCAATGATATTGCTGTTCCGCTTTGTTAGTTCATTATGTACTTTATCCAACATGACAAATCTTCCGGGAAAAATGGTAGGTAATTCCAGGATTTTGCCACCTTTCAAAAAGTGAATGACTACATCACAGTCCAGCAAAATTTTTGGTTCACCATTCTTCTCCATGCTCCTCAAAATTTTCATCAATATTCACTCCAATATCATTCATGAGGTTGAAGTAGTGACTTTCTGAAATAACATCATCCTCAAAGAGCTTTTTACATATAGTACCATAATCACCTATTACGTTGTAATCGCTTCCACTTTGGTATAACCTTGTGCTATACCCCAGTTCATTTGCGCTTCGCATGATGCCCGTCAGGTAGCGGCCTGCAAATTGGTCATAATCTATCAGCCTAAGCCTGGCCAGCCGAACCAATAAGGCACGCCTTGACACTCCGAAATGCTGCTCGAGTTTTACAATAGTGGGCAGGCTGATGGAAGCCCCCCTCGAAAGTTCTTCCTCCGGGATACAACTTAAAACACCTGCCTCAGGCATCAGCAGAAAACTACTGAACAGGTCAGCATTGTATTCTTCCCTATCCTTTTTATCGAACCGGCCTGTTTTACACAACATAAAACTGAACTCGGGCTGTACAAACAGATGATACAATTCGTGGCCGATGGTAAAATGTTGCCTTGCCCTGATTTGATTGCAGTTCACCAAAATGAAGCGATTTTCACCTGTTTTTAAGGCCATGCCTGAAAACTCCGGGCCCATCGGCCGGAAATTGGTAAGCACATTTTGCTCTGCCAATACCTTATACAGGTCAATCGGGTCGGCATTACTGATACCTAACCCGCTCCTAAACCTGGTAGCCCGTACTTCCAATATTTTCTCATTAAAGCCTACCATCCAATTTTTTAATTTTTAAATAGTTTCTTACGATTTTACCAAATGCAGCAATTTCCTTCAGGTCGTCTGCTGCCATTTCGTCCTTGCGGAATGCAAATGCTACCTGGGCAATGGCTTCCTCTGAAGTTTCAGAAAAAAATGCATGGGGCTCGATACAAAAGAGATCGGCTAATTTTTCCATCACTTCAATGTGCATTTCCCTTTCGCCGGTTTCATACATACTTACTAATTCCCGTGAAATTCCTAAAAACTCAGCCACATCCCCTTGTACATATCCAAACTTTTCCCTTAATGATTTTGTGATCAAACCTGGGTTAGTCATATTCAAAAAATTTCTGGTTAAAAAGTAACTATAATCAGTTACAAAACTATGAAAAAAAGTAAAAATGACAAAAAATGTAACAAAAATAATTTTGAAAATAGATTTGCAAACAATTCAATTTGCAGCCATGAACCCTTTAATAAAATGATTCCCATAATCTCGCGGCTGTATTGGGTGCAGTGTAATTTATTGGATATCAATATTGTAGCTTCCTATAGCATGGTAATTACTGGTTGGGTGGATAACCCGGATCATACTGACCCCCTAAAATCCGGGATCAATTTCGCCAATAATTTCGTAGTCTCAATTTTTACCCTGGCATTCCGGCAGATGCTGACCCCCTGTATTTTCAACCTTACTTAAAAGGAAGTTTTTCCGGCTGTAAGGACCGATTCCGGAGCATGTTGACCCCCTCATTACTTGGATGTGGGTTCATACTCCATGTGCATGGCCCTGTCGGCATGCTTGAGGTATTGTTGTACA
>CAYUGH010000072.1:0-23124 GCA_964444195.1 uncultured Chitinophagaceae bacterium
AAAGAATGCCGGAAGAAAGCCCTTATCTCAGCTCCGCGCTTTCAGGATAAGGTGCAATTTCAATGGCTTTTATAGCAGCGCCGTTAGCCGTTTGGCGCAGGCCAAACACCAATACATTTTTCTTCTTTCCAAAATGCAACCAGCACTCAGGCAAATAGAACTCACGCTGCGGGCCTGCCTCCCAATGACGGCCGATATTCTGTCCATTCAGCCACATATACCCGTTGCCCGAAGCATTTATTTTCGCCATCCAGGGCATCCACATTTTCACATCTTTTTCCGGCAGCGAAAACTCAACCCTGTACCAGGTAAAAAGCCCTGTTTGCTCGCCCATTGGCTGCACACCATTGCCCTTGCGAGGAATGTCATCCTGCCGGTTCAATTCAACCCGTTCCCATTTCTCAGCATTAAAGGATGGGGAGGTAAATCCTTTTGTGATACCTGCAACATCCGCAGCATATTCCCAATGCAGCGGGTACGTCAAGGCAGTGTCCGTTGTGGAAAGCCCGCCCCGCCTGATGCCGGCAAGCTCTTCCATAGGAATATAACCGTGCGCATGCCCAAGGTTTTCGTAAACAACAACAATTTCATTTTCGCCTTCTTTCAATAAGCCTGAAACATCAAAACGGTTATCGTATTCATTGGGGCGAATGCGTGCATGGGCGCCGCGCGTGATCCAGGTTTGCGCATCTGCTTTATCAGGAAAAAGACGTGTAGGAATGCGACCGTTTATTTGTACGGAAACAATATCGCGGGTGTACATATTAAACAGCAGCCTGTTTTCTTTGGCAGCATCGGCAGCGCTCAGGCTAAATTTAGAACGGTATAAACTATACCTGAAATCGTTGATGGCTGCATCGGACAACGAATGATCTTCGGGCAAGGATAACCATTTTGCCTGCGCAGCAGGATCATTGCAGCGCATGGCATAACCAATGCGAACGGGTGCAAAACTAACAGCGGGACGAACAGGCTGCTGCACCTCTTTGGGCCACCATTCCCCCTGCTCGGGATTGGCGCCCGGCGGTATTACCAGCACACGGGCACCGAGGGCAGGCAAATTAAAATCAACTGAAAATGGCGGGATCGCCGAACTGTCGGAAGAGGCAGCCTCTGCAGGCTTAATCAGCACTTTCTCGCCATGCTGGTTAATATTGTACATAGGTCCGGTTGGCGTCGGAAACCTGCCGGGCACAAGCGTTACGGTGCCTTGCATGGGGTTCTGCACATCCGTATTGTGCAGGAACACAAACCGCGTTCCATCCGGCGCAACGCGTACACCTCCAAACATTTTTTTAGATACGTTCTGCAATTCACAGGGCCCGCCTTCGGCTCGCACCAGCTTAGATTCGAATTTGCCTACAAATTCACCAATGGCTTTGGCCGCGTAGTATTTGCTGCCCACTGCGCCGCTTTCACGGATGGCGGCATTATAATCGTAGCTGGTGGTCATGCCACGGGCTCCCCAGCCTTCAAAATGCGTTCCACCAAAAAACATATAGTAGTTAATACCGGTGGCGCCACCCAGCAACGACATCATACCAATGGCATTAAAATGACGTGCATCCGATTCATGCTCTTCGCTAAGCGTCCCTGTAACCAGCGAAAACCATCCACCCTGCAGTTCGGTAACAAAACCGGGCGCATCGGGCTGGCTTTTGCGGAGACCTGCCATTCTGCGCGCGCAACCGGGCGCATCCGATAAGCCTACATAATAATTATCGCAATCAAACACCTGTGAAAGCTCCGGGTCCTTGCTGCCACGGGTTTGGCTGGTAAGACAGGTAAAGTAAGGTACTTCAATACCGTTATTTTTTGCAGCATGGTATAATGCCTTCAGGAATATTTCTTTGTTCCCGGTACCATGCGCATTATACTCGTTTTCTATCTGGAACATGATAATGCCCTTTCTGCCTTTCTTCTTCCTGGTTACCTGCTCCGGGGCCAGCACTTTCGAAACAGCATTAAACCAATGCTCCGACCATTTTATATGTTCGGGATCGGCGCCACGCAACCACAAATCTCCCGTTGCAGGGCCAAACCTGGCCAGCCAGCGGGGATAACCACCCCCTGACCATTCTGCACACAAAAACGGGCCCGGACGTACAATGGTATAAAACCCAAACTCATCCTGCGCCATCTTCAGCCATGCTTTCAAATCACTGAAATCAAATTTCGAGAAATCATTCACGCTTGCAGGCATGCTGCGTTCATGCCAGTTCCATGGGATGTAAGTTTCCACCGTATTAAAGCCTGCTTCTTTTATTTTCCGGAACCTATCGCGCCACAATTGCTGCGGACAGCGGTAATAATGAAAGGCAGCGCTATAAATTAAAACATCCTTACCCTCGATGATCATACATGATCCATCGTACCGAACCCTGTCGGGAAAAGCGAATTGCTTTGCAGCGCCTGCAGGTGATACCATACCCTGCGACCTGGCCGAAACCGCTCCACAAACAAGAAACAACAATAAGCAAGGAATACTTTTTGTTACCCTTTTAAACATGATCAATAAAAATTTGAATTCACCTTCATAATATTCACCAACGGCCACCGCACTACGATCATCATTTACGGATTGCTGAACCTGTAAAACGGCCTGACTTCTACCCATGTTTGCCCCTGCTTTGTGCCTGCAACGCCGGTTTGGTACCCGTTCATCAGTTGGTTCCATTCCGCACAGCGCGGATCATACGATTCAGCCAGCTTACCCATTTGGTCCAGGTCCGCTCCCGCAGGCACGGTAATGGTCATCACCACCAAATGCCCATACCTGTACAATACAATCCCTTTATATCCTGCTTTCTTAAAGCCGCCTTCCACCTCGGGCCATACCTTCTCATGGTAATCAAGGTATTCTTTCAGCTTAACAGAATCGGGCACTATGTTTACTACAAAAACCCGCTCCTCGGTGGCTGATATTGTAGCAGGCTCCTGATGGCAGCCAAACATGGTCAATACAATCAAAGCAACTATGGTGATGCAATATTTCCTGCTCATTTTACCAGGTTATTTTCTATCTGAATATGAAATAAATGATACCCATTACCACCGCAAGCAAGCCCCAACCTATCCACACCGAGCGCGATGAATGACCTGCGGCACGATTGGTTTCTACCAGCGAAGGCAAACCCTTGCGGCTATCAGGCTTCGTAAAAAGAGTCACCAACACAATGACAGCTGCCAATGCGAGGAATAAATACACCGACAGCAACAGGAAATGCGGCCAATACCCTTTGTAAGGATAACTGAGCACGTGGCAAACACCCACTCCGAGGCAAACCAATCCACCGCCATACAGCACGGTTTCCGCTGCAATGCTGTTCACCCGCTTCCACATGATACCGGCCAGGAATACCACCGACAATGGCGGCGCCAGGATAGAAACCAAACCCTGGCTCAGCTCAAAAAAACCTTTGCCCGAATGCGAGTACAGGTAAGCCACGCATACGGCAAGCACTGCCGCCACCAGCGTAATCCATTTACCCATGCTTCGCTGCGAACGCTCATCCATTTGCCTGAGCCGCCCCACAACATCCAAAGTAAATACGGTGCTGAATGAATTGAGCCCTGAAGAAACGGTATCAATAAGAGCAGCAATCAGTGCGGCCACACAAAGCCCCAGCAGTCCATGCGGCATCAATTGCTTTACCAATGTGATATAGGCATTGTCGGGCTGGGCAATATCCCTGAACAAAACAAAACACATGATGCCGGGAAAAATAAAAATGAACGGCATGATTATTTTGAGCGCACCTATGAACATGGCGCCGTATTGCCCTTCCTTGAGGTCCTTTGCGGCCAGCACTTTTTGTACAATGGTCTGATCGGCACACCAATAGTAAATGGCCACTACCGGGTAACCCGCGAGGATAGCAATCCACGAATACTCGGGATCGGAAGCAGGCCTGAACAATTTCCAGTAGTTTGCCGGAACGGCATCAACAAAGGCTCCTACCCCGCCAATTTTCTTAAAGGCCAGGTAAGTAAGTATGATGGAAGAAATGATGATGATAATGGATTGAAAAATACCCGTGCGCACTACCGCTTTCAGTCCGCCCATTGCCGTGAAGCTGGAAGCGATTGCGGCAATCAATATTACAGACCTCATCAACGGCCAATCGAATATCTGTGAAATAATGAGCCCCCCTGCATACAATGCACTGCCCAGCCACACCACGAGTATTGAAATAAGGCTGTAAATAACGAGGAAATTGTACGAACGTTTTCCAAAACGCAATTGTAAAAACTGCGGCATGGTACTCACTTTGGTAGCCAGGTAGTGCGGTAAAAAAAACATGGCCAGCAGCATGAGAAAAATCCACGCAAGCCATTCAAAGTTGCTGCCCACCACGCCTTGTGAAAATCCAATACTGGCAAAGCCTATAAGCATCATAGGGCCGGCATTGGCACTAAACATGGAAAAACCTATTTGCCACCACTTCAGCGAACGGCCACCCAGGAAAATATCGGCATCCGACTGTGACTTGCTTTTACTCAGGTAAAAACCAATGGCAAATAAGGCGATTACATAGCAGAGTAATACCAGGTAATCAATGGCAGCAAGCGTAACGTTCACTTTTTTTTGAATTAAAATTTACATGGAAACTACAGGGCTATACTCACGAACATTTTTGCGCGCCCAGGCATACTGCTGAATTATTTTATCTTCCTTCCAGCAATAATCCCAATTTATCCGCACCCCAATACCGGCATTATCGGGCAAAATAAACTGCCCGCAACGGGATACCGGTCTTACGCTGAAATATTGTTCGAGGCCATGCATGATGGCATGCAAATATTCAACCCTGCAATCGGGATGCGCTGTGGCCATAAGTGATGCAGTGTATAATGAATATCCGCCCGAGGAAAAGTCAACGTTGCATTGATTTGCAAGGTCCCGTACCTGCATCCATTCTTTTACACCCGCAAATTGCGTGGGCACGGGCTGCAAATGCCTGACGCCGAGGTTTACCAATGCAGGAAAGGTTTTGGACGTGCGTTCCGATTCACCATAGCTGATTTTTACAGAGGTAAGATTGCAAAGCCTTTCAATCTGGTCAAAAGCGGCGGAGTGCACAGGTTCCTCGAACCATGCTAAATTTTCTGCGCCAACCTTGTCGAGAAACTGGAGCGCCTGGTCGCAATTCCAAATCTGGTTGGCATCAACGGCAAGTTGCATTTTATTGCCAACAAGGCTTTTTACAAACCTGACCCTTTCAACATCCTCGTCCATCCGGGTACCGAAATCTTTTCCAACTTTCATTTTATAGCAGTCGGCGCCCGAATCGAGAAAACAGCCCACTTCAGCCTCCAATTGCCCCAGGGAGTAATTGGTGCCGCCCCCGCTGCCATACATTTTTACCGAATTGCGTGTTGCACCCAGGTATGTATGCAGCGGAAGGTTCTGGCGTCGTGCTGCTAAATCGTGCAGCGCAAGGTCAACCTGGCCAAGCAATGCAGCCGCCTGCCCGCGGTATCCTTCATTCCTGATAGACCAGTACAACCTGTAAAACAACTGGCAATAAGGTTCCTTTTTATTGTGTAACAAAATAGGTAACAGGCAGGTTTCAAGTATGTTGTTATAGGAGCCGTACACAGGCACTTCACCTATTTCACCGCTTTCATCCACCAGGGTGAGAATAGCTATACCAAATGTACCGAAGGGCCCCATGCTGGCATCCTGGAATGGCTGCTTGCATGTCACCGGCTTCAATATTTTTATTTCTGCATGCAGAATATT
Organism: uncultured Chitinophagaceae bacterium; assembly: GCA_964444195.1. GTDB lineage: Bacteria > Bacteroidota > Bacteroidia > Chitinophagales > Chitinophagaceae > Phnomibacter. Next base: position 5,747 of record CAYUGH010000072.1, read on the forward strand.
AAATACTTCATGGTCAATTCTACTCATTATTCGTCATTTATTTGCTTGTATTCATTATTTCATTTACCATCCTTTCATCCAGCCGGCCACATGTAATATCTGCTATCGTTTCCAGCAGTTGGCTCCTGTTTACTGCCCCAATCACAATATTGAATGCGAATGGCAATGACAGCAGAAACCTGTGCGCCAATGCAGGCAACGTTAACCCGTTGGCCTTTGCGATACACTCAAGCTTCTTTGCCCTGGTTACAGTTTCCCCGCTGATCCATGCTGGCGGCGAAGCAGTAAAGGCTTCATACCGGTTGCCAAGCAGCCCCATATACAATGGGCTGGCAGCATAATACTGTATCCCGTTTTTGAAGCAGTAGGGCAGGTTTTTATCAAGCGCATCCGTATTGCAGGCGTTTAGCGTGTTAAACTCCATCAGCACATCAAACAGGTCGGGGGTCAGGTAAGGCTTAAACCATGCAGGCGGGTTTCCCCCCAGTCCGATTTTCCGGGCGTATTTCTTTTCCTTAAACCCAGCCATTGTTTTCAGTACCGTACCAGCATCTTTAGGGTCCATATGCGCGGGATCGTGCAGGAAAAGGATATCCAGCGAATCAATACCCAGCGTTTCCAGTGTTTGCTCTACACTCCTGGTCATCGCCTGCTCACTATAATCATACACGCCCGCTGTGGCCGAAAAACCCTTCAGCCTCCCAACTTTTGAGCTGATAACCGGGGTCGGGCCTTTCCATTCCTTCAATGCCAAACCCACATACGATTCTGCATCCCCGTATGCAGGGGCTGTATCAATAGCGCTGATACCTGCTTCTAATGCAGCAATAATGGTTTGTACAGATTCGGCGGCATCAACAGGTCCCCAAATTCCTCCAATCCCTACAGTTCCCAAAACCAAACGGTTCAAATTCATAGTGTTACAGGTTCATACATCCATGCTTGGATTAAAATAAAATCAAAATTAACCGGGGGGCTTCCAATAACCTATCACCATTTTGACCGAATTGCATGCTATTTTGATAGTGGAACTTTGGGGGTGGAAGTTTGGGCCGGTGTTTGCTTTCCTATGATAGCCTGAATACAGGAAAATATGTGAACATTTGTTCCTGTTGATGAAAGAATATCCATTTCCAAGGCATTGCTATCGAGTATTGCTTAAGACGGCATGGCTATCTCATTTTCTTTAAATACCCGGTCAATTTCCTCTATCAGATCGCTTCGGGTGAATATCCACTCCTCCACCTGTACCAGCCAAAAATATATCCGCAAATCAACAATGCTGTTTTTAAGCTCTACAAATTCTACAGAGGGCGCAGGCAGTTTCAGAATGCGTTCATCTGAATCTAACAACTCCAATAAAATACTTTTAACTTTTTTAAGGTCGGCGCCAAACAACACCTGAACTTCAACATCTACTCTTCTTTTTTCATCACTCTTCGTCCAGTTAATAAGATTTGAACTTAGCAATGTGTTATTCGGAATAATTACATCTGCACCATCGAGTTTAGTCATCACACTGCTTCTGAAACCTATCGATTTCATGGTGCCGGTTTGTTCGGCCACCTCCACAATATCACCCACATTTATAGGCTTTTCAAAGGCAATAATAATACCGCTCACCAGGCTGCCGGTAAGCTCCTGAAGGCCAAAACCAATACCCACTCCCAGGGCGCCAAGCACAATGGTAATGCGGTCCATGGGAATGCCTGCTGCTGCGGCTGCTAAAAATAATCCACTGCTAATAATAGCAATCCTGATGAGCAATACCCAGCTTCCCAATTTTGACTTAGGGCTGTTTTTATCGGGAATTGTGCCCGGCTTATGCGAAGCAAAAAATGAAACAATCTTTGATAGAAAGCTTGCAATAACAATGATTACTATAAATACCAGCAAATTGCTGACGGTAAAACTATAATTACCAATCGTATGCTCCTCCACCAATACACGTGTAAGCGGGGCCGTTATCAGCCTGAAGAAATAAAAATTGCGGGCAAACAAAACAAACCAGCCCGCCAGCAGCAACAAGTAAAAGGTGCCCGGTACTTTGTAACTAACTTTTTCAATATCCGTAAACAAATTTTGCTCCGTCCGGCTATAAAACCTTGAAGCCACCAACAGCATACCCCTGAACAATCTCGCCAGCCAAAGAAACTCAACGCCAATGATCACATTTATAAAACCGCTGGTGAGCAATGTTTTTGATACATTATATCTTCCAAATACATTGAACCATAGCGCTAAAAACTCAAGCAGCACTACAAAACCAATAAAGTAAACAATACCCTTTTCCTTCAGCCGGTCTCTCTTTACTTTAATAAAAAAGTACGCTCCAACTAACATACCGGCTATTGCCAGCGCCAGCATCCACCATCTTTCCTGTCGTGATGTTTGAAGAATAAGGTTGTTTGCACATGCCAGCACGAAAAGCGTACTCATGACCAGCCAAAACCCCATCATGCCCCTTGAGATATAGCCCCAAAAAATTATAGTGAGGCAAAAGCCGGTAATAACCCAGAAAACCATGCTGAATATAAACGGGGGATCCTTAAAAAAGAATTGCAACAGGTTGAGGCCAATAAAGATTGCTGACAGAATGGGATACCTGAAAACCAACTGCCCCGCAAAATCCGGTCTTAATTCATTTTCAATGGAAAGCTTGCGTTTTAAGGTTATCAGGAGAATACTCAAAGCAATAATTACAAACAGGCTAAATACTATTTCCGTTTTATTATTTTCTGTATAATAATTTAAGGCCAGCAGGTTTTTTTGCTTTGAAAACTCCATGATCTCCGGCAAGGGCCTGGTATAAGGTATAGGAACCCAAATATTCACAAACTCCCTTTTAAAGGTATTGGCAGATAGCGCTGCGTGGTTTGCATCAATTTTTTCTAACGCACCGCTTAACCTGTTTACCTGCAGTGTTAATTGTATCTGCAACCCCTGTATATTTTCAATAGACCTTTGTATGGCGCTATCTGCGGGCGCTATTTCGGCTGCCGTTAAAAAAAGGGTGTTCAGGTATTCGCTAAAAGTGGCGGAATCGGCAGGAAATTCATACAACACCGAATCGGCGCTCAACGAATCGAGCCTGAACTTATAACTAGCCAGTTGCTTTCTGTATCTGTCAACCGCCTCCTTTCTTTGGGTTGATTTTGCCAGCAATACGCTGATGATCTTATAGGAAATGGTGAGGTTCCGGTGCGTTTGTATAGTGCCGGCCTTGGTAAATATACCATCGCCCGCCAGGTCAAACAGTGAATCAATATTGTGATAGTCATTCCAGATAGCAGTAGTGTCTATACTGGTCTTTACAAAATCACTGGCTTGCAGGGTAATCCGCTTTATCTGGCCAATTATATCTGCCTGCCGGATGGCGTTTCTACCTTCCTTATATTTTTGAATATTATCGCCCCTCGCTCTTTCCCCCAGCTCCTCCATTATTTCCCGCATCTTTTTGGGCTTGGTCAACGTGGTGTCTGCGCCTATTTCGGTTAAAGTGGCGCCTGTATCTTTTTGGCCGGCAGCAGGCAGATACCCGCCGCAAACAATGGCCGCAACACAAAAAGCAAACCGAAAAAACCGGTTCAGCAGGAACGCTCCCGCTGTGCCGGGTATTTTAAATGAAGCCTTAAAAACCGGTTTGATCATACAAGGTTTTTGCTTTTAGAATAATAAAATGCCATCTGCTTTTTTGGAAGCGGGGCCGGAAACTTCCATAAAATTAAGATTTATTATTATCCCGGCGATTAAGATATGCAGTTGCTGAAAAGGAACTTCCTCACCATTTTACCATCCTTGAAATTTATGCAGATATGAATTTGAAATACAATTATGAACGTATGCTCTTACCCAGGCATAAAAATCAAACCTGTTTACCTGCAAATTGGGCAACGGTTTTCAATCAACTACCCTGGCATTGGGTTTACTAAGTTCAACCTGTCCCACCTGCAAGGTTTTTCCGGTGGCAACTATCAACTGCCCGCTTTCGTTTACCACCAGTGAGCCAATACTTTGGTTATCCTTCACTTCAATTGAATGGCAAACAAATATATTTGAACCTGCTGTCGGTACCGTGTTGTTGCTCCATACCGTCGGGTCGGAAAAATCTCCTGGTTTAAGAGAAGTTACCGGCGGATTGTTGCCAACATAAAAGGTATGGGTAACTACCTGACCGGTTGAAGGAATGGTAACTACATATTTCCAATACCCCGAGATATCAGGCAAATACCAGCTCCAATACCAATAACTTGAACTATATGTACTTGGCGAGTTATGGTTCCAGGCTTGCCAGTTTACCCCATCAGGTTTAACCAGCTTCATCTCAGTTACCATACCCTGGGTTTGATCCTGGAAAAAATTGGTAAAATATGCCAATTGTCCGGGTGCAAATACATTTGATTCGTTGGTGGTTTCAAGATTTGGGCAGGTATTAAAGAATACGCGGTTACTGCCCGACATGGTTTTATTAAGGGCAGTCCGCCAATAAGGCCGCTGGTTTTCCCACCAACTCGGGCCAGGATTCAGCGTGTTGCACGGACCTGCAAAAGGATCCACCAGCTCGGTATATTCCTGGTTAGCCCATACTTCAAAATGCAAATGCGGCCCGGTGCTGCTGCCGCTACTACCCATGATGCCAAGGTATTCGCCGGTTGTTACATTTTGCCCGATTGCCTTCGGGGTTAATGAGTTTGTTTTTAAATGCCCATACCATGAAACAGAACCATTTTCATTGAGGACATACACCGCATTCCAGGTACAATTAGTGCACATAGCGCAACTATTATCAGGGTTGTTATCAATTTTACCGATGATAACACCCGGTGCTGCCGCAATTACCTCCACATGGTTATTCAGCTTTTTGATCTGGGCAAAAGGCCAGGAATAAATATCAATGCCGCGGTGGTTGTACCCACTGGCCAGATCATAGGTCCGGTTTCCGCAATTATAATCCTTCAGGTTGTTGGGATAAGTCAAATTATTGTCTACATAATTGCTTATGCCGTAAAAGGATGGATCCTTGACGGATGCCGCCAGCTTTACCGGCCATTTGAATTTTACGACAGCATTTGGTAATACGGTTGGTAACAGCCCCTGTTCCTTTAAACCTGCCGTGTTGTATTTTAACTCGCTGATGATTTGCTCCGTTTGCTTATTGGATACACAGGGAATTTGCTGACCGGGGAATACGTATTCGCCTCCATTAGCCATTTGGGCTAAAACTAACTGGGAATAAAAGGAAATTGTCAACAGGCCAATCATTTTCTGAATGCTGCACGAGCTTACACCATATTTCATTGGAAAGATTTTGGGGATTATTAATTGGGACTGAAAATAATAAAAATTTGCTTGTTTACCCTACAGAATTGTATTGATTTTTAATTCAGCGATTTTAGTTTTCAATCAAACCCCTGTTATAAGGGAGTGATATGCCACCATATTTGTGTGCAGGTAAACTGGATGCAGAAAAAGCATACTTGCTTTATAGGAAACTACAATAAAGTGAATTAAGGTTGGTTGATCTATAGCATTTTAAAGAATAAAACAAAATGAAAACCCCGAAGAGATGACACATAGCCTGCCATCCTTTCGGGGTTAATATAACTGCCAAACCTTCTTTTTACCTACAGCTTCTCAAACTTAACTGCAACTTGTTCGTTAGCCGTGGTTACCCTGGCAAAATAGGTTCCTTTTGGCAGGTTGGCCAGGTTGAGCGTGCGGGTGTTTGCCCCTTCGTTCAAGCCAAGTTTTTGCGATTGTATCAATTTACCTTCTGCGTTCACAATGTCAACCTGCAAAGTTTTCGTCTTGTCGCTGAATACCTTCAGGGTAACCGCATCCTTTACCGGATTGGGGTAAAGGCTGAGTCTTGAAATACCTTCGGCATTATGTACGACCCGGATAACGCTGAAGGCATGGGTGCCATCCTTATCCACCATTTTCAGCCGATAGTAATTGAGGTCGCGGAAAGGATTTTCATCTGTAAAGCTATAGTTGGCCGGGGCCCCGGCAGCTGGAACTTTTCCAATCTTTTTGTAATCCTTGCCATCGTTGCTTCTTTCCATTTCATAATGAGAAGAGTTTGCCTCTGTGGCGCTGCGCCATTGCAAAATGTTTTTGTCGCCCCTTTTTTGAGCGGTAAAGGATAGCAGGTGTACCGGTAATATTTCAGACAATACCTGGGTTTCCTCTTCATTGGTTTGAATGGGCAGGTTAAAGTCAAAATAGATAGAAGCGCTGTTTAAAATAATATCGCCTTCAAGCAGGGTGGGCAACGGTTTTATACGGTACACAATATACCCATGGCTCAGGGGCTCATTGCGCACACTATCCACCAGCTTGATATTGCTGAAAGTCCAGGTGAGTTTGTTGCCGTCCTTAATATTCAGGGCATAGCTATGGCTGGCCGAAACCATTTGCAGCGTAGTAAGGTCAACCTTGCTGCTCAGCGTATCGCGCACAATGATATTGAACGCCGTATCGGTTCCTGTATTCTGGAAACGGATGGTGTATTGCAGCCACTCGCCTGCAGCTACCTGTTCGGGTTTCAGCTTACCGTCGTGCACTTCTTTTTTATCGTTGGGGTCGTAGCTGCCGGTAACGGTTTGCGATAGACGCGAAGTATCATCCAACGGTGTTAAGTCGCCAATGACGGGCAGGATTGTGGCTACTGACCTCAATACTTCGCCATTAACCGTTGTGGGAGGTGGTGCAACGGTGCAATTGATAAGAATGGAAGCGCTATCCTGCGGGGCAAGATTGGTAAAGTTCCATCTTAGCGTATCACCGCTTTGACTGCTTTGTGCGGGGCTGGCAGAAACAAAGTTGAGTTTGCTGCTTTTTACCCATTGCACGGTGCCGCTTGCGATGGCTTCCGTGCCCTGGTTCTTATAGAAAATTTTATAGCGGGCATCAAACCCGGGCCGTACGGGGGTAAGCCCCATCAGGCTCACCACCAGGTCTTTTATACCGGGTATGGGTTGCAGGGCAAAATTGATTGAATCGGTATTGAAATAGGTGTTGAACACTTTATTGAATGAAGCTGGGGTAACCGTGTAATATGTGCTGTTGTACAAAACCGAGGTATTATAGGTTCCCGTATCCACATCAATGCTGAAAGCGCCGTTATTGGTAATGGCAGAGCGGGTATAGCCACCTTGTTTTTGGGTTTGCACCAGTTGGTTGCCCAGGTAGGGTTCATTGGCATCTTTGGTACCGCTGAGGTTGTTGTCGAGAAACACGCGGCCCTTGATGGTATTGCCGTTGCCAAGTTTATTGAGGGACCCTATAATGCGTGGCCAACCGACCGATGAATAAGTATTGGAAGTTAAAATGTAAGAATTATCTGAAACCGCGGAAGCCGATGTACCATATTCGGTGGCAGGTGTACCAATTGTTTTTTGCCAAACAAGATTGCCATTCGCATCCACTTTAATCAGCCAGGTGTCAGCGCTTCCATTCAGTCCGCTCACATCTCCATTATTCGATTCTGTGAAACCGGTCACCAGGAATCCACCATCTTCCGTAATATCAACGGACATTCCATAGTCCCGGTTGGTGCCTCCAAAACATTTGGACCATACAACATTTCCCAATGCATCAAGCCTTACCGCCCATACATCCGAATTGCCATGATTGCCGCTAACGTTGCCATCATTGGATGAAGTACGGCCTACCGCAATGGCCCCCCCATCTGCGAGGGTTTTAAGAGAATGGAACCTGTCATATCCAGTTCCACCAAATGTTTTATACCATTGCTGATTACCTGCACCATCAATTTTTATTACGAGGGCCGACCTGCTTCCTGTACTAGTGTCACCCCCAGCTATCAGGTATCCTCCATCTGGTGTTGCCTGGACAGCAAAAGCTTCTTCATCTGCTCCTGTACCATAACATTTTTGCCAGAGCAGGTTACCGCTTTCCCCGATTTTTACTACCCATATATCCGTTCCTCCATGGTTCCCCGAAACATCTCCATTATTTGAATAAGTTGTACCAGCTACAATATATCCGCTATCGTGGGCAGGTACAATTCCAGTTGCTCTATCATTCCCCGACCCACCGAATTCTTTATACCAGGCAACGTTTCCACTCAAGGAAAACTTGGTAATCAAAAAATTGGTTTGAAAAATATTATTTTGATACACTTCATTGTATCCAACTGCCATAATAGCTTGTTGACTCTCCAATACAGCTTCATAGGAAGAATTCCATAGTGAAAGGACACGAGTGTTCATCCCCCAAATTTTATTTCCTGCTGAATCCACCCTCATAATCATAGCTGCACCATAATTACTGTATAATTTTTCAATTTCACTTTCAAAATCATAAGAGCCAAGAGTATCCATGCCAACCAATACAAACCCTCCTGATTTCAATTTGACCATTCCATGGATCGCCTGCGCCTGGTAACTCGTTGGTTCCATTTGTTTCTGCCATTGTACAACCGGTGCCTGTGCATTCACCATTTTGCTTAGCATCAATAAAATAAGGAGGGCGCCGTAGAATTTTTTCATGTGGATTAGATTTCAGTAATGAATATGAGTTAATAGTTATTTTCAGGATCAATCAAATTGGAACCGGATTAGTAAGTGAAAGTTGGGGGGCAGCAGGTATTCCCGTGCCCTGAAAGAGGCCACCAGGTATCTGTTGAGTGGAATTGAAGCATAGTTAAGTGCAGGTTGGCCAAAATAGGGGAAATTTGCAAAATACATTGGCCGGAAATAGTAAGAATAGGCAACACCCAAAAAATAATCACCACTCATGGCACAAACACCGCAGGAATAATGATTGGGGTAAGAAAATGTTCCGAACCGGGTGAACAATTAAAAAGAATTCAATCCATCCTGCTGATTAAGCCAAAACCATTTTCCAAAAGAAAATCTGTAGTACACAAACCGGAACTCAAAAAAGATGAAACACACTATTTACCGGCTTCTCCGCCTATTTAGCTGCAATGTGGGCTAAGGCCCGCCTGACCATCGGGCAGGGGTGTCATAAATTTCCTTACTTAAACGGCTTCGGATTGGATTATCCCTAATAATGCATTATCTTAACCCTTTCACCAAAAATTGTTTTATGCAATTCAACCAAAATATCAGCCGGGGGGTTCTTTGCCAATATTTTTTGACAATTTCTCTTTTTGCAGTAGCACAACAAAATGTGGGCATTGGCACCACCAACCCAATTACCGCGTTGGATGTAAACAGTAGCGCTGGCTTTCTGGCAAGATTTAATGGGGGTAACAGCATGTACCTGGGGTTTTATGAAAATGGAACTTATCGTGGCTACCTCGGCTCGTTCAGCGGCGCTGCTGCTGATGTTGATTTTGGAACGGGAGGAGGAAACTCAACAGGCAAGCTTCACCTTACCATACAGGCAAGCCCCCGGCTTACCATTTCAACCAATGGCAATGTTGGCATCGGCGAAACATCGCCCGGGTCGAGGCTTGAAGTGAACGGCAATGCAAATATCAGGGGAAGGCTGCTGATCAATGGGGCTGGTGGTCTGAGCGGGCAGGTACTTACATCCAGGGGCGGATCGGCACCTGAATGGGTAAATTCAGCGCTTTCGAGCCAGGTGCGTTTTGGCATTCGTATGCAAAAAGCGGGCAGCGCTTCCAATACATTGGATCTTAATGCAACTTATTATAACCTGCGCCCTCCTGATATTACCCTTGGTGCAAGTAGCATTACCATTAATACCACGGGGCTTTACAGGTTCAATGGTTATATGAGCGGGCTGGTACAGGGCTCCTTTGCCCAACCACCCGAAATGACCTGCGATATGAATTTTACCAACGCGGGATCGCTAACCCAATACGACCTGATGCAGTGGAAACCAATGACAAAACGAACGGCTGTAGGAAACAACTACTTTGTAAATGAACCTTTTGAACTGGACATTCACCTGTTGGCAGGAACCATTCTCAGTTTCAGCATAAGTTACCTTGCTGATGCTGCCATGTCCTACCAGGAACGCAATTTACGCGTATTCGGATACCTGGTAAGCGAGTAAAAAAACTGAACCAAGGGCATTTACCAAACTTATGGCAGTGGGGTTTCAGCCGCATGCTTCAGTTTTCGCAGCGCCCCTTCCATCTGCGGACCAAGCTGCTTATCGGCCATCATCATTTTAAACTTATCCCGGGGTTTGTACCTGGGGAATCCTTTGAGTATAGGTGAGTGCATTCAACGATAATTTGTATTTTTAAAATATGGGACTTTTACCAAATTATATCAATGCAATCATTCCAGATGAGAAAATTTATGATTACTGCCTAAATCCTTATCATGAAAGAGGTCAACATAAAGCAAAGGTATTTAGACAAGTTTTTGGAATTACTGCTGAAGATGGGGAACTATTAAAGTCAGCAATACTAATGCAACTTGACAAATATGAAGTAATTGCTGAAACAGTGAACAAATTCGGCAAAATATTTACCTTACCAATGAAAATATCTATTTTTGGTAAGACCGATGAAGTAATCACAGCGTGGATTATTGAAAACGGAGTTAATTTCCCTCGTTTGGTTAGTTGTTATGTAAATAAATAAGTGTATGAAGGACGAAACTATTAAAGTTTTAGATGTGGTTGCTCTTCTTAAAGAAAAGCCTGAAAACAAACTACTTCGTGGCCAGATCGGAACAGTTGTAGAACGTTACTCTGACACAGAATTTGAAGTTGAGTTTTCTGATAATAATGGAAAGACAATTTCAATGTTAACCCTTGCTACAGAAGAAGTGATGCTGCTTCACAATGAATTAGAGCACGCATAACCTGGCAATCATTGCCCAAAGCTCATTTTAAGTAATTGGGGGCAGACCGAAGTCCAATCTTCCGCAAAACATTACTCAGCATCAGAAACAACAGATTTTTGCATCTCCCTCGAAACCCCTTCCAGTTTCTTCAGCGCTCCTTCCATCTGCGGACCAAGCTGCTTATCGGCCATCATCATTTTAAACTTATCCCAGGGCTTATACCAGGGTGTATGAAACACATAAAACAGTTGAGTGGTTACACTGTCGGGCCTTAGCTGATAAGTTGCAACGCCGCCCTGCAACGAACGTTCGCCGGGTTGCCGCACTTCAAAATATAGCGTATCGGCATTGGGCTGCGGGGCTGCATTGAACAGGTTGTTTTCGTAAAACGAAATATCGCTGGTTCGGATATCAAAATCGCCGCTATCGGGCAGCAGCCATTGCCGGTAATTAATTTGATTAGTGGCAAAGCGATGCATCAGCGTATCTGAGCTTCCCGCAATATTCTGAACGCGGCTTAACACCGTGACGGATGGAAACAATAAAGTAAACCCAAGCAATAGCAACCCAAAAGCAACTATGCTGATCAGGGCAAGTTTTAAAAAACGCATGCAATTTCTTTTTAAGGCAACTGAATTACAAATGGCAAACGGGCCTGCGGGATATTGGCAATCCGGGTAAGCGAATGATACTCCTGCAACCAGGCGGCATGCCGTGGCGTTAACTGCTTCGACAATACTTTTACCGTTTTGGTTTCGGCATCATCTTTAGGTGAAAGTATTTTGTCGAAAATGGTTTGGCGTTTGGGATATTCCCTGGTGTCGTATTTTTTAAGTTTGGCCATGCGGGCGGCACAAGCCACCGCATCATTCATGGTGCCTATACGATCAACCAACCCGATAGCAACTCCATCGGTACCACTCCAAACCCTGCCTTGCGCAATGCTATCCACAAATGCGCCTTTCAGTTTTCGGCCGGCCATTACCCTGTCTTTAAAAATCCCATAAACGGTATCCACATCCCGCTGTGCCACCAGTTTTTCAAAGTCGCTCATGGGCCGGGTAATATTGCCGAAATCGGCATAAGTATTGGTGCTTACCCCATCAAAATTTATTCCAAGCTTATCATTAAACAGTTTTTGCGCATCAAATAGCAGGGTGAATACACCAATGGAACCGGTTAAGGTATTTGGCATGGCAAAAATGCTGTCGGCGCCGCAGGAGATATAGTAACCGCCGCTTGCCGCGTAATTGCCCATGCTTACCACGAGGGGTTTATCCTTTTTCAGCAATTGCAGCTCACGCCAGATCTTTTCACTTGCAATAGCGCTGCCACCCGGGGAGTTTACCCTCAGCACAACGGCCTTCACTTTTTCATCTTTCCTGATGCCTTCGAGAAGCTTACGGAATGAATCTGAACCAATATTATCATCCTCGCCTTTTCCATCTACAATATTGCCATTTGCATACACAATAGCAACACGATCGCCTGAGCCAAAACCCTTAATTGCTTCAACATAGTTCGATACCGGCATAAAGCTGATAGCATCTTTCTTTGAAATACCTATCAGGCCCCTGATGGTATCCTTCACCTGGTCATCATACAATACCCCATCAATAAAACCATTGCGCAACGCCTGCTCGGAAGTGCGTACACCAAGCGTATTAGCCAAATGGGTAAGGGTGGCGCTATCAATACCACGATGCTTTGAAACAGAACCCACCATCTGCCGGTACACTTCATCAAGATAAGCCTTGTACTGTATCCTGTTGGCATCGCTCATTTTTGTGTAGCGGAAAGGTTCTGTAGCGCTTTTAAACTGGCCGGCATAAAAAACTTCGGGTTTTATTTCCAACCGGTCGAGCAGGTTCTTAAAAAAGAGCACTTCCATAAACAGCCCCGACCATTCAACCACCCCACCCGGTTGCACATACAGGTGACTGGCACGATGCGCAATGGCGTATGCCCGCTGCGGCAACACATCTGCAAAGGCAATAACAGGTTTTCCGCTTGATCTGAAACTATCAAGCGCGGCTCCAAACTCCTGGCTGGCGGCCAATCCCATTTGGCTTCCGTTGCATTTCAGGTAAATGGCTTTCACCATCGAATCGCCAATAGCATGATGCACCGCGCCAATCAGGTCCTGCAGCCCCAGGGTTGATTCTAAGGAAAAGGAAGACGGGTCAATGTCCTGGTCTTTGCCTTGCTCGGCCACAAATGTGGCAAGGTCTATTTGCAGAACTGTTTTATGTTTAACAACCGGTTTTTCCTCGCTGCTAAAGGCGGCGGCAACGCCAATTAAAACCATAACCAGCAGAAAACCGGCCACCACTATCGCCAGCAGGCAGGCAAAAAATACTTTAAAAAAACTACTCATAAATTAATCCAACAATTGAAACTACGGATATTTGACGGCGCAAATATCTATTATATTGATGAATACAGCCTATTTGCTTACTGGCGGCAATTTGGGTGACCGGGTGCATAACCTGGAAACCGCACGTGAATTGATTGAAGAAGAATGCGGCCAAATTGTTAAACAGTCTTCTATCTATGAAACCGCAGCATGGGGCCCGGTAAGCCAACCCGACTACCTGAACCAGGTTTTGGAACTCGAAACCGGGCTTGAACCTCAACGGCTTATGGAAACCCTGCTGGGTATTGAAAACCAAATGGGGAGGCGCCGCGAGGAAAGGTTTGCCGCACGCACTATTGACCTCGATATCCTGTTTTTCAACAACCTTACTTTGGATGAGAAAGATTTAATTATTCCCCACCCGAGGTTATACACACGCCGGTTTGTGCTGGTACCGCTGGCTGAAATTGCCCCGGGGCTTATTCACCCGATTTTAATGCAAACAATCGCCGGATTGCTGGCCCGATGCACCGATCCGCTTGATGTGAAAAAGTTTATTCCCAAAGATGCAGCCGATTGATTTGTTTTGCCTGCAAGGCACCGGAAGTAATTATGCAGCATCATTTTATAACAATAGAAGGGAATATTGGCGCAGGAAAAACCACTTTGGCCCACCTGCTGGCCAAACATTTTGATGCAAGATTAGTGCTGGAAGAGTTTGCGGAAAACCCCTTTTTGCCCAAATTTTATGAAAATCCCGAGCAGTATGCTTTTCCGCTCGAACTGTTTTTTATGGCCGAACGCTATAAACAGATGAAGGATATGCTGCACACACACGACCTTTTTCAAACCATTACCATATCCGACTACCTGTTTACAAAATGCCTGCTTTTTGCCCGTGTAAACCTGCCCGATGAAGAATACCGCCTCTACCAAAAGCTGTTCGACATTATGCATCAGCAGATTATACAGCCCGATATACTGATTTACCTGCATGCCCCGGTGGCCAAATTGCAGCAGAACATTAAAAAACGCAACCGCCCCTACGAGCAGGGCATCAGCAACGATTACCTGTTCAATATCCAGGAAACATATAGCGCCTATATCCGTCAGCATCCCATAAAAACGCTGCTGGTAGATGCCGGCAATGCCGATTTCCTGAACAATCCCACGCACATGAAGGTGATCCTTGAATCGCTTGAAAAGGATTATGAACCCGGGCAGTATTTTGTAACGTTGCCTGGGTGAGGGAGTTGACGGGTTAACGGGTTGAAAAGTTAACGGGTTGACTGGTTAACCTGTTAACTTGTTAACTATTCAACTGATTGAAAGGTTAACCAGTAATTTTGCAGCAAACAACCAGTCAACTATCCAACCAGTCAACTTTTCAACCTAAAATGAAAACATTCAACGTCCCCTTTGCATATCGCAGTCCGCTGATAACCGCCATTAAAACAAAGCGGAAGGCGGCTGATAAATTAAAAAAGGACCTCTCCCCCACCGTACTCGATTTTGGCCCGGTAAAATTTTTGCTGGCACGCCATTTCGGGTTTTGCTATGGGGTGGAAAATGCTATTGAAATCGCCTACCGCTGCATTGAAGAAAACCCCGGCAAACGCATTTTTTTACTGAGCGAAATGATTCATAACCCGCAGGTAAACAACGATTTGCAGGAAAAAGGAATCCGCTTTTTACAGGACACTTACGGAAAGCAACTGATCCCCTTTGAAGAATTGACCCCCGATGATGTAGTAATCATTCCCGCATTTGGCACAACGCTGGCGCTTGAAGAAAAACTGGCAGGTTTGGGTATTCAGCCTGAAAAATATAATACCACCTGCCCTTTTGTAGAAAAGGTATGGAACCGTGGCGAGGCGCTTGGCGATAAAGGATACAGCCTCGTAATTCATGGCAAACCCAAACACGAGGAAACCCGCGCCACTTTCAGCCGAACAGCTTCGCATAGTGCCGCGGTGGTAGTGAATGATATGGCTGAAGCGAAGTTGTTGGCCGGTTTTATTACTGCGGAAAGGCAGGCATCAGAGTTTTATGAATTGTTTAAAGACCGTTACAGTGCGGGCTTCAACCCAACGCTGCATCTAAAAAAGTTTGGCGTAATTAACCAAACCACCCAGTTAGCCACTGATACCCAAGCCATTGCAGATTATCTGAAAGAAATTCTTTTATCAGTGCCCGGTACACCGGCCGATGCATTTGCCGATACCCGTGATACGCTTTGCTATGCCACCAACGATAACCAAACCGCAGTGCAGGGCATGCTGGAGCAACCGGCGGACCTTGCCATTGTAGTGGGCGGGTATAACAGCAGCAATACCAGCCACCTCGTGGAGTTGTGCGAAGAAAAACTGCCGACCTATTTTATCAGCGGGCCTGAAAAAATAATCACAAGCAAAGTGATCGAACATTTCAACTGGCGAACCAAGGAATTGCTGACAACCCATGGCTTTTTACCCGACACCGCCCCAATCACCATACTAATGACAAGTGGAGCAAGCTGCCCCGATGCATTGGTAGAACAGGTAATTGAACGGGTGCTGGAATTTTTTCCGGGCGCCAAATCAATGGCTGCATTGCGAAGCGAAATATTAGGCTAAAGCTCAATCTTCAATGATGGATTTTGCTTTTTTGAAAGCAATGTTCAGTTGCTCATCCTGGGTAAGATTGGTATTATCCAGAACAATTGCATCTTCCGCTTTCCGCAGCGGGCTTATTTCGCGGTTGCTGTCTATATAATCGCGCAGTTCGAGGTTATGTGCGACCTCTTCAATGGTGGTATTCGGGTTTTTAGCGATCATTTCCTTAAACCGGCGTTCCACCCTAACGGCAATGTCAGCAGTCATAAATAATTTCAATTCGGCATGGGGAAAAACGGTGGTACCAATATCCCTGCCATCCATTACAATTCCCTTTTCTTTGCCCATTTTTTGCTGGGCAGCCACTGCAAATTCACGAACCTCTTTTATAGTTGCCACATCGCTTACCTTTTCGGCAACCACCAGTTCACGGATCAGGTATTCAACATTTTCACCGTTCAGGTACATTTCAGACTGCCCCAGTTCTTCATTAAAAATAAACTCGAGTTCAATATTTGAAAGGGCTTCTGTAACCGCGCTAATGTTTTGAAAATCAACATTATTCCTCAAAAAATACAGTGTAATGGCCCGGTACATGGCCCCGCTGTCCACATACACATAATTCAGCTTCTTCGCCAGTTGTTTGGCCAGGGTACTTTTACCGCAACTCGAGTACCCGTCGATAGTAATAATGATTTTTTTCACCCTGCAAATGTGAAAGGCGGGATTGAGTTTTCAAAACTTTTTTCAACCCCGGCATTTTATTAGCCTGCATACATCAAAAATTTATTTGAGGATGAATGGTAATAAAATGAAGGCAATAGCAACTAACTTGCGTGGCAATACTACACAACACAACAGTTTACTATGAAAAAATTACTTCTTGCAGGCTCTTTCCTTATGGTGGCCATGGGCCTTTTTGCCCAAAACGTTGATGAGATCGTTTCCAAACATATTGATGCGCTTGGCGGTTCTGAAAAATTGAAAAAAATAAATTCCGCTATTAGTGAAGGCACCATGAACGTAATGGGAAATGATGTTGCGCTTAAAATTACCCAACTCAATAACCAGGGTATTCGCACGAATATTTCGGTAGCTGGAATGGAAAACTATGTGATCGTAACCCCAACCGGTGGGTACACATTTATGCCGGTGCAGGGTATGCAAAAGCCAGAGCCAATGACTGCTGATGATGTGAAAGAAGCCATTGATGACCTTGATATACAGGGTAGCTTGCTTGATTACAAAGCAAAAGGCCATACGGTTGAATTAGTCGGAACAGAAGAACTTGAAGGAACAGAATGTTACAAACTAAAAGTAACCCGCAAAAACAGCGGTGAGCAAACCGTTTTTATTGATAAAACCTCCAACTACATTCTGCGCATTTCTTCAAAGCGTAAAGCGATGGGGCAGGAAATGGATGTAAATATGGACTTTTCCGACTATCGCGATGTGGAAGGAGTAAAAATGGCGCACTCAATCGGGCAGGGTTTCGGAACCATGATCGTTACTTCTATTAAACTTAACCAGCCGGTTTCCCCGGATACATTTGCCGTACCTAAATAATTGATTCTTATTTGTTCTTTTACCTCAATTATTTTTTGCTTATGAGTACAAAAATTATTGTGGCAGGACTTGTATTGTTTGGTTTTACCCTGCCATGTACCG
>CAYUGH010000073.1:0-4972 GCA_964444195.1 uncultured Chitinophagaceae bacterium
CTAAATTGTATTATTATCAATCAGATAGGACATTGATTCCGGTCCAAGGTTAAATATCAAATCGCAAATACCCAGGTTTTTTTCAAATTGTTCCCCAAAAACCTGCAGATATCGCTTTTGAGGTGTTGTTAAACGGGTACCTGTTTTATAAACACTCCTCAGGTCCTTAAATCCCTCTTTATCAATCGTTTTTATAAATGCCTGTGTTTGGGTCATTTTTACTTGCAGCCTGAGCGCGTTGGCCACCCAATGAAAGGCCGCAAGATTAAACTCAACCAGCCCGGTAAACGACTTTTGATACAAGGCAGATAACCCCATTTCATAGTGAAAGAAAAAAGGCGATTTATTGTAGCAACTCTGGATGGTTTTCCAATGCTGCGACTGCCAGCTTACTGAGTTATCAATCAGCACTTCGCTCGTCAGTTGCCTGGTTTCCCTGCCACCCTGTACCGGCACCGTAAGGGTAATTACTCCATTGCTTCCCAACACCTGGTGCCTGTTTCTGAAGCCGGTTTTCTGGAACCGCTCAAAATGCTCGAAACAAACAGATTTGGCACTTACTAACTCGGTCCAAAAGGAAATATTTCCAAAGCATTGATATTCAATTAATATAGTTTGCCCTTTTTCCTGTTGATTCATTTTTTAACGAATATTGCTTTTCAATCCATTGATATTTGCATTATGCGCCATCCTGTTTCTCCAAAGCCGTTCAAGTTTTTTTATTTCCTGCTGATCTTTATTTCCAGTTCATTACTAATTGGTTGTGAACCCTTTAAAAGCCCTGAATTTATAGGGCTAAATGACTGGAAACTGGAACCAAAATCATTTTTCGAATCGAAACTGGCGGTAAAGGTAAAATTGTTTAACCCCAACAAGCATAAGATTGTGGTGAAACGAATGGAAGCCGATATCCTGGTAAATGGCCTGAATTTGAGCAGTTATAAACTGGACAGCACTTTTGAAGTGCCGGGCAATGCTGAATTTATTTTCCCGGTGGAACTGAAGTTAAATAACAGCTATTTGCTTTCGGGGCTTTCGGGCCTTACTTCGGGCAAAGAAATCCCCTACCAGTTTAAAGGTAAAATAAGAGGTATGTACCGTAGCATTACTGCCGAAGTTCCCTTTGTGTACAGCGGCTCCTTAAGCGATAAGGAACTCAAATTCTGATCAACCCTTGGGTTTGGGAATCACTTTCTGGTCTTCCTTTTTCTTGCAGCAATCGGGCAGTCTTGCATAGGTATCGGGATTGGCGGCTAATTCGTCCGCATCAAAACCGGCATTGCTTATGGCAGATTTCAATTCCTCGATATTGGTACGGTCGGGGTAATACTGCACATTGGTAATCCCACGGGTAATCTGCACATTGATCTTTACGATCCCATCAAGGCTTTTGGTTACAAACGACTCGATCCTTGTTTTACAGTCGGCGCAGGTTGCCTGCGGGGTTTTAATATCCACTTTCACGGCCCTGGGTTTTACCTGGGCAGAAACAAGCAGCGAAAAGCAGGAAAATACAATTACGGATAACAGGTACTTCATTTAAAAAGAGGTTTATTGGGTCAAAATTAGGGGTGGGAGGCTTACAGGGGTTTGTTAAAAACAGGTTGCCAGGTATTCCTTTGAAATACATAGGGCCATCTTTCGCAACAAGGTGAACACTTGCGCCTGGGGGTATGGGTAATGGTGCTGCCCAATTTTGCTTGAAAAAGTAATATGGAACGAGTGGTATTAGAGGGCAAAGCCTGTTTGTTGTGTGCTGCTATCTTACATCATGGATGTATTATCAGGAATATAAAGGCAATTAAGTTAACCAAAAGCACCACCCCGTAAATTATATTACTCCTGCCGCTACTTAGTGATATCATTACCGTAAATACGGATAGTCCCAGTAGAATAATAGATTTAATATCCAGTCCCAGAATAACTTTCATACCACTGATACTGCAAACTGCCGCCACACAGGGAATGGTTAACCCTATACTTGCCAATGCAGATCCAAGCGCCAGATTCAAACTTGTTTGAAGCTTATTACTTTTAGCAGCGATTATTGCCGCAATTCCTTCCGGTAATAAAATTATCGCTGCAATTATAACCCCCACTAATGTTTGGGGTAGATGATATCCAATAATAATACTTTCAATTTTAGGCGAAAGAGCCTTTGCCAACAGAACAACAATTCCTAAACTAACTAAAAGAACTATAAGGCTAATTGTTAACACCGAATTGCTAATTGTAATGGGTTTCTCCTTTTCATCCTCTTTAGTTGAAAGAAAGTATTCACGATGCCTGGTCGTTTGAGCAAATAAAAAAGAAGAATAAATAACCAGGCAGGAAATGGAAACAAAAATGAGTTGAGGTGTAGAGTAATATGGACCTTTAATACTACTGGTAAAAGTCGGAAATACCAATGTAAAAATAATAATAGAGATAAGCGATACCAGGGCTATGGTTACAGAATGCTTCGAAAAATTCTGTTCATGATGCTTCAATCCTCCAATAAAAAGGCATAGCCCTACAATTCCGTTTAGAATGAGCATTGTTGCAGAATAAATAGTATCTCTTGCTAAGGAAGCAGTTTGCTCCCCACCCGATACCATCAGTGAAATGATGATGGAAACTTCAATAACGGTTATCGCAATGGCAAGGATAATCGTTCCAAAAGGTTCTCCAACTCTGTGAGCAATTATTTCAGAATGATGCACTGCCGACATAACGCTTAAAATAAGCAATACGCTTGCTACAATTTGGAAGGCATTACTATCGTAGATAAGCCCTGAAAAAAACAGAACCCAGGCAAGAACCGGAATTATTGTTGTCCATTGAAGTAGTAATCTCATTTTTTGAATTTATCAAAGGTTGCAATAAATATAATTTGTTACAGGTTATCGGTCTGCATAAAATAGCCGGTAAAGTCCAGGGCTTTCTGCTGTGCTGATATTCCCAGTGTTACTTCAGTCGGGAACCGTTGCCGGGCAAAGATAAACAGTTAATGGTTACAACCAACTGCCGTGCTTCGTGAATAGACCCGACTACCAACATGGTAATGATTAAAGGCACAAAAATTCCGGGATTGTCATACTACTTCCTGCTTATACGTTCAACCTCCTGTTTGTCCAACTTGTTCAGGGATATCAAATTTCTCAACTAATTCGGTTAAGTCACTTGTCGCTGCTTTAAGCACATTGTAAACTGAGGCCAAATTGCAAGCATGGGGTTAATTTAATCTTGTGTCTTTTGTCTTTTGTTCTGTTGTTGGTATAGAATTGTCTGCTACTTCAAATTTCTTTTTTTTGTATTCACCTGGAACGGTACCAACTTTCACCCATTCTGCTTGTGAAAAAACAGCATGCGATAGTAGTAAAAAGATTGCTGCTGCTGATATTGGCAACATTGTTTTGAAATTAGTTTTGTTATTTGAATTTGATATTAAGTTCTCATGGATTGTTCGTTGCCCTTTTACAAGGGGTCGGAAATAATAATATTTTCAAGAAAAAAATAATTTGCTACAAAAGCAATTGTCAAACCAATGGAAATACAGAATATGGTAAAGGCTTTTGTTCTCATGAATGTGTTTGTTAAAAGTTACGATAGGCCGTCCCTACGGGACTTCGATGATGTAGGTTTTGTCAGCCTGATGTTATTACCAAATGATCGTCCATACAAGACTCTTTGTACATTAATAACAAGCTCCATAGGAGCGAACTTTTGGTAGAAAAATCGAGCAATTGGCGACTTAAGCCCCAGCGGGGCGACCTGATTGTTTATATATCGACCTGTCGTTTCTTTAGGTAAATGTCTATAAGAATAGAAAACCCTATAATAAAATTTATAAGCATAATAATAATCGTTTGCCTTGTGACACTATGAGTATTAATAAGCGAAACAATTAAAAGTAAAAACCCTAAGCAGATGTTAAGTGTTCCGATATAATTACAAAAAAATTTTGTACTGTCACTTATAATTTTTAAAAGTCGAAGGAGCAAACATATTACGCCTGATAGCACCGCAAAAACAAGTGTTATAAAATAAATTGTAGTTGCAGCAAAATCGTCAGCACTTAAAAGAACTATATGTACAATCCCTGTCAGTACCGCAATTGCAAGAATTGAATAAAGTGTGTTTCTATGTCTTTTGTCAAACGTCATTTATGAGTTTTGAAATAATTCAACTTTACGTTATAAAATCTCTCAACCTAAGAATAGACAGTTAGTATTACACCCACTATTTCCCCCACGTCTCCGGCCCCTTCCTCCATTCTTCCAGCGAGGCAAGCTCTGCTTCAGAAATAGAGCCCTTTTCAAAAGCAACCTGCGACAATTGCGCGTAGTTGGTTAGTGGAATATACCTCACCCCGGCATTGGCAAAAGCCTCATCTGCTACCGGGAAACCATAGGTAAAAATGGAAACCATTCCTTCAATTATGAGTCCTTCTTTTTTCAAAACATCCACCACCTGTAAGCTGCTTTTAC
The DNA here is from genome assembly GCA_964444195.1 of uncultured Chitinophagaceae bacterium. Classification (GTDB taxonomy): domain Bacteria; phylum Bacteroidota; class Bacteroidia; order Chitinophagales; family Chitinophagaceae; genus Phnomibacter. Next base: position 4,470 of record CAYUGH010000073.1, read on the forward strand.
CCGTGCTTACCAGGTCTTCTATCACCACCACTTTTTGCCCGGGGGTATAAAATCCTTCTACCTGGTTGCCCAAACCATGTTCTTTGGGTTTGGGTCGTACATAGATATAGGGCAGTTTCAGTTGGTCGGCGGCCATGGCGCCCCAGGCAATACCCGCAGTGGCCACACCTGCAAGCAGGTCGGCTTCGGGAAACTCGCTGAAGATGATATTGCACATTTCGCTTTTAATAAATTCCCTGATATGCGGGAACCCTAACACTTTCCGGTTATCGCAATAAATAGGGCTTTTCCACCCGCTGGCCCAGGTAAAAGGTTTATCAGGGCTCAGTTTTACGGCTTCTACCTGCAAAAGTTTTTCGGCCACTACACGCTCATTGCTTTTCATGTTTACGCTCTTTAGCCGGCGAATATCGGAAACGCCTGATTATGGTAATAAACATTCGGGGTCAGGTTTGTAGTTTTTCCCTATAACCTGCACGTCATTCCGAGGTACGAGGAATCAC
>CAYUGH010000073.1:5072-23089 GCA_964444195.1 uncultured Chitinophagaceae bacterium
CGGGATTCCTCCTTCGTCGGAATGACGACAAAGATTCCTCCTGCGTCGGAATGACCATAACCTGCACGTCTTTCCGTGGTACGAGGAATCACGGCCAGGTGGCTGAATCCGGGATTCCTCCTTCGTCGGAATGACGACAAAGATTCCTCCTGCGTCGGAATGACCATAACCTGCACGTCTTTCCGTGGTACGAGGAATCACGGCCAGGTGGCTGAATCCGGGATTCCTCCTTCGTCGGAATGACGACAAAGATTCCTCCTGCGTCGGAATGACGACAGAGATTCCTCCTGCGTCGGAATGACGGCAACTTTTCGTGGGAATGACGCCAAGTTTGTAGTATTGCCGTATGAAGAATGGTTACATCATCTATTTTGGCGACAAGCCCTATTATATAGTCAGTCATTTATGGCCCGAATTGTATGCCGAAACCTCCATTGCCGGAACCATTATCGCCAATCAGCCCGATGGGAGCACCATCTCCAAAACCATAAAGGATATGGATTTGCAGGGTACCAGGGCGGTGATTATTTTAACCGATGACCCGGAGCATTACTGGGGCATTTTTCAAAAGCATTTTACACCGGTTTGGGCCGGTGGTGGTATTGTGAAAAATGAAGCAGGTGAATTACTTTTCATTTTCAGGCGGGGAAAATGGGACCTGCCCAAAGGGAAATGGGATGAGGGCGAAACGCTGGAAGAATGCGCTCTGAGGGAAGTGCGGGAAGAAACCGGTTTGACGGAGGTAAATCTTATAAACGAGTTGGGAAATACCTACCATATTTACCAGGAAAAGGGGAAAAATATACTTAAAATATCCCGCTGGTATTCTATGGAAGCTATTGGCAACCAGCAGCTTGTACCTCAAACCGAAGAAGACATCCAGGTCCTGAAATGGGTGGCGGTAAACCAATTGCCCGAAGTATTGAGCAATACCTACCCTTCCATAAAGATCATCCTGCAACAGTATCGCGATACAACGTATCAATGACCGGTTGGGGTAAAAACTGCCTCACATCGCCCCCGTTTTTGTACACATCACGTACAAGGGTTGAGGCAACGGAGGTAAACTGCGGCGAGCAGGTAAGAAAAATGGACTCCACCCCATTCTGAATGCTTCGGTTCATATCGGCAATGGCCTTTTCGTATTCAAAATCATTTACGTATCTAATGCCTCGCAGAATAAAAGTGGCGCCGATGGATTGGCAGCACTGCACCGTAAGCCCCTCATATACAAGCGCTTCTATCCGTGGATCATGGGCATAGTATTCCCTGATCCATTTCAGCCTGTCGGCCTCGGGAAACAAAGGACTTTTATTGGTGTTCCGCCCAATACCAATATATAATTTATCAAAAAGGGGAAGCGCACGGTCGATAATATCAATATGTCCCAGCGTAATGGGATCAAATGTGCCGGGAAATAAACCTATCCGCATACTTTATGGCGATAAGGATGAAAAAAGAGGGGTAAATGTATGGGAGAAAATCTGATAAACCGGGTATTTATCAGTTGCTGCGCCCGGAGAGCAGGTAAAGTACCGCCATCCTCACAGCCACTCCATTCTGAACCTGGTCGAGAATAATGCTGTGCCCGCTGTCGGCCACATCACTGTCAATTTCAACGCCGCGGTTAATAGGCCCGGGGTGCATGATCACCACTTCCTTTTTGAGCTTATCAAGCACAGATCGTTTGATACCGAAAGCAATATTGTATTCCCTGAGGGAGGAGAAAAGCACCTGGTTCTGGCGCTCAAGCTGAATGCGCAGCACATTGGCCACATCGCACCAGGCAAGCGCTTCATTTACATTGTATATGGCTTTTACCCCAAGCGCTTCTTCAATATATTTGGGAATAAGCGTTGGCGGGCCTGCCACTATTACCTCCGCGCCCATCTTCTTTAGCAGGTAAATATTGCTAAGTGCCACCCTGCTGTGCATAATATCGCCAATAATGGCCACCTTTTTGCCTGCCAAACCGCCTGTTCGTTCCGAAATGCTGAAAGCATCAAGCAAGGCCTGGGTTGGGTGTTCATTAATGCCATCACCCGCATTGATAATTGCCGCATTAATATGTTTTGCCAAAAAGTGGGGGGCTCCGCTGGCGCTATGCCGCATCACCACCATATCCACCTTCATGCTCAGGATGTTGTTTACCGTGTCCAACAGGGTTTCTCCCTTGGATACGCTTGAACCGCTGGCTGAAAAGTTAATGGTATCGGCGCTCAGGCGCTTTTCGGCTAACTCAAAACTGATACGGGTGCGCGTGGAATTTTCGTAAAACAGGTTTACAATGGTAACATCACGGAGAGATGGAACCTTCTTTACCGGTCGTTGCAAAAGCTCCTTAAAAGTTGAGGCTGTATCTAAAATGAGTTGAATGTCTTCGGATGGAAGATTTTTGATTCCAAGCAAATGTGGAGTGGAAAGGCTCATTAAAGCGCAAAGATAATGGAACATCGCTTTCGCCAAAGAAATCGTGAAAGTGATTGTTCAGGATTTGTACACTGTACCGTAAAAATCCATTTTGCCGTTTGTTGGAATGTTATTTTTGCCATATACCATGTTTATTTCCCCCGTCTTTAAAAGTTTCCCGGTTTTCAAATATTTTATCACGGCAAGGTTTTGTTTTATAATGGCCCTGCAAATGGTAAATGTTGGATTGGGGTGGTTTTTATACGACCTTACCGGCAACCCTTTGGCATTGGGATGGGTGGGTTTAAGCGAAGTAATACCGGCCATCAGTCTGGCTTTATACGCGGGGCACCGGGTGGATAGAAGCGACAAACGCAGTTTTTTGCGGAAAGGCATGACTTTCTACTTGTTTTCGGTGGCAGGTTTGGCGATGGTAACCTTTTATGGATTTCGTGAAATGGCCTCTGTAAAAACGATTGAGCTGCTGATCTACTTTTTTGTTTTTTGTACCGGGGTGTTCAGGGCTTTTACAGGGCCTACATTCCAGGCCATTGTGGCTCAATTAGTTACCCGCGAAACCCTACCCAAAGCCGTTACCCTCAGCACCACCGCCTGGCAAATGGCATCGGTAATGGGCCCGGTTCTTTCAGGAATATTGATTGCAAAACTGGGCATTTCTTGGATGTTCGGGCTATCCCTTTCCATGGTGGTGTTCGCCATTTTTATGGTAAACAAAATACCCAAACTGCCCATACAGCATGTAAACCTTGAGCAACGAACCTGGGAAAGTGTAAAAACCGGTCTTCGTTTTGTGTGGGGAACCCGGGAAGTGCTTGGCGCAATGAGTGTTGATATGTTTGCGGTGCTGTTTGGTGGGGCCACAGCCATGTTACCCGTTTTTGCCAAAGACATTCTTCATGTAGATGCCACGGGGATGGGTTTGCTGAAAGCCGCGCAGGGCATGGGTACCATTCTCATGCTATTATGGCTTGGCAGGTACCCGCTTAAAAGCAGCCAGGGCAAAACCATGCTGTATTGTGTAGGCTTGTTTGGGCTCTGCATACTGGTTTTCGCCATCTCCAAAAATTTCTGGCTAAGCTTTGCGGCCTTATTTTTCGGTGGCATATTCGATTCAGTTAGCATGCTGGTAAGGTCAACTATTATGCAACTGTATGTGCCCGATGAAATGCGCGGAAGGGTAAGCTCGGTAAACAGCATGTTTATTAACAGCAGCAACGAACTGGGACAGTTCGAAAGCGGCATGGCTGCCCGGCTGCTCGGAACCGTTCCATCGGTTTTATTTGGCGGAACCATGACGATTTTAGTGGTAGTAATCGCCTGGTTTAAGGCTCCTACCCTGCGTAAACTCAGATATTAAGAAACACGTTTATCGGTTGGTGGGACACCAACCGATAAACGTGCGGTGCGGGTGTCCCACCCGCCATCTTAGTTCACTAACTTATTCGGCAATCAGTAGGTGGTAATTCTTTTTACCCCTTTGTACCAGCAGGTATTTGCCATGCATCAGCAATTCGGCATGTAAATTAAAATCTACACCGCTTACTTTTTGCTTATTTATCTGAACGCCACCACCCTGTACCATTTTGCGGGCTTCGCCCTTGCTGGGGAAAACGCCCGAATCGGATAAAGCGCTTACCACATCGTACCCGGTTATCAATTTATTCATGTCAACCGGGTTGGTAGGTACGCCATCCAAAACCTGCAACAATTGTTCCTCATTCAGCATCATCAGGGTTTCTGAAGTGGCATTGCCAAAAAGGATTTCGGAGGCTTTCAGCGCAAATTCGTATGCATCATTGCCATGAACAAGCAAGGAAACCTCTTTGGCAAGCGCTTTTTGCAGTAACCGGTTATGCGGCGCCAGCGCATGTTCGGCTTCAAGCGCTTCAATGGCCGGCCTGTCGAGAAAGGTAAAGATCCGTATCCATTTCAGGGCGTCGGCATCGGCTGCATTCAGCCAAAACTGGTAAAACTGGTAGGGGCTTGTGCGGCTGGGGTCGAGCCAGATATTCCCCTTTTCTGTTTTACCAAACTTGCCGCCGTCGGCCTTGGTGATCAGTTTACAGGTGAAAGCAAAGGCTTCCCCGGCGCCATTGGTCATCCTGCGTACCAGTTCGGTTCCGGTGGTAATATTGCCCCATTGGTCGCTGCCACCCATTTGCAGCTTTACCCCCATATTTTTATACAACCAGTAAAAATCGTATCCCTGCATCAGTTGATAGGCAAATTCGGTATAGCTGATACCGGTATCGCCTTCAATACGCTTTTTCACGCTGTCCTTAGCCATCATGTAGTTTACGGTAATATGCTTGCCTACATCGCGCAAAAAGCCAATAAAGCTGATCTCCTTAAACCAATCGTAATTGTTTACCATCAAGGCAGCATTGGGTTTATTGGCATCAAAATCGAGGAACTGCATGAGCTGTCGGCGAATACCATCCACATTTTTCTGAAGCGTCAATTCATCCAGCAGGTTTCTTTCTTCACTTTTCATACTGGGATCGCCCACCATGCCGGTGGCGCCGCCCACCAATGCTACCGGGCGGTGTCCTGCTTTTTGCAGGTGCATCAGCAATAATATAGGTACAAGGCTGCCAATATGCAGGCTGTCAGCCGAAGGATCGAACCCAATATAGGCCGTTGTTATTTCCTTTTCCAATTGTTCGCGCGTTCCCGGCATTATATCCTGCAGCATGCCTCTCCATTCTAATTCCGTAATCAGGTCCATCTCCTAAGTATTTATTAAACTGTTTCTAAAATTTAGCCCGTATATCTCTAATTTTGAGTACCAGAATCTGCGTTTCATCCGGTTCATCATAATTAACCGGGTGTGCGAAATTAATTAAACAAGCTCAATAGGAATTTTCAAATATGCCTGAATTTCGGAGTTTTACCCAAGTAAGCCCTAACAGGACAACATGCAGCTATGATTTTGTTTTTGTGTCTATATATAAAATGATCAAGGTTTTAGGCATATTGTTTGTCATTTTTTTGCCCAACGTTGCTTTACAAGCGCAACCCTATGGCAATGAATGGATTGATTATGGGAAAACTTATTACAAGTTCCCCGTGCTGGAAAACAGGTTTTACCGTATTCCCTATGCCACGCTAAACGCCTACGGGCTGGCAGGAGTTCCCTGCGAGCAATTTCAATTGTGGAGGGAAGGCAAGGAAGTTCCCATTTTTACCACGGTTTCATCGGGGCCTATTCCCACCACAGGATATATTGAGTTTGTCGGCCAATATAACACCGGTTCTTCTGAAACAGATTTGTACACCAGGCCGGAATGGCAGCTTACGCCGGAAAGGAGCTTTTTTTTTGATACCGCCTGGTATTTTTTAACCATTAACCCGGTTGGAATAAACAAGCGGTTCGAAACGCTTCCCAACAATGCAGCCACCACCACACTTCTCCCCGATTCTTTTTACATGCAGGCTACCAATCCGCTGGTAAGCTCTACTCTGCTTAACGGGGGCGATGCTAGGCAATTAGCCGGAAGCCTGATCCGTTCCTCTTCCTGGGACATGGCAGAAGGCTACAGCTCAAACAGGTTCGATTCGCTACGGACCATTGAATACAACCTGACCGGTTTAAGGGCCTTTATGGGCGGTCCTTCCCTTAGCCTCGAATACGCCGCCGCCGGGCTTACCAACATCAATCATAAGGTATTGCTGAAAATGAATAATGTATTGATTGACAGCCTTGCTGTGCCGGAATATGAAGCAAGGGTAAAAAAGATCAATGGAATACCGATAACGAGCATAATTGACAATACCATCAACTTTAAATTCAATTCGCCTACACCTACTGATGCCAATGTGGTTATGAGGCTCAACCTTTTGTATCCGCGGCAATTTTATAATAATACACAATTCCCTTTAATCGTAACTATTCCGGCAAATACCAACGGTAACCATATCAGGTTAGCAGGGTTAAACAACGGGGCCACTGTTCCGGTTTTATACGACCTTACCAACCTGAAACGATATGTGGGTATCATTAAACCCGACACTTCGATGTTTGCCATTAATGGGTCGGGTACAGAGCGAACCCTGGTGATGGGTAGCCAGGTGGCCAACCATTTGCGGAATGTTGCTGCTTTTAAGGTTATTCAATTCACCGACTTTTCAAAACCCGAAAACCAGGGTAACTACATGATAATTACCCATAACATGCTAAGGGTTGGCGAGGATTATGTTGAAAAATACAGGACTTATCGCAGTAGTTTTTTAGGCGGGGGTTATAAGGCCAAAATTTACGATATTGACGAATTGGCGGAACAGTTTAATTATGGTGTGCGAAAAAATCCTTTGTGCATCAGGAGGTTTATTTCGTTTGCCATTGACAAATTTGCCGAAAAGCCCAAAATGGTATTTTTGGTAGGAAGGGGCACTAATTATTTCAGCTACCTGCGCTCCACAAGCAATTTAAGGGAAAATCTGAATACGGTTCCCACCTTTGGATTACCCTGTTCCGATAACCTGCTTGCTACCAGGAACAACCTTGTACCCGTGCCTGAAATCCCCATCGGAAGGCTTTCGGCAGTAAACCCTGATGAGGTTAAGGTGTACCTGCAAAAGGTTACCGAATTTGAATTTTTGCAAAAGAAAAGCCCGGCTTTACCATCCGATAACGAATGGAGAAAAAGGGTTTTGCATTTAATTGGAGGAAGTGATCCTTACCTGGCGGATACCATACTGGCAAATTATATGAACAACTATGCCAAAACAGTAAAAGCCCCGTTAACCGGCTCTTTGGCAGATCAATTCAGCCGCATCAATGAAGCCGAATTTGCTAAAAATATCCGGTTTATAGAAACGAGTATTAATAATGGTGTCGGGCTATTGACTTATTTCGGGCATTCATCCAGCAGCAGTATTGATTTTAACCTTGGCAGCCCCGACCTATATACAAATACAGGCGGCAGATACCCGGTAATTATTGCCAATGGATGCAAGGCAGGTAATATTTTCGATTTTATCACCCAGCGTCTTACAGGCCGCGAAACCACTATTTCAGATAATTTTATTTTTGCCCCTGAAAAAGGCTCCATAGCTTTTGTATCGAACAGCGATCTTGGAGTACTCAATTACCTGAACCTGCTCACCAGCGAATGGTACAAAGCTTATTCCACTACAAAATATGGCAAAACCATTGGGGAAATTCAAAGGGAAGCGCTGATGAGGGCATTTATAAGAACCGGTATAAGTGATTTTTACAACCGGTGCAATATCGAACAAAACGTGCTGCATGGCGACCCGGCTATTGTTCCTTTTACCGGCGGGCTTCCTGATTTTGCTGTAGAGGCGCAGATGATGAACACCATGCCCACCACCACTTTAACCGAACAGGACAGTGTAACCCTGAAAGTGAAATATTATAACCTGGGCACAGCAGTTACCGATAGTGTTTGGCTGAAAGTGGAACGTGAGATGCCCGACGGCACTATCAGGCTGCTGTATGCCCAAAAGATGAAGAACGTTTTTAACCAGGACAGCATAACCTTCACCTTTGGGTTGAAAGGATTATTTGAAGAAGGCAACGGGTACCTGGTGGCAAGGATTGATCCCGGAAATGACTGGCAGGAACGGGATAAGGACAATAATGTAGCCTTATTGCCGTTCAATTTGCAACGCAGGCATATTACTCCCGTGTTCCCGTATAATTTTTCGATCATTAATAACCAAAACATTGAATTGAAAGCTTCCACCACAAACCCGGTTGATGTGGAGGCGCTTTACACTTTTCAAATGGATACAACTGCTTTATTCAATTCGCCTTTGCTGGTTTCGCATGATACCATGAGGGCCGGTGGAATAATCGGTTGGAAGCCTGATGCAGCAGCCATTTTGCCCAATACCGTGTATTACTGGAGGGTAAGCAGGCAGCCTTATGGTTTTAATGAGAATACGACAGTGTATTCTTTTTCCTACGAACCCGGGGCTAAACAGGGTTTTGGCCAAAGCCACTTTTATCAGCATTTGCGTAGCGCCGGTAACCAAATAGAAACCCCCTTTCACAATTTTTGGCAATACAAGCAAAGGGAGAGCAATATTTATGCATCGCATGGCATTTACCAATCAAGCGGAACAGAAGATACTCATTTCAGCCTGACAGTAAATGGCAACATGAATATTTACAGCGCCTGCATCGGGCGTTCCATCATTTTTAATTTATTTGATTCCTTAACCTTTGAACCGGTAAAAAATGCGCCAAAAGGCGCTTTTGGAAGCGCCGATTCATGCGCCCCGGGAAGGGAATATAATTTTGAATTTAATTATTACAGTTACGCTAACCGCAAGGTTATTATGGATTTTATTGATTCTATACCCAAAGGTACTTATGTAGCTGCCCGGCTGATTGTGGACCCACCCTACGATTCGATTTTTGCAAAATACTGGAAAGCTGATACCTCCAAATTTGGAAGCGGCAAATCATTGTATCATAGCCTGTATAACCAGGGTTTCTACGACCTCGATTCACTCGACCGCTATCGTACTTTCTTTTTCATGTTCCGCAAAGGGGATTCTGCCAGCTATAAACCTTATTCTAAATTCAGCAGGGGCCTTTTCGACCGGGTGTATGCATCTGTATTTCCAGCTACGGTTGACTTTAAAGGGAGTGTAACTTCTCCTTTGATTGGACCCGCTAAAACCTGGAAAGAAATTGACTGGAATTTTTCCAAAGGAACTGAAACGTCCTCCGACGAACATTTATTCGATGTTCAACTTTGGGGGAAATCAAGCACCGGGACAATGGACCTTTTGGAGGAGTGGGATGCACTCAACGGAATTGGAGACATCTCTTATGTAGATGCTTCCAGGTATCCCTATGTTCAATTAGTGTACCATGCAAAAGATAAAATAGGCGACCCGCCTACTCAATTAAACCATTGGAAAGTATATTTTGAAGGATTGCCCGATGGTGCATGGAGCGGCAATGAATATTATTCCATCCTGAAAACTACACTTAAGCCAACCAATGATACGCTTCGCTTTAAATTGGCATTTAAAAATATAAGCAACCTTTTGCTTGACAGTACCGAAGTAACGTTGAAGCTGGATGATGGCTATGGGAATATCAGTCCGTTTTACCAAACAAAATTCAGAAGACTTGGCGCATCCGATACCGTGATCCTGAGCATTGACACTATTGTTTCCATACCGGAAGGGCAATATAACCTGCTTATTGAGGCGAACGGAAAGGGTAATCCGCAGGAGGAACAATACTTCAACAATAAAGCCCTGATAAAATTACTGGTGGAAGGCGGGGCACTGCCTTTGTTTGGCTTTACATTTGATGCCACCAGGCAGGGCAAGTTTTCAGCGTTGAACTGGGAGGCCCGCGAAGAAAAAATTTCAGTATTCAGGATAGAGCACAGGGCCGAAAACGATCCTAATTTCAAGGTTATTTCGCAGGACATTTCCGCACACAATAGCCTTGCACAACCCGGCAAATATGCATGGCTGCACGAAACGCCTTCGAAAGGCGTAAATTATTACAGGGTAAGGGCAATTTTTAGAGATGGCTCTGAAAAATTATCTGCTACCAGGATCGTAACTTTTGATAAGGGAAACATTGTGAAGTTTGCACCCAATCCATTCAACCGGTATTTTACACTGCAACCATCAGATCAAAGTATCAAATGGCAAATCAGTATTTATGATGCCGCAGGCAAACTGGTAAAAACAGAAACCGGTTCGGGCAGCAGGCAGGTTTATTTGCAGGAAGCAGCAAACGGCCTGTATTGGATTCATTATTCCGATGGCAAAACAACTGAGATTTACAAAATCATGAAGAACTAAACTGAATGAGAAAAACTACCGTACTATCGTTTTTTATTTTTTTATTCTATACATCGGGCATCGCACAATTCAGGAAATATTCAAATGAGTTCCTGAACATTGGAGCAGGTGCAAGATCGCTTGGCATGGGCGGCGCCAATATAGCCACCGTAAAGGACGGAACCGCAGGCTATTGGAACCCTGCCCGTATAGCAATGGTTGATGAGTACCCATCGCTTTCGCTGATGCACGCTGAATATTTTGCCGGTATAGGTAAATATGATTTTGGGGGTATTGCCATTCCGGTAAATGATGCCGGGCGCAGTATTGGTTTCTCGCTGATGAGGTTTGGCATTGATGATATCCCCAATACCTTATTCCTGGTTGAACCCGATGGTTCGGTTAACTATAATAATATCGAAACCTTTTCGTCGGCAGATTATGCATTCCTTTTTTCAATGGGGCAGGTAATTAAGAAAACTGATGATATAACCATTTCGGTAGGAGGCAATGCCAAGATCATCCACAGGAGTGTTGGCAAGTTTGCAAAATCATGGGGATTCGGGCTGGATGCCGGCATAAGCATAGCTGCCGACAAGTGGAAGCTGGGTGCCGTTTTGCGTGATGCCACCACCACTTTTAATTCCTGGACTTTTTCGTTTACAGATAAAGAAAAAGAAGTGCTTTACATGACCAATAATGATATTCCTGAAAAATCAACAGAACTTACTTCTCCAAGGTTGTTATTGGGCGGCGCTTACCGTTTCGATTTTTCAGAGAAATTCAGTTTGCTTACCGAAGCAAGCCTTGAAACCACATTCGACGGTAAGCGAAATACGCTGATCAGTACCGATTTTGTAAGCATTGATCCACGGATGGGGCTTGAGTTCAACTTCAATGATAATCTTTACCTGCGGGGAGGCATCGGTAATTTTCAACAGGCATTGAAAGATGGCGACACCACCAACCTGCAGAAAATATGGATCTATCAGCCAAGCCTTGGGGCCGGGTTCAGGATCAATAATGTAGGCATTGACTATGCATTTACCAACCTTGCCAATCAATCCTCCCCGCTGTACACCCATATTATTTCATTAAATATTGAGCTGAGGAAAAAGGATAATTAAACCTTTGAGCAGATGAAAAAATTACTCTTTATATCATTTATTTTTTGTTGCGTCTTTCAGGTAGAAGCTCAGTTCAACAATGAATGGATTGACTATAATAAAACCTATTATAAGTTTTTTGTTGTAAAGGACGGTTTGTGCCGTATTCCAAAATCGGCTTTGGATAGCTGGGGAATGGGCAATACGCAGGCTCAGCATTTCCAGTTATGGCGCAATGGGGTTGAAGTTCCTTTGTACACTTCAAGCGAAACCGGGGCGCTTGGCTCCAATGGGTTTATTGAATTTTTAGGAAGGAAAAATGACGGGAAGCCCGATAAAGCCATGTACCTCTCCTCTTCCTATCAACTTTCTGATAACCTTAGTTTGTTTACAGATACGGCAGCTTATTTTTTAACTGTTAACACGGTTTCTGCCAATGCAAGGTTCAATATGCTGAGCAATGAGCCTTCGGGAAACCTGCCCGCCCCTGCTCCTTACCTGTTGCACTCTGTAAGGCATGATTATAAAACTGCCGGGAATACCTATTTTGTAAATAAGGGTTTTACTATAGATTATGGAGAGTATGTTTATTCATCATCCTATGATATTGGCGAAATGCTTTCTTCCCAGGAAATATATTCGGGCGCTGCCAATAGCAACAAAATGGCGGTTTTCAATAACCTTCAACCGGCATTAAATTCGGGCCTCAATGCAAGGCTTCGGGTGTCCTGGGCAGGTACAGCTCCGGGAACACGCGATGTAACTGCAACCATTGGGCCCACCACTCTTTTAACCAGGAGAATTCCGGCGTTCCAGGCCTACCGCGATTCCAATGTAACAGTGAACCCCAGCGTTCTGAACGATGCTACAACCACTGTTACCATTGCGAACACAAGTGCCAATCCTACCGACCGGGTTGTGGCAGGTTTTTGTGAAATCGAATATCCGCGTTTGCCCAACGCGGCAAATAGCAGCTATTTTGAGAGCAGCCTGCCTGCCAACAGCAACAATACCCTGCTCCAGGTTGAGCAATTTAATCATGACGGCGTCCCGCCTGTTTTGTACAACACTACTTTCGGCTACAGGATGGTTGGCAATATTGATGCTAACGGAAGGGTTGTGTTTCTTTTGCCCGCTTCTCCGCAGCGCCAGTATTTTGTCATTACAAGTTATGCAGGCTCTCCATTTACAAGCATTCAGTCGGCTATTGAAAAAAGGTTTACCAATTACAGGGTTGGCGCCAATATGGGGGATTACCTGATTATTACCAACAAAAAATTGATGGGTGGAGGCGCTATTGAAAATTACAGGCTTTACCGTGCCGGTACTGCCGGTGGGTCTTTTAATGCTAAAGTGTATGATATTGAGGAGCTTGTTGACCAGTTTGCATTTGGCATTAAAATGAACCCGCTTGGTATTAAAAATTTCCTGCGCTATGCAAGGCAATACTTTACTACTGCTCCCAAGTTTTGTTTTTTGATAGGCAAGGGTGTTACCTACGATGAGGTAAGGATGAATGAATCCAACCCCTTAATGCCATCTTTGCATCTGGTGCCTACTTTTGGCTATCCCGGATCGGACAACCTGCTGGCCAGTAATGACCTGACAGCCTACCCCACTACCCCGATTGGCCGTTTGAGTGTAATAAACCCCGGGGAAATTACCATTTACCTGAATAAAATAAAAGAGTTTGAAGCTGCCCAGGCCTATCCATCGGTTTTGCAGGCAGATAAATTATGGATGAAAAATGTTGTTCATGTGGTAGGGGCAAATAATGCATCTACTGAACAAGATATAAGGCCCTATATGAATGAATACGCCCGCATTGTAAAAGATACTTTGTTTGGCGGGAGTGTAACCACTTTCAATAAATTCAACTCTACTACGGCCAGTACCATCGAAAACCTTCACCTGTCCAAATTATTTGAAGATGGTATGAGTTTGATGACCTACTTCGGCCACTCATCCGCCACAGCGCTTGATTATAACCTGGATGACCCAACCCAGTATAATAACCCCGGAAAATATCCTGTATTTATGCTGAACGGATGTAATGCAGGAAACTTTTTCACTTTCGAGCCATCGCGTCTTGAAACCATATCCACCATTTCAGAAAAATATATTCTGGCCGAAAATCGTGGCGCCATTGGATTGGTTGCCAGCACCCATTTTGGCCTTGTAAGTGGTTTGGGGTCTTATACACGAGGTTTTTACAGGTCGCTTTCTTTCCAGGCATATAACCAGCCAATAGGAAAGCATATCCAAAACTCGGTTCAATTTATGTACAATAATACTCCGGGTACCGAATACCAGACGCGTTTTCATACCGAGCAGCAAACCCTGCATGGAGACCCCGCTGTTAAAATAAACAGTTTTGATAAGGCAGATTATTCAATTGAATCCCCCAATATTTTAATTGAGCCCTCCTTTATTTCTATTGCCGAAACAAATTTTACATCTAAAATTTACTATTACAATTTGGGCAAAGCTGTAAATGATTCCATTGTAGTTGAAGTAAAACGCCAGTATCCTAATTCATCCATTTATCCAAACGGTTTTTCCGAAACAGTTTACCGCGCAAAAAGGGTTGCGCCGCTGTTTATTGATTCGCTTGAACTTACCCTGCAAATCATGTCAGAACGGGATAAGGGCATTAATGTACTTACCGTTACCCTTGATGCAGATAATAAAGTGACTGAAATAAGTGAACTCAACAATACCATCAACCGGCAGGTTGTGATATTTGAGAATGAGCTCCGGCCTGTGTTGCCGGTAAATTTTGCCATCGTTAACCAGCCGAACGTAAAACTCATTGCATCTACCGCCAATCCTTTCAGCGAGCAGCTTACCTACCTGATGGAAATGGATACCACGGATATGTTTAACTCTCCTGCCAAAATTTCGAAAACCATTGATGCAGGCGGCGGTATTGTAGAAATAGACCCCGGTACAACGCTGGTGAACGGCAGGGTTTATTATTGGAGATTAGGGCTTCGACCGGTCACAGGCGGCGATCCCCTCAGGTGGAATCATTCATCTTTTATTTATTTGAACGGCCCCGAAACAGGTTATAATCAAAGCCATCTCTACCAACATACAAAGAGTACAGTTACCCGGATGAGGATTGATTCTGCATCCCGGCAATGGAAGTTTAACCCCAGTTCAAATAACCTGTTTGTGGTAAATTCCATTTTCCCCACCAGCGGCAACGAAGACAATCATTTCCTGGTTTCAGTTAACAACAACATAATTTCAGCCAGCGCCTGTGTAGGGCATTCTCTTATCTTCAACGTTTTCGAGCCATTGACATTTAAACCCAGGTATGTTAATGGAACCTGGAATGCAGGCACTTGTCCTCCTGAAAGGGAAAATTATTATAATTATGAATGGGATGACCGGAATTCTACCAACCGGAAGCAAATGATGGATTTTATGGACTCCATTCCTAACGGATCATTTGTGGTGGTGAGGAAGATACTGGATACCCCTTATGAAAATGAAACTTTTGCCGACCAAATGAAAGCCGACGAACAAATATTCGGCACCGGGAATAGCCTTTATCATAAGCTGAAAGCTGCCGGGTTCCAGGCAATAGATTCTTTCAACAGGCCGAGAACATTCATATTTGTTTACCAAAAAAATGGCCCCGGAACTTTTGCGAGCTACGAGTTGAGCGATGGCCTGTACGACAGGATTCAAATGAATATGAACATGCCTACTGTGGATACTTCAGGTGTTGTAAAATCCCCTGTTTTTGGCCCTGCCACTGCCTGGAAGAATGCTGAGTGGAACGGCCAGGCAACCGATGACGGCATTGGCGACCGGGTTCAGATTTCAGTAATCGGGGTTGCCGCCAGCGGTACGGAAACACCGCTGTTTACCGCGCCATTCTCCCAATCTACTATTGACCTTTCTGGCGTGGACGCCGCACAATACCCCAATCTAAGGCTTGAAATGCAGAGCACTGACTCCATCGAAGGAACACCCCTGAATCTTCAATACTGGAGATTGTATTATACCCCTGTACCCGAAGGGGCATTGGCTGCCAACATCCTTGTGCAGGATAAGGACACGCTTTTCCAGGGTGAGATTTTCGATTTCAAAATTGCCTTTAAAAATATCAGTACACGGCTGTTCGATAGCTTGAAAGTACAGATGTCGGTAACGGATAAAAGCAATGTAACAAAGCAAACGATTATCAGGCGCAGGCCGCTTCCTCCCGGCGATACCATCATTATTTCATTCCCTGTTGACACGAGGCTGCTTCCTGGTTTGAATACCATTTATATTGCAGCCAACCCCGATAACGACCAGCCGGAGCAGTATTTCTTCAACAACTTTTTGTATAACAATTTTTATGTGAAGGAAGACCTGACAGATCCGTTATTGGATGTAACCTTTGATGGTGTTCATATTTTAAACCGCGATATAGTATCTGCAAAGCCGCATATACAAATAAAGCTAAAAGATGAAAACAATTACGCATTGCTGAATGATACGGCAGGGGTAACCATCCGTTTGAAGTTTCCTGATGAAAATACCCCACGGATTTACAAATGGAACACAGATACATTGAGGTTCACTCCGCCTTCCACTTCAACAGACAATACCGCAACCATTGACTTCTTCCCCACCCTGGATAACGATTCGGAATTCAGCGATTATGAGCTTACCGTGAGCGGCAAGGACCGCAACAGCAACCAGGCCGGGGATAAGGATTACCGGGTTAGCTTCCAGGTTTTCAACAAACCCATGATCAGCAACCTGCTTAATTATCCCAACCCTTTTAGTACAAGCACGGCCTTTGTATTTACCATTACAGGCGCCGATGTGCCGCAGGAATTTAAAATCCAGATTTTGACGGTTACGGGTAAAATAGTGAGGGAAATTACAAAAGCCGAATTGGGGCCTATCCGAGTTGGCACCAATATCTCCGACTTTAAATGGGATGGAACGGATATGTTCGGGCAAAAATTGGCTAATGGGGTTTACCTCTACCGGGTAGTAACCAGCCTTGATGGCAATAAAATGGAGCAGTTCAGGTTGAACGAAGGCTTCAATCAAAATGCCCAGGATGCCACCGACCAATACTTTAAAAAAGGATATGGAAAAATGGTGATACTGCGCTAAGGAGTGATAATATTTATTTGTCGTTTACCCAGGGCTTTGGCAAAATTTGCAAGATTTACAGGATGCTCCTCAATAGGATAAGGATCAAGCCACACAGGATGATACGAAAGTGCAGGTATGTTACAGGTATCGTTGTAGCAATTAATAATACTGGCGTGTCTTGCAGTCGTCTCCATCTGATAACGATCAATTCTTTTGTTTATCACATCACAAAGACCTGCTTTAAGGGAAGGTGAAAAACCAAATTGTATTATTAACAAAAGCGCAACCAGGGAATTCAGGGTTAATCCTATAGGAAATCTGTTCTGAGTTTTCAAAAATGGGAAAAAATACCATAATAAAAAGAAACCACCTGTAAACCAGCCGGTTAATACAGTTAAGGCGCTTAGCCTGAGAGGAACCACATCTGCTTCAAGCAATACGAAAATCGTGGATGGCAAAAACACCCAAAACAAAATAGGCAGAAAATAAATGGAGCGAAAACTAATTTTAGGAGTCCGGTTTTGATATGGTACAACCAAATAAACACCATAAAAAAAAGCCCAGAAGAAAGGGTTGAGCACAACACTCTTCAACAAGTGCCAACAGGCCTGTGCCCAACCCATCCAGATATCATCTGAATGTAAACCTTGGGATACCTTATTAATCCCTGAAAGTTTCATCCAGTTACCAGGGCTTAGGATTAAAATCATTAATCCCAATGCTATTCCGGCCAGTAAAAGAATTATATTCTTATTAAAAACGCTACGCTTATAAACAGCAAAGATGAAGTTGTAAAGTAGAATTGCTATAAAAGCCATGCCACTTACTAACTCATTAAAAGTAGAAAAGAATATAACAATAGTAAAAAATATGCATCCCTTAATCATTGAAACCGGGGCATCTTTTCTGGAAAAGAAAACGGCCAATGAAGCAAAAAATAAAGTTGGAAAGAGATAATTAATTGCAGATGAAAGCCAGAATATGCTTTCGTAAACACCTGGCAAAAAAAACAGGATGCCAACTGCACCCCATAGTGAAAGTTGTACTGCTTGAAATTGAGTAAGCACCTTTGCCTTTTTCAATGAGGCGTTTATCAGATAAAAGGTGGTCATAAATAAAAAAAGAGGCATCACTTTTACGGCAAAGTTCAACCAACCCATTTTTACGATAACACCCATAAGAAGGTTCGAACCGACTCGCCCATTAATGGTTTGATAAAGATATTTTACATGGCCCCAAACCCCATATTTATTAACAGACCATACAGCCCAAAAATCATCACCGGTTGGATAGTTAGCAACAGTATATCTTCCCAATACACAGGCCAAAAATATCCCTGCAAGAGAAATTACCAAAGACGGCCATCGGAAATGAGAAAGATTCCATTTTTTTTGCATGGATCAAAATAACTAAAGGTCGGCTGCATGGCCAAACTTATGAAAAGATAGTTTTCTGCATTTCACAAGCTGTCTCGGTTGATTTTTTTTTAATTTTGTACCCAGAATTTTTTGTCTATGGGTAAAATCTCTATAAATATTGCCACCGGTAGTTTGCAGAAGGAAGAAATGATTGTGGGAATTGACC
>CAYUGH010000074.1:0-2955 GCA_964444195.1 uncultured Chitinophagaceae bacterium
ACCAACAACATGGGGGCGTTTCTGGGTTCGGGGGTGGGGATTATTCCGGGCGAAGCAAGAACTCCCTACCATGAAGGAACCTGGGTGGTTTACCGGCCCTATAAGCGTATCAGTTTCAATGGAAAGGAGGGAATTTTCTTTTATGAAGTGATGCAGAAAAAATTGAAAGTCATAAAAAAATGGCTTAACGATTCTGGCTACCCTTCCGTTAGGAATCCATTATTTACTTAGACAGGCTTTAAAATCGCTTTCTTGTATGCAAACAGATAATATTAGACTGTTTTTAAATTATTTATCTGGTTCAAAAAGAAATCGTTTGTTCAATAGCAAGGGTTCATTTACTTGAAAAGGAGCTTATTGGGAATCCGCATGCCTTTTTCATCCTCCAGCACTTTTTTCATCACTTTTATTAATCTTTCAGGTAGTATCTTTTTTTCTTCTTCGGTTAATGGTTGTACAATTTCCATGAATTCATCCTGATCATCGTAGTAGCCAAAATACAAATCGTAATAATCATTCAGATGCAATCGTAATGATATTTCTCTATCTTCCTCATATTGATGGGTGGTAATGACAGACCATTGGTCCTGTTCAAAATAATCAAACTGTATTTCAAGAAAGTCTTTCGACAATACTTCGGTTATAAATTTTTCAATTACATCAGCCGAATGATTTTTTATTAGTTCTTCAAATGTCATATGTATGCTTAGTATTTCAAATAAAGGTAACGGTAATTCTTATTTAGCGGCACTGATTAGCTCAGGTGGACTTACCTATTTTCCTCCTTTTACTAAACTCCCATAGACCATATTGAAAGAATGTTCGAAAGGCTAATAATGCGAAGAGCCAAATCCCAATCCATCATCCGAATATTTTTCCTTTGCCCCATGCCTAACCGAGAAGAAAATGTACATGGTTTTAGCCATCAATCTGGGAACAATGACTTCGAGCCCAATTCATACAAAGGCGAAAGGGTTGATTAATGAGTTGCATGGGGTGTTTGTAAGGTGAGAATAAAATTTCGCTAAAAGGTTGTTTTTGTAATTATCATTACCTTTATCAAAAGAAC
Organism: uncultured Chitinophagaceae bacterium; assembly: GCA_964444195.1. Taxonomy (GTDB): domain Bacteria; phylum Bacteroidota; class Bacteroidia; order Chitinophagales; family Chitinophagaceae; genus Phnomibacter. The sequence goes on from CAYUGH010000074.1 coordinate 1,070, forward strand.
TTTTATGGTTACTGTGGAAAAGGACGAATTATTAAACCGGATTCAATCCATTGAAAATGATGAATTGTTTGCCGTATTAAATGCGGACATATCCTTCTTTCTCGGTGAAAAGGATGTTCTTGATTCAATTTCAGAAGAAGATCAAATAGAATTGCAACAAATGGTCAGCGAGCCATTTGGATTTGAGACCGAATCAGAAGAGGAGTTTAAAAAGGCAACCGAGAAATGGCGTACGAAGTAATTTACAGGATTCGATTTCGGAAGAAACTCGTTAAGTTACTTGAATACCTGGAAAAAGCTTGGGGCCAAAAAGTTGCAATTGAATTTCTTGAAAAAGTAGAAGCCCGTGTTTATAGGTTATCAAATCAACCCCAAACTGGAATCATTTCCACGAAAACACCTTCGGTAAGAAGTGTTTTTATAACTTATCAAAACCGATTGTTTTACAGAATCAAAGGGGGAAAGATTGAAATTTTAAATCTTTATGATACAAGGATGAATCCTGCAAAAAATCCTTACAGATAGTCGCCAATACATAGACTTTGCCTGCATACCAAATTTTTACACCGCCAATCTTTTACCTTTGCCCCATCATGGCAAATTCATCTTTCGATCTCAGCAAACCCATTGGCATTGGCGCCGACCATGCGGGTTTTGCCTATAAGCAACAAATTATTCAATGGCTTGTTGCCAAAGGATACAAGGTTTCTGATTTTGGTACGAAGAGTGCCGATTCAGTGGATTATCCTGATTTCGCCCACCCTACTGCTAATGCTGTTGAAAAAGGGGAAGTGGCTTTCGGCATCCTGCTTTGTGGCAGTGCCAACGGCGTAGCCATGACTGCCAACAAGCACCAGGGAATCCGTGCCGGGCTTTGCTGGACCAATGAGGTGGTGAGCCTGGTTCGCCGGCACAACAATGCCAATATCCTTTGCATCCCGGCACGGTTTGTAGCAGTAGAGCAATGCTACCCGATGATTGAAAATTTTATAGCCACCGAATTTGAAGGCGGCAGGCATGCTACAAGGGTGGGTAAGATTAGCTGCGGGTAAACTCATTTAAAAAGTGTTGGCACCGGAAAAAATATTGCCCAATTATACCTATCAGGATTATTGCCAATGGGAAGGCCGGTGGGAGATTATTGACGGTATACCTTTTGCCATGAATCTTGAGCATCAGCCCAGGCATCAATTATTGGCAACGAATATTGGTGCTGAATTCGGAATTGGATTAAAAGCTGAACGATCAAGAGAATTGATTGTCAGTCAACCAGTTGATTACAAAATTTCAGAAAATACTATTGTTCAGCCGGATATCTTGGTTTATAAAGGAAAACCGGATAAGGCATATCTTGATATTACCCCAAAACTTCTTGTTGAAATTACTTCTCCATCTTCCGTTCTTAAAGACCGTTACGCAAAATTCCACTTATATGAAAAAGCTGGTGTACCCGTTTTTATCCTGGTAGATCCCGAAACTGAAAAAGTAGAAGTGTTTGAACTCGAAAATGGCGAATACATCCTCAAGCAGGAAGGACATGATTTCTCCTACCGGTTCGACTTCGATGAAGGCTGTTCCGCAGAAATTGATTTCATCGAAATCTGGTAACACATTTCCCGGGATTGCTTAAAGATCCGGGCCAACCATAAACAAAAAACCACAAACATTGAACTCCTATTGCTCCTCCTCAAAATACACCTTATAAAAGTGCTTTCCCTTTTCTTCATCAAAGCCCCTCTCCAATAGGTCGCGGCGACCATGGATATAAATATGGAAATTCTTGTCGAGTTTCAGCACACTCTTGAAGACCTTGCCCTGCTTCTTCACCGCGTTCAGGTCAATATCGAATGATTCATCCCATTCAACCTGTTTGGCATTGGCGTACT
>CAYUGH010000074.1:3055-21848 GCA_964444195.1 uncultured Chitinophagaceae bacterium
GTTGCCTGCAAAAAATCGTTTACCCAATACTGCGCATCGTTGTTCTTGTTGGTTTGGTCAACAATGCACACGCGGTACCCATCAGCTTCCTGCGTGCGAAACACAAGGCATCCTTTATCCAGCTTATTGATGTTGATGCCTTCTTCGGCAGCCACTTCAAAATTTTGCCCGTGGTTAAAGACTTTTAAAAAGGGCTCTTTGGTTTCACTTTTAAAAATACCGAGCACGGTAACAAAGTCGTTTTCAAACGGCACTTCATGCATAAGCGCCACATACAGTTCACCTTCTTTTACACGCGCATGGGTGCTTTTGTTATACAGGAACTGCGCGATATGCGCGCTGCTTTGCGCAAAGGAGTTATTGTCGTTGAATATCTGCTGAACATAATGGAACACTTCGTTCATATCCACTTCGCTGATATGGGTAAAGCGGTATTGCTCATGTTCGTTAAAGGCATGCAGAAAGTATTTTACCAGCATGCTTCTCACCAATTCATCGTTGAGGGTGAGCGGCATCATGCTGAGCGCCAATTGCTCGCCACGGGTAGGGTTTCCTACTTTATGTACAATTACCCTGTCGAGTTTTACATGGTCGGTTCCGGTCATAGCGGGCGAAGGTAACGGGGTTGGGTGATTGGTTGACGAGTTGAAAAGTTGACGGGTTGACTTGTTAACTTATCAACCAGTCAACTCGTCAACTTATCAACTCACAGCTTCCTGATCTTAATGTTTTTAAACCAAGCTTCGCTGCCATGGTCCTGCAGGCCGATAAGACCGGTGCGGGCATTGCCATAATCGGGGTAAGCATCCCATTTGCCACTATTTCTGCGCTTGGTCCAATCTTCGCTCCAGGGCACAAAGCTTGCTGTAAGTTTCCCGTTCAGCCAGTACTCGGCCTTCTCTTTGGTAAACACGATGCGGCTATGGTTCCATTCACCCACCGGGTTCAGCTTTTTATCGGCAGGCGGATCGTACATAGCATAATCGGCGCCGGTTTTTTGCCAGTCCTGCAATTTCTCAGGAAAATTTACATCATCAATCATCTGGTACTCGGGGCCGGTATGATAAGGCGCTGCGTATTTGGCATCTTCAATTACATGGTAAAAAACCCCGCTGTTGCCTTCTTTAGCAATCTTCCAATCCCAAACCAGTTCAAAGTTTTCGAATTTTTCCTTTTCATACACAATATCGCCGCCGGTATCTCCATGCGCCGTTCCCAATGCCTTTAATGCGCCCTCTTCAATCACCCATCCTGCCGGAAAGCTCTTTTTGTTGAAGCCTCGCCATCCATCGCCGCTTTTCCCGTTAAAAAGCAATTGCCAGCCATCCGCCTTTTCCTTTTTGGAAAGTGTATTGTCCCCGGCTGATTTTTGCTGTGCCAAAGCTCCTATGGAAAGTGTAATTAAGGCCATAGCCAGTAGTTTTTTCATTGTATATCGTTTTGTCAAAGTCAATCAGGTCGTATGTATGAGAAAAGAGCTCTTGTAAAAGTATAAGTTAGTAGTAACTTATTTTATCACTTTAAAAAAAACAGAAAACCCATGGCACAAATTACGACATTCAATTTTTGAGATACCGCGATTTTTTGAGGAGTTGGTGTATTCAGCCGAAATGGTTGTGAAGCTACATGACGGGGAATTTGAACTCAGGAGTTTTAACCAGGAACTTGCTTCTTCAATCCACCCCGGCAATACAACTTTTGTGCAAACAGCGGGGCGATGGGGTGAGCTTTGATATTTTCAACGGGCTTAGTTTGAAATGCCCGGTTATTTTCACCACGGCTTGCGATGAATATGCCATACATGCTTTCAAGGTTAATAGAGCGGATTATCTTTTGAAGCCCGTGAAGGATGCGGAACCGGAAGCGGTCATTGCCAAATGCAGACAGATGATATATTTGTTCCCGAAGGGAATTCATTTTAAAAACACCTTGTAAAATATGCTTGAGGTACATTTTGGCCCGTTTCCTGTATTAGAAACCAATCGTTTACGCCTGCGACAAATGAGGCATTCCGATACCCAAGCATTTTACGCGCTTCGCAGCAATGAAGCCATCATGAAATATATAGGCAGGGAACGGCCTAAAACCCCTGATGAAGTAAAACCGCTGATTGATAAAATATTAAGCGATTATGAGCAATCTGAAGGTATTTCATGGGCAATAACCCCAAAGGAAACTGGTGCAATTATTGGCACCATTGGCTTTTGGCGTATTGATAAACCCAACCACCGCGCGGAGATAGGCTATTTGCTTCATACCGATTATTGGGGTAAGGGCATTGCTTCCGAAGCCATGCATGCGGTGTTGGCTTATGCCTTTAAGGAGCTGAAATTTCATGCCATTGAAGCCAATGTGGACCCGCTGAATGAAGCTTCCAAAAAGCTGTTGTTAAGGGCAGGGTTTGTGCAGGAAGCGTATTTCAGGGAGAGTTATTTTTTTGATGGAAAATTTTTGGACAGCGCTATTTTTTGCCTGCTGCACCATACCTACAACCCGCCTGCCCGGTGGTATTGAAATTGCAAAAAAGTAGCGGGAGCCTTTCTCTCCCTGCGGCCTACCTTTGCCCCATGCAACTCGATCCTTCCAGGTTATCCGAAATATTAAGCGGGCTTTCCATAAAAGCGCTGAACCCCATGCAGGAATCTGCGCTCCAGGCCAATAAGCAGGAGGGCGATATCATCCTGCTTTCCAATACCGGTTCAGGTAAAACACTTGCTTTTTTGCTACCCATACTCGAGCGGCTGAGCGAAAGCATTCCCGGCACACAAGCGCTGGTGGTGGCGCCATCGCGCGAACTGGCACAGCAGATAGAAACGGTTTGGAAAAGCATGAAAACCGGTACCAAGGTTACACTTTGCTATGGCGGTCATAAGCGGGAGATTGAAGAAAACAGCCTCATAGTTGCACCTGAACTGATTATTGGCACGCCCGGCCGCCTGGCCGATCATTTGCGCAGGGGTAATATAAAGCCCGAAACCATTCATACCCTTGTGCTCGATGAGTTTGATAAATGCCTTGAATTTGGTTTTGAAGAAGAAATTAAACAAGTGATTCAACCACTTACCGGGTTGCAAAAACGAATACTGGTAAGCGCTACGCCACCCGAAGAATTAGCCGGAACTATTGAGTTGCAGGCCCCGCAACGGATTGATTTTCTAACAGATGAATCTGAAAATATCCTGGAGATCAGGTACCTGCCCTGCAGCGAAAAGGATAAGCTCCGCGACCTGTTCCTGCTGCTTTGCATGGCAGGCGACCGCTCTTCCATTGTTTTTTGCAACCACCGCGAGTCGGTTGCCCGAACATCGGGTTTCCTCGACGAACAGGGTATTACCAATGTGTATTACCATGGCGCGCTCGAACAGCGTGAACGCGAACTGGCGCTGGCCAAATTCCGCAATGGTAGTGTGCGTACGCTGGTTACCACCGACCTGGCCGCCCGCGGGCTCGATATCCCGAATATCCGTTACATCGTCCATTACCATTTACCGCAAACCGAAGAAAGCTATATCCACCGCAACGGCCGTACGGCACGGGTTGACAAAAGCGGTACGGTAATATTGATGGTAGGGCCCGATGAAAAAATTCCCTCCTTTGTACCGCCAGGATTGGAAGCCGTACACCTGCCGGAAACACCCGAACTACCCGAAAAGCCTCAATGGGTAACGCTTTGTTTTGGGTCGGGCAAAAAGGATAAAGTGAATAAAATTGATATTGTCGGGTTTTTATCGCATAAGGGGAAACTGGCTAAAGAAGATATCGGGCTGGTGGAAGTGAAAGACTTTATTTCATTTGCGGCCATCCGCCGTAAAAAAGCCAAAATGACCCTGCCGGTTATTGAAGCCGAAAGGATCAAAGGCAAAAAACCGAGGGTGGAAATTGTGTAGACGCCTGGTACATAAAAGCCCCATACGCCTGGTATTCATCAAGGGAAGATACCCCGATGGTATGTGGAAACAATTCGGTTAGTATTTCCTATCCTTACAGTCAACCAAATGTTTTTTTGCCTGGGTTATTGAAAACTTTTGCCAGGTAATTTACAATATGCTTACAGGGGGGGATCAGATATTGTTGGTAAAGATAACATGTAGGATGCTGAGGGCGATTGCCCCGGGAAATGGAAAACTCTGCATTCCTTGTTGCCAAAAACTATGGATTCTTATTTATCGAAAACTGTGCATTGTTATTTACCGGTTACAGCCTTGCGTCCTGCAATGTTGTATCCCGTTTGACTAAAGCGTAGAATTTGTATATTTACGGTACAAAAAAAGTATATGAAGGATTTGGTAACAGATAAAATATTGACTGTAGAAGAGTATATTCAGCATGAACTTAAGGCCGAACGCCGTAGCGAATACATTAACGGACAACTTTTTGAAATGCCGGGAGAAAAAGATATCAACAACGAACTGGCCTTGCAAATTTTTTTATTGCTTACAGGCCAACTAAAGCCCAAAGGCTATTTTCTTTATGTAAATGATATCAAAGTAGCCATACCAGGTGAGAGAAAGTTCTTTTACCCGGATGTTTTTATAACCAAAGAGCCGAAAACAGAAAAGAACCAGTACATTAAATATGCTCCGGAACTGATGGTAGAAATAGTTTCTCCGGGATCCCACAGCCACGATTACATTGACAAATACATTGAATACACCAAAATCCCTTCCCTGCAGTATTACCTTATAGTTGAACCTGAAACGATACTGATTACCATGTATGCCCGTACCGCTGAAGGTTGGGAAGTGCAAAAGTTTACCAAACTTACTGATGTAATTTCTTTACCTGCTTTGGAAGCCAGCCTGCCGTTAAAAGACGTGTATGCTGTTTAGTTCTTAGGTCATTTGCGTCTTCCATGGCGGTTAACTTTTCTAATTCCTTTTTATACAATAGCACAAGTTCGATCAAATCTGCCCAAAGGGCATTACAATTTAAAGGTAGTTGGGTTTTAAACATTTACTGCAAACCGCAAATGGTATTTTAGGTTGTTGACCTTTGCAAAAACGGAAGATTCTTACAGTTTAGGTGGAAGAATCTTCCAGACAAGTTGTGAAAACCTGATTGTTGAATAGCATCCGTCGTGAAATTTGAAATTCAAATGCCTGGCCGGGTATTTAGAATTAATTTTCTTTAACCGTTTAAATTGTAAAAGCAATGGAAACAAAAAAAATGAGCCTTGCAAACATCAAAGGAAAACTCAGCAGGGCAGAGATGAAGAACATTATGGCGGGTAGTGAATTACCAAACTGTGTAACATACCTTGGTGTCTGTGATTCAACCCGTAAATGCTGTACGAACTTGGGACTAAAGTGTAACAGTTCGAGTACCGGTGCTTGCGTTTACAGCTAAAATCGTTCAAAAGCAAAATTGAATAGAAGTCAGGCCATTTTAAAAATTGGCTTGACTTTTCAGTACCAATCTATGATACCTAATTTTCTTTTAATCCTTTCGTTTCTATTACCCCTCTTGTCATCAGGAGAAGATTCTTGCGACCATGTAGCCCTTAAAATTAGCATTGATTCAAAACAGCCAGGCACTTTATTAATTGGTCGCGAGTTTAATTACAAGTTCGAATTTGATACTTTCCCTTTTCGGGGCCAACCTGTCTATTTTAAAGACTGTTTGAGTGAACCAAGGCAATTAGATATTACATATAGGCGTGAAAAAGGAGCAGAACTGTCCTTTTCGGTTTTTATAGAACCAGTACAGAACCAGGTACTAACCATAGGCAATAGAAACGGTAGCCTTTATTATTCCTTGGCAGGCTCCAAAACCCAGGACGAATACCAAATGATCACCACTTTGCAGGAGCAAATAATGAAACAATACAATGAACGGGATAGCCTTGTACGCATGGAAAGGGAGTTTATCAAAACCCATCCTGATTCATATGTTAGTGGACTGCTTCTTGCATTGCAGGCTTCCACTACAAGTGCCGACACCCTTTCGTATTATTTATCATTACTTACCCCCAAAGCAAGGGGGTATAAATATGCAAGGCATACAGAAGAAAGAATGCTGCGCAAAAGAGAAAATTCTATTGGAGAACCCATGAGGTTGTTTGCAGCAACCGACCATACAAATAAACCATTTTCCAGTACAGTTTTATCGGGCAAAACCATCCTCCTCGAATTTTGGGCAAGCTGGTGCGAACCTTGCCGGAAATCATTCCCGGAATTGCAGAAAATAATCAGGCAGTATCAACCATTTGGGTTGGAAGTAGTGGGTATTTCGGAAGACATGCACCCCGAAGCCTGGCTAAAAGCCATTGAAACCGACAGCCTGCAAAACTGGCACCATGTACTTAGCGGGCTGAAGGAAGATGTTGAAGCAAAAGGACCTGAAAAAAGAATTTCGTACCGGTTTGGGGTAACTTGTTTTCCAACCAGGATTTTGGTGGGTGAAAACGGCCTGATAATTGGCAGGTGGGAGGGAGAAACCCAGGTGAATACACTTGCACTGAAAGCCCTACTTCAAAAAACTTTTGATAGCAGGTAGGATAATACCACCAGGCGAACCCTTAATGTTTCCTGCCTGCAAAACCAAACAGTTTTTAGATGATTAAGTTGCAGTGGGAGATAATTTCATTAACTCCTGCCTGTATGCTTGAACCAAATGCTGCAGATCTAACTCAAGTACTTCGCACAACCGGATGGCATCCGTAAACCGCAGGTGCGTTTTCCCTTGTTCTATCTTATCAATACTCCCAACAGATAATGCTAAAATCTCTGCTAAAAATTCGCGCTTTAATTGATTGGTTTTTCTGATGTTGCAAATAGCCCGGGCAAGGGCTACCTGTTCAATGGTCCGGTTATAGGCGTGGCTCATAAGAGTTTTTGAATTTCTCAAAAATAGTTGCCGCCTAAGCATATTTGATAGTTAACCAAATGTTAAACCCTTAAAAATTATAAAAACTGGAAGATTCTTCCAGATTAGGTGGAAGTATCTTCCAGACAAGTTGCGAAAAAATGATTTTTGGATTGCAATGAAGTTCAATTTTGGGAAACGATTGTTCATCAAAACAAAAATGCCGTTTTCCTCAAATAAACTATTTTACCATTCAACCTATTAACACATGATTTCGGTAACCTATGCATATCATACCCAAGCCATAAAAAGATGGTTAACATTATTAGGTGTTCAGGTTCCTACTGCTGCTATTGACAGTACCCTGGAAAACCACCCCGAATGGCCAAGCCTGCTTTGTGTAAGCGATTCCCTGAATAGCTGGAAACTGCCTCATGCCGCAGCAAAGGATGAAGAGAGAAGGCCGGAACAGCTTCCAGTACCCTTTTTGGCGGTAACCCACCACCCGGAAAGGCCCTTTGCCATTGTAACACAGGTACAGGAAAATAAAATAACCTTATTCCAGGAAAATTACAAAAGAACCAATACGGTATCAAAAGAAAGCTTTTTGCAACAATGGACCGGGGTATATATGCTGGCAGAACCAGGGGCGCAAAGTGGGCTGCAGGCCGGTCAGGATAATTATAAAAAGGGACAAGGTCAAAAATTCATAACTGCGTTGGCTGCCCTGGCAATACTATGTTTATTAGGCTTCAGTTTTATGCCACATGTGCAGGATGCCGTTTCATTTGGTTCAGGGCTTGGTGCTGCAACGCTATTTATACTGTTTATAGCCGGTATTGGCATCAGCAGCTTGCTGCTTTGGCACGAAACAGACAAGGGCAACCCGCTGCTGCAAAAAGTATGTACCGGCATAGCCAAAACCAATTGTAATGCCATACTCGATAGCAAGGCATCCAAACTGTTGGCCTGGCTATCGTGGAGCGAAGTGGGTTTTTTTTTTTGCAGGGGGTGCGTTGTTGCTTGCCATGCCCGGCTATGCGCCCTGGGCAGTGGATTATCTTGCCATTCTTAGCGTACCTGCCCTTGTTTACCCGGTTTTCAGCATGTATTATCAGTGGCGGGTGGTAAAGCAGTGGTGTGCGCTTTGCCTTGCTATTCAGGGTATATTGCTGATTCAATTTGCAACAGCTTTGCTTTTTTTTCTACCAACTGATTTTTCATTTATAAACATTGCTGCTTTATTACCCCTACTCATAGCCTACGGTTTGCCTGCACTGCTATGGTACACCCTGAAACCCTTGCTACAACGGCTGTACACTGCCAAGCAAGAGCGCAGGGCTTATCATAGGTTAAAATATAACCCGGATGTATTTGAAACCTTGCTGAAAAAGCAAAAAGCTATACAAACAACCACCCAAGGAATGGGTATTCTTTTAGGGGACGTGGCTGCACAAAATACTTTGGTAAAGGTTTGCAATCCTTATTGCGGGCCATGCTTAAAGGCACATCCCAAAATCCATAAACTTCTTGCAGAAAATGACAATTTGAATGTGGAAATAATATTTATGTCAACAGACAAGCCAGGTGAGATTGTTCACAAAACAATATCGCACATTTTAGCGGCTACCAAAAATGTAAAAGACAGTAAAAAGATTCACCAAGTGCTTGATGATTGGTATTTAGCGGAAAAAAAGGATTATAATGTTTTTGCGGAAAAATATCCACTTAATGGTGAGATAGAAAAAGTTGCATCAATGATTACAGATATGAGTATATGGTGTAACAAGAACAATATTGAATATACTCCTACCATTTTCTTCAATGGCCATGAAATACCCAGGGAGTATGACCTTGAAGATGTACAATATTTTCTGCTGGAATAGCTCGCCTGCTGAAATACCCGGATGAGCTTACTACGCTTGCGCAGGCGAAGTACCGGGGAGGCCAAAGCCTGTATGGCCTTAACTGACGGGCAACTGTAACTAAATTTGTTAATCGTTAAAATTTTAAAAAATGGAAACAAAGAAAATGAGCCTTGCAAACATCAAAGGAAAACTCAGCAGGGCGGAAATGAAGAACATTATGGCGGGAAGCGGAGGTAGCAGTTGCAACCAATATGGTCCAGCACTTTGTTTTGGACGTTGTACTTTCAGCAATGGGGCTAGCGGTTCTTGCCAATGGAGTTTTGGTCAACTAACATGCTTTTGTGCCGGTGCTTATTAATTTCTTCATTTTTGAAATGTTGCAGGGTAAATATGTTTATCCTGCAACTTTATAAAAATACATTTTCAAATAGCTATTTTGGTTTATGAAACATTTAATGTTTAAAAAAAGCAAAATATATTATTGGCATGTATTCAGCATTTTTTAATTTATTTTGACAATGAAGACAGTAACTTTTTTATTAATTGGCATGCTAATTTTTACTTATAGTAATTGGAATTATGCACAAATAGCTAATATAATACCTTCCAAAGAAGTTGGTGATTTGGCTCCGGAACTTAAAATAGCTGAATGGCTTAAAGGAAAAGCAATTGATTCGCTTAAAAGTGGTACCATATATGTAATTGACTTTTGGGCACCCTATTGCAAAGGATGTATTGACGCTATGCCTTTGCATTCTAAGTTAGCTAAGAGATATAAAGAAAATGTTGTTTTTATTGGTGTTAATGTCTATCCCCATAAATCCTTTACACTTGAAAGGACTAAAATTTTTATAGATAGCCTTGGAAAAAGGGTTAGATATCCTTTAGCAGTTCAAGAAGATAGAGCCATGGAAGTTGAATGGTTGGAGGCATTTGATGCAGCAAGGATGCCTAATACATTTATTGTAAATAAAGAAGGAAAAGTTGCATGGATAGGGTATCCAACGGAGGTAGGTACCGTTCTTCCTAAAATTTTAAACCAAAGTTGGGATATTGCAGCAGAACGAACAAAAAATTCATTTAACAAAAAAATAGATCATCAGGATTATGAAGCAGGCCTAGAACTACAAAAATTTTGGCAAAAAGGCTCCTTTTCAGATTTTTTTGGAGAGCCTGATTCTTCCTTGAATTTAATAAACAATATTGTTTTAAATGACACAATGATGGAATATGCTCCTCAAATCGTTTTTCACAAATTCTCATCCTTACTTAAATTGAATATGTCCGAAGCCTTGGTTTATGCAAAAAAGGTCGTTTCTAAACAAAATCCACTTGAGCCAGCTTATTTTTCCATTATTGGAGGGATCAAGAGTTATGAAGATAAATTAAGCATTCCAGCCGAATTATTTAAAATTGGCGCTGAGGCTATGATTGCATATTCAGAAAGAAGCCCTAAAAACTTATTAAAAATAGGGGAATGGTACTGGAGGGCAGGTGATAAAAGAAAAGCTATTCAATATCAGAAAAAAGCTATAAAAGTTATGAAAAAAACAAAAGTGTTTGGAATGGGTTGGTTCTTTTAGGTATAAAAAAGGTGAAATCTTCAATCAGATAAATTTCATAAACTACTCTGGGTTGAAGTAAAAATGTAAGATTAAGCACTTTAATGAAAGTTACACAAACATTTTCAACCGCAAACAGTAATAGAATAATTCAAGCTACTTTCGGTTGGCTTTCTCCTGAATTCCACCTTATGGCTTGGACCTTAAGTTGCCTTAGTCTTCAAAAGATTGGTTATTCACCTTATCTTTTTTCAGACAATACAGGAGCCAGATTCCTAATTGATAAACTTTCGCTACCTTACAAAACGGTTGAAATTTCACACAATCATTTCTACCTTCCCAACAAAAATTTATGGGCATTATCTAAAATTCACACTTACGGTCTTCAAACTGAACCTTTCATCCATATTGATGGCGATGTGTTTTTATTTCAGACCTTCAGTGAAAAAATATTTAGTGCGCCCTTGGTTGTACAAAACATTGAAGTAGCAACAGATTATTATACTTCTGCCCAAACACAATATATGGATAACTTCACCTATTTCCCTGATTGTGTGCATAAAGATTTTTGGTCGGGAAAGCCCATCAAAGCTGTAAACGCCGGATTGTTGGGCGGCAATAATCTGGAATTTATGCATAAATATGCGTATGAAGCAAAACAATATGTAAAAAGGAATGAATCTGTACTTCACCAAGTAGATAGTGATCGGTTTAATGTTTTCTTTGAGCAGCATTTATTTTATGCTATGGCAAAACAGGAGGGCTTAAAGGTAGAAACATATTTGAAGCAACAATTCCCTGATAACCAATATACCGGACTTGCGAATTTCCATGAAGTACCTGCCAAAAGGAAATACCTGCATATGCTTGGTCATTTCAAACGTGACGAATTTTGCTGCTTGCAAATGGCAGCAATGCTTCGGCAACAATATCCGGATACGTACGAAAAAGTATTAAGGCTGTTTAAAAAGGATAAACTTCACCCTTCCTTAAAGTATGAAAAAGCATTACTGCAAAATGGAGTATCCTTTGTATGTATTAGCCATAAGCCAGTATCGGAACAATTCAATCAAACCTTAACTTTTTTACAGAAGGAACAAAGTACTAAAGCGAAAAAGGGGAAACTCCCGCATGACACAATAACTGAAGCATTCTTAACTGAAACTATTTTAGCCTCACCATTATCTTCTGAAATGAAGGATGACCTTCAAATGCATAAGGAATCAGTTAAAAAGGTTCAGCAATTCTTTAATCAAATTCCAGAAAGCAAATTATACCAAAGAAACTTAGAGGCAGTTCAGTGGTATAAAGATATTTTTCTAACCGGGAAAAGGCTTTCAAATATCCGCTTAAGCAAGGCAGTTAATATTCAGGTAATTGAGAGTGTGTTTGATTGGGGTGGCATCATAAGGAGTATGCGCTGCGAAGGAAGGTCTTACTATGACCAAATCAGGCTAGAAAAAGGAACCTTTTTTACGCTCTGTGTACCGGAACTGAATCAATATGGAATGGTGGTTTGGGATATAGAAGAAATGGAAAACATGATTCTTGAAATCCTTCCTAATAATAGAGACCAGCGTTTTCAGGAATTATTCAACCGCTTGCTTGATTTTACAGATGATGAGGTCAGGCAAAACCATCAAAAAATATTTAAAGATCTTGTACTTGCTTCACTTGAACAATTGGTACTCAAAAAAGCAGTTAAGCCTGCCGGGGTTTTATGAAAAGCTTTCCCTTTTACCGCCAACTTGATGCCATGGACTGCGGCCCTGCCTGCGTATGGTGGCCAAGCATTATGGCGTTGAGGTAAGCTTAGAATATTTACGGCAAAAAACGGAATTTGGCAAACAGGGCGCATCGCTCCTTGGCCTCGCCAATGCTGCCGAAGCTTTAGGCTTTCATACAGTTGGCGCAAGGCTTAGTTTTGATGAACTGATACATGATGCTCCCTTGCCTGCCATCCTGCACTGGAACCAATACCACTTTGTAGTGCTTACCCCGCATAGCAAGCCCGGTAAACTGCAAATAGCCGACCCCGCAAAAGGACTGATAACCGTAGATACCCACAGTTTTAAAACCCAATGGCTTAGCGCCCTGAACGAAGGCGCCACCAAAGGCATTGCCCTGTTGCTGCAGCCTACTGATGCCATGAAAGAACCATTGGATGCTGACCTAACCGACAACACAGAAAAAAAAGTAGGTTGGTTATCCCTGTTCAGGCAATTGGCAGCGTATAAAAATTATTTGGTACAGGTGGGGCTTGGCTTGCTATTGGCTACTTTGCTCCAACTCATTTTTCCTTTTCTTACCCAAAGCCTGGTAGATACGGGCATCAATACCCGCAACCTGAATTTTATTCAAATTGTGCTTGCTGCGCAGCTTATGTTGCTGCTTAGTCAAACAGTGGTAGATTTTATCCGCAGCCGCATCCTGTTGCATATAAGCACACGCATTAGCCTGCGGTTGCTCAGCAACTTTTGGGCCAAGCTGCTTCGGTTGCCCATTCATTTTTTCGACAGTCGCCATCCCGGCGATATTTTGCAGCGCATCAGCGATCAGCAGCGCATTGAGCAGTTTCTTACCGGTACGGCCATCAATACCCTGTTTTCTCTTTTTAGCCTGGTGGTTTTTTCGTTTGTGCTGCTGCAATATAACACAACCATCTTTTTCATCTTCGCCATTGGCAGCCTGTTTTACCTGCTCTGGATCCGGCTTTTCCTGCGCCTGCGCCGTCAGCTTGATTATAAACGCTTTGGGCTGGTAGCCCGCGAAAACAATGCGAGCATGCAACTGGTGTATGGCGTTCAGGAAATTAAACTCAACAACGCCGAAAACAGTTTTCGCTGGAACTGGGAGCGGTTGCAGGCCGGGGTATTTTCCCTTAGTTTTAAAAGCCTTTCGCTTAGCCAGTACCAGCAAATAGGGGCGCTGTTTATCAACCAGGGTAAAAATATCCTGATTACTTTTTGGGTGGCGCAGCAGGTGGTAAACGGGCAACTTACGCTGGGGGTAATGCTGGCCGTACAGTATATTATTGGCCAATTGAATGCCCCGGTTGAGCAGTTGATCGGGTTTACGCAACAGGCGCAGGATGCCTCCATATCATTGGAGCGCATGAATGATATTCATATTATAGAGGATGAAGAACCGCCCCATAGGCAGCTACAACAACAGTTGCCGCACGATCATTCCATACATATTACCAACCTCGGCTTTACTTACCCCGGGGCGGGTAATGAGCCGGTGCTCAAAAATATATCGCTGCACCTGCCCGCCCATAAAACCACCGCCATTGTGGGTATGAGTGGCAGTGGAAAATCTACCCTCCTTAAATTATTGTTACGCTTTTTTGACAGTTACAGCGGCGATATAAAAGTGGGCAGCATGGCTTTTAAAAACATCAGCCCCAGGTATTGGCGCAGCCAATGCGGTACCGTAATGCAGGACAGTTTTATTTTTAACGATACTATTCTGAAAAACATAACCGTAACCGAAGACCAGGTAGATATGGAACGCGTGCTGGAAGCCTGCCGGGTGGCGAATATACTGGAGTATATAGAAAATTTGCCCTTAGGCTTTTACACCAAGCTTGGCGCCGAGGGCATTGGCATGAGTGGGGGCCAACGGCAGCGGCTTGCCATTGCCAGGGCGGTGTATAAGCAACCCCGGTATATGTTTTTTGATGAAGCCACCAATTCGCTCGATGCAAATAATGAAAAACTGATCCTGCAAAACCTGCAAAGTTTTTTTAATGATAAAACCGTGGTAGTGGTAGCCCATAGGCTAAGCACGGTAAGGCAGGCCGATAATATTGTAGTGCTGCACCAGGGCGAAGTGGCTGAGCAAGGTACCCATGACCAATTAGCAAACCTCCGTGGACGCTATTACGAATTAGTAAAAAACCAATTGGAACTTGCCTGTTGAAACAACTATACAAAAACCGGAACAGCTAAACGGGGCGCCCTCAAGACCCGTTGTAGCATTGCCCGAACAGGATGATGCCTGGATGGGTGTAATATCGCGCAGGCCGCCCTGGGTGGTACGCCGGGGCATTTCGCTTTTCTTTTTGCTGTTATGCGGCGTATTGGCCATCGGGTGGTTTATCCGGTACCCCGATAGGGTAATGGCCACCGGAAGGCTGGTAGCGGTAAATGCGCCCCGTACTTTGGTGGTTCGCTCCGAAGGCAGGCTCATGCATTTGCTTCAACAGGATGGCGATTCAGTACAAGCGGGGGCTTTGCTGGCGGTAATGGAAAGCACTGCCGATTACCAGGCAGTACTGCAGTTAAAGACGCTGGCCGATAGCTTAGGGGCGGAAATAGCTACCGGCAACAGCGATGCTGCCCCGGCTTTTTTCCAACGGCTTCAATATGCATACATGGGTAATCAGCTTGGCGAGTTGCAGCCCGGTCATCAGCAATTTATGCAGGCGTTGCAAACTTTTTGCCAATACCTCGGTAGCGGCTATTACCTGCGCAGGCGCCACATGCTGCGGGCCGACTTGCAAACCGTTGCTGCCCAGCGCCTTGTATTGCAACAGCAAATTGCGCTGGCCAGGCAGGATGTAATGCTGGCCGGAGAAAACTTTTCAGCCAGTGATAAGCTGGCAAAGCAACAGGTAATAGCCCCGGTGGAATACCGCAACGAGCAAAGCAAATGGCTGGGCAAGCAAATGCAGGTGCCTCAGTTAGAAAGTGCGATGGTGGGCAACCAGGCGCAGCAAAATGAAAAACAGAAAGAAATAGCCGCGCTGGAAAACGAGATTGCGCAACAAAAAACCGTATTTGTACAGGCATTGCAACAATGGCTGGCAAGCATAGCGGGCTGGCAGCAGCAATACCTGTTGTATGCGCCTTGCAGCGGCAGGCTGATGCTGGCAGGTTTTTTGCAGCAAGGCAGGAGCATGCTGCGTGGCGAAGTGCTGGGCAGCGTGCAGCCGCCCGATGCAGGCTATTTTGTAGAAGCAACGCTGCCGCAATATAATTTTGGCAAACTGCGCTTAGGCCAGCGCGCGTTACTAAAATTTGATGCCTACCCGTTTGAAGAATTTGGAGCAGTGGATGCAGTGCTGGATACCATTAAAGCGTTGCCAACCGATAGCGGGTATTTAGCAAAATTGGCGTTGCCAAATGGGCTCGGCACAAGCCGCAGCAAAACTTTGCATTTTCAGGCAGGCTTACGAACCAATGTGGAAGTTATAACCGATGACCGGCGATTGCTCGAAAGATTATTTAGCAGCGTATTGAAAAGTGTAGAGCGCTAAAAATTCAAGGTATGGCAGGGAGTGTGGAAGAATCTTACATACAAGTGTTCTCTCCCTTTGTGGGCATTGATTGTTATATACTACAACTTTGAATGAAGGAAAACTATTAGAAAATATTTTTTGCAGGAGTAGCTCGCTTGCAAAAATACCCGGGTGAGCTTACTACGCTTGCGCAGGCGAAGTACCGGGGAGGCCAAAGCCCGTATGGCTATAAATGCCGGGCGTAGAATAAATTTTCTTTAACCATTTAAATTTTAAAGACAATGGATACAAAAAGAATGAGCCTTGCAAACATACAAGGCAAACTCACAAGGGAGGAGATGAAGAATATTTTGGCTGGCGTGTCAACAGAGGAACAAGGCGATGGAACATGCACAATGAGTTGTAGTACCGGAGGCTTTACAGTGTCTTGCTCAAGCGTATATGGGCTTTGTGCTGCGGATGATTCAAATCCGAAAGATTGGATTGCATGTGACGGACGAGAGTATAAATGTTGCTAACCTACTTAAAAGGTATTAATTTTGGAGGGCAATTGTCAACTTTTAATGTATAAAGGCCCTTGACAATTGTCCCCAAAATTCTCCCACAACACAATGAAATATTTGTATCTTTTATTTTTCTTGCTCGTGGTCAATAGCAAATGCGGGTTAGCTCAAACAAAAGCAGTTGAGCTGGTCTGGCATTCGGATACTTCGCGCTTTACGAGTGTAAGAAGTTTACCATTCTCATCTCAAGGCGGCCTTATGCAAATATCAAACAATATTATAGATGGTTCAAGCTTTACATTGTTTAGTTATCCTATCTATTTCGGCAATGAAAAAATCTACTTAAACTGCTGCCTTACAGTAAACTTTGATAGCGTACTATTGGCCATTGATAAAAACTTCGACTCCATTTTTCAAGACGTAGAATTTTTTCGATATACCCTTGACCAATACAAGAGCGAAAACCTTGTAATTAATTTTTCAGTAAAAAAGCAAAAATATGATGAGGCGTTTTTTCTTCTTGGCTCCTTAAAAAAGACGTCCTTAAAGATAAACACCTCCGATAGCTTACTTAATTTAAATCCCCTGTATTTACAATCGAAAAATTACATGCGCTCATCTTTTATACAAGGAGGTGAAATGTATCATGTGATTGTACAGAATTCTAATACAGCCATTGGTATTGAAAGAAACTTTCAATACCTGGTAACAAAAACAAGAATTGATGACAGCGGTTTTTTAAAAGTTTCTAACTGGTCGAAATCCAATGATACTGTTTTAATCAATGAAAAAAACGCGATCGTTTCAACCCGTAAAAATGATGGGGTGATTGGCTTTAGCATTATTGAAGCAAATAATTTATTCGGGACGTTTTTGGGCGCAAAAATGCCAAAAATAACTGTACCCGATATTGAAAATTCAATTTTACAATTGCCAATAACCGGAACGGGAAAATTGCACCTGATTGAATTTTGGGGCACCTGGTGCGGGCCATGTGTTGCGCTGTATCCGGAGCTTAGTAGTTTACTAAGCGCTAACGCCAACTTTCTAACCTACACAGGCATTGCCGGTGACGACGATAAGGAGAAAGTTCTGCGCTATATTGAGAAAAAATCAGACATTAAACGGCAGGTTTTTGAGCCGGACAACAACAAGTCAATTGTTAACCTCTTTAAAATTCAATCCTATCCCACTTTTATTTTGGTTGATGACAGTGGTACTATTGTAGCAAGAGAGTCGGGTACTACCGGTTTTAGTTTAGTGGTAAAAAAAATAGATGAAATAAAAGCCAGGCAAACAAAACCGTTCATATCCAATTGAAGTTTCATTTTCAAAGCAATGTCTCCGGAACAGGACATTACATCGTAACCCCTTGCAACTCCTTCCTCAACCTCGCCACCGGAATATTCAACTGCTCGCGGTATTTAGCTACCGTACGCCGGGCAATATTGTAGCCTTATGAGCTAATTATAGACATTCTAAAGTACCAAAATTGATGATCTCTTTAAAAATTTATAATTTATATCTTATTAGGCAGCATCAAAACCATCTTACCAAAAAAACTAAATATGAGGCAGCCATCAAACCCAGTTAATTTTTCCTCAAAGCAATATCTCCGGAATGGGACATTGGGTAGCCGAGCAACTACTTCCTCTACCCACCACCCCGATATGCAATATCCCACCACGTTTTCCTAAATTTGAAGTATGCCATTATCACCTCCCCGCCCTCTCATCAGTTTTGATTGGGCCATTAAGCGGCTGCTTCGCCAAAAAGCCAATTACGCTATCCTCGAAGGGTTCCTGAGCGAACTGCTGCATGAGGATGTAGTAGTGAAAAGCATCCCCGAATCGGAAACAAACAAAACGGGTGCCGAAGACAAATCCAACCGGGTAGATATCCTTTGCCAAAATGATAAAGAAGAATTGCTGCTGATTGAATTGCAATACTATGCCGAACTGGACTTTTTACACCGCATGCTATATGGAGTGTCAAAGCTGATTACAGAATACATGAAGGAAGGGGAACCCTATGACCAGGTAAAAAAAGTATATAGTATCAATATTGTGTATTTCGACCTTGGTCAGGGCAAGGATTATGTGTATTTTGGGAAGACAGATTTTTACGGACTGCACTACCATGATACCTTACAATTGAGTGCCGCCCAGCAGAAAAAATTGCAAAAAGCAGAAATTAGCCAGATTTTTCCTGAGTATTACATTATAAAAGTGAATAACTTTGACAATATAGCGAGGAATACATTGGACGAATGGATTTATTATTTTAAAAACAATACGCTTCCCGAACGGTACAGCGCAAGAGGATTGGATAAAGTGGAAGCACAATTAAAAATAGATGCCATGACTACAGATGAAAAAATAGCCTATGATGATTACATAAAAAATTTAGCCATCTCAAAAGGGATGCTGGAAACAGCCAAATGGGAAGGCAAACTCGAGGGCAAACTTGAGGGCAAACTCGAAGGGCAAACCGAAGCCAACCGGAATTTTACCATCAGCCTGATTACCAATACCGGTTTTGATGATGCAAAAATTGCTACCCTTGTAGGGGTTGATGCTGCCTGGGTGAAGGAAATAAGGAAAGAAATCTCGCAATAAACAAATTCCCATGCTCTTTTTTCAGAGCAATGTTTTCTCCGGAACGGGATATTGCGTAATAATGTTTCTCAATTCCTTTTCTTCCGGGCAAAGGTCTGCTGAAAGGGACTTTACGTTTACAGCTCCTTCCTCAACCTCGCCACCGGAATATTCAACTGCTCCCTGTACTTGGCCACCGTACGCCGGGCAATGT
>CAYUGH010000075.1:0-21250 GCA_964444195.1 uncultured Chitinophagaceae bacterium
GTATTTTAACTATCTTCTGCTTTGCCAAATGCAAAAAAGACAAAACAGACTTTAATGGGCTGCCGCCTGCCACACAAAGCGGTAAAAATACACTTGGTTTTTTATTGAATGGGCAGCCATGGACGCCTGTAGGGTACAATGGAGGTACATCTAACCTAAGTATAAGTGTTGATTTCGCCTATAGAAATGGAGGATTTAACATTGCTGCATATCAAATATCATCTTATATTAGTGAAAACCAATCTTTTGGGATAGGTATAGCAGATAGTTTAAATTATATTTCTATACCTGCTTATTTTAATATAGGTCAAAAATCTTTATATGGTATTTATTTTTCAAATAATACCTGTACCTATGACTTTTTTAGCACGTCAATATTTAGGAAAGGTAGTTTAGTGATAACTAAACTTGATAAAGCACAAAGAATTATCTCAGGTACATTTAATGCAACGTTGTATAAAGCAGGTTGCGATACTATAAGGATAACAGATGGCAGATTTGATATGAAGTATTGATTTCTATAATATTATAACACAAACATATATTTTATGAAAAAAAATTTAAGAATAGTATTTATTTTTTTACTTGTGTTCGGAATGATGACTAGGCAGGTGAAATCACAGGTCGATACAAGCACCACAGAAAAATTAATCAATTATATTTTGCAAGACGTAGATAAAAACCAGGTACCTACCGGCTATTTACGGGAAGCGGGCGCACACTTATTGCCCATGCAAACCTTCAACGGCAGCTTAACAGATAGCAATCGCATAGATATTAACCTTTGGCGGGTTTTGTATTTTCAATTGCAAACAAGTTATGTTGGCAACGGCAGCAATCCCTTGCCTACTATTGCTACGGTTAATACGACCATTAAAAATAACGATACAGGGCTGGCGCTGCCCATACCTATGCCGTTATTAATAGGCAGCTATAATACGGTTGATGGCAATGCTTTTAATAATAACTTGCTGTATTATAATAGCAGCGAAAACAAGGTTTATGATGTTGCCAATCGCTCTCAAAGCCCTTATGTAAATAATACGGTATTTGCAGCCTGTGCTGTAAGAAATGAATCCGCTACGGGAACAGACAATTTTATAATACCCAATAACCTCGTATATAATAGCACGGGTAAAACCATCAGCCAGGTTAGTATAGATTTTAATAACGGCTTGGGGTTTACCAATATCAGTATCGGTACAGCATTTTCGGCAGTGTATTCAGATACTGGTTATAAAAGGTGGACCATTAAAATATCATTTACCGATAACAGCCAACTGCAATGTTACCAGGATTATTATGTATTAAACATTGTTTCTTCGGGCAGGAGTAGCGGTACAACCAATTTCAGTTATACAGGTAGTAGTACAACTGAGCAATTTATAATTCCCCCCACAAGCAATTATGCAGGAGGCATAGCCACTATAGTTTATAGCAATAAAGGTTTTTCGGGCACTTTAAGAAAGCCGTTGATTGTAATTGAAGGATACGATTTGTTTTCTGCAGCAAAAAGTTTGCAGCCTCAGCCATATTCATTTTCTACTTTTATTGATGCAATATCAATACAACCAGGAAATCAATATGATTTTAATCATCAGTTAGATGATATTGCAGGTTACGACCTGGTATTTTTAACCTTTTTTAGAGGAACGGATGATATCAAAAAAAATGCTTTGGTGGTTGAAGAATTAATAAGGCAGGTAAACAGCCGAAAAGAAAATGATGACAGGGATAACAATTTAAGGCAGAAAAATGTAGTAATGGGTTTAAGCGTTGGCGGCTTATCTGCCAGGTATGGCTTAGCCCAGATGACAAGAAATAATGAGCCTACAGAAACCCGGCTATTGATTACCCATGACAGCCCGCATAGAGGTGCAAATATCCCATTGGGCTTACAGTATTTTGTAAGGATGCTTGGCAGTGGATTTCAAATATTCGGCACGAATGTTACGGATATCCTTCCCGAGCATAGTGATATGATCAAATTATTTGACGAGCCGGCCTCGCAACAGATTTTTCTGTACAGGGCCACAGGTACCAATTCTTACAACACCAATACTTTTTTGGATGGAGACTATAGAAATATGGTTGATTTTTTGCCATCTGATCCTAATAAGCCCAATTATCGTTTTATAGCTACCAGTTTAGGCAGTGAATGCGGGCATGAACTATACAGCCCTTACAAAACTTTTTTTAATGCAGGTGCAGGGATAGGGGCAGGTATAACAGCTAATTTCTTATTCTTCAGGGTTCCTATTGTTACCTATGAGTTAGGTTTTCAGGCAGAGGCACACTCATTGCCTAACCAAGGTTCAACTAATAAGTTAGCAAGGCTATATGTAATAAATAACCTGAAGCTATTTGGGTTTATAGATATTGTGAAACAGTTTTATAATAACACAGCGTATGCTGATGGCAACACGCTTCCTGTTGATGGCGTACCCGGTTCTACTTCCGGTTTATTAGATGTTCAGGCATTAAGAGACCTCTCCAGCATAGCAACTTTTCCTCCTATAGGCCTGTACGTACAATTTCCTATTTACTATATTTTTGGCGGCTACTTTAATGCCTATGCGTATAATGCAGGGTTTTCGTATAATTTTTCATTTGTTCCTGCCACCAGTGCTTTGGATATTTCACCTTTTAATACAAGTGCGTTTTCTCAATCGTATGTAAACGGGTTTAATCAGAACTATCCTTCAAAGGCGGAAACATACATTGCTCAGGAAACAATCACTTCTTCTACAAGCAGCAATGCAACAAACAACGAGCATATACGGTTTACGGCACGTAATTCGGAATGGTTATATAATGAAATGGAGAACTTAAACAATAATCTTAATTGTTCAAGTGAATGCTCAAATCCATATTATATCGGGGGAAAAACAATACTATGCACAAGTGAAACATATTCTATACCAGGGCGCCAAAGAGGGGCCACCGTTACATGGTCTGCTTCTCCATTGGGTATTGTCAACCCAGGCTGTATAGATTGCAATTCAACTACGCTAACCAAAGCTTCTAATGGAATTGTAACATTAACGGCTACTTTAAATGCCTGTAACAATTTTGTTGTTAGCCAGCCAATCGCAGTAGGCTTGCCCGACAGGCCAAAAGTGCTGGATGAAATGGGTGAGGAAATAACAATCGTTTCTACCTGTACCAACACCTATAAATCGCTTTGCCCAACGGTAGATCCCAAATGGAACATTCTGGAATGGGAATGGGAAAAAGTGACGGGCAATTTCAACCTGCTTGATTTTGAGAGTTGTGCCGACATTTTAGGCTTTCAGCCCGGCAATGGATTTGTGAGTGTGCGTGTTCGTAATGCCTGCGGATGGAGCAATCCTACCTTTATCGTAGTGAATGTGACAGATTGCAGTGGCATGACAGTGCAGCAAAAGTCCATCAAACTGTTTCCTAACCCGGCTACGAGTTCTGTTACGCTTTCAGTTGACAAAGCCAAGTTGAGCCAGCCTGACAAAGGAAAAGAAAGTTTACCGGCAGCAAGCATCAACGAAGTGAAGATTTACGATAACTTTGGCAGTGTAAAACTTTATCGGAAGTTCACCAAACAGCCAACAGCAACCCTTGACATATCAGGCTTACCGAAAGGAGTTTATGTAGTGGAAGTGAATACCGGCAACGGGCTGGAGCACCAGCCTTTACTAATCCAAAAATAGATGTAAAATAGACTGAAAAATACAAAAGGCGGCTATCCACTGAAAGATAGCTGCCTTTTTGTTTGATATTGCTACCTGATGACAAAGAAGGGCTGCTTGCAATCGGGTAAGGCAGGGGAATTTACTCCGGCCACTCCTCGCAGAACCGTGCTTTAAACTCCCGCTTCACACCGCCTGCCCCGCCATTGTGCGGGTTCTTCAGCAATGTCCGCCTGAACGATTCATTCGGGCGGGTTGGCTACCCAGTCTGAGTCGCTTGCCTGTTATTTTTTACAAAAATCCCCCTCAATACTCCGGGCAAACCCCCGTATAACTCGCAGGTGAAATCTTTTTCAATTCCTTTTTCAGTTCGGCACTCACTTTCAGCCCATCAATAAACTTGTGCATAGAGGCTTTGTTAATGCCAGTTGTACCACGGGTTAAGTCTTTCAGCGCTTCATAAGGATTTGGATAATTTTCCCGGCGAAGAACGGTTTGAATGGCTTCGGCCACCACCGCCCAGTTATCTTCGAGGTCAGCGGCAATTTTCTTTTCGTTCAGTACCAGCTTGCCAAGCCCTTTTTCAATGGAAGCCAGCGCAATAAGGGTATGGGCAACCGGTACGCCAATGTTTCGCAGTACGGTGCTGTCGGTAAGGTCGCGCTGCAGGCGGCTGATGGGCAGTTTGGCGCTCAGGTGTTCGAGAATTCCATTCGCCAGTCCTAAGTTGCCTTCGGCGTTTTCAAAGTCTATTGGGTTCACTTTATGCGGCATAGCGCTGCTTCCCACTTCACCGGCCTTGGTTTTCTGCTTAAAATAGTCCTGGCTGATATAGGTCCATATATCGCGGCAAAGATCAATCAGTATATTGTTGATGCGTTTGATGGCATCGAAATGCGCGGCCAGGTGATCGTAATGCTCGATCTGCGTGGTAAACTGCATGCGCTGTAGCCCGAGAATATCTTCCACAAAATGATTGGCCAGGGCGATCCAATCGGTTTTGGGGTAGGCAATATGGTGGGCGTTAAAGTTACCGGTAGCGCCGCCAAACTTGGCTGCGTAGGGTACATAGCTGAACAGTTGCACCTGGTTTTCGAGCCTTTCCACAAAAACCATGATCTCCTTGCCCAGCCGGGTAGGGGAAGCCGCTTGTCCATGGGTGCGCGCCAGCATGGGAATTTCCTTCCATTGGGTAGCAAGGTCGTGCAAATGCTTTTGCAGGTTCAGCAGGGCAGGCAGGTATTCAAACTCCATGGCATGCTTAAAGCTAAGCGGGATGGCCGTATTGTTTACATCCTGGCTGGTAAGCCCAAAATGTATGAACTCCCTGGCTTCCAGGTCTTTAGAAGATTTGTCGAGCACCTGCTTGATATAATATTCAACCGCTTTTACATCGTGGTTGGTTGTTTTTTCTATTTCCTTGATGGCTTCCGCATCGGCTTCGTTAAAGTTGTCGGACAATTCCCTGAGCGCTTTTCGTGCAGCAGCGGGCAGCTTGAAAAACTTTTTATCGGCCAGCAGAAAGAAGTATTCTACTTCAACGAGCACCCGGTAACGGATAAGCCCGAATTCGCTGAAAAAAGGGGCAAGGTTAGCAACTTGTTTGCGGTAGCGCCCGTCAACAGGCGAAATGGCGGTAAGAGACGATAGTTCCAAGTTTATTTGATATTTTTTATTGTTTATAAATTTTGGTTTAGGGTTGTTTTAGAGTTGTTTAGAGTTGTTTAGTGTTGTTTAGAGTTGTTTAGTGTTGTTTTAGTGTTGTTTAGGGTTGTTTAGAGTTGTTTAGTGTTGTTTAGTGTTGTTTTAGTGTTGTTTAGAGTTGTTTAGTGTTGTTCAGAGTTGTTTAGTGTTGTTTAGAGTTTATGGTTGGTGTGCTGTGCGGGTTTTTGGTGTGGGCGCCTTGTACAATCCTATTCAATTTTGTTTGGAGCGGACACCAACCCCGGCCTGATCCATGGCGGGTGGAAATCTGTTTTAACCCTTTGTAATTCGTTATTTTTTATTTCTTATTCCTTATTAAAATGTCGAAGGTTGAATACTTCCCCTAAGCGAACGGGGGTTATCTTCGCGGCGCAAAAATACAGAGAAGCTATTGGAAAACAGGATCAGGGTTGGGGCGGTAAGTTATTTGAATACAAAACCGTTGCTGTATGGGATTGAGCATAGCGAGGTTAGTAAATGGATAGAGCTTTCTTTGGATTACCCGTCGGAAGTGGCGCGGAAATTAAAGGACGATGAAATTGATATCGGGCTGGTTCCGGTAGCCATTATCCCCGAGCTTACCGATTACTTTATTGATGCCGATTATTGCATTGGGGCCAATGGCCCGGTGGGTAGCGTAGGCATTTACAGCAATGTGCCGCTCGAACAGGTTGAAACTGTTTTGCTTGATTACCAGAGCCGTACCTCGGTTGAGCTGACACGCATTTTACTGAAGCATTATTGGAAACTCAGCCCCAACCTGGTAGCCGCCGAACCCGGCTACCTCGACCAGATTGGAGGAACAACGGCGGGGGTGGTGATTGGCGACCGCGCGTTTATGCAAAAAAAAATCTCCGCTTTTGAATATGACCTGGCCGATGCCTGGAAAAAAATGACGGGTCTGCCCTTTGTGTTTGCGGCCTGGGTTTCGAATAAGGAATTGCCAGAAGATTTTATAGATGCTTTTAACCGCGCCAACGAATGGGGGCTGCTGCATATACCCGAGGTGGTGGCCAATAATCCCTTTGAGCATTATGATCTTTTGGAATACTACAGGCATAATATCAGCTACCGCCTGGATGAAGCAAAGCGGCTGGGAATGAAGAAATTTCTTGAACTGCAGACAGAGAATACATTTGCAATGAATCAAAGAATGGTAACCGAAGGATATTCCTCTTAAAAAAAATCAAATTCAATGCCCTAATGGTATTTTTACCCCCAATTCTGTTACTGACTTATTAATCAAGGCAACATGAACATCATAGAGAAATTAGAGGAAACGGTTTCTGTTATTAAAGAATATTACGGCGATACCCCTGAAGTGGGAATCGTTTTAGGGAGCGGGTTGGGTAATTTTAAAGAGGAGATGGACATTGAGTGCGAAATTCCCTACCTTGATATACCGCATTTTCCCGAAAGTACGGTTGAAGGCCATAGCGGTACGATGATTTTTGGAACCCTCGGGGGTAAAAAAGTGGTTTGCATGGCCGGGCGCTTTCATTTTTATGAAGGGTATAGCGCTGCCGATGTGTCGTACCCGGTTAGGGTAATGAAATTTTTAGGCGTAAAAGCCATGCTGCTTAGTAACGCGGCAGGGGGTATGAATCCCGCGTTTAATGTTGGCGACCTGATGGTTATTAACGACCATATCAGTTTGTTTGCCCATAACCCCTTGCTGGGGCCCAATGTGGAAGAACTCGGCCCGCGCTTTCCCGATATGAGCGAGCCATACAGCAAACACCTGGTTGCAAGGGCTAAAGCGGTGGCAAACGAGCTTGGCATAAGCCTGCACGAGGGGGTGTATGCCGGGGTAACCGGCCCCACTTTTGAAACCAGGGCCGAATACAAAATGCTGCATATACTTGGGGCCGATGCCGTAGGAATGAGCACGGTGCAGGAAAATATTGTAGCCCGCCACATGGGGCTCCCGGTTTTTGCGCTTAGTGTTATTACCGACCTTGGCATACGCGAAGAGCTCAATATTATTACACACCAGGAAGTACTGGAGGCCGCCAAAGCTGCTGAACCTAAAATGACAGCCATTTTTAAAGGGCTTATTGCTTCCATGTAGTTTTTCAATCCCTTTAACCAAATATAAATTCATTTGCCGGTTGTTATCGCTCCTTTTTAAATATCCTTTTCGGTTAGTTGGTACAGGATTCATTTTCTGTATGCTCACTTTGTGTACGCTGTCATTATTTAGCCAGGTTAGTCCGCCTACCAATATCAGGATCGATAACCAGGGTCGCCCCGTGGGGCCCAATGCCAATAGCGGCGGCGACAGTTTGAAACAAAGAGACCGCAATGAAGATTCGATTACCATTTTTTATAAGATGTTCGATTCAACCCGGGTAAGGTTTATTGATAGCTCTATTTCAAGCTTTTACCTGCGGTTTGGCCTGCCCTTCGATTATTTGTACCTCAACCAATATGCAGGCGCTGCCAAATCGGTAATTTTCAACCCCGGAACGCAACCCGGGTATGATCCCGGTTTTCATGGGTATGATATTTATAATTTCAACCTGGCCAACACCAAACTGTACAATACCACCCGGCCTTATACCGAAATTGACTACATACTTGGGGCAAAGGCCGAGCAGACCATTAAAATTATGCATACCCAAAACCTGAAACCGCTTTGGAACATAGGTTTTGATTACCGGTTGATAAACTCCCCGGGGCATTATAAAAGTTCGGCAGGCAATCATTCATCCATCCGCCTCACATCTGATTTTGCTACCGAAAACAGAAGGTATTCAGGCATGCTTGTGCTCATCAGGAACCATTCCAAAGTGAATGAAAATGGCGGGATGAGAAGCGACACTTTTTTTACTTCCCAAAATCCGGCTTATTACGAACGGTTTAATATTCCTACCTGGCTGGGAGAGGATGAGGCTTATACCACTAACTTTTTAACCTCGAACCTGGTAACCGGAACCGACCAATATTCTCAAACGGCCTATTTCAGGCATCAGTACGATGTAGGGCAAAAGGAGGAATTCTATGATAAGGATTCCAATAAGGTTCAAAAGTTTTATCCGCGCATCCGCATCCAGCATAATTTCAATTATTTCAACAGGGGCTTTACCTACGTTGACCCTAATTACAACAGGCTCCCGGCGCAGGATGCATACCTCAATCATTTTGGGCTTACCAATACCGACAGCGTGTACCGGATGACCGACAGGTGGCGGGAAATAACCAATGAAGGCGCATTGATCTTTTTCCCTCAAAAAAATAATACCGAACAGTTTTTTAAGGTAGGGGCTGCTTTTCAGTATCTGAAAGGCTGGTTTGCAGGCGTTCCTGATGATTTGCATGGAACCTACCTGTTAGGCGAATACCGTAACCGCACCCGTAACCGGAAATGGGATATTAATGCCAACGGCAAAATTTATACCACCGGGCCTTACAGCGGCAATTTTCTTATTAACGCTAACCTTCAAACCAACCTCGGGAGCAAGTTGGGTACCTTATTGCTTGGTTTTCAAAACTCGAACCGCAACCCATCGTACGTGTTCAAACCCGAAAGTAATTTTTACCTGAAGCAACCCATAGGTTTGAATACGGAAAACTGGACCACCTTATCGGGCGACCTCTTTGTGAACAGCATTAAGCTGGGGCTGAAAGCAAGATATTACCTGGTAAGCAATTATACCTATTGGAATGATTTTTACAGTGCAGAACAGGATGGTACGCTTCAAAACATATTGAGGATCAGCGGGGAAAAGAAATTTAAACTCTCCCGCCATTGGAACTGGTATGCTGAATTGCATGTTCAAAAATCAAGCAGCAGCGGTATCAACCTTCCATTGATTTACACACAAAACCGTTTTGCTTACGAAGGTAATTTTTATAAAAACCTTTTCCTGAGTACTGGGTTCGAAATGCGGTACTTTACCCCGTTTACGGCCGATGACTGGAGCCCTTTCAACGGGCAATGGGTTGCACAATCGAAAACGGAAATTAACAACCGGCCCGATATAAATGCATTCCTGCATATCCGCATCAATAGCTTCAGGGGTTTTTTCAGGGCAGAAAACCTGAATACCTTTTCCTTTAGCAATGGTTTTAATTTTACCCAAAATAACCTGGCGGCCCCGCTGTATGGCAATCCAGGGCTGATTTTGAGGATTGGAATTTACTGGAGTTTTGTAAACTGAGTGGCCCTGGCAAAAGAGGTTAAAAACATGAAACGATACTTCAAATGGATTTTGCCTGTTACGCTGATTGTACTGATTGAAGTAATCAAGTTTTTTCCCGGGGTTATTGAAAAATGGTATTCGCTTGGCATTTACCCGTTCATTGGGGTTGCTTGCCGCACCCTTTTTGGCTGGATACCTTTTAGTATTGGCGATCTTTCGGTAGCCATTCTTTGTAGTACCCTCATCTATAAAATAATAAGGGTAGTGAGGGAAAGAAAGAATGTGCCGTTAAAACGGGGCTTTTTAGCTTTCGGAAAAAAACTGCTTCTTTTCGGGCTATGGATGTATGCCGCATTTTATGCGCTTTGGGGATTGAATTATTACCGTCTTGGTTCATCGTACCTGATGGGTATAGAACCCGGGCCCTATACCACACAGGAAGTGGATACGCTGGTGAATTGCCTTCAACAGAAAATAGCAGTGCTATGCAGGGATAGCCTTAGCATTGACCGGGCGAAAACCAACGACCGGAACAAACTCAGGGATGCAGCGCTTGAGTCCTATCATTTGGCCTCAACTCATTACCCGTTTATGCAATTCAGCCGGTCGAGCCTGAAACCCAACCTCCTGGGCGCATTGCAATCTTACACCGGTTATGCCGGCTACCTGTTTCCTTTTACGGGTGAAGCCCATGCAAATTTTTACGGCCCAAAGTTTACCCTGCCCTTTACGGTTTGCCACGAAATGGCGCACCAGCTTGGGTTTGGTAGCGAAAGCGAAGCTAACCTGGTGGGTTTTTTGGCAGCAAGGGAAAGCAGGGATAAAGCTTTTGAGTACAGCGCTTTTGCAGGGGTACATCAGTATGCGCTGGCCGAGTTATTTGTAAGGGATAGCCTTGTAGCCAAAAAATACATTGATTCGCAGCCGACTTATTTGAGAAGGGATAAAATGGAGCTCCGGAAATTTGTGATGGAGCAT
Source organism: uncultured Chitinophagaceae bacterium (assembly GCA_964444195.1). GTDB lineage: Bacteria > Bacteroidota > Bacteroidia > Chitinophagales > Chitinophagaceae > Phnomibacter. Next base: position 10,493 of record CAYUGH010000075.1, read on the forward strand.
AGCAGCATAATGCAGCCTGTTTTGAATATAACTTACCACCTTTATTTGCTGGGCAATAATCAGCCCGAAGGGCTTGAATCGTACAATTACGTGGTAGCCTGGCTGATAGCTTTTGGCAAGAAGTTTGGTTGGGAAGCGATATAAAAAAAGCGCCTGCAACATGGTGAAAAGTTACGGGCGCTTTTAGAAACAGGTTAGACTGTTATCTGTATTCTGTATTCTGTTATCTGTATTCTGTTATCTGTATTCTGTTATCTGTTTTCTGTTAACTGTTACCTGTTGTCCTTCAACTTGCCGCCGCCAAAAATTCTCCAGTAAAGGCTAAGCTGAAATACACCGCTTTTTATATCAACAGTTTCCTGGCTAACATTATCAAGTTCAGCGGTTTTTCCCAATCCAATATTATACCTGGCGCCTATTCCAAATGGGCTTTTGGTAGGTTGCCAACCCAAACCTAAACAACCTGCCAGGTCCGAATCTTCAAATTCCTCTTCCAGGTCTGCCTGATCGCCTTCAAATTTGTTGGCCCTGAAACCAAATTGTGGTCCTGCTTCTACATAAAATCCGCTGTTCGTTAAAAATTTTACCATCACGGGAATGTGGAAATAGTTGGTTTTAATGGTCTCCTCATTGCCAAAGCCTTCAATTTTTGCCCCCTGCGAACTGAATAATACTTCGGGTTGAATAGCAATCCTGCGCCCAAGGTTAAAGGTTACAAACCCACCAAGGTGGTAAGCTACTATTGCCTTGGATTTAAATCCTTCAATATCGTCGATACCATTGAAGTTGCTAACGTTTAATCCGCCTTTAGCCCCAATTGAAATTTGAGCCTGGGAAAACAAAGTGGGTATTACCAGCAAGGCTACCCCAAGAATTTTTAAAAGGTGTGTGTTTTTCATAATAAATATGTTTTTTCAAAAATAACCTTCAAATTCCGCATTTTCAAGAGCTATTTATCATCTTATCCACAATTTTGAACGGTACGGTATGTAAAAAATGGGTGGTGGAAACCCCTGAAAACCGCATTAATTTGCACCCATGCAACAATATCATGATCTCCTGAAGAAAATTCTTTCAGAAGGGGCAGATAAGGCGGACCGCACGGGCACAGGCACACGCAGCCTGTTTGGCTACCAGATGCGTTTTAACCTGCAGGATGGTTTTCCGCTGGTAACCACTAAAAAAGTTCACCTGAAAAGTATTATTTATGAACTGCTGTGGTTTTTAAAGGGTGAAACAAATACGCGTTACCTGAAAGAAAATGGTGTTTCCATTTGGGATGAATGGGCTGATGAGAATGGCGAACTTGGCCCTGTGTATGGGAAGCAATGGCGTAGCTGGCAGGGTGCCGGTGGGCAAACAATTGACCAGATCAGTTGGCTGATCAATGAATTAAAACGCAATCCCGACAGCCGCAGGCTGATTGTGAGCGCATGGAATGTGGCGGACTTACCTAAAATGGCGCTGATGCCCTGCCATAATATGTTCCAGTTTTACACCCGGCCCCAACCCGACGGACGCCGCAGCCTGAGTTGCCAGTTGTACCAGCGGAGCGCCGATGTTTTTTTGGGCGTGCCATTCAATATTGCTTCATACGCCCTGCTTACCTTGATGGTGGCGCAGGTGGTGGACATGGTACCCGGCGATTTTGTGCATACATTCGGCGATGTTCATTTGTACAGTAACCATTTCGATCAGGCTGAACTCCAGCTTTCCCGCGAGCCATTCCCCCTGCCTGAAATGAAAATTAACCCGGCGGTAAAAGATATATTTGCCTTTGAGTTCAGTGATTTTGAACTGGTGAATTATCAATGCCATCCGGGGATAAAGGCGCCGGTAGCGGTTTGAGGATGGGGATTAGGAATTAGGAATTAGGAATAGGGGATTAGGAGTAGGGGATTAGGAATTAGGAATTAGGAATAGGAATTAAGAATAAAAATTAATAAAGAATAAAGAATTGGGGCGGGGAATCTCAAATCTTCCAATTTCAAATCTTCAAATTTCAAATCTTCAAATTTCAAATCTTCCAATCTCAAATCTTCAATCTCAAATTTTCGAATGTGCAACACCTCACCATTATAGTTGCTGCCGACCAAAACAATGCCATTGGCGTGGATGGAAAACTGCCCTGGCATCTTCCGCAGGACCTGAAATTTTTTAAGAATACTACCTGGGCTATGCCCATTATTATGGGGCGTAAAACCTTTGAATCGGTTGGAAAACCTTTGCAGGGACGGACAAACATTGTAATTACCGGTAATGCAACCTGGCAACATGAAGGGGTTTTGAAGGCGGAAAGCGTGGTGGCTGCCATTGAAATGGCGAAATCGCTTGAAACCAGGGAGATTTTTATAGTAGGAGGTGGTTCGGTATATGCCGAAGCTCTGCCCCTGGTAAACAGGGTGTACCTGACACGCATTTCAACCACCTTGCCTGCCGCCGATACCTGGTTCCCTCAATTACAGGAAGATGAATGGGAAATAAAATGGGAGCGCTCGTTTTATGCGGATGAAAAACATGCTTTTGATTATAGTTTTCAGTGTTGGGAAAGGGTAGAGCGAAATAAAGAATAAGAAATAAAGAATAAAAAAGGAAGGATTTGGTATCGGTAATAATTGACTGAAGAATTCCCTTTACTAAGGGGGGCTCTTACATTCAAAACCTATTTCTTTGCTGGCTATGTATAATCCTGTCAGGTTAGGGTTTAAATATTTACAATACTTTATCACGGCCCAAAACGGGAAAGGGCATGGCATCCATTCTCCTTTTGTATTCGATTTTGTTACGCTGGTTTTAAATGATACCGGCCGGTATTATTGTTACGAACTTTTAGAATCGAACAGGGCGGGTTTACTGAGAAACAATATTGAAATTGAGGTACAGGACTTAGGCGCCGGTTCGAGGAAAGGAACAAGCTCCAAACGGAGGGTATCCGATATTGCCCGGAATGCGCTTAAACCCGCCAAATACAGCCGCCTGCTTTTCAGGATAGCCAATTATTTTAAAAGCCATACCATACTTGAATTAGGCACTTCGCTGGGTATAACCACAAGTTACCTCTCGCATGCCGACCATGCCGCAGAAGTGGTAACGCTGGAAGGTGTGCCTGCCATAGCAGGTTTGGCAAGAGGCCAATTCACCCGGCTTGGGCTGGATAATATTAAGTTGATCGAAGGGAATTTTGATGAAACCCTTGAACATGCGCTTCAACATTTGCCCAGTATTGATTTTGCCTATATTGACGGCAATCACAGGCTTGAACCAACGCTCAGGTATTTCAACCAAATGTTCCCGAACCTGCACGCCGAAAGCGTGGTGGTTTTTGATGATATTCATTGGAGTGAAGAAATGGAACAAGCCTGGGAGGCGATGAAAAGCGATGAAAGGGTAACTTTGACCATTGATCTTTTTTTTATTGGGATCGTATTTTTTAAGAAGGATTTTAAAGCCAGGCAACATTTTGTTATTCGCTTTTGAAAATCATGCCAACCATTGAATGTCATTTTTTTATTCATAACGATTGATTAACTTGCCCATTATGATAATAGGAGTACTGCACGAACCGTCACCTGAAACCAGGGTGTCATTATTGCCCGAACATGTAGCGGCATTATGCAAGGCCGGCCATAAAGTGGTCGTACAGAATGAAGCCGGTCTTAAAGCATTTGCTTTTGATGATGCCTATAAGAAAGCAGGCGCCCGCATGGGAAGCCGCATGGAGGTTTTGCAACTCAGCGAAATAATCCTGGGCATTCACCTGCAGCACGAAAAAGATATGCAGAACAAAGTATTCATTGGCGATTACAGGCCATTGTTTTCCTTTGAAAAAATGAAGCAGCTTGCACTGCAAAAGGCAACCGTCTTCAGCCTTGATATGCTGCCCCGTACCACAAGGGCGCAGGCTATGGATATATTGAGCAGCCAGGCCAATATTGCGGGCTATAAGGCCGTTTTGCTGGCTGCTCAAATGCTGCCCCGTTACATCCCCATGTTTATGACCGCTGCCGGCAGCATTCCCCCGGCAAGGGTAGTGGTAATTGGCGCGGGTGTGGCCGGTTTACAGGCCATTGCAACCGCTAAAAGGCTGGGCGCTATTGTGGAGGTGAGCGATACCCGTCCGGCTGTAAAAGAGGAAGTGCAAAGCCTGGGTGGAAAGTTTATTGAAGTGGAAGGAGCCGCCGATGCATCGCAGGCAGGCGGGTATGGAGTTGAACAAACTGAAGAATTCCAGCAACGCCAACGTGAGCGGCTTGCTGAAAGCATTGCGAAAGCGGATGTGGTGATTACAACCGCTTCTATCCCAGGCAAAAAAGCGCCAATTATCATTACAAAAGAAATGATCCGTAGTATGAAGCCGGGCTCGGTAATTGTTGACCTTGCAGCCAGTACCGGCGGTAATACCGAACTCACAGAGAATAACCAAACCATTATTCACCACTTTGTATCCATTGTTGGCGACAGCCATTTATACAGCACCGCCCCCGCCGATGCAAGTAAAGTGTATGGTAAAAATATCCTTAATTTCTTAGAGCTTATTACCACCAAAGAAGGCGCATTAAACCTGAATTTTGAAGACGACCTGGTAAAAGGGACCTGTATTACGCATGAGGGAGAAGTGGTGCATGAGCGGGTTTTGCCACTGGTGTAATAAGGAATAAATAATAATTAATAAGGAATAAGAAAGTAATTCGCCTGAAGGCGATTGGGGGATCGTGGTTATGGAAAATGAACATGTATTACGGATAGAGTAGAGGTGGTGCATGAGCTGGTTTTACCTTTATTGAAATAAGGAATAAATAATAATTAATAAGGAATAAGAAAGTAGTTCGCCTGAAGGCGATTGGGGGATCGTGGTTATGGAAAATGAAAAGCGAACCTTTGACCTTGAGGACCGCCTGGTAGATTTTGCTGTGGCTGCGCTCCATGTTTGTGATTTATTGCCTAATTCAAGGGCAGGGCAAAATTTGGAACATCAGCTATCAAAATCAGGAACCTCGGCGGCTTTGAATTACGGCGAGGCCCAGGCTGCCGAAAGCAGCGACGATTTTATCCATAAAATAAAAGTTGTACTAAAGGAACTAAGGGAGACCAGGATCTGTTATAAAATCATTTTAAAGAAGATGCTTCCAGATAACCAGGTCGTCTCTTTGGCTTTAAATGAAACCAATCAACTAATTGCCATATTTTTGAAAAGTATTGACACAGCAAAGAAGAATCGTGAAATCGTAAAACAAAGACGCACGAGCTAAAATAATAAAGCAAAGTCGTCCCAATCCTTCGTTATTATTTATTTCTTATTCATTATTTCTTATTACCAAATGGAAACCATCCTCTCCTACATCTCCACCCACCAGCAAACCATCTACGTAGTTATCCTCATGATTTTTCTGGGAATCGAAGTGATTGGCCGGGTGCCAAGCGTGTTGCACACTCCGCTAATGAGTGGCGCCAATGCCATTCATGGCGTGGTAATTATTGGGGCTATCATCGTAATGGGCAAGGCCGATCCGGGTAATATTCTGGCTATTGTGTTGGGCTTTTTGGCCGTTGTGCTCGGAACGCTGAATGTAGTGGGTGGTTTTGTAGTTACCGACAGGATGCTGGAGATGTTTAAGAAAAAGAAATAATTGGGGGAAATTCCAAAAGGGTAAATTCCAAATCCCATTCTCAGAAACCTGGAATCTCAAATTTCAAATCTTAAATCTAGAATATCAAATCTTCCAATCCACAATCCTGTTTGCCCATTCTTCCCGATAAGGCGTTTGTATCCGGATATAATTGTCAGTATAACCTTCCATCATCCCCTCCTTATTATGCCCTTCAAAAAGCACCGGCCGGGTTTGGGTTCCATGCTGTTGGGTAAAATATTGGAGCTTCATGTAACTCAGGTTGCGTAAGGCTTTGTTTCGATCGTGGCGGATGTTAATGGGAACCACCGGTTTTATTTCGAGCGCTTTTGTATTATCGCGTTCGCTGTAGGTAAACACATGCAGATAGCTCACATCAAGGCTATGTAAAAAATCGAAAGTTTCTTTAAAATCATCGTCCGTTTCACCCGGGAAACCCACAATAACATCTACTCCAATCGCGCAATGCGGCATCAGGCTTTTAATGCGGGCAACCTTTTGTGCATACAATTCCCTGCGGTAACGGCGGCGCATCAGGCCAAGTATTTTATTGCTGCCGCTTTGCAAGGGGATATGAAAATGGGGCATAAAGGCCCTGCTTTTTGATACAAATTGAATAATCTCGTCCGTCAGCAAATTCGGCTCGATGGATGAAATCCGGTAGCGTTCAATTCCTTCAACCTGGTCAAGCTCCCGAATCAAATCCAAAAAGTTTCCAGGAGTGTCGGATGCTGTTCCCTCCCCCCCGTGGTGAAGGGTTAGGGTGGGGGTTCTGAAATCACCAAGGTTTACACCGGTAAGCACTATTTCCTTTACCCCTTCAATGGCAAGATGCCGTACATTTTTCACCACATTGGCAATAGAATCGCTGCGGCTTTTGCCCCGGGCCATTGGAATGGTGCAGAAGCTGCAATTGTAATCGCAGCCATCCTGCACTTTCAAAAAGGTACGGGTACGGTCGCCCTGGCTCCAACTGCTTATAAAACCGGTTACATCTTCAATATCACAGCTCGAAATTTTGGTGCTGTCGCCCTTGCTAAGATCGGCAATATGTTTACCAAGGTTAAACTTTTCGGCAGCGCCAAGCACCAGGTCCACACCGGGTATTTCAGCAATTTGTTTGGGTTTTAGCTGGGCATAGCAACCGGTAATTACCACGAGGCTTTCAGGTGCGCGGCGTTGAATGCGGCGCACAAGCATCCGGCATTCCTTATCCGCATTGTCGGTTACCGAGCAAGTGTTTATCACATACACATCGGCCCGGTCAGTGAATTCACGTTTTTCAAAACCTTCATGTTCCATCATGCGGCTGAGTGTGCTGGTTTCGCTGAAATTCAGTTTACAGCCAAGCGTGTGAAAAGCCACCGATTTTTTTTGTTGTGCCGCTATCATGGGGGCGCAAAAGTACAAAAACCTGTTTTAATGCCTTTTCTAAGTAAATTTTGGGCTCATATTCTGTACATTTGAAAAGGTTAGTTCGCTGAAAATCAGCGCTTTGATCCATTTCAAATACCGGACATGTCCAAACATATTCATTCGCTGTTATGCCTTGGCGACAGTTATACCATTGGCGAAGGTGTTCCCTTGCATCAGTCTTTTCCTTACCAGGTGGTACAGATGTTGAGGAAACAAGGGATTTCTATCCACGCACCGGAAATTGTAGCCCAAACCGGTTGGACAACCTTTGAACTGGCAGAATTCCTGATTCATCATTCATTTGAGATCCAGTATGATTTTGTAACGTTGCTGATTGGGGTAAACAACCAATACCGTGGGCTGGAAGTGGAAGATTTTGCCGAGGATTTTGAATACCTGCTTCGAAAAGCCATCAATTTATGCAGCCAGCACGAAAAGCAGGTTTTGGCCATTTCAATACCTGATTGGGGGGTAACTCCGTTTGCAAAAGACAGGGACGCAGGTAAAATTAAAGCTGAAATTGATGAGTATAACGCCACGGCTTCACTGCTGGCGGCCAAGTACAATGTTTCGTGGCTGGATATTACTGCTGATTATAGAAAAGCGGGCAGTGAACCCGACATGCTTGCGGCAGATGGTTTGCACCCATCGGGTAAGGTTTATTTGGAATGGGCACAAAAAGCAAAAGAATTTTTGCAAAAAGTAATGTGACTAAAGACGGCGCTTACCTTACCTACTGGTTACCACTGAAGAATAGGGTTGCCTGGCGTAATTATTCAATATTTAGCGCAGGCGGTTTAACGGGCTCTGCAGCAATTTTCGTACCCGGTTTCAGCAGCAGATATTAGCAGGCAATTTGCAAAAGCAACAAAAACCGCGAATGCATCAAGGGAGCAACAGACTGGGCATTTACTGGAAACGATCAGTATGCTGGGGTTGTTGGGATATCTGCTACGGAGTCATACCTTGCTTGAGGGTGCTTAGCTATTTGTCGAAGTAGTCATTTATCAGTTGCCCTGCATGTTTGTTTAAAAACTTATTTACTGCTTTGCTTTCGTGCTTTTCCAAATTGTCATATTGTTCTTTATATGTTTTAAAAAAGTCGGTAAGGGCGTCCTTGTTGTATAAACCCAATACTTTTCCCAGGTCCCTTTTCGGGTTTACATCACCAATTTTGCTGATTAAATTCGTCAGGCGGTTTTGCGTTATTAGCTTATAAACCTCTTCACATAAAAAGCTGGCTTCCTCACTAAGTTCTTCTCCTTCGTGTAAAAGTTTGCTTAAAATAGCTTTGTCAATGAAGTTGTTGTTTTCTGCCCACTTTTCGTTTTTGTTTTTTATCAATACTCTGGAACCAGTCCGAAGAAATGAAGGTTGTATTGGTCGTATGACAACACCTTCACAAATGTTACCGTCAAGTTGGGGAAGGCCGTATTCGCTGGGAATGGTAGTCTTAAATTCGTTTGAGAAAGCAAGGCAGTCATGTAAAGACCCTTTGAATAAGGTCTTAGCGTAAACGAAACCAAATTTTTCAAAAAGCCCGGATGCTATTTCTACATCCAAATATTTTTCGCCGTCAATTAATATGTCATAAGCAAAAAAGTCATTTGCCGGGCAGTAGTAAATACCACGCTGAACGAGTTTTGCATTATCGTCTTTTGGTATGTCCGGATGCGGATAGCCACCGCCAAAAATTTCTCCAAAAATGGTTACCGTTTTGGTGCCAAATTGTTTTGAAACGTCTGCGTATAAGGCTAAATTTTTTTCTTTGTAATTATCCTGAACAAGTTTAGAGTTATAAAACTGCTCACTGTCAGCAATTAGTTCTGTTCGCTTAGCGCTTAAAATATTTTGTCCATCTGTGATGAAGCTCAAATTTGCGCCGTGAACTTTTTCCTGAACAACATAGTCAAGGCCGCCAAACCCTTGGTTAATAATAGCGCTTATAAAGTCCTCCTGGTAAGAGTTTTCAATCGAGTTATATTTCTTAAATTCCATTTTGTTTTTTGGTTTAAGTTGTGAAACTTTTGTGGGATGTTAGAGATTCGAACTCTATGCGTTTCCAATGTACCAGATTTACAGCCTGGCGTGACGCCTCCATCGTCACCGACATCCCAAATAGCGGAGAGCAATGGAATCGAACCATTACCGCTTTTATACGGAACACCTTAGCAGGATGCCGCAGCAAACCAATATCTGCCTGCTCTCCAAATTGAGGAAGGTGGGAGACTCGAACTCCCATCGCTGTTACACGACCTCAGTTTTCAAGACTGGTACAATACCAATTCTGTCAACCTTCCATGAGAGTGAAACAAGAATCGAACTCGCATTAAAATGGTTTTGCAGACCATTCCTATAACCAATATTAGGTATTCACTCATTTTTTTTTATCACTCAACCACAAACAAAAAGCCCTTCAAGCTTTTACCTGAAGGACTTTATATGCAAATTATATTATATCAAAATTTAACTCGCAGGTAAACAGAAGCCCAACAGGTAACTATCATTACAATAGCTTCCCGACCATGAGGACTTACAATATGTCACCTTGCGAATCATGCTGCAAAACTAAATGAATATTTGAAACAGAAAAATTTATTCTGAATTTTTTTAGAATGGGTTAAAGTCCAATCCATTTGAAACATTCCAGATAAAAAAACCTGCTCATGTCCGGCCCTGCCAGAGTCAGTTCTTTAATTTCTGCCGGCAATCACACATTCAGGAAGCAGTACTTTAATTTTTCACTCAACTGATATTTTCCTTACTTCCGGCTTTTTATCAACAAAAAGTGCAAAACAACTTTACCCTCCAATCTGAAAGGCTATTATTTTACACCCGGTTTTGGTTGACGAATTGCCTGAGGCAATAGTCATTAAAAGGGAATCCCGTGAAAACCGGGAACTATCCCCGTAGCTGTAAGCTCCTTTCATACTTGTTTATCCATTGGCCACTGTTGCGCAAAGCGCGTTACGGGAAGGCGGTAAACAGGGGAGTAAGTCAGAAGACCTGCCAGGATCATTTTTTAGTAACAACGCTTTCGGAGGAAAAGCATGGTACTGGCAGGCTTCGCTACGTTGGTAGCTTATTCTTTCAGCGCTATACTTATTTGTCCGCAGGTAAAATGGGTACATTATTTTACTATGCAATACGACAATGAAATTTTACTGAAGGAGAACAAGGATCGTTTTGTTATCCATCCATCAATTATGGATAAACACGAAGAAAAGTATTGTATCAAATGCAATAACCCCTTCACCTGCAAAATGGGAGATATTGCAAACTGTCAATGCAATTCGGTTCAGATAACCGAAGCCACAAGGAATTTCTTAACCCATACAAATTTTGATTGTTTGTGTAAGGATTGCCTTGTTCATATAAACCATTTGGTAAAAATGGCCAATGGTTACCGGTTTCCAACCCAAAAGGAAATGCTTATTGAAGGCTTACATTATTACAAGGAAGGAACCTGCTGGGTATTTACAGAATTGTACCATATGCTAAGAGGCAATTGTTGTAAAAGCGATTGCAGGCATTGTGTGTATGGGTTTAAGCTAAAATAAAAAAAGACCAACAGTACTTTATTCCTGTTAATCCTTTTATTAAGGGGATTAAATATCGTATTAATTGCTCGTCAATCCTTTCTCTGCCAAAGCCTGATCTATGTATTTTTTCAGGTCTTCTTTGGCCTGTGGGCGGGGGCAGCGGACTTCTATCC
>CAYUGH010000076.1:0-21135 GCA_964444195.1 uncultured Chitinophagaceae bacterium
TTAAATGAACCCTTTAATGATTTAACAATGGGGGTTAATTCAGTTTCTTCCTTCATTTGCCTGGTAGCCGTTTTCAGGTAGTTTTCAATCAGGTCCGATAAACTCTGCCCTTTAGATTTTGCATACCTTTTTGCCTGTTCAATAACGGATTCTTCCATTGTCAGGGTAAGTTTAGTAGTCATTGCACGTCTTTTTTACTTAAAAAGTATACGTACAAAAGTAAAGAAAATGGGGAAAAAATGCAATAGTTTAATCTTTCATGGGGAGAAATGCTGCTGCGAGGCTGACGCTTCACAATTTTTTCACGAGTTTTTAAGACCTGCCTAACCCTAATTCAGGTTGGTTAAGTTTGCCGCTGAATGAGTGAAGAAACGAAATCGAAGAAGGTAGTCCTTTTGCTGCAACCCCAAAGATTGCTTCACCGGAGGCCGGTGGTGCAAATTTTAAAGGTAGAAAGAAAAGGCAATGCCATTGAAATGGATGAATTTGCCATTACGAGTGCATCGCTCAGCCTCTATTTCAAGCAGATTGACCCGAATGCGAGGAAAGCGCTGCTCAAATTCAGCGAGTATGATTTGGACAGTGAAAGCCATCGGATTGCAGGAACGCTTAAAAAAATGGCGTTAAAACCTGCTGAGGCCGACCGCCAAAAGGATAAGGCCATGGCGCGCTATTTTCAGCAGCATCTTGGTTTTTTAAAGCAATACGGGCATGAAATTAGCTGGTACCACCGGGTGACCCAACCGGGCAGCAACCGCATTCCAACTGCCCCATGCAAGTATCATCCAATCAGTGTTCAACTGGCTTTTGATTGCATGTTGGAGGATGGTAAGGTCGTGCTGAAAACCTCGGTAAAAACAAGGGAAGGTGTATTTCAGATTGAGGATTTCAGGCGGTTTTACTTTTTATTGCTCAAAGGAAACGACTATTACCATATTTCGCTTGCGGGGTACGAAGCGCTGGAATGGCTGGAAGATCAAACCGTTTCGGATGTTGCGCATGACAAAGCAGCTTTTATAGAAAAGATAGCTATTCCGCTGAAGCGGTTTCAGCAAACGGTGAATTTTGACAGCCTCGTTGAAAAGGACCGGCTTGAAGTGACCCCGGTAAAAAGGGTGCTGCTAAGCGAGCTGAACAATACCTTTTTGATGATAACCCCCCAGTTTGTGTATGACGGGTACCTGGTGGATGGGCCTTTTACCGAAACATTTGAACAGAAAACCGGGGACAAACCCTTGCTGATAAAAAGAGATGAGCCTACCGAAAGATCATTCAGCGATTACCTGAAGATACTCCACCCCAATTTTAGTAAACAGCACAACGGGTACTATTACCTGACATTTGCCGATGCGCAAAAAAAGCAATGGTTCATAAACATTTACCACAGGTTGCTTGCCGATGATGTGGAATTAGTGGGCATGGATTTACTGCGGCATTTCAGGTATTCGCCTCATAAAGCTGAAACTAAGCTTACCCTGGTAGGGCAGGAGGGCGAGATCATCCGTATGGAAATGATACTCCAATACGGTAAGGAGAAAGTGCCGTTGAACGAATTGCAGAAAATGCTGCTGAACGGGCAGAAAGTGGTATTGTTAAAAGATGGTAGCATGGGTGTATTGGGCGAAGAGTGGTTACAGCAATACGGCTCCGTTGTAAAACATGCCAAAGTAAAAGGCAAGGAACTGCTGGTGCCCCGCTGGATGGCCATGAGCACCGTGGAAGGCGGGGAGGATTTGCAAATCAGGCGGACGCTGCCAAACGAATGGCTTGCCAAATGGAACCGCTGGCAAACAGGCGCCGAACCCATGTATCCTGTACCGCAACTGGTAAAAGTGCAACAGCTAAGGCCTTACCAGCAAAAGGGTTACGATTGGATGAACCTGCTGGCCGAAGCGGGAGGCAGCGCCTGCCTGGCCGATGATATGGGCCTGGGTAAAACACTGCAAACCATTTGTTTTATTGCCAACCGCTTGCATAAAAATCCCGTGGGTAAACATCTTGTGGTTTGCCCTGCTTCCTTAATTTACAACTGGCAGCAGGAGTTTGAAAAGTTTGCCGCTTCGGTGGGAACCGTGGCCTATCATGGCATGGCGCGCAGCAAGGAATGGCTTTCGGATGATAAGATCCCCGTGGTCATAACCAGCTACGGCACCATGCGGCAGGATATTGAAATGCTGGAAGAAATAAGCTTCGATACGGTTGTTATTGATGAAAGCCATCATATCAAAAATCCGTCCACGCAAATCAGCCGGGCGGTAAACCGGCTATCAGCGGGTACACGCATTGCATTAAGCGGTACACCTGTTATGAATGGCGTTATGGACCTGTATGCGCAGCTTAATTTCCTGTTGCCGGGTTTGCTGGGTAGTCGCGAGTTTTTCAATAGGGAGTATATTATCCCGATTGAACAACAACGGGATGAGGAAAAAGCTAAAGCCCTGCAAAAGCTGATCGCACCTTTCGTGTTGCGCCGCACCAAGGAACAGGTGGCCCCCGACCTTCCACCCAAAACCGAAACGGTGCTATGGTGTTCCATGGGGCAGGATCAGAAGGCGGCCTATGAGAGCATTAAGGAGAATATCAGGAGCAGCATTTTTTTGGATATTGCTGAAAACGGGTTGAACAAGGGTAAGCTTGGGGTGATGGCGGGTTTGATGAAGCTCAGGCAGGCATGCAACAGTTGCGAGCTGGTAAAAGGAGAAGACCTGTTTACTTACGACAGCATTAAAACCGAAATACTGATTGAAGAATTGAAAAATATTGTGCCTTTACACAGGGCCCTCGTATTTTCCCAATTTACCTCCATGCTCGATTTGCTGGAACGGGATTTGGAAAAAGCGGGGATTAAGTATCAGCGCCTCGATGGAAGCACTGCTGTACATGAAAGGCAGGACCTTGTAAACAGCTTTCAGCAGGAAGAAAACGATGTGCAGGTGTTTTTGCTAAGCCTGAAAGCGGGCAATGCCGGGCTTACCCTTACGGCGGCCGATTATGTGTTTCTCTTCGATCCCTGGTGGAATGTAGCGGTTGAAAACCAGGCCATTGATCGTACCCACCGCATTGGGCAGGATAAGCATGTATTTGCCTACAGGATGATTTGCAAGGGCACTATCGAGGAAAAAATCATGCGGATGCAGGAGCGGAAAAAAAAGCTGGCGGAGGAACTTGTTTCGACTGACGAAGGGTTTATCAAAGGGCTTACCGAGGAGGATATCCGGTATTTGTTTGAGTAATCCAGTTGGATATTCAAATCATAACTTCCTTGTAAATTTAAACATAGTTCTATTTGCGGGTTGGTACTTCCTTACTTTTGCACCCTTTAGTTTTTAAATTGAGTATGGTCGCTATCCTGGTTTTCTTTTTTGCACATTGGTTTTTATCCTTGTTCTTTCATACATTTTTCCTGCACCGGTACGCATCTCACCAAATGTACACCACCGGTAAAAAACGTGAAAAATTGTTCTACTTTCTTACCTGGTTCAGCCAGGGTTCGAGTTACTTAGTTCCCCGTGCTTATGCTGTAATGCACCGTATGCACCATGCTTTCAGCGATACCGAACGCGACCCGCACAGCCCGCATTTTTTTAAGGATGTTTGGGGTATGATGGTTCATACAAGAAATATTTATAATGCATTTTTAACCAATAAGCTTACCGTGGAAAAGGAATTCACGGAAGAGTATCTCCCCATCTGGCAAAGGATGGATAAGCTTGGCGACAATATGTGGGTACGCATTGCCTTTGCCCTGTGCTATACTGCTTTCTATATTTATTTCGCACCCAACGGCTGGTGGTATCTGCTGCTGCCCATCCACTTTTTAATGGGCCCGGTACAGGGCGCCATTGTAAACTGGTGCGGGCATAAATACGGGTATGCCAACTATACAAACGGCGACCATTCTAAAAACTCGGAGCCCTGGGGTATTTTCCTGTTGGGTGAATTGTTTCAGAACAACCACCACAAGCATGGCAAGTCGGCCAATTTTGCACAGCGCTGGTTTGAGTGGGATCCTACTTATACCATCATGAAGGTTATGCATGGGTTAAGGATCATTAAGTTGAAACCGATTGCCGTTCATTCCCACAATTAGAACTGTATAATTCATATTATCAAGGGGCTGTCTCAAAAGGGCAGCCTCTTTGTTTTGTACCTAACCCAAACCCTGGATGGTTAACACTTTCCCCCTTTGGGTTTCTTCGGCAAGCTGGCGAATGGTTTTTGTATCAAACAGTTTTATCATCTGCTTCCTGATAGGTTTATATTCTTCGTGCATCGGGCAGGGGTGGGTTTCAGAGCATTGGTAAAGACCCAGCACACATTTGGTAAGCACATCGCCTTCCCCAATAGATTCAATGATGGCACGTACCGGAAGGTTTTTGGCCTCATCAGTCAGGTAAAAACCTCCATGCGGGCCACGCACAGAGCTCACCACTTTTGGGTTTTTGGTAAGAAGCTGCAAAATTTTGGCGGTAAACTGCCGGGGCGAACCAATAGCCGCCGCTATTTCAGGGATGCCCAGCTTCTTTTCTTCCGAGCCCTTTTGCCCGATAAAAATGACCGCCCTGAGCGCATATTCGGTTGATTTGGAAAACATGAGTGTCGGTTCTGTTTGCGATAACCAGGGCAAAATAGCCAATAAGCGCCATGTAAATACCTGGTAATCACCGGGATAACGTACATAACAGTTCTTTTTGGCAAACCCGGGGCAAAAGCGCTTCCGGGCTTTACCAAATAATTAAGGACAAATTTATCTTTAATTATTTATATTTGCATAATTTTTCCTCCGAACTGAACATAGTCATGAATAATTCACCAGTACACTCATTTCATATCCCGGTAATGGGTTTGGCTTTTACCATCGACAGCCCTATAAAAGTGGCCCAATATGGTATTTCATCCGTTATTTCCATTGTTGAAGACAAGTTGATTGAAATGATGCGCAGGCATTATTATCCGCTTGCCAACAGGGCATATTATCCAATTGAAACCACTGAACCGGATTACCGGGCCAAAAGGATAACTGATTACCTCGACCTGGTAAACACCATTGTGCAGGGGCAATCTGAAAAATTGAAGAAGAGCGCTTTTGAAACCGGCTCCGAAATTGTGAAATACTTTGAGATGCTGCCCGATGACAGCTTATTGAAAAAGATGTACAGGCAGTTGATGCGCACGGAGCACGGGCACGAACGCAACAAGCTGGAAGCCTGGTTGCGCGCCCAGATAAAACCAGGTGGCATTGATGTAAACATTATGACCAAGGTGGACAGGAATATTACCGGCAAGGACGGTAACCCCGTGGAAGATGGCTCGGATGCCGTGGCCGCGCTGCGGGGATATGCCAAAAGCAGCCTCACCAATTCATCAGTCATTTTTTCTGCAGGCATGAACCCGAGGTTGTATAATTACCTCGATAAGCTCAACGAGTTTGATGCGGATGAACATGGTGTGTTTGCAAAAAAGGTGGTCATTAAGGTAAGCGATTACCGGTCGGCACTTATACAGGGTAAATACCTTGCCAAAAAAGGGATTTGGGTAAGTGAGTTCAGGGTGGAATCGGGGCTCAATTGCGGCGGCCATGCCTTTGCCACAGACGGTTATTTGATGGGCCCCATTTTGGAAGAATTTAAAAACAACCGAAATGAATTGGTTGAAACACTTTTTGAGATTTATTCAGCCGCCTTGGAGAAAAAGGGAAAAGCTAAACCGGCAAATCCTCCTGCGCTGGCCTTTACAGTGCAGGGTGGTATTGGAACTTATGAGGAAGCAAATCTTTTACATGAATATTACGGCGTAGATAGCACGGGGTGGGGTACTCCTTTTTTACTGGTACCCGAAGCTACTACGGTTGATGAGGTAACCCTGAACAAATTGTGCGCCGCCAGGGAAAAGGATGTTGTTTTAAGCAGAAATTCTCCGTTGGGCATCAGGTTTTTTTACCTGAAAGGCACTACCTCGGACCAGGAAAAGCATTTGCGCATACAAAAAGGAAAGCCCGGTAGTCCCTGTACAGAAAAGCATCTCGCATTCAACACGGAATTTACATCGGAACCTATTTGTACGGCTTCGGTTAAATATCAAAAGCTGAAAATAGCCTCACTGAAATCGCTTGACCTGCCTGAACGTGAATATAAAGAGCAGGTAAATGCGGTACTGGATAAGGAATGTCTTTGTATTGGCCTGAGTAATGCAGCCGCCATCAATTACAATGAAGAGTTCATTAAAAACCTGAAGGCGGTTACGATTTGCCCGGGGCCGAATATTGTGAACTTCTCAAAAGTGGTATCGCTGCAAACCATGACGGATCATATTTACGGGAGGGAGAATATTCTTACCAATCCAAACCGGCCCCATATGTTTATTGCCGAACTGTATTTATATATTGATTACCTGAAAGAGCAATTGGTGGCCGACACCCTTTCGGGACAATTTCAAAAGAAGAAAAAATATTATGTATCCTTCTGTAAAAACCTAAGCGACGGCATAGCCTATTATCAAAATTTGTCAGGCATACCCGGTAGCGATGCGGAAGAATTTTTCAAAGAGCTTGAAGACGCAAGCCTTGAACTGGATGGGCTGAACTACCGGTTTGAAATTAGCGAACAAGTTGAAATGAGTAGATAATACTAATCTCTGTCTTCCACACTTGGCGGTATCAGTTTATACACTACCGGTGTTACAATCCTGCTTAGTATGGTTGATGAAATCAAACCGCCGATAATAACCAATGCCAGCGGGCTGATAAGCGGGTTGCTGCTTAATGCAATAGGCGTTAAACCGCCAATGGCAGTAAGCGAGGTAAGCACAATAGGCAGAAAGCGGACCTCACCGGCTTCACGGATGGCCTCATCCAGCGATTTGCCTTCTTTGCGAAGCTGGTTGGTAAAGTCCACCAGCAGTATGGAATTTTTTACCTCAATACCTGCAAGCCCTATAAAACCAACAATCGCTACAAACGACATGGGGTTGCCTGTTGCCCAAAGCAGCAGAACACCGCCAATTATACCCAGTGGAATAACCGACAAAACAATCAACGTGCTTTTGAATGTTTTAAATTCAAGCACGAGTATGGTAATGAACAGGAATACCGTAAGGATGATGACGGTTGAAAAGCCGCCGCCAAATGCCTCGGCCTGTGTTTCGGCTTCACCGGCAGCGATGATATTATATCCTGCGGGCAATTGTAAGGTTCCTGCTTTTTCTAAAAACTTTGCCAGCACATCAGATGCGAGTGCATTCTTTTGCACATACGAGGTTACAACTGCATATCTTTTTTTATCAATATGATTAATGGTGACCGGCGATGTTTCAAACTGCAGGTTGGCAACCAGGTTCAACGCAACAGGCGTACCCACCGCATTGTTTACAAACAGGTTTTCAAGCGTTTTCAGTGTGGCGAATCCTTCCCTCGGCGCATTCATTACAATATTGTAATCTTCATCCTTTACTTCATCCGTTAATGTGCCCAGGTTTAGCCCTGCCACCGCCATGCGCACCGTGCGGTCAATATCGCTGGTGAGTATGCCCAGCATCCTCGCCTTTTCGCGGTTGATGTTTACCCTGATATCACTTTTGAGTAAATCAATTTCATTGCGCACATATACCGTGCCTTCAATGCTTTCGAGCGTGGTTTTTACTTTAGCGGCCAACACCCTCAGCGTATCGAGGTTATCGCCTGTGATGCGTATGGCTACAGGGGCTTCAACGGGCGGGCCCTGCTCAAAGTCTTTTACTTCAATTTTGGCGCCTGCATAGGTTAAAAACCTGTTGCGCAGGTCTTCAACCAGTTCGCGTTTTTCATCGGGTCGCGTATCGTTTTCAAGCTGTACAAAAATTTGCGCGTAATCGCTTTTTTCATTGCCCTGGATTTCGTTGTAATAAATACGCGGGTTCCCCTTGCCTGTATTGCTGGTAAAAAAGGCAATTCCGGGAACGCCTGAAAGTTCTGCCTCAATCCTTTTCACCATTTCGTTGGTGGTTTCAATATTGCTTTGCAACGGCATTTTTACATTCACCAAAAACTGTGGTTTTTCTGATGTTGGAAACAGCTTGAACCCCATGATCTTAAATATCATCAGTGAACCGGCAAAAATGGCAACCGCGAACAGCAGGGTGGTAACGGGTTTGTTCAGTGCAACGTCGAGCGCCTTGCCGTAGCTTCCTTTGATGAGCCGCTGAAGCCCGCGGAGGAAAATATTCCCTTCGGCGCTGTGATTGGTTTTCAGTACCCGGCTGGCAAAAAACGGCACCACCGTCAGCGATACAATCATGGAGGCAAAAACCGATGAAATGACCGCCAGCGCCAGGCTGCGGATAAACTCGCCCGATGCTTCGGGCATAAAAGCAAGGGGCATAAAAGCTACCATCAGCGTAGCCGTACAGCCCACCACTGCAAGCGCAATTTGTTTGGTGGCTTCAATGGCTGCCTGTCGTTTGCCATGCCCTTCACGCAGCCAGCGTTCAATGTTTTCCACCACCACAATACTGTCGTCCACCAGCAACCCCAAAGCCACCACGAGACCAACAATACTCAACTGGTTGAGCGAATAGCCTAATGCATTTAATGATACCAGCGCAAGCGCCAAACTGAGCGGGATTGCAATCATAACGATTAACGAAGCGCGGTAACCCAGCGGCAACAGTGTGATCATCACCAGCGCTATGGCAATCATGAAATCAATGCCGAGACCTGAAAGTCTCCTCGATACATTTTCTGCCTGGTCGAAGGTTTTTACCAATGCAATGTTGGGGGGCAGGCTTTTTTCAAATGCATCCAAAATACCGGTGTATTCGCTTTGCGTTTTGGTAATGTTTTTGCCTTCTTTTTGTGCAGCCAATACCAGCACGGCCCTGTGCCCGTTGATGCGAACAATATGCTTGGCCTCTTCATACCTGAGCTTTACAGTTGCTACATCGCGCAGGAAAACAATGGTACCATTGGCATTGTACACAACGGTATTGGCTATTTCATCCACGCCGGCAAACTTGCCGCTCGTTTTTACATTGAATACTTTTTCGCCTGCCCTTATGCTGCCCCCGGGAATATTCGCTGCCTCGCTTTGTATGCTTCCTATTACGGCATTCAGCGGGATCCGCATACGCGCCAGTTTGTCCATGTGCAGGTCTATCCGCACTTCCTGTTCCTGCACGCCCTGGTATTCCACTTTTTTCAGGCTCTTTACTTTCTCCAGCATTTCCACCAGTTCATCGGCTTTGGCACGAAGCGCTTGCATGGATGCATTTTCGCTCACCAATCCCATCTGCAGGATATTTACATCGGTTGGTGTAACTTTCTTTACTTCCAGTTTGTAGATATCTGCCGGTAATTTGTCGCGCAAGGCATTTATTTCCCGCACCAGTTCCTGGTATTTTTCGCTCACATTGCTGTTGTAAGTAAACTCGACCTCTATTACTGCCGACCCATCGTCAATACGGGTTTTTATCCGCTTGATGTTTTCCAGTTCACTCACCTGTTTCTCAATGGGCTTTACCACAAGCTCTTCCATGTCTTTAGGGCTGGTGCCGGGGTAAATGATTATGACAGGGAATTGTGGCGGGTTGATCTCAGGGTCTTCTGCCCTCGGCATATTCATCAGTGTGTTGATGCCCACCACCACGGTCATGATGAACAGCAACAGGGTAAGCTGCCAGTTTTTTACGGCGAATGAAATCAGGTTCATACAAAATGATTATGCGGGTGAATGTGTTGGTGTTATTGTTTTACAACGATGGTCGAATTGTCGTTGAGGTAGGCGCTTCCCGCCACTACAACGTATGGTTGGTTTTCGAGACCCGAAAGCACTTCCACCCGGTCGGTATATAGCTTTCCAATTTTTACCTGTACTTTTTTTACGGTCTTTTTATCTGTAGAAATGAATACATGGCCATTATCGCCATCTGCCTCAAGCAAAGCTGCATAAGGTATCACATTTGCATACCTTATTTTGCCGGTAGCGATAGTTGCTTTTCCAAACATGCCCGAGGCTGGTTTTTCACCATTAAATGCAACCCTCAGCTCAACCATAAACGACCCGTTAGCTGGATCGGCGGTTAACGACCGGTTGGTTACGCCGGCATTGAAAAGCTTACCCGGGAATGCATCGAACATTACCTGTGCTTTATCACCTATCGAAATATTCGCCCACTGCGCATCACTTACTCCTGCACGCAGCACCCAATGGCTGCTTGCCGATACATGGTTCAGAATGATTACTGGCATGCCCGGGCCTGCAATTTCGCCGGCGCTCATCAGTTTTTTTACCACAAAACCATTGGCAGGGGCAACTATTTTGGCATATTGCTGGTTGAAGCTTGCCACGGATAAACCCTGCTTTGCAATGTCCAGGCCTGTTTTGGCATTTTGCAATTGTTCCAGCGTGGCCACGCTGTCCTGGTACAGGTTGTACACGCGCTGGTAATCGCGTTCGGCCTTTTGTACATTCAGTTCTACCTGGCTTACCTGTGAAGCGATTTCGGTATTTTTAAGCGTTGCAAGCGCTTGCCCTGCTTTTACAAAATCACCTGCGCTTACAAAAACCGATTCAACCACTCCGCCAATCTTAAAAGAGAGTTTCGATTCATCTTCGGTGAATAACAGACCCGTGGCCTCAATGGTATTGGCAAGCCCGCCGCTTTGTACGGGCACAAGTGTTACGGGGATGGCTTCGCCGGGTGCGGGGATAGCCGTTTTCTTTTGTTCGGGTTTGCAGCTTACCAGCAGTACAGGTATGGCCAGCATGAATATGAATTGTTCCATAGTAGTAATATTTTGTATGTGTTTTATATATCAGTTAATGGTAATGGAAGCTATTTGCCGTTCGTAATCGGCCCAGGCAATCAGCGCACGGTATTTGTTTATCTGTTCCTGCACTTCGGAGCCGGTCAGTTGATTGCGTGCATCAAGCCATTCAATAAAACTGTTGGTTCCTTCGCTTCGCCCTTTATCCACCAGCTTAAAATAGCTTCTTGCGGCCTGCACCTGTTTTTGTGCGGCGCGGTAGTTTGAAATGGCCGTCATTACATTGTTCCTCGCGGTAAATGCAGACAGCCCGATCTGTTTGGCAACCAGTTCTTTTTGTGTCAGTGTATTTTCAAGCTCCTTGCGGCTTTGGTCAATTTTATACAGGTTTCTTTTCCCCTGGAAAATGGGCATATCCAGTTGAAGGCCAAACATGTAATATGGTCCCTGGTCATTCAGTACAAAATCGAAACCCTGCGCGCCAAGATCAAGAAAACTGTTCAGTTTTGGCTGCCTGAAGCTTTCATTCAGCTTAACCACATTTTTGTTGATGTTTTCAGCGGTTTGCAGTTGTATCATTTCTTCCCTTCTTTTCAGTGCATTCAAATCATCGCCGGCTTCAAGGCTGATCCCTGCCAGCTCAGGCGTGCTTATTTCAACCGGTTCGTTCAGCGCCCTGTTGAGCAAAAAATTAAAATATGCTTTTGCTTTTTCAGATTCGTTTTTGGCATTCTGCAATTGCGCTTCCACCTGTTGTACGTCGGCTTCGCTTCGGTTGATGTAAGCCGGTAATCCCCTGCCATTTTTATACAGGCTCTCATTCACCTGCAAGCCGCGCTGCACAACGGTTTGCGTGTTTTCGTAAATGCGGATACCTTCAGTTGCAAGCATGTACGTGTAGTAAGCGGTTTTTACATCTTTTATCAGCTCGCGTTTGTATATGGCAAGCTCTCCTTCGCTCAATTCAATTTGCTGCTCTTTAATGAGCTTATTGTACTTTATTTCGGGGTTAAGGATGGAGTAGGTTGTACGCACCCGCACATCAAAAAAATTGTTTGGAAGGAATTGCTCGCTTACATTTTCAATCTGCGGAAACCTGGTGCTTCCGGTAAGCTGGTTGAGCGTGCTGTACACCGGGTTCATCAGGTCGCCAACGGGTATGTCTATCGTTCTTCCGCCCTTTGCCAAAATGTACTGGCCGCCCAATGAAACCGACGGAAGAAAATAGCTTTTTGCTTCCTGCAGCGCAAGCATGCTTTTTTCGAGGCTTGTTTTTTTCTGCCTGATAACAAGATTGCTGTCAATGGCAATCCTGATGTACGCTTCAAGAACAGGGTCAGGCGCGGGTTGTGTGAAACCTGCCCCGGCAAGCAGTAGCAAATATGCCAGGTGTGTGATGATTTTTTTCATGCAGTTAGTTTTTTAAATTGATTGTGTATCATTTTATAAACAGTGTTCATTTTAGTGACAAAAAAAATGCCCCCCACTAAATTTTATCAAGCATATCCTCAAAATACTTATATCCTTTCATCATCATATCTTTTTCGTCGATATCGTGCATAACACCCATCCGATCCCGGCAATACAAAGCACATATACCATGCAACCCGCTCCAGATCATGAATGCAAGGGTTTGCAGATCCTTCCCTATAAACCTTCCTTTTTCCTGGCATTGAGCCAGTGTATGTACCAATGTATCAAATACACGGTGCCCCATTTGCCAATCGCACACATCGTGCAGCATTTTCATGGGGGCACTGATAATAAACATCAGATCATAGAGGTCTTTATTATTAAAAGCAAACTCCATATACATATTGCCCATTGCTTTCAACCGCTCAAAAGGATCTTTCACCAGGGCCAATGGTTCAAACAGGCTGAATAGTTTGGCAAATGCCTCATTATGCAGGGCTAAGAATATTTCATCCTTTTCTTTAAAGTACAGGTAAATGGTGCCTGGGCTGTATTCTATTTTATCGGCAATATTCCTGATGCTTGTTTGGTTGTACCCCTTTTCGAGGAAGATTTCCCTTGCAGTATCCAGTATCAACCGCTTCATTTGTTCCTTTTCCCGCTGTTTTCTGTCTTCGATGGCCATATTTGTGATACTTTCAAGTGTAAAGTAAATGAACAGTGTTCATCTTTCAAAATTTTAGGGCAAAATTTTGTTTTCAGCCCTGGATTTTTGTTTTTTTCAGGGCTATTTCGGCCAATTTTATTGAAAAGAGGGTGATTTACTTGAAGGAATCTGCCATTTTTTGGTGGTTGGCCATCATGCGTGTATTTTTCTGAAACCCTTGCCAAATGGGGGTTTTAAATTTTTTTTAGGGTATTTGGTTTCATGTAAAGGTTTACAATTAGGTTCTTTGGACGCAAAAAACCGTGCTATGTTTGCATTGTGAATGAAACAAAAAGGCCTCTTAGGAACATTCAGTAATCTGTACTCCAACGGCCACGGATGATTACAGACCCGCAAACGTAGCTTCGCCCCATGAGTAAGGGCAGACCACCCTCCACGATTTTTGTACATATTGAAACCGGCTTGTTTTTCGAAAGAAGAACATGGATGAAAACAAAAATTTGTAAACTAAAAAAACAAAAGAGTTATGAAAAAGGCATTCGCATCAGCCATACTTATTGCAACTTTGATATCTATGGCGCCCACAGCTTTTGCAGGTGAAAAGAAAGAAAAGAAAAAGACTGAAACCACTTCCAAAGCAAACGCCGGCATAGCAGTGCGTTACATGGGCGAAGACAATGACTTCGTGGTTCTCCAGGTAATTCTTACCAAGGGCACAAAAGCCGATGCTGTCCTTCGCATCAGCGATGGTTTGGGTACCGAGCTCTATTACGAGCGTGTTACATCTGCCGAACATGTACGGTACATCAAGGTTTCGCCCGATGAGCTGAAAAACATTGAAGTGGCTTACAGCACTACCGAAGGTGAACTGAAGAAAAAGTACAACCTGAACATGAGCCGGGTAAATACTTTCAAAATTGAAGAAGTAGCCATCAAGTAACCATGCGACGATCAAAAAAACTAAAGGCGGTTTATCCAAAAAGGGGTAGAGCCGCCTTTTAGTTTGATGCTCACCGAAAAAATGGCGAATTTTGCGTGTGATGGCTGAGGATCTGCATATTTATTGTATTTCAGGTTTGGGCGCCGATTTCAGGATATTTTCAAAACTGAAGATTAGTGGAGCCACACTTCATCCCATCCATTGGCAAGTTCCTGAACCCGGAGAATCATTACCTGGTTTTGCTTCAAGGCTTTCCAAACAGATCCAGCATGAAAACCCGGTGCTACTTGGCGTTTCATTCGGTGGCATGATCTCTACAGAGATCGCCAAAATTCACCCGGTTAAAAAAACCATCATCGTTTCGAGTTGTAAGGAAAGAAAAGAGCTTCCTTATTATTTGCGTGCCGCCGGAAAGGCGCGGCTGCACAAAGCAGTTCCTTATTGGCTGGTCACCCAAAATAAATTTCTCAACCGGTTTATTTTCGATACCCGAAGCCGAGCAGAAGAATTGTATGTGAAAAGGATGATGCTTTCAGATTCAAGCATGATCTTTATAAAGCGGGCGGTAGATATGATACTGAACTGGCAAAACAAAGAGTATCCTAAAAACCTGGTGCATATTCATGGAGACAGGGATAAGCTTCTTTTACCATCTTCTGTTCAGGCTGATTACTGGATACCCGATGGCGGGCATTTTATGATCTGGAATATGGCCGACAGAATAAGCTCGATCATTCAAAGCGAACTGACCTCTCCTAAAACGCTTACGCCTGGCGAATTGTAACTTCTGATACTTTATTTGTTTCGGCTATATAATCCTTCATCAGGCTGTCATAAAAGGCCTTTTTTTCAACCACCCATGCCCCAAAATTGCTTATCAGCCCGGCAATCATAAAGTAAAAAATTACAGAATGCCTGTCGGTCATTTCAAGCACGAGGATGGCAGAAGTAAAAGGGCTCCTGGTGATACCGGTAAGCAAACCAATCATTCCGGTAAGGATCAACAGGTTGGCATTGGCCCCGGTTTGATTAAGCAAATCGGCGCAAACCGCGCCAATAGAGGCTCCGGCGCTGAGCGCGGGTGCAAATATGCCTCCTGCGCCACCTGAGGTAAATGACAGGATGGGGGTAACAAATCTTACTACGGGTAAGTACCATGCCGGGTCTTTCTGTTGGGTAAAAAGCAATTCATTCATTGCCTCCTTACCGGGCCCAAGCGCATCGCGGGTAATGAATGAACCAATGGCTGCTACTAACAGGGCAACCGAGAATAAGTATATTAAATGGTTTTTTGGGGATTGAAAACGTGATTTGTACTTTAAAATAGCAAGGATGATTTTTGACATCAGCCCGCCTGACATGCCTGCAACCAAAGCAACGCCCATAATAGGGAAAATGATATACGCATTTGAATGGGCAACTTTGGGGTAACCCAGGTACAGGTAGGGGCCCAGCAAAGCCTGCGCGGTTAAACCCGCAATAATTACCGCCACAAAAAGCGGTGTCCTAAAGAATTTAAAATGATTTTTAGCAAGCTCTTCAATGGCAAAAACAATTCCCCCGAGCGGTGTATTGAAAGCCGCAGCCAAACCCGCCGCCGCCCCGGTAATCACCATATTCCTTCGTGGAATTTTAGGCCATGAAGCAGGTGTAAGGTCGTTTACCCATTTAAAAACCGAGCCTGCAATTTGAATGGTAGGGCCTTCCCTGCCAATAGCGCCGCCGCCCAATACCATTAACAGGCTGCTGATAATTTTGGTAAGCATTACCCTTAATCCAAGCAGGTAGCCAACTTTATGATTTTCTTTCGGGTTCGATAGTTCAATGGCGGCCATCACCTGCGGTATGCCGCTTCCCCTGGCTGCAGGCGAAAAACGGTTAACAATAAGCCAGCTTAAAAAAAAGAAAACCGGGCAGGTGATAAACAGCGCCCACCACGATTTTTCGGCAAACCATATCACAGCCAATTCGGCCAGGTTGAACAGTTTGGTATAAAACACAGCAACGAGGCCCGTTATAGCTGAAGCAATCCAAAATGGTAAAGATTGCACGAGGTTTCTGCGCATCCTCTTTTTTTCCGGGATATCCAGCTTGCTTGCGATCAGTGTTTTTATCCTTTCCTTAATTGTGGTCATACCAACATCCAATCATTTTGCCTTTCGGGGTTTCAAAGTTGGGTACTTTTAAGTTGAACAGGTAAAGAAGTTTCAAACCAATTCCTTTGAAGGCTAATTTTGGCAATATCTTAAAGATGAAAAAGGCAATTATCATTTTCTTCATTACATTCCTTGCGCTTTCACTGAAGGCTCAATCTTTGCAGGGCTTTTATACAGGACAGCTAAAACTATCCGCAGCGGGCCTCCGTTTGAATGTTCAATTGGATTTAATGCAGGACAGCGGTGAATATTCTGCAGTGCTGCGTTTCAGGGCAGTTGAAGATAACCAGCTATCCGGTTGTGACAATTGGATGGCCGGAATCGGAAACATTCCAAAACTTAGGTTTCAGAATATGGTATCGCTTAGGGAAACCAATATTGCCTCATGGATTTGCAATGATTTTAAATGGCTTGATCTTGAACTAAAAAAGGGAAGTACGGGAATGAACCCGGAATTTACCGGGACACTTACAAATAAAAACGGGAGCCAATTTGGAAAATTAACTTTGACAAAAGTGGACTCTGTGAATTCATTTTCGGTTGAAGAGGAAAGGGCAGAGGCTTTGTACCGCCTTTCGGAAAGGCAGATCGCCATGACAAAAGATGATAGCACCCGGGTTGCAATGATGCTTGTCAACAGGGGTATCCAAATGCTGGATTCTCTTGAGATAAGTAGCGGTAATACTTCCTTGTTGGTTGAAGCCCCTACGGCAGACCGTTTTCATAAGCTTACCCTATTAATAAACGACAATATTGTTTTACTAAATACGGCCCCTGCCCAAAAAGCCGCTCTCATTAAGCTGGATGACCCTGAGGAAGGCGAATTGGAAATTGTTTTGCTTTGTTATCATACCATGGTTGATGTAAACTATTTCGTAAAACTTACGCTTAAGCACCCGGATGGAGAAAAGGTATGGGAAATTCCGGTATCAACCTTTAAAAACAGGGGTATAAAATTGAAGGTTATTAAGAAAACCTGATTTTATTGGTAGCTTTTATCGACCGTTTAACCTTGATTAACATTAGATACACCGCAATTAACCCGTTGAATGCGTAGGGTAAATTAGGTTTGCACGTTCTAATGACACTAATAGAATTACCATGCATAAAATTCTCCGCTCACTCATTTTTCTTTTTACCATAACAGCCGGTTTTTTAATGGCAAATCCTGCCATTGGTCAAAGCCGGATTGGGCAGGTTAAAGGAATAGTTACTGACTCACTTACCGGCAAACCGCTTGCCAATGCTACCATTAATATATTGGATGGAAAAGACTCATCGCTGGTAAGCTTTGCGCGTAGCAAGGAAAATGGAAGCTTCGAAATTAACCGGCTTGCTACAGGTGAATTTATCCTGTTGATTTCTTATACAGGGTTTAAAAAAGATACTAAGAAAGTAATTATTACTGCCGAAGTGCCTGTTATTGATTTTGGAACGGTTAAAATGTCGGGCAACAGTACGCTGGAAGATGTAACCGTTGTGGCATCGCCTGTAATGATAAAAGGGGATACGGTAGAGTTTAACGCAGCGAGCTTTAAAGTGGCTAAACCCAATGCTGTGGTGGAAGACCTGCTGAAGCGGCTGCCGGGTGTGGAAGTAGATAAGGATGGCAATATTAAAGCCAATGGCCAGGATGTAAAAAGGGTGTTGGTAGATGGGAAGGAGTTTTTTGGAACCGATCCTAAACTCGCCACCCGTAACCTACAGGCAGATATGGTAAAAAAGGTACAGGTTTTTGATAAGAAAAGCGACCAAAGCCAGTTTACGGGTTTTGACGACGGCAATACCGAACCAACCATCAACCTTACCCTGAAGGAAGACAAGCGCAATGGGGTATTTGGTAAAGTAAGCGGTGGTGCCGGCACTGATGGCCATTACCAGGCAAATGCCAATATAAATAAGTTTAAAAAGGGCGAGCAGTTGTCGTTTATTGGCCAGGCAAATGATATAAACCAACAGGGTTTCAGCCTGATGGACGCGCTTAGTTTTAGCGGCGGCGGAGGTGCAGCCGGCGGGCGTGGTGGTGGAATGAGCATAGGTTCGGGAGCCAGCATTCAGGGTTTTGGCAATACACAGCAGGGTATTACTACCACGCAGGCCGCCGGGTTGAACTACAATAATTTTAAGAAAAGCAAATTTGAAGTGACTTCGAGCTATTTTTTCAACGGGACACAGGTTGATAACGACTATGTAACCCGCAGGGAAACCGCTGTGGCGGACTCATTCCAGCTTTATGGCGAAACCGGAACATCGGGGAGAAAAAATTACAACCACCGGGTTAATTTGGGGATGGATTGGAAAATTGACAGCTTTAATTCTGTGAAGATCACCCCATCTTTTACCTACCAGCAAACCGATAATTTTTCGAACAGCATATTTGGTACCACCGGTATTAAAGGCAGCTTGTTAAGCGATGGGTTAAACCGCTCCCAAACACAAAGCGATGGGTATAACCTGAATGTAAATACGCTTTTCAGGCATAGGTTCAAGCGGAAGGGACGCACTTTCAGCGCGGAGATCAGGATGGGCAACAATCAAAGCGATGCCGAAGGGTCGCAAGTTAGCATGAATAATTATTACAATGGCCCGGCCAGCGGGCGAAGCGATTCGCTTGATCAGCAAAATTTTACAGATGCGGAGGCAAACAGCTTTGGAACCACATTGAGGTACACCGAGCCCATGAGCAAGCGTTCGCTTTTAGAAGTCAGTGCATTTTACAACCAAAGCAGCAACCGGCGCGATCAACGTACCTACGACTATAACAAGTTTAATGGAGAATACGACATTGTAAATACCAGGCTCACCAACTTTTTTGACAATGAATACAATACCACCGGGGGCGGGTTGAAATTCAGGGAAAACAGGACCGGTTGGAACTACACCATTGGCGCCGATCTGCAAAAAGCTGAACTTGAAAGTTTGTTGCAGGGTAAAAGTGAGCCTATTTCTCAATCCTTCCTGAACGTGTTGCCCAATTTGCAGGTCCAGATTGGAAAAAATCGTTATCGCAATTTCAGGCTGATCTATAACGGAACTACGCAAAACCCATCGGTACAGCAGCTTCAACCCATTGAGGATATCAGCAATCAGCCGAATATTACCCGTGGTAACCCCGATTTGCAGCAAAGCTTCACCAACAACATAAGGGTGAACTACAACACATTCGATCCTTATACCATGAAGAGCTTCTTCATATTTGCCAATATCCGCCAAACCTTTAATGCAATTGTAAACAGCGACAGCCTGTTTACCAATGGCGGCCGGCTGACTACCTACGATAACGTAGATGGGGTGTACACCGCCAACCTGAATGGCAATCTTGGTTTCCCCATAAAGTTTGGCGAAACCAGGGCAAATATGAACCTTGGTACAGGGCTAAGCTATGGAACCAGTAAGACCATTTTAAATAAGCAGGAAAACGTTATCAATTCATTCAATCTTACCCAAAGGGTATCGGCCTCGTATATGTTTAAGGAACTGTTTGATGTTACGCTGGGTGGAAGCGTTAACTGGAGCTTGGATGAATACTCTTTGCAAAAAGCCCAGAATACCAATTATGTAAGCTATAGCGGTGACTTCGATCTGAACTTTTATCTTCCGGGTGGGTTTACAGTTGGCAATACAGTGGCTTATACCTGCAACAGCGGGCGGGCCAACGGGTTTAATCCCAATTTCACGCTTTGGAATGCCTATATCGCCAAATCGTTGCTTAAAAACAAGCGTGCCGAGGCAAGGCTTACTGCCTTTGATCTGCTGAATCAAAATACCGGCCTGTCAAGAACAACCAACAGCAACTATGTGCAGGATACCAGGTACCTTGTATTAAAACAATACTTTATGCTCACCTTTACTTACAACCTGAGCATGTTTGGTAATGTGGGTAACAACAGGGGGCAGGGCCCTCGCATGATGATGATGGGTATGCCGCGTTAATCAAAAAAAGCTACCAAAATAAAAAGCCGACAACAATCTTTTGTAAAAGAAAATTGTTGCCGGCTTACTTTTTCTATATACTAAGAAGGTTATAACTCAGGCTGGTGTTGAACCTGTTCCTCCACAGCAGGAGGGGGCGTTTCTTCGGCCGGAGGTCCGGTAGGTTCAGGAGCCGGTACCGGAATAGGTTCCGTAACGGGCACTGGAACCGGTTCAGGAGCCGGAGACGGTACTGGTTTTTTAACTGCCTTCTTTTTAGCCGGGGCTTTTTTAATTTCGGGAGGTGCTGCCGGAACTGGAACCGGTTTTTTAATAGCCTTCTTTTTAGCAGGAGCTTTTTTAATTTCAGGAGGCGCTGCCGGAACCGGAACTGGTTTTACAGCTTTTTTAGGCGCTGCCTTTACCGCTTTCTTTTGAGCGGGGGCTGCTTTTTTTGGTGCTACTTTAGCTGCTTTTTTTAGAGCAGGCGCTGCTTTCTTTGGCGCTGCTTTTGCAATTTTTTTAGAAACTGCCTTTACCGCTTTTTTGGGCGCTGGAGCTGCCTTTTTTGGAGCTGCTTTTGCTGCTTTCTTTGGTGCAGCTTTTGCAACCTTTTTAGGCGCAGCTTTTACCGATTTTTTAGGCGGGGGCGCGGCTTTTTTGGGCGCCGGTTTTACTGCTTTTTTCGGTGCAGCTTTCTTGGCTGCTTTTTTTGGCGCAACTTTTTTAGCCACAGCTTTCTTAATGGCTTTTTTGGCCACAGCCTTTTTAGCTGCCTTTTTCGGCGCGGCTTTTTTTACTGCTGCTTTTTTTACTGCTTTTTTCGGCGCGGCTTTAGCGGCTTTTTTGGGTGCTGCCTTTTTCGGCGCTGCCTTCTTTGCCGCCTTCTTTGGCGCTGCTTTTTTGGGGGCTGCTTTTTTTGCTTTAGCCATGGGGGTAAGTTTTTATTTTTTTATGGTGTGAATTTACAATTGAATTGCTTTCAATTACAAATAAAAAAATGAATGGTGGAAAATTTGGGGATGCAGGCAGGGCAGACGCAGCTAAAATCAATAAGCTACAGTGCGGATAACTGCATAATGGTGGTTTTTTGAGGAGCATTCATGCACATTAGAGAGGGCAAAATGGCAATCGCCTTACTGAATAACCTTATAGGTATTTCGCCGCATTTAACCGTTATATGTTGGGGCTGGTGAGAAAAATTACCTGGTTTTCCTAATCTTCGCAAATTATTAACCGAAATAGAAAGCCTTCATGAGTACCTGGTCCCTTTATCATGCTGCATACGCAAAGCCGGTTCTTTTTCTAT
>CAYUGH010000077.1:0-5498 GCA_964444195.1 uncultured Chitinophagaceae bacterium
ACCGGGCTTTTGGTAGATTGGCCGTCTTTGTCGAATTGCTGAATCTGGTAGAAAACCTCCCTTGCATTCAACTTGTTGATATTGATGTCAATGGCCTCGTAGCTGTTAACAAGTTGCCCATTGTTAAGAGACTCAATACGTTTAATAGATTGGAAATTCCTGCCATTTGTACTCCGGGTCACTTCAAAATATTTGTTGTCCTTATCTCCATCAACCTGCCATGTTAAATGAGCATTGTCGCCATCTTTTTTGGCATAAAACGAAAGGAAATTCACAGGTAAAATAATATCCTGGGAATAAATCCTATTGGGAATTGCTCCGCTTATGGAAGTCGCAGGAAAGAAATAGTCACTTGGGAGGATTGGTCTTGCATCGGAGCCAATGTTATTGGTGAAAACATAATAATAAGGATTTTCGTCCTCCCTATGTACCAGGGTTAAATTAAGCGTATTCACTAAAGGGCCGTTTACCAGTACATTGAATACTTCATAAACAGTATTTCCGGTATAATTTCTGAGGGTGGTAATAGGGCTGGGAGCAGTATAAAGAAACCAATCATACCAGTAGGTGACATCTGAAGCAGCCTTTTTCATAACCTGCCAGGTACCCATACCCGGAAAGTTTGTAGTATTATTTACAGGTGTTCCATAGGTAAATTCGGCTGCAGTTTTTGGGTAACGAACAAAATATTCAATAGTTGAAAATCCAATGTTGGCCACATCAATATTACTCCTTGCCGAGAATACAATAGTATTTCCTGGCCCTTCTGAAAGATTTGCTTTAAACTGCGATTCTGCTGTAATTGAAACCAAAAAGCAAATGAAGAGTATCGTTAGATTTTTTTTCATAATAAAAGAGGATTTGAATAGGAGTTTATTTTTCATGTTGCTGAACAAGATTCAACGAATTGAGTGCATTCAATAACTTGGAGTAATCATTGAGTGTAGGTGAACCTGAACTTCTAACTGTTCCATCCATATTGTAATCACGCTGATGATACCCTGTGGTAAGGGTAAGGTTTGCTAAAAGTAGTGAGTAGTCGTTTTGTGCCGGAGAACCTGTTAGCTGGGTTCTTTTATTAAAATTACCATCACTGGAATAAAGACCCCAAACATTGGTATTGGCAACTCTTGTCATTTCACGCATTGGACCATAACCAACAAGAGCGGGATTAACATAGGCCGAAGTAGCCGTGGCAGTAAAATTCTCAATAGTAGGTGTTCCCAATCCTAATGATAGTGCTGACGGTGTCATTGCTCCAACATGGTTCCTATGCCTTACACTAATATTGTAACTTCCTGCATCCACATTTTTAAAATAAACAGGACTCATACCATCTATATCTACTACGGAGCCATTCCTTGTAATAAGTACTGATCGGCTTTGAAGAACTACAGCCGGAGTAGCAGTATTCATTAATTCAACCAAAACCCAGTCAACCACATTGTTTTCAGTATTGCCCTGAACGGCAAGAACTGAGCCAGCAACGGTTTCAGTCGTTGCATTTCCGTTAGCAGCATGTGGATAATTGTATGGAGCTACACGGTAAGGATCAGATGCAGGGACTTGACCCAGGCTCCTCAATCCATCATTCATTAAACCGGTAGTATTGTTAAAAGGACCATGTAAGAAAACTTTCCCGCTGGCCAGTATAAACTTATTCATCCCATACAGTTCACCGGAAGTGCCAGGAATATTAGTTCCAACAGTATTGGCAGCCACATTCTGGTTGCCACCGGTTAAGCTCCAAACTGAGCCATTCCAAAAAATACCCCTGATATCAGCTTCGGGCCCGGTTACCTGCGCATCGGCATAAGTACCAACCCCGGCGAGGTTGCCACCGGTAATCCCGCTTTTGGAAACTTTCCATGAAGTGGTAAGATAAGATTCGGTACGTGGATGCCTTTGGGGAGTGGGAACAGCAACACCCGTGGCTATAACACCCACATAAGCTCCGGCTGCATAAGTGGAACCTGTGGTTGTATATTTAAAAGGATTATAAACGGTTCCCCTGCCTACCGGAATTATTTTATCGGCTACATTGGCACCTACCAACCTTCTGGCTTGCCCGGTACCATTGGTTTCTAAAAATTTGGAAGCCCCCGCGCCAACAATTTCAGTTCCATCTTCAAGGATAAAGTTGGCGGTGCCAAGTTGAAATTTACCGGTTGTAAACTCAAGCCTGCTACCTACCCGAACATCGCCGGTAAGGGTTGCATTACTTGCATTATCAATTTCGAGGCGTGGGATAACAAAGCCATTGGTGGTAATTTGTTGAACACCGGAACCTTTTAATTGAATTTTACCTAAGGTTGCTCCGGCCCCACCTGCCTGTATGGCCACATTGGTGGTTAAATTTCCCTGCACTGTTACAACAGCACCCTCCCCAATAAAGAAGGTAGCATTATCTATAACTAACTGGGCATTTGCCGAAAAAACCAAAAAGGTAAGAATGGGTAGAAGAACAGTTCTCATAGTTTTTGGATTATTTGAAAATAAAAGTAAAAATTTTTAAACAAATATTAGAAGCCTTCTTTCTGAATTGCGGCTTTTATTTATTAAACGGTGTGAATTACCAATTAACCTGATTAAACCACAATATATGTATTAGAATTTACTTTGGCAATAAGCATTCGAAATTAATTTTCACACAATGACCTGTTTTTGTGTATATGGTACACAATATTAAGGGGATTTGAAACAAATGTATATAAAAACCATTGGAAACTAATCAAAACAGGGAGATTTGATTAGACGGCTTCATGTTTTTCCCGAAATTTGCGGTTCAAAATTTTCAAATATAATGGCTTTAGAAATTGTTGTTCCCAGCGTTGGCGAAAGTATTAGCGAGGTTACATTGGCAAAATGGTTGAAAAAGGATGGAGATTTTGTGGAACGCGATGAAGTGCTCGCCGAATTGGAAAGCGAAAAAGCCACATTTGAGATCAATGCTGTAGAGGCAGGAAGGTTAAAAATTATTGCCGGCGAAGGTGATACCCTGAAAATTGGGGATATTGCCTGCAGTATTGACACTGCGGCTGAACGCCCTGCGGGAGCGCCGGTGACCACTGAGGCCAAACCCCAGGCTCCTCCTGATCAGCCAAAAGAGCCTGCCGCACCTGCTCCCGCTGCCGCTCCTTCAGTAAAAGCAACTCCCGTAGCCGCCGCCATTATTGCCGACAAAAAAATTGATCCCAAAACGGTTACACCTTCAGGTACCCAGGGCCGCATTCTGAAACAGGATGTGCTTTCAGCGCTTGAAAATCCTGGAAGGGCGCCTGGTATTGAAGCATTCAGCCGGAATGGCCGGTCGGAAAAGATGAGTAACCTGCGTAAAACGGTAAGCCGCAGGTTGGTGGAAGCTAAAAACACGACGGCTATGCTCACCACTTTTAACGAAGTGGATATGGGGCCTATCATGGACCTGAGAAAACAATATAAGGACACATTCAATAAAGCCCATGGGGTTAACCTTGGGTTTATGAGCTTCTTTACCAAGGCTTGTTGTTTTGCGCTGCAGGAATGGCCTTCCGTAAATGCCAAAATTGATGGCGACCAGATAGTTTATCATGATTTTTGTGATGTTTCCATTGCCGTGAGCGCGCCAAAAGGGCTGGTGGTACCTGTTATAAGGAATGCAGAAAGCCTATCCATGGCAGGCATTGAAAAAAAGGTGGTTGAACTTGCCACAAAAGCCCGTGAAAACAAACTTACTATTGAGGAAATGACCGGCGGAACTTTTACCATTACCAATGGCGGGGTTTTTGGCAGCCTGATGAGTACGCCTATTATCAATATACCTCAAAGCGCCATTTTGGGGATGCATAAAATTCAGGAGCGGCCCATGGCCATTAACGGAAAGGTAGAAATTCGCTCCATGATGTACCTGGCTTTAAGCTATGATCACCGCATCATCGACGGTCGTGAGTCAGTTAGCTTCCTCGTTAGGGTAAAAGAGTTACTCGAAAACCCGGCTTTGCTACTTTTTGGAAAGGACCCGGTGAAAAGCTTATTGGAACTGTAAAGTTTTAGGGCCACTCCGGTGGCCTTTTTTATTAAATAAATGTAGGTTAGCCATTTGTCGAGGTATAATGCATATATCAGGAATGCGGCGCAATTGTTGCAGGAGTATAATGGAAATGTGCCGCTTGCATCTTACCTGAAAAATCATTTTAGCCAACATAAAAAATATGGTTCAAAGGACAGGCGTGAGATTTCTGCCCTTTGTTACCAGCATTTCAGGTTAGGGCATTTGGCCGCCCCCCTTCCAATGGAAGAAAGATTATTGGCTGCTGATTTCATTATCAGGGGCCATCAATCTGAAATTATCCGGAATTTAAAACCTGAATGGGTAAATAATACTGATACAACCATCGACGAAAGGATCAGGATTGCCGGGTTACAATGGTCGCCTGAACTTCATTCTCCCTGGCTTGATTTGCTGGAGCAGGATATTTCACCCTTAGATTTTGTTACCTCCCACCTCAACCAGCCTGATTTGTTTATACGAATCAGGCCGGGGCGCGGCAAAAAAGTATTGGAAGCGCTGTTAAAAGCAGGTATCCATTTTGAATCGCCTGGAACTGATTGTGTAAGGCTTCCGAATGGAACTGAACTGGAAAACATCCTGCAGATAAACAGGGATGTGGTTATACAGGATTTGAGCAGCCAAAAATGCGGCGAAATAATTAAAGCGCATGTACCCAATGCGAATGGTGTATTGTGGGATGCCTGCGCAGCAAGCGGAGGGAAATCCATCATGATGCACGACCATTTCGTAAGAAAGCTAAGAATTACAGCAAGCGATATCAGGCCCACCATTTTACATAACCTGAAAAAACGGTATGCCGAAGCTGGGGTGCCTGTGGACAATGTATTTGTGGCTGATCTCACCAAACCATTGCCCAATAAGAGTTTTAGGGCAGATGTGGCCCTGGTTGACGCACCATGTACCGGCAGTGGAACATGGTCGAGAACCCCGGAGCAGCATTACTATTTCAATCCCGCGTCATTAACCGGATTCTCCGATCGGCAATTCCTTATTTGTAAAAATGTAATTGATCATTTAAAGCCTGGGGGAGTCTTTATATATATTACCTGCTCGGTATTTGAGATGGAGAACAGGTTTGTTACCGACCGGTTGGTGAAGGAAACTCACCTGGAACTTATACATGCTGAAGTGATTGATGGCACCACAAAAAAAGCTGACAGCATGTATATATCAATCCTGCGGCTCAATTAGTTATTGTCAAGGATGGAGAGGATAATACGGTAACTTCCATCCTCCCAATAGCCGGGTTTGTTATCGGGCGGGGGAGTGGGCGGTTGCCAAACCTTATGGTCGAAGTTTTTATAAATAAGCCCGATCCCTTTGGCATAAATTTCAACACTGTAATCATACTGTTTAAAAAACTGAGGGTTAAACGGTCCCGGGGGCAGTACTTCATCGCGTTGCATAATGGTAATGGTACTGTCGTATGTTTTACCGTTTATGGTTG
>CAYUGH010000077.1:5598-13526 GCA_964444195.1 uncultured Chitinophagaceae bacterium
ATTCCTAATTCCTCATCCCTAATACCTCTTAATAATCCCTCCACCCATCACATCATCCCCTTCGTAAAAAACGGCGCTTTGCCCGGGGGCAATCCCCTTCACATTTTCGTAAAACTTAACCGAAATATCATCCCCATCGTGATAGAGGTTACTTAGCGCTCCCTTATCGCGGTACCTTACTTTGGTAATGCTTTCCATGCCTTCTGTAACTTCGTCGTATTTCATCCAGTTAAGCTTCGAAACCACCATTTCAGCGCGGTCAAGGTCAATTTCATCGCCCAGGGTTACTGTATTTTCTTCAGGTGAAATATGGGTTACATAAACCGGCCTGCCCATGGCAATATCAAGCCCCTTGCGCTGCCCGATGGTATAAAAGGGGTACCCTTTATGCTGTCCCAGTCTTTTACCGGTTTTATCAATAAACCATCCACCGGCCACTTTTTCTTCCAGCCCATCCACCCGGCGCTTTAAAAACCCCCGGTAATCATTATCCGGCACAAAGCATATTTCGTAGCTCTCCGCTTTTTTGGCCAGTTCAGGATAGCCGAAATCGTGGGCCATCTGCCTGATCTCTGTTTTATGGTAAGTGCCCAAAGGCAAAAGGGTGCGGCTCAATAAGTCCTGCTGCAATCCCCAAAGCACATAACTCTGGTCCTTGGTTGGGTCAACGCCGCGGCGAATAAAATACCTGCCGTTGTCGTGCTGATGCACCTGCCCGTAATGCCCGGTGGCAATATGGGCGCAATCCAAAGCATCGGCTCTTTTCAGCAGCGCACGCCATTTTATATGGGTATTGCACATTACGCAGGGGTTCGGGGTGCGCCCTGCCAGGTATTCGTCCACAAAGTTTTCTATTACAAAATCACCAAATTCTTCCCTGATGTCGAGGATATAATGGGGAAACCCATGTTCAACAGCCGCAAGACGGGCATCATTGAAGCTGTCCACATTGCAGCAGCCGGTTTCTTTTTTACCTTTTGTGCCTGTTCCGCTACTAGCATAATCCCATGTTTTCATGGTGATGCCAATTACTTCGTAACCCTGTTCGTGCAGCATCAGCGCGGTTACGGTACTGTCAATGCCGCCGCTCATGGCCACCAGCACTTTTCCATTTTTACTCATGATCTTGTGTACTAGCCGGGTTCAAAGTCCGGATACCGGTTGCAAAATTAAATGAAATTTTTTCAAATGATTTTTTAGCCGGTAAAGGCTAATTTTACCTTTCATCTTAAAAATTGAGTACTATGATCAAACTTCAGGTAATTGGCAATCTTGGAAAGGATTGCATGGTAAACTTGGTAAATGGTAAAAATGTTATCAACTTCAGCGTGGCGCACACCGAAAAGTATAAAGACAGTTCAGGCGTGCAAAAAGAAAAAACAACCTGGGTTGAATGTGCTTACTGGACCGACCGCACGGGAATAGCCCCCTACCTGAAAAAAGGACAGCAGGTTTTTGCGGAGGGTACCCCTGAAATAAGAACATTTACCCGTAATGATGGAACAACCGGGGCTTCCTTATCCCTAAGGGTTCAATATGTGCAGTTGGTTGGAAAGTCTGAAACCGGTGGTGGAGAGAACCAATATTCAGGACAAACAGGCAGCATGAGCGCCGCACCTGCTGCACCGGCCTATAGTCGTCCGGCTACCGAACCATTAAGCTTGCCTGCGGATGCAGGAATAGGCGATGATTTGCCATTTTAAATCTATTATAGTACGAGGCTAAAAAAAATCCCTTCTTTGTCAGAAGGGTTTTTTTATTTCGCCATATTATTTAAGCGTCCTCAAACGTATTGTATGCCAAAAACTATTTCGCTGTTTTTGTTGATTTTTATTATTAACCTGAACGCCCCCGCACAATCAGCCATCAACCTTTCCTATTATTTACCTCCCGGTGTATCTTATGAACCCAAAATACCAACTCCTGCCACCATTATTGGTCATGAAGTGGGTGAATGGCATGTAACATACGATAAGCTGGTGTATTATATGAAGGCGCTTGCGGAGGCCAATCCAACCCGGGTAAAATTAAAGGTTACCGGTACCACGTATGAAGGAAGGCAGCAATTATTATTGACCATTACTTCTTCGGCAAACCATGGCCGGATTGAGGATATCAGGAAACAACATCTTCAGCTTTGCGACCCCTCGGTTTCAGGTTCGCTGGATATTTCCAAAATGCCGGCAGTTTTGCTTATGGGCTTTTCCATTCATGGAAATGAGTCGAGCGGGGCCAATGCTTCGCTTTTGACTGCATATCATTTAGCCGCTGCGCAGGGGCCGGAAATAGATAAGCTGCTTGAAAACACGGTTATCCTGCTGGATCCCTCTTTCAACCCGGATGGCATGCAACGGTTCAGCACCTGGGCTAACCAGCACAAAAGCAAAAACCTGGTTACCGACCCCAACAGCCGCGAGTTCAGCGAGGTTTGGCCCGGCGGAAGGTTTAACCATTATTGGTTCGACCTGAACCGCGATTGGCTGCCCGCAGTGCATGTGGAAAGCCAGAACAGGCTGAAATATTTTCATGACTGGCGACCCAATGTGCTTACGGATCACCATGAAATGGGCACTAACAGCACATTCTTTTTTCAACCGGGTGTCCCATCAAGGGCAAACCCTGTAACGCCGCCCAAAAACCAGGAACTGACCGGGAAAATTGCAACCTACCATGCCAAATACCTCGATAAAATCGGCAGCCTGTACTTTACCA
Organism: uncultured Chitinophagaceae bacterium; assembly: GCA_964444195.1. Taxonomy (GTDB): domain Bacteria; phylum Bacteroidota; class Bacteroidia; order Chitinophagales; family Chitinophagaceae; genus Phnomibacter. Next base: position 8,311 of record CAYUGH010000077.1, read on the forward strand.
AAGAGGGTTACGATGATTTTTATTATGGTAAAGGCTCAACCTTTCCGGATATTCAGGGCTCGGTGGGGATACTTTTTGAGCAGGCCAGCAGCCGGGGACATGCGCAGGAGAGCGCCAACGGGTTGCTCACTTTTCCATTTACCATCCGCAACCAGTTTTATACTACGCTCAGCACGATGGATGCTGTGACTGATTTACGTACCGAATTGCTTGAGTACCAGCGTGAGTCCTACAAAACCGCCTTATCGGAAAGCAAACAGGCGGCAGTGAAAGGATATGTTTTTGGCAATAAGAACAATGCTTATAATGCCAATGCGCTGGCTACCATGTTGCAGCGCCATAAAGTAGAAATTGGTATGCTTGATAAAGATTACGATGATGGCAAGCAAATATTTGAAGCAGGCAAGGCCTTTTATGTATCGGCCGGGCAACCTCAGTACCGTTTGATCCGTACTGTTTTTGAAAAAGTGCTGACCTTTAAAGACAGCCTGTTTTATGATGTGACTGCCTGGACAATGCCCATGGCTTATGGGGTTAATTATGCCGAGATCAGCGCTTCGAAAAATGTGAGCAGCAAACCTTTCCAGGGTGGTTTAGAGGTAATGGGTTCTTTTTCAGGTGGCGAAAATGATTATGCCTGGTTGCTTGACTGGCGCGCTTTTGAAGCGCCTAAAGCCTTGTATGCACTGCAATCAAAGAAAATAATTACCCGTATTGCAACCAAAACTTTTACACAGCAAATCAATGGGGAAACGGTTTCGTTTCCGCCGGGTACCATCCTTATTCCAAGGCAGTTGCAAACCCTGACTAAGGAGCAGATCATTTCGGAACTCAAAGCTGTTGCTCAACATTGTAAGGTAAACATCACGGGTATTCAAACCGGGCTGTCAACGGGTGGACTTGATATGGGAAGCGGAAAGGTAATTTCGATTGAACAGCCAAAAGTTGCCATGCTGGTTGGCCAGGGAATTTCGGCAACCGATGCGGGTGAAGTTTGGCATTTACTTGACCAGCGGCTTGCCATACCTGCCACACATCTTGAAATTGCCACTTTCAACCGGGTTGATCTTTCAAAATACAATACCATTATTATGGTTAGCGGTTCGCAGGCCGGGCTGAATAAGGATAAGCTGAAAGAATGGGTTGAAAATGGTGGCGTTTTAATTGCCTGCGAAGATGCTGTGCAGTGGTGTGCCAATAACGGGCTGACCAAAGTGAAGTTTAAAAAGGTAGCTATCACGGTGGATACTACTGTGGTGCTCAATTACGCCGACCGCGGGGAAGTGTATGGCGCCCAGCGGATGAGCGGAGCCATTTTCAGGGCCGAAATTGATTCAACCCACCCGCTTTGTTTTGGGTATGAAAACAGGTATATTGACCTCTTTAAAACGAATGAAGTTTTTATGCAGCCTTCATCAAACCCCTTTGCTTCGCCGGTTAGGTATGGTACCAGCCCTTTGCAAAGCGGGTATATCACCCGTCAAAATTATGCTGCGCTAAAGGGAACCGCCTCTGTGCTGGTGCAAACCGTGGGCAGGGGCAGGGTCATTCACATGGCGGATAATCCAAATTTCCGCGCTTTTTGGCTGGGTAGTATGAGGTTATTTGTCAATGGAATTTTCTTTGGAAAGATCATTGAAGGGGCTTCGGCCTCTGCTTCTGAAGAAGAATAACGAATAAGGAATAAATAAGTGGGGTGGGAGTAGGGAATTGGTGAATAAGTCAATAAGTCAATAAGTGAATAAGTGAATGGTTTGTGTGTGTGTGAATTGGGGAGGCTTTGTAAAAAAATAAAAATATGCGGGTAAATATTTTAATTGGGTTAGTGGTTTTGCTTGGTTGCCAGGAAACAAAACAACCAAAAACGGCGGTTGATTTTGTGGATCCGTTTATTGGAACCGGTGGGCATGGGCATACTTACCCGGGTGCCGTGCTTCCTTTCGGCATGGTGCAATTGAGTCCTGATAACGGTACACAGGGTTGGGATTGGTGCAGTGGTTATCATTACAGCGATTCGGTAATTGTGGGTTTCAGCCATACCCATTTAAGCGGAACCGGTATTGGTGATCTGCTCGATATCAGCATGATGCCTTCGGTAGGAAAAGCATTTGATACCTTGCTTACGCCTTCCAAATTTTCACATGCCGATGAAAAAGCCGCTCCGGGTTATTATTCAGTAAAACTTAAGGACTTTGGCATTCAAACAGAACTGACTGTTTCAAAACATACAGGTTGGCAGCGGCATACTTTTCCTGCAAGCAAAAATGCCATGCTGCGGATAGACCTCGGTTGGGGTATTAATTGGGATAAAGCCACCGAAACCTATATCAACAGGATTGACGACAGCACTATTGTTGGTTATCGTTTCAGCAATGGCTGGGCAAGAGGACAGAAAGTTTTCTTCGCTATGCGTTCTCCTAAAATAGCCAGGGCCGCTATACATTTGCTGGCCGATAAATTGCCGCAAAACGGACCTATCGCCAAAGGTGTAAATGTGGTTGCCGGTGTTCAATTTGAAACCGCTGAAAACGAACAGGTGGTGTTTAAAACCGGTATCAGTTTCGCCAATATTGAAGGTGCGCTTGAAGCGCTTTCGCAGGAGGCCGGTTATGATTTTGATTATGTAGCCAAACAAGCAAGGGACACCTGGGAAACCGAACTGGGCAAGGTTTCCATTGAAGCGGAAGATTCGGTAAAAACCATTTTCTATTCAGCCTTATATCATAGTTTCCTCGCCCCATCTTTGTATTCCGATGCAGATGGAAACTACAAAGGAGCCGACAGTACAGTTAAACATACGGATGCTGATATTTATACCATTCAATCCTTATGGGATACCTTCCGTGGCGCCAATCCATTATTTACATTGTTTCAGCCCAACAGGGTGGGTGATATAATAAACAGTTACCTGGCCTTCTATGATCAGCACGGGTTACTGCCTGTTTGGGACCTGCATTTTTGGGAAACCAATACCATGACGGGGTATCATGCGGTTCCTATTATTGCCGATGCCATCCTGAAAAACCTCGGGGGATTTGATTACGAAAAGGCTTTTACGGCCATGAAAGCCAGCGCCATGCAGAACATCCGTGCCACCGACCATTATCGCAGGCTTGGGTATGTGCCGCAGGATAAGCATGGCTGGAGTGTAACCATCACCCTTGAATATGCTTTTGATGATTGGTGTATTGCACAGGCAGCAAAAAAGTTAGGCAAACAGGCTGATTATGAAACATTCTCAAAAAGGGCAGAAAATTACCGTAACCTGTTCGACCCGAAAACCGGATTTTTCAGGGCCAAAAACAGTAATGGCAAATGGGTAGAACCTTTTGACCCCATGCGGAGCGAACACGGTGAGCAAGGGAATTATATTGAAGGAACAGCCTGGCAGCATACTTTTTTTGTGCCGCATGCAGTAAATGAATATGCCGGATTATTGGGCGGCAAAGGCTACCTGATCGCCAAGCTTGATTCATTGTTTACCAATACCAAACCCATGACCGGTGAAAATATTTCAAATGATATCAGCGGGTTGATAGGGCAATATGCGCATGGAAATGAGCCCAGCCATCATATAGCTTATATGTACGCCGCGCTTGGCGCCCCCGACAAGGGGGCAAGGCGAATCCGCCAAATCATGACAACTTTATACGCAGCCAGGCCCGATGGGTTGAGTGGAAACGAGGATTGCGGGCAAATGAGCGCCTGGTATGTTTGGAGCGCATTGGGCTTTTATCCAATGAACCCGGCTTCAGGAGAATATATTTTGGGAAGCCCTTTAATAAGAAGGGCAAAAATTACGCTGGATAACGGCAAGCTGCTCGAAATATTGGTGAATGAGCAAAAGCCCGAACATGCCGTAATTCAGTCAGCCAAATGGAACGGGATACTGATTGAGCACAATAAAATTACCCACGAAGAGCTGAAGAATGGCGGCAAGCTTGAAATTACCATGACAAACTGATTTTTATGACAGCATTCAACAAGGATTACGCGTTTACCGTTAAGGACCGATTTTTAAGGTATGTACAAATAGATACGCAAAGCGATCCATCCAGCAAAACCACACCGTCAACTGCGAAACAAAAGGATCTATCCCAATTGCTGGCAAATGAATTGTTGGAGTTGGGGCTGCCCGATGCGCACATGGATGAGTATGGATATGTGTACGCAACCATTGCTTCAAACACCGACAAGGCGGTTCCCGTTGTATGCTTTTGCAGCCATGTAGATACGGCGCCCGATTGCAGCGGTACCGGCGTAAAACCCATTGTTCATACGGATTACAATGGAGCACCCATTGTTTTGCCGGATGATGCAGCACAGGTATTGACTGTTGAAAAATACCCTTACCTGGAAGAAAAAATGGGTAACGATATTATTACGGCAAGTGGCGCCACGTTGCTTGGGTCTGATGATAAAAGCGGGGTAGCTATCATCATGGATATGGCGCATTACCTTGTGACCCACCCGGAGGTTGAGCATGGAGCCATAAAAATTTTATTTACACCCGATGAAGAGGTGGGCAGGGGGGCCGACAAAGTAGATTTGAAAAAGCTTGGGGCAGATTTTGGCTTTACGCTGGATGGGGGAGAAGCAGGCGACCTGGAGGATGAAACCTTTAGCGCCGACGGTGTTTCCATCACTATACATGGAGTTAGCGCCCACCCGGGTTATGCAAAAGGCAAGCTTGTAAATGCGCTGAAAATTGCGGGTGAAATATTAGCCGAATTGCCTAAAGGCGAATGGAGCCCTGAAACTACAGATGGGAAGCAGGGCTTTGTACACCCGGTTGGCATACAGGGTATTGCCGAAGAGGCCAAAATTGATTTCATTATCAGGAGCTTCGACACTGCAGAACTTACTGTTTTCGAACAAAAGCTGAACGCCATTGCTGAAAATATAATTGCCCGGCATGGCGGGGCTACCCTGGATTTTTCTGTAAAGGAACAATACAGGAATATGAAGGAAGTGCTGGATAGGCATCCGAATATTATTGCGGCTGCCGAAAAAGCCATTCAGTTGTCGGGGCTTGCCCCAAGGAAAATCCCCATACGTGGCGGTACCGATGGCAGTCGGTTAAGCTTTATGGGTTTACCATGTCCAAACTTATTTACCGGCATGCAGGGCATTCATAGCAAAACCGAGTGGGTGAGCGTGCAGGATATGCAAAAAGCGGTAGAAATGCTGGTAAACCTGGTTCAATTGGTGTAAGG
>CAYUGH010000077.1:13626-21020 GCA_964444195.1 uncultured Chitinophagaceae bacterium
AATTTTGACGGATGGAAATGCTACACCGGCTTTGTTCAAAACCAGGGTGGCGTAAATGTATTTACGCTCAATGAAACGCCGGGTCCTGAACCTGAAAGGCACACTATAATTCCTTTTAGCCAGGCTTATACCGATTACTATGGTGGTTTTTCCACCCACAGTCCCAATGGAAGCGAGTATTCCATTAAATTAGGTAATGATATGGGTGGCGGGCAGGCAGAGGCTGTATCCTATGAGTTTACCATTCCGGCAGACCGCAATGTGTATAGCCTGCTGTATTATTATGCGGTGGTTTTCCAGGACCCCAACCACCAGGAATATGAGCAGCCAAGGATGGAAATTGAAATTACCAATGTAACCGATAATGTAAGGATCAATTGCGCCTCATTTTCATTTATACCCTTTGGAACGGTTTTACCCGGATTTTTTCAATCGCCCAATCCAATTGATAATACACCTATCTGGTGCAAGGATTGGTCCCCCGTTTCTATTAACCTTGACGGCCATGCCGGCAAAACAATACGGCTTTTATTCAGAACAGGCGACTGCACTTTCAGGAGGCATTTTGGCTATGCTTATATTGATGTAGATACCGATTGCAGCGGAGAATTTATCGGCGCTTCCTTTTGCCCGGACGATGCTTCGATTAGTGTTACGGCGCCCGCCGGTTTTGAGAATTACCGCTGGCTCAACAGCGCCAGAACACAGGAATTGGGGAGAGGACAATCATTAACAATTCAGCCTCCTCCTCCTTCGGGTACTACCGTGGCTGTTGAGCTGACGCCATACCAGGGTTATGGTTGCCCGCAAACTTTAACCGCCCGGTTGCTGAGTAACCTCAATTTTACTGCGGATGCCGGCCCCGATACGCTTTCCTGCAATTTAGCCCCGGTTAGGATTGGCAGCGTGCCCAGGCCCGGCCTGGTATATTCGTGGTCTCCCTCCGAAAGTTTGTCTAATCCTGCCACTTCCAACCCTTTTGCCGTACCCAAAACCAATACCCACTATGTCCTCACTGTCCGAAGTCCCGGCGGGGGCTGTAACGATACCGATACCGTTTTTGTTAAATCCAGTAACCTGGCCAACAGCCTTTCTGTTGAAGGCCGGCCGGAATATTGCATTGGAAACGGTGATAGCGCTGTGTTGGTGGTGTACCCGGCTGAAATAGTGCAGTGGTATAAGGATTTGCAGCCTGTTCCGGGTGAAAACGGGTTTCGGCACAGAGCCACAGTGACGGGTGATTATTATGCATACCTAGAGGATGAATACGGCTGCAAGGCTACCACGAATACAGTCAATATAAATATTTCGAGCGTTCCCGAGGCTATGTTTGGGGTGAATAACCCGGATCAATGCCTGATTGGCAACCGGTTTGTTTTTACCAATGCCAGCACCAGCACCATAGGAACCATGGTTTACCGGTGGGATTTGGGTGGAAACCAGGTAGCACAGGGGCGCGATGCAACCCTTAGCTATACCGAACCGGGAAAATACCTGGTTAAATTAAAGGTGAATACCAACCAGGTTTGTGTGGATAGCACCGAAATAGCAATTAATGTTTTTGCCAACCCCGTGCCCGAATTTGAAGGCGAAGCCATTTGCATAGGGCTGCCTTTTATGCCTAAAAACAAAACCTATGATTCTATCGGTTCGCCCGTCAGCTATACATGGACCTATGGTTCGGATCAGGCTTTTACAACAAGGGATCCATCTGCCGTGGTTTTCACTAACCCCGGGGCGGTAAATGTAAGCCTTTCTGTTTCGAGTGAGCAATGCCCGCTGCCGGTACAAACCATTTCCAAATCAATTGATGTGCAAAGCCCGGCTGCAGCCAGGAGGTACACGGCTGCTTTTGCCATCAGGAATGCACCGCTTACCCTTGAAGCCAGGAATATAGGTATAAAGGCATTGTGGGAACCTGCCTTCCAGCTAAGCGATCCGCTGGTGTACAATCCCGTTTTTAAAGGCAACTTAGATAAAGAATATACCATTACCCTGCTTACAAATGGCGGATGTGTAACCGTGGATACGGTGCTGGTGCAAATTGTAGATCATGCTGAAATTTATGTGCCAACCGGGTTTACGCCCAATGGAGATGGGTTGAATGATAACCTCCGGCCAGTACTCATGGGTATAAAAGAGCTCAGGTATTTCAGGATATTTAACCGCTGGGGCCAGGTGGTGTATGAAAGCAGGAGCGATAAAACAGGCTGGGACGGATTGATAAAGGGAAATCCACAGTCAACCCAAACATTTACCTGGATGGCCGAAGGAATTGGACTTGACGGCACTACCGTTACCAGGAAAGGCTACTCGCTGTTGATAAGATAAATTTAGGGTTAGTTTATTGTGAAACGGCAGACGACAAACCTGCCTTTGCCGGCAGGCAGCGGTGAAATTCTCACGTTTCACGATTGAATGCATTTAGCAGAAATCTGCATTCAGCAGGGGAAACCGCCTGGCCAGCCAGCTATTTTTTACCGGGATGATCCAGTTATTCAGAAGCGCATCTTTGGTTAGCACCAGGTTATTGAAGTAAGGTGTTTCCGGGGAAATTAAACCGTTCTCCATGGCATACGAGAATTGGGCCATAGGTATCAGTTCAACTTTTTCTTTACGCACAAATGCCAGGGTTTGACGATCAAACATATTTACCCTGAAAAGGTTTTCAATTTCTTTGATCACCCTTACCGAACTATCTGTACTGCAACCGCTTACACCGGTCGCCGATTCATCGGCTATAATTACTACAAACTGGCCGAACAGCAAATTGGCATAACCTTTTACGGGGTCGCCATGGCTGTTCCAGTTGGCCACAAAATCTTCAAGCAGGCTTTCAATCTGAAGCGCCTCGGTTAACATGAACAAACGGCTGCCCTGATATATCCACACCCGGCTATCCGCAGCAAAATCTTCCGGTATCAGCGATTTCCAATTATCGAACATAAAGCAAAATTAAGTTGACCAAAGGTTAATATGGTGCAATAAAAAACCGGTCAGGGGATGACCGGCTTGTTATGGTAAAACCACGCGATTAATTCACGTGTTGTTCAATCTTTTTAACAAAGTTTCCTTTGGGTTGTGCGCCAACCAGCTTGTCAACTACTTCACCATTTTTAAAGAAAAGGATAGCGGGAATAGAAGTAATGCCATAATTGATGCTCACTTCGCTATTGTGGTCAACGTTTACTTTACCTACGTTTACGCGTCCTTCGTATTCTTTGCCCAACTCTTCAATAATGGGTCCTATTGCACGGCAGGGGCCGCACCATTCAGCCCAAAAGTCAACTACAGTCAACTTATTGCTGTCCAAAACATCGGTTTTGAAGTTGGAGTCTGTAAATTCTAAAGCCATTTTTATTTTTTTTATTGTTGAATAATTACAGGATAATCGGCAAAAATAAAACCATTTTACTTACCAGTCAGTTACTGTTTTTTTTAAATGACAGAATGTGCTTTTGTTGGGGAAAAGCTGACATAACGGCAAGGAAAAAAGGTTTAAAGGAATAATTTGTTGCCCAAAAGAATATTCTTAATTCCAACTATTTCGTCAAGATCATCCCAAAACACATGGATTCCTGAATTCTTAAAATTCATTCGTTGAGCATCTGTAGCATGTAAAAGTTTTTCGCTCCATGAGATTGGGATGTAAATAACTCTTTCATCATCCAGCACAAAAGCTATTTCATCCTTAATAAAAGCAACTTGTTGAATTTTAGGCAAGTTCCTGAAAAGAAATTGTTCTTTCCCGTTGTCGGTCTTATGTTCTTTTATAGTTTTTGCAGAATTCATCGAATGCGTTCTTAAGTTGATCTTTTTTTCGGTAACTCCTTCTTTTTCAAATTTAGGCAATTATTGATATTGAATTAATCAAATAAAAAAATGAGCGGACTTTGGGGGCCGCTCATTCAAAAAAAGACATTGCTTCATTATTTCAACGAAGCTTTCAGTTCGGTAGCCATTTTTACGTAATCATCATTTTTAGCTGCAGTGGCCAGTTCGATGGTTTTATCGCAGGCGGCATTTGCACCCGCTTTATCGCCCTGCTTGGCATGGATGCGGGCCTTCAGCAAAGTCATCCAGAATGCCTGCGGATTGGCGGCAATGGCTTTGTCAACCCACTCCTGCGCTTTTTTCAGGTCTTTACCATTGTCGTAATAATACTGCGCCGACTGGAAATAAGGCTTGTTGTCTTTGTTCATGGCATCGTCAATCTGCTTCATTACCTTGCTGTCCACATCGGTGGTAATGGTAAAGCCGGTATATGTATTCTCCCACATCAGGCCAAATTCCAGGGAGGTATTTGATATTTCGCCGATCAGGATGGTGAAGGTTTCAATCTTCATGGGCAACGCTGACACCGGTGATTTCACCCGTACCACATCGTTTTCCTGCTTATAGGCGGCAGGCGAAGTTACATTCAGGTCTTTGGTGAGAATTATGGTCCATTCAGAAGCGCCTGGAATGGTTAGCAGCCCATATTTACCGGCCTTTACGGCAGTGCCGCCAATGTTTACATCATCGCTGAACGTGATAACCGTTGCATTGTTGGCGCCGGTTCGCCATACTTTGTCAAACGGAACGAGGTCGCCGAAAATTTTCCGGCCCTTTGCCGATGGCCGGCTGTATGCAAGTTCGATACTACCCAATCCAAAGCCCTGTTTGATGGTTTGGGTGGTGGAGGGTGCAGGGGTCGTTAATTGCTGTGCCTCCGCTACCATAATAGTTAAAAAGGCGGCAAGCGCCAAAGTCAGTTTTTTCATAGGTGGTGTATTTTTTAGTGAATAAACAATTGCATGGCCATTTGATTTTCAAAGGGGCAAGCAGCCAAAGCAGGGCAAATGTATATGCCTGCGGTTCATTTCCCAACCATTTAATTTTTATAATCGGTTACTTTTGCTCACATTTTTTTGAAAGTTTAAACATACATGCGTTTATATCCCGATTCGGCGCTTATTCAACTTGAATTTGACAAGGTTCAAAACCTGTTGGCTTTGCATTGCAAAACCGAATTCGCCCATTCAGCCTCCCGCGACCTGAGAATTCATACGCAACATTCCTACATAGAAACAGCGCTGAACCAAAGCCATGAGTTTAAGCTCCTGTTGCAAACAGGGCAGTATTTCCCGATTGATTTTACCCAAAACATACATAAGGATATAAAGCTGCTGGGCATTCCCGGCGCCTTGCTTACCGGGGAGCAATACAACCTGGTAAGGCGTTTGCTGGATAATGCCGCCGATCTTTTCCGCTGGTTCGATACTGAGAGGAGGGAAGCTTTTCCCGCGCTGCAAAAAGTAGTGAAGGACAGCTACTATGAAAAGCGGTTGCGCGAAATGATTGACGAGGTGCTGGATGAGATCGGGCAGGTAAAAGATACGGCAAGCGAGGAACTAAGGGGTATCAGGCAGGGGCTATACCGTAAAAGAAATGAACTCCGCCGGATATTCGACCGCCTGGTTCAAAAGATGAACAAATCGGGCTATCTCGCTGATATTGAGGAGAGTTTTATTAATGGCAGAAGGGTGCTGGCCGTTTTTGCAGAAAATAAAAGGATGATAAAAGGGGTGTTGCATGGCGAAAGCGATACCCGCCAAACAGCGTTTATAGAACCCGAAGAAACCACCGGGCTAAACAATGAGATCTATTCGCTGGAAAATGCGGAGCGCAAAGAAGTGTACCGGATACTGCGCGAACTTACTGCCCAATTGATGCCCTATGCACCTTTGATGCAAACCTACCTGGATATTATTGGAACCTTCGATTTTATCCGTGCTAAAGCAAGGCTTGCCATTGATATGAATGCCAACCTGCCCACGGTGGTTACTAAGGCGCATATCGAATTGAAAAAGGCTTTTCACCCGCTGCTTTTTTTGTACAATAAAAAGGCAGGTAAGGAAACGATCCCGCTGAACATCAAGCTGGATGATAAAAACCGTATCCTGGTGATCAGCGGGCCCAATGCAGGCGGCAAAACAGTGACCATGAAAACCATCGGGCTCAACCAACTGATGCTGCAGGCAGGCTTGTTGGTACCTGTTGCCGGTGATAGTGTGATGGGGATTTTCAAGCAGCTTTTCATTCATATTGGCGATACCCAAAGCCTTGAATTTGAACTGAGTACCTACAGCGCCCACCTGCAGCACATGAAGTACTTTATTGACCTGGCCAATGGCAAAACCCTGTTTTTTATTGATGAGCTCGGCAGCGGCAGCGACCCCAACCTCGGCGGCGCCTTTGCCGAAGTGATCATGGAAGAACTGGCGCATAAGCATAGCATGGGCGTGGTAACCACCCACTACCTCAACCTGAAAGTGATGGCCAACCGGGTGCCGGGTGTAATCAATGGCGCCATGCAGTTTGACGAAGAAAAGCTGGCTCCTTTATATAGGTTGGTAATTGGCAAACCCGGCAGCAGCTATACTTTTTCCATTGCCGAGCGGATTGGGCTGCCCAAAAAACTGATTGAAAAGGCAAAAAAATTAGTGGATGAAGACCATTTTACGCTGGATACTTTACTCAACCGCACCGAGCAGGATTTGCAGCGGCTGGAAGGAAAGGAAAAGGACCTGCACATCCTGATGAAAGAAAATGAACGGTTGAAAAAAGAAATGGAACGCGTGCTCGATAAGGAAAAGCACCTGCAGCAGGTGGAATTGCTGAAACAGCAGAACAGGCTGAAAGAGGAGCAGATCAATTACCTGAAGGAAATGGAGCGGAAGCTAAAGCACATGGTAATTGAATGGCGGAAGAGCGAGAACAAGGATGAAGTGGTGAAGCTGATTCATGCACTTTTATTTAAGCAAAAGGAAAAAACCACCGAGGAAAAGAAGGCAGGCAAAATAGATAAAAAGTATATTGAACTGGAGGAGCCGGTTGCAGAAGGCGACAAAGTGAAAATGAAGAAGAACCGGCAGGTGGGTATTGTAAAGGAGATCAGGGGTAAAAAAGCTATTGTGCAGGTAGGGGTGATACCTATTACCGTGGATATGGGGGAATTGGTGAAAGTGATGGAGAGGGTAGAGGTGGAGAGCTGAATTTGGAGATGAAGTAAATATTCCTGTGAGGCAGGAGTTAGAATGAAGTTCTACTCCTGCAGATGGATATGGGGACGGCAGTTATGATTCTACAGTTTGGGTTGAATTGAAAATCAAGCAGGCGAAAATAAAATAAAAAAGCGCTGCATACATTCCCCGCCTTACTCGATTGGCGGCAGTCTTTTCGTTTCGGATAGTGTTTTTTGAGCAGATTCTTTTCTCTTTCTTTGCGAGAATCTTAACACAATTAAGATGGCTTTTGAGTGCTTGAAGTGGCTTTGTCCAAAGCTAAGAACAAACAGACAAGACCTGCCAGCGACATGAAAGACCTTACCCAGTTCATTCTTCCCCATTCAG
>CAYUGH010000078.1:0-20910 GCA_964444195.1 uncultured Chitinophagaceae bacterium
TTTATGTTAGATTTGGTTTTCTAAATTTGACAATAGGTTGGTTTAACATGGCAGCAAACGGTTCTCAGCTATACGCAGGCAGGGATCTTAATCACTGAACTTCCTACGAAGAACTGAACTTCAAATTCACCACATCCTTGTCCTACGAAGCACGAAACCCCTGCTTGCGTATAGGTGATGTTATCGCTTCGGTGTTCTTTTTCGTCCGCTTGTTTGTCTGTCGGTTTTACAGTGCGGTTGGACAGACACACTCTTTGCCAAGCTTGGGTTGTAGCGTGGACTTGTGCGGCTTGGCAATGTGTGTGGCTGTGAAGGGTTGGCTTATACATTCAATTCCGTTTTTAATGTCTTCAAAATATTTATTGTCCGCCCAATTTCACTGCTATGCTCGTTTTTGTTGATGTCGTTGTGATTTAGCGGATTTAAAACTAATGGCAGCAAGTTATCAATTTCGTCCTTTGTGTTTTGTGTCAAAGTGTATCTTGCTGGTGCAGGGTGGTCGTTGATGTACTTCTTTGTCGCACCCCAAAACTCGTCTGTCTTTAGTTTGCTTTGGTCAACTACAAATTTCACGGTCACTTTACCAAAGCAGAATTGTTTCAATATGGCTTCAAATGCTGAACGCAGATAAACTCCTGCTGCCTTGTTGTCGCCTGAATTATGGTAATTTTCAGATGTCTGTATGAAATAGTCCAAATGGTCGTTGTCACCTTGCCCTTTGATTTCTTTCACTACCGGAATGGTAAATCCTTTTTTGGAACGTCCTGCATAAATCTCAAAACACTTCCAACTCCGGTTATTGTTCAAATAATTTGTTCTTACAAATTCATACCAAGGTTTGTCATAAGTGGTTATGAAAACCTGATAATTGGCAAAGTCCGATTTTAGAATTTCCAAAAGTGGTAAACGATTGGAAATATCCAAGCCAATAAAAATGTCGTCCAGAAAAAGCACTTTACAAGGAATGCCCTGAATATGCCTTTTTACCATACCCAAATAAATAGAAATAGCAATAGCAGACAATCGGGCTTCATTTAAAAAGATATGTGGCTTGTCAATCTCTTTGCCCAGATATTTTATTTTTACCCTTACGTGGTTTCTTTCTATGTCTTTGTAGTCTGCTTTTGGTTTTGCCTGAGTGTAGTTGAGTTTCAATTCTATGTTGTGCCCAAACTTGTCAAGAATGGGTTGGGCGTATTTCAGAATATTCTCAATGCTAGCTGTGTCAAAAAGTTTTTTGAAGGCTGTATCAAAAGCGTTTATGGCTCTATCAACTTCGTTTTTCTTTTGGCTGATGTTAAACGCCTGGCTGGTTTCTTTCGCAATCGCAGTTTCAACTTCTTCCCAAAGTTCACCCAATTCTTTATTGCCTGTAATAGCGACACTTTTAAAATGTTTGAGTACGCCTTTTACCAACAAATCAAACAGGTCTATTTCCTTGTCTTTTTTGATGTAGTGAATTCCAAGTAGATGTTTGTAGGTCAGGAAACTTTTGAGCTTGATGGCATCCCGAATACTTGTGTCACCTGCTGCATAAGTATTTTTTGAACTTTTCTTTACGGTATATGCTTTATCGGTGACTGTTCCATCCTTATCAGGATTGAAAGTAACCGTGATATAGCCTTTCCCTTTTTGTGCTTTAGTCAAGAATATGTTTTCGGTTTCGTCATAACTCAATGTTTCTGTAGAAGATTGGAAAAAGTCTTTCAAGGCATAATAAAACGAACTTTTACCGCTTCCATTTTCGCCATAGATAAACAGGTTTTTGCCATCTACGTTGAATTCATTCTTTCCATAGAAGGCTTTGTAATCTTTTATTTCGACTTTCTTTATTTTCATCCCAAACTTATTTGACGCTTAGAGTTTTAAATTTTTCAGTCACTTCATAACCGCCAGCTCTATTAGACCCAACATATTCAATAGCACCAAGCTGTTTCAGTACAGAAATGTGACGCTCCAAAGTTTTGTAAGACTTATTCAACTTTTCTGCGATTTCAGATGCTCTAATACTTTTTTCAGTCAGAATTAGAGAGACTATTTGAATCATAGATTCTTTTACCCCCTCAGTTATTCCCTCAATTACTCCCTCAGTTATTCCCTCATCAATCAATTTTGTTATTCCCTCAGTTATTCCCTCAGTTATTCCCTCATTGAAGTTGAAAGGAACAACCACATCAGGAAATGTGACCGAAACGGTATTGTCTTTTACTTTCCACAAAGGAGGTTTGAAACCAAGGTCTTTACAGTGAGCAATCATTTTAACTGTGCCAATGCCAATCTTTTCAATCCATCCCCTCAAAAAGAAAATGTGGGCAATATCAGGATTTACAGGTATAGACAAATGGTCTTCGGATAATGACTTGACACTAATTCCCTTTGGCAGACTTCCGTAGCTATTCACTTGAAGCTTGTCGGGGTAAATATTGATAGCGATACTACTAGAGAAAGATGAGTAATCTCTATGAACAAAGGCGTTTAAAATGGCTTCTCGAATCGCTAATCTTGGGAAGGAAACCTTGTCTGTTCTCGTCCATTTAGTGGATTGAAATGAACTGGAAACACCATAAGCCAAATCAAAGAAGTCTGTTATTTGGCGGATGGATTTGAATAAATTGTGGTCAAAAACCTTATCGTATAACAGCTTTTCACCCGTCTTGTCGGTTTTGAAAACGGAGAGCCGAACCCGAACTTGAGGAAAGAACTTTACGGGATTTTTACCAAATAGGATTACAGCCGCATTGGTGAAATCTCCATTTTTATACAAACCGTATTTGTTTAAAAATTGAAGTGGATTGTCGGGCAAGCTTTGCTCACGTCCAGTATTATTTGCATCTTTTATACAATCCAAAACCTCATTCAGGTCAATATCTTCAACCTCCACTTCAATAGCTGACTTGGTTTCCCAACGTTGATTACGGTCTGTTTCTTTGTGAATCAATTCGGCTAACTGCTTAGAATTGGCTTGTACGGTTGTAGCTCCAACACGATAGTAAACACCACCATTGAATATGTAAGGCTGATTAGTTCCTTTCCATACAGAAATAACAAGCATTTCATTTTTACCTACTTTTTGAATATCTACCGAAATAGCAGGTTCGGGTACAATTTCAGAAATCAGGTAGTTTTGAAATTCTACTGCCAGTTTCTCAGCATTTTGAACTCCTGTAATCTTTTCAGATTCTTCCACCCCAATGACCAAATGCCCACCATCCCGATTGAGAAATGAACAAATCACTTTGGCACAATCTTCTTTATTGAAGCGAGCCTTAAACTCTAAAGTGGCAGATTCCTTTTTCTGCAATAAATCTTGTATATAGTTTACATCACCTGTTTTCATACTGTTTTCATTTTTTCGATGATGTCAAAAATTCTATCCATTTTGCCAAACTGTGTTTCGATGACCTTTTCAATGTCTTTGATATTGAAGTATTCATCTGTCCAATGTCCAACCCGTTCTTCGGGTGGAACATCATTCAAAATAGTATCGTTGTACATATCAATTACCCGAATGTCATCCAGCAATTTGGTTTCTCTATACGAAAAAGCAGGATTTAAACTGCCATCTGCTAAATACCTGTATTGCTTCAATAACACCCGTGCTACACGAATATCCCGATGGGCAACAAACCATCTGGGCTTTTTCAGTTCAATGGCTTTTTTCATTTCTTCGTGGGTTATAGATGTTGCTCCAATTACACCCGTACCATAGAAGGGTCTTAATATGCCGAAAAAGACATCACAGTTTTCAACAGCCGTTAAGCAATTTTCTAAGTTGGATTTTGATGGATCAACAGGCATTGTTTTGTAGTGTGAGCTAATGGGGTGATAGCCCATTTGTTCAAACAGACCGCATATACGTTCGACCTGGTCTTCGTAACCAATTACCGAAGATGCTACCATCACTTCTATTTTTCCATCTGCTGTCATACTTCTAGTTTTACTTCAACGCCTCTTTTATTATCCTTACTTCCTCGACACTATCCAAAGTTTCTACAGCAAAGCGAACAGGATGATTAGGGTCATACAAACGCTCAAATTCGCTTTGGATGATGGCCAACTTTTCTTCTTCGCTCATCTCATCGGTTATGGGTTTTAAACCTGCCTGTCCGTTAGGCAGGTCTCCCAAATGCTTTAAGATTTCTTTTCCTGCCGATTTGATTTCTTTGGGAAAGTAGAGTTCGTAAACCAACGCATCAACAACTGACGAAAAGTAAACAGTATTTATATTTTCTTCGGAATGAGAATGCAACACACATAAATACTTATAAATAACTGATAGCGTATCATTTTCAATATATCGAAGTGGTAATCTTTTTACGTAAGTCGTTTTAACTTGACTAAATGCTCTACCTTCACTTTCTTGAGAGATTTCTTTATATAGAAACAAAAAAAGTTCACTATTTAAAAGTAGTGTAATAATTTCTAAGTTAAACGAAGCATCTTTCTTATTGATAATTACGTGAACGGTCTTGTCGCATAATTGTGACAGATAGTCTATTGCTGCGATTATTTTGTTCGCGGTTTGCCGATAACATATTTTGGGCGAAATATTTAAAATGTCTTTACTAAATCTAAAAGTATCAACATTCGGGTCTAAATATTCTTCATAATTAAAACGTAAATAATTTTCAGCTTCCTGAAGACAAAAAGGCTTGATTTGAGTGCCTTTCAAGTATGGTATGTCATTTTTGTTTTCTTTCTTTTTGATAAATACTCGTTTGCCAATTGAATTATTACTCCGTGTTTTACCCGCCCCTTTCGACCAATAATTAAAGCCAACATCTTTGATGTAAAAAACATCATCAAACTTTATTTTTGTTGATTTAATTATTTTACTAAAAGAAGGATGTTTGGGTATAATAGAATCTTCAAAATCTGATTTATTGATTTCCACAAAATCGCTAACAGGAAGTGAACCTTTGTACAATGAATATTTTTGCTGGTGTACTTTTGGGGAATTGGTTATGTGCGTTATTGATACGAAAACTGTTGGGTCGGAAAAAACATTATGGCTTTTAAAATCAATTGTTTCAATTATACTAAACGATTTTGCTATCTGTTTCCTAAACTCAATAAAGTAATCGCCATTTAAAAATGTATTGGGTGTAATGTAATTTAGACTGCCAAAATTGTTTAATTGATTTAATCCGTTCTGAAAAAAAGCAATATATATATCATTATTTCTCTTAAACGTATGATAAAGTCGCTCAAAAATCGCTTTTAACTTAGTGTCATATTCAATTTTGTAAGGCGGATTCCCAATCACCACATCAAAACCACCTTTTTCCCTCCACACTTCCGAGAAATATAGTTTGAAGTCAAAATCTATTTTGTAACCCGCAAACTGCTCGGCAGAGTCCAGCAGCTCTCTTATTTTGGTGTTAATTTCTTGGCGTAGGGTTTTCTTTTGGGTTTCGTCTGTGATGTCGTAAAACTTTTCTTTTAGGGCTTCCAGTTCTTTTTCCACCTGTAAGTTTCGCATTGCGGTTTCGGGCATTCCTATCAACGAGTTTCCACACACAATTTTATAGTCCAAATTTGGCAGGGTTTCAATGGGGTCTAAGTCATCTTCGTCCACCACCAGCGAGAGCCACAAACGCAGGCGGGCGATATCAATGGCACTGGCATCTATATCCACACCGTAAATGCTTTCTTGTATGATGTGGCGTTTTAGGCGATAGATGTAACGGCTTTCACTGTAACTCTCTTTAAACGGAATACCAAAACCTTTCAATTTTTTGCCCAAGTAATCATCACTAAAATGTGGCTTTAATACTAACATTGCATTTACCAACTCGTGCAACAAGCCCACCGGAAAAGCCCCCGAACCAATGGCAGGGTCGCAAATGCGGATGTCGCTAAGTTTTTGGTCTATCAGGTCAGCATTTTGGCGTATGCTTTCGGGCAGTTGGTATTTATAGGTTTTGGTTTCGCCTTTGGCAGCTACCCGTTGGTCGTTTTCCAAAGCAAAGTGCCCTTCACGGATAAAGGTTTCAATGTCTGATTTTTCAACCTTGCCGTCAAGGGCATTGTCCAAATAATGAATCAGGCTTTCCTGACACATATAATGCACAATTTCCCTTGGGGTATAGAAAGCACCTTTGCTTTTCCGCTCCGTAATGTCGAGCATATTTTCAAACACCTTACCCAACATTTCAGGGTCAACGGCTACTTCCTTATCTAATGGTTCGTCTTCCTTGATGGTAAAATTGTAGCGGTCGAATACATCCAACACACCTGTGCCAATATCGCCCGATTTGTTTTTCTCTTCATTGCGGAAAAGAGTTGAAGGAATGGTAATGTTAGCATTTCGCCAGTCGTAATCGGCTTCAAACAAACCACCATTTAGGAAAGGGATACGGCATTTGAAACGCTCGTAATACGAGTTCACATTGTCACGCTCTTTGGCTAAGGCTTCATAAAACAGGTATTGCAGTTTGTCTTTGAAGAAATTTACACCTTCTGCTTGTGCCTGTTCGTTTAGTTCTTGCACAAAGCGTTTTTTGCCTGTTCCCCAGCGTTCGTTTTGTGTTACGCCTAACCAACCTTTTTTCTGCAAGAAGTACAGGAACACAATTTGCCCCAAAAGTTTTTTGGTAAATCTTGTATTGTCTATCTCGGCTTTATCTATGGCAGCTTTTACGTGGCTATCATTTTCAAAATGCTCGTGGAGTTTGATGTAAAGGTCTTTGTATTGATTGAAAAATTCGTCCGTAACCTTTTCAATGCTAAAGGCGGCTTCCAGTTCTTCAATGGTGGGGTTGTTGGCAATGTTTTGCAACAAGGGCAACAACTGGTTTTTGGCGGTATGCGCTTTTTCGTATTTGCCCACCAAAAACGAATAGCGTTTGGCAGGGGTAAACTCTTTCTTGGTTTTTACTTTGCCTTTTTCTTCGTCAAGTTCAGAACGGTACTCTAATTTGATGAACGAAAATCGCCAATCTGCCCCGTCATCTTCTTTGCTGTAAAAAGCCACCAAGGCATAATCTTTTTCAAACTTACTCAAGTGCTTAATGACAAAATTTCGCAGTGCAGTTCTTGCTCTCTCTAATTTGGTAACACTTTTTACTTCTACAATCAATACGTCTAATGCTTCGCCATCAGGGTCTATGTATTTTCCAATGCGTTTGTAAGTATTGATGTGCTCTTTGTAGTCGTCCCAAATCAAATTGCCGCTATATCTATTGTCCTTGTCTTCAAGGTCATTCAATAGGTTTTTTGCAAAAACAGTGAACTGCTCTTCGCTGAAAGCATTGTTAAAGGATTTCTCTATGAGTTCTTGTGCTGTTTTCTTATCCATAACTGTTTACTTGATTAAGTATCCTGAAAGGATAACTTCACGTTTTTGAAATTTCTTTGCATTCTTGGTTCCTTCAATGGCTACATAACGGATATGCTTTTCCAAGATGTGCAAAATCTGCAATGGGTCGGTCGTTTTTTCCAAATCCGTTTTGATTAACTGGGCTGTTTTTTTGGCAATAGTTCCCTGTAACAACATTTCACGGACACCATTTAAGAATTCGTCATTGGAGTCGGTAAACCCTTTGAAGTTTCTGAATACCTTGTCTTTCAAGCGGTTTTCAATGTATTTAGCGTTTGAACGTCCGCCACTTCCTTTGGTTGGTTCATCGCCTATGGTAGTGTCTAATTCAAAACGTGTTTTGTTGGTCTGCAACAAATGAAAATATTCGTTCGGAATTGTTGCTCGTTTTGTGTCAGGCTTACATTCTAAATCTTTCACCGCATCAAAAAAGGTTATCTCATTTGATTTACCACTTTGATTGATGTAAAATTTCTTGAGTTTCCCAATTCGGAAGAATGTTACCAAGGCATCATCTTCTAATTTTTCCTTTTTGAAACCTGAACGGGCTTTCTTTGGTAGGTGCTTTATTTTGTCAAACAATTCGGGTTGGTCGTCTCTGATTTTTCGCATCAATTCCAGATACTTCAATTCCGAATCACCTTCACCGTCTTCGCCAGTATATGCGGTTTTGTTGTTCAAAGTATTAAACAATTCTTGACTGCCGAACTCTTCACCATCACTCAGGTATTTGGCATCTTCTCCTAAAATGTCGTGAAACATTTGGATTTTGTTGGTGATGTTTACTTCTAATCCTAGATGCTCATCTGATTGGGTGGTAGGGAAGAAGTTGAAGATATGCACCTTTGGAAATTTGCTACCCAAACGATTCACACGACCTGCACGTTGCAATACCCTTGTCGGATTCCAAGGCAAATCATAATTCACCAGCACATTAGAACGATGCAGGTTAATACCTTCGGCTAATACATCTGTGGCAATTAATATTTTTAAGTTGTCAGCCTGTTCTTTTCCTTTTCTGTTTGGGTCGTAATTGGCGGTTATCAAATCTCTAGAAACCGTATGATTAGATGTTAGTTTTTTATCTGTATGCCTTCCGCCAGTGCTGGAATAAAACATTACTTGCCCAGGGAATTCATCAATCAATGCTTCGTAGATGTAATCTCCAGTTTCTTTTGATTCGGTGAATACTACCAGTTTATTGCTTTTAAGGGCTTTGGTTTCTTTTAAGTCACGAATAAACTGTTCTAGTTTTGGGTCGGAATCAACTTTTTGCCAAAGCTTTTTAATCTCTTTCAGAATTTCTAAATCAAATTCCAGTTTAGTAACAAACTCTTTTCTAAAATCCTTTGAATCATATTTGTGGGCTTTTTCATCTTCAACAAAAGCTTCCAATTTCTCAATATTGTCGCTTTCAATAAGGTCGTATACATCCACCTTTTTGCTGATGTAAACTGTGCCATTGTGGTACATCTCAATGAATTTTTCATAAGAGATTATAAAGCGGTCAACACT
Organism: uncultured Chitinophagaceae bacterium; assembly: GCA_964444195.1. Taxonomy (GTDB): domain Bacteria; phylum Bacteroidota; class Bacteroidia; order Chitinophagales; family Chitinophagaceae; genus Phnomibacter. The sequence goes on from CAYUGH010000078.1 coordinate 8,837, forward strand.
TTGACGAAAAGCTTGGAAACTACTTTCCAAACGCTTTACCAAAATACCTTTCATAAAGCCCCCAACGTTTCGTTGCTGTTGCTTTTCAAATTCGCTCAACGCCTTGTTTCCGATATAATAAAGCAAAGGTGTGTATCGGGCATAAGTAAATTCTGCCAATTTTTTGATGGTTTCAATGAATGTTTCTTCCAATTCACCTTCATACTCATAAACTATTTTTTGCGGATTGTCCAAGTCAGGGAAAGTCAATCCCTGCATTTGCATATCCTGTTTAAAATAGGTCATAACATCCTTTCGAGTTCTGCGAACCATTACATAACGAAGAATGCTGTTTCGGATATCATCAGAAACTTCTTTGATTAGTTTTTTATAATCAGGGTCAGTTTTTTCGAGCTTGTTTAGCTTAGTCCTAAATCCTGCAAAGTATTTTTCAAGATTTGGTATTCCGGGAATTGTGGAGTTTTTCGGTGCTTGGAAGAGTTTTAATTGTGCAAAAATATCATCAACGGTGTTGTTCAACGGTGTTGCTGTTACCAAGATAACTTTCTTGCCACGACAGATGTCAAGCAAGTTGGCGTAAGATTGTGTGTTTTCATTACGGAAGCGATGTGCTTCATCCACAACAATGTAATCGTAACGTTCTAAGCCTTTTTTGATGATGTGTTCCAACTTGCCTAAAGACTCTACTTCAAAACTTCTAATACCAAAATCAAAAAGAGAATCTTTCCAGTAGTCTTTCAACACTGGTGGGCAAATAACCAATGTTCTGCCTTGTAATTGTTGAAGCAGTAAAGCCGTGATAAAGGTTTTACCCAAACCTACCACGTCAGCCAAGAAAACACCGTTGTACGTTTCCAAAATCTTTTTAGCCTGAATAGCAGCCTGATTTTGGTATTTCAATTTCATAAAACCATCAGGAAGGAATGGCTCAAATTCGTCAGCCAAATTGATATCTTCTTCCAGATATTCGTAAATCAGTTTTAAGTATAGTTCATAAGGCAGAATTTGGTCATTCAGCCAAGTTTTATTTTGTATGGTGTCAACAAAGTCTTCTGAAATATCTACTGATTCTTTCCAAAGTGCATTGAATTGGTTTTCGGCAAAAAGCACGTCTCTTTTAGTCCGCAACTCAACATTGAATTCTCTATTTGCTACAAAACCCGATTCAGAAAAATTACTTGAACCAGTAATGACAAAACCATAGTCACGGTCTTCGGGCTTAAACTTGCCGATGTAAACTTTAGCGTGAATGTTTTTTGTCGGGTATGCACGGATTTCTAATTTCTTGCCGTTACCATTGTATGCTTTGTCCATTGCAGGGTCTTGGCAGTCGGCTTTTAAAAACTCGATAAACTTGCGAATTCCTACTTCAAGTTTGTTTTCGTTTTCATCACTGTTTTCAATTTCTTCTTTTAAGTTTTGTTGGTAGCGTTTTTTTGTACGCTGATGCGATTCAAAGTCAATGGTAGAGCTTTGTTCGTGGTACTGCATCATATCGTACGAATCTCTGTCAACACTTAACCCAACAAGAATTCTAATTTTCTCAACGGGTTCTAATGCGTCATACAATTGATGAAATCCACTTGCTCTGAAATAACCAACCAAGACGTCAAATAATTGAGTGTCTTTAAGTGTTGATTTAAACCTGCTTAATAAAGTATGTCCTTCTTCGTTGGTGAAGAAAGTCAAGTCTGTTTGGTCTATTTTATTTTCTAAACTCATATTTACTTGCGGCTTTTAATGGTGTTCAGCGTTTCTTCCAAGCCGCTTTTCAAAAATTTTAATTCTCCTAAGTCCGATAAAATAAATGCTTTGATGAATTCAATTTCTATTTCTTTCTCTTGAACTTCCAAAGTCTTAGCCAGTGTCGGCAACATTTCTTTTGTCGCCACACGTTCACTTCTCTCAATCTTACTCAGAATAGAAGTGTCAATGTCGAGTTCGGCTGCAACCTTTCGTAATGGAAGTCCCAGTTCTTCTCGTCTGTTTCGTAAATATTCACCAAAGGAATTCATCTTGTCGTTATTGTTTGGACTAATTCGTCAAAAGTACGATTTATTTTTATAGTTGTCGTCCGTGCGGTGGGAAAAATTCAAGCTCTTTTGGTTTTGCGAAGGGTCGGCTTTGTGTGTCGGGCAAAACCAAATGTGCTTGAATGTGCGTTGGCTTTTTACACTGAGCGATAACACGTCGCTTTATGTTACTATATGGCCCATTTTTAGGCAAGCCTAAAAATTTAGCTTTTAATTTTCATCACTTTGCAATTATACAAAATGTATTGTCATAGCGCCAATACATTTTTCAACGCCATTTTTTTGCTTTGGCATCCCTTCACACCAGGTTGATTTTTCCTTTTTATTCAACTGCGTTCATCGTGGTTGGCAAAAAAAGCAACCACAAAATAAAAATATCCCGGCATAATGGTGGCGGCTATTTTTTCAGCCATTCAATTAAAAGCTGGGCGCATGCAATGAATTGACACGAACACCAATTAGGGAAATAGCTGTGTTATTATAACAACATCGGCTGTGTCAGAGGTTGCTGGGAAGGAGGCAGGTGGTTATGGACGCAACATCGGCAGTGCCATGGCTTGCAGAGAAAGAGCATACCTATTCCAGCCTCTCAAACCCTTGAACCGTCGCTCCTTTATTAGGCAACAAATCGAAAACCAATATTTCATTTTTGCCCTTTTTAAGCCAGGATGCCGGGCAATACAAACGCTGCTGCGGCCCGATATTCCAGAACCTGCCCAGGTTGTGCCCGTTTACAAATACCACGCCTTTGCCATAGCCGCTGAGGTCAAAATAAGTATCTGCGGTTTCTTCCAGTTGAAAGGTTCCACTGAAAAAGTTGGCATGCTCCTTCGTGGCGTGGTTAATTGTTGGATCCACCGGTTTTTTAACCAATTCCCCATGTTTGATGAATTCGTCATCCAAAGGCATGAGCACCGTTTCCCATTCCATCAGCGTCATGCCATTGAGGGTTACCCGGTCGGTAATGCCTTTCCGGTCAATCATAAACTGCGCGAAATTGATATGCCCCATGCCTTCAACTAATATTTCCAGTACCGGGAACTTATTATTTGTTTTGGGCAGGCTCACTTCCCAGTTGCCGCCATCGCGGTACACGGTATCAATAAATTTACCATCAAGGAAAACGAGTGCATAATCGTGGGGCTCCCATATTTTCAGCTTGCCGCTTTTATGCCCTGTTAATTTTGTGCGGTATAAGATCATGCCCTGGTTTTGGCCGAAATGCTCCATGGGCATGGGCTGCGGGGTTTTCACCATATCCAGGTCATAATCAAAAATATTATGCGAAAAATTCATTGGAATGGCCGGGATGCTTATTCTTTTAATGGGTGCAGGAATGGGCGCAGGAGTTTTCCCGGTATGTTCCATAATCAGCCTGCGGAGCATATGATATTTGGGGGTGGCGTCGCCCTGTTCATTGATGGGGGCATCATAGTCGTAGCTGGTAAGGTCGGGCTGATATTGTGTGGGCGAAAAAGCATTGGCGCCCGCTGTATAGCCAAAGTTGGTACCCCCATGTATCACATAAAAGTTGAACGACTTTTTGTTTTTCAGCAAGAAACTGATCTCCTTCTTTAAACCCGAAGTGTCGGGCCTGGCCCATTTTTCGCCCCAATGCGTAAGCCACCCGGGATAGGTTTCGGCGCTGAAGGCAGGCACATTGGGGTTTTGAAGCGTGGCCTGCGCAAATGCCGCCGAATCGCTGCCGCTATCCAAACCAATAGCCGCTCCTTCAAGGCTTCCTGCTTCCAGCATATAAGGGGTAGGGCCGTCGGCTGTATAAAAAGGAACATTTATTCCTTCCTTCCGCCAAAGCGCAGCCAGCGTTTCCATGTAGCCCCTGTCATTTCCATAAGAGCCGTATTCATTTTCAACCTGCCACATCAGTATGGGGCCGCCCGAGGTAACCTGGAGCGCTTTAACCTGCTTAGCCATTTGCTGAACATACCGCGTAACCGCTGCCATATACCGGGTATCCATGCATCTGATTTTTATATCAGGTATTTTTAACAGATAAGTAGGAAGCCCGCCAAAATCCCATTCGGCGCACACATAAGGCCCCGGCCTGAACAGCACCCACATGCCTTCTTCCTGGCAGAGGCGTACAAAGGCGGCCATATCGTGGTTGGTGGTTTTAAAATCAAAAACACCTTCCCTCACTTCATGGTAATTCCAGAAAATATAAGCGGCCACCGTATTGCAGCCCATCGCTTTGATCATTTGGATCCTGTGGCGCCAGTATTCCCTCGGCACACGCGCGGGGTGCATTTCGCCGCTGATGATCTGAAAAGGCTTTCCATCCAGCAAAAACGCATCCTTTGAAAGCGTGAAGCTATGCTTGCCTCCCGGTTGTTGGGCCATCATCGGTTGAATACCAAGTGCCGCAACCAGGAAGAATGCAAGAAAGTATTTTATAAGTTTCATACTTGGTTCATCTCTTTTTTTAAGCTCACAGGTTTTACACTAGTATTCATCCGTAATTGCAAATACCGGCTTGCGGTACATCCATTGCCCCCCGGTAAAATCGGGGAATTCAATTGTTTGATTACCCAATTCAATGGATTGTTCGCTCAACGGGGTGATGGCGCTCCAAGCAGCGGCATCGTACACATCCATAGGTGTGGGGGTCTTTCTTTTTATGGATTCAATAAAGGAATGGACTACAAAAAAATCCATGCCGCCATGCCCGGCGCCTTCGGTGGACTGGCTCCATCTTTTCCAGAGCGGGTGATCGTATTTATCCAGCCATTCTTTTTGCGTGTCCCATTGGTGCGCTTTGGCCGATTTTCCTTCTATGTAAATGCTTTTGTTTACATCCATCCAAAGCCCCTCCGTGCCTTGTACCCGAAAACCCAGCGAATATGGCCTGGGCAGGTTGGTATCATGCTGCAGCAAAACGGTTTCGCCATTGGCGCAACCAATGGAGGTGGTTACCACATCGCCGAGCTTGAAATTCACTTTGGCATTGGGGTGGCCGGCGCCGCCATTTTTTACCACATGGTTATGCAGCCCGCGCGCTTTGGAGGAAAAACTGCAAAGTGAAATGAAACGGTTGCCCCGGTTGATGTTTGCATAATGCGCAATCGGCCCGATGCCGTGGGTAGGATACAAATCGCCGTTCCTATGCACCGAATGTTCGGTTCTCCAATGCGCTTCCGAGAAACCCTTTTCGCCAAATTCAACCCCATGGCCATAAGGATTTACGCCATCGTTAAACTTCACCTCTCGCAGGTCGTGCTGGTAGCCGCCCTGCAGGTGTATCATTTCGCCGAACAGGCCCAGCCTCACCATGTTGAGCACCGCCATTACATCCCTGCGGTAGCACACATTTTCCAGCATCATCACCTGAGCTTTGTGCTGTTCGGCAGCTTTCACCACATCCCAATGGTCCTGCAGGGTTATACCAAGCATTACTTCGGTCCCCACATATTTAATGCTGGCTTCGAGGCAGCCAATGATCATGGGTTTATGCCATTCCCAGGGTGTGGCAATTATTACGCCATCCAGTTTTTCTTTTTCAGCCATCTGTTTCCAGGCAAGATCATCCCCGGTATAAACCACGGGCATTTTTTTACCGCTTTTGGTAATCATATCCTTAGCCGTAGCCAGCATCCTGTTGTCAACATCGCAAATGGCAACCAAATCCACATCGCTGCGGCGCAGCAGGAGGTCGAGGTGGTTTTGGCCGCGTAGCCCGGTGCCAATCAACCCTATCCTTACTTTGGCAGATGAATTTTGCCCGAATAATAACCTGTCTGGTAAAAAAAGCGCCCCTGTGGCGAGGGCGGCGGAGGTTACAAATTTCTTCCTGTTCATGATGGCTGGATGATTTAATAAGCGGCAAATTAAGGGTTTTCAGAGGGAAAAAAGCGTGGAATGGCAGGTAAAATCAGAATCAGGGCTTAATAGAAAAAATCAAATCAATGCTTGCAAAAAAAGCACCGGTTTTATTTGAATGTTGGCTTTTTTGACGATGGAAAATTATAAATTACTTCAACGTAAAGGCATTGGCGATGTGGCCGGATTTCATTGCTTCTTCTGCCCGGCTTACCAATGTCAGATAAAGATATAATGTTTCAGATAAAAATAAAATGCAAAATAGACTTCCTTCCGCCTGAACCACAGCTAAATAGAATTACTTCCGCCAAATAGCTACCTGTCACGCCGGCCATATTGCCAATGCGAATGTTGTGCGTTCGCTTTTTCATCTGTAATGGGTAATTGCTGAATGATTTACTTTGATATTCCAAAATTTAGAGCCATAGAGTTTTTGAATTAAATGGACTATCTGATGATTATTTAATTCTGGTTCAAAAGCTTTAGGTCCTAACGTTATTTCTTCTAAAAGTAAAACACCAGTATCTGTTGGAAGTATGCAATCTAATTCAATGAAGGGGATGATTATGTTATATCTATTTATTTTGAAACCGGGTTTAAAAACTTTGTGGTGTGGCAAATTCATGTTGTTAACCAAAGCTCTAACTTCATTTTCATCTTTATAATCAGGATGTTTGTAAAAGAATTTCCAATAATTCAAAGCGTGAATACCAAACCCAATATTGAATTGTTCTCTTAATTCTTGAATGCAATTTTTTATAAGATTAAAATCACTTAAATCATAAATGACTGATGAAATAAGTACATTTTTATAGGTGGGTACTTTAGGGTTAATTGAAAATTTAATACAAACACCTTTTCCATCATCTCCATACAATCTCCATTGATTGAAATCGTCTTGTTTATGTGAAAAGCTCATAATAAAGTGCTCATTATGATATTGCATGCTTATAGGACTGTGAGGATTAACGGTATTAATATCCATAAACTGGTTAACAAAACCAATTTCTGTCTTGTCATTCATGCCAGTTAATGCGCTTAGATGAATCTTACCCGAAGTTAAAATAAAAAATAGTGAATGTAAAGATGTATAGTGATAAAAATATTTAGGGCATGTGTCATTGTATAATCCTTTGAAAAAATTATATTCGAATTCTGGCTTAAGGTGAATAGATGTTTGCTCGCTGTTCCATTCTAAATTATTCTCAATATTCTCTGGAGTTATATCTTCCTTGGAAATTGATAAATCACCTTTGCTTGCTTTTAGATTATTCAATAGTCTACTAATTCTTATAGCAATTTTATTTGCACCATCCATTTTATTGAATTGAATTTATCATTTATCCTTTAATCCTGAATGTTTGATGATTTTATGGGTTTTAATCTAAAAATATATTCAATAATCGTTTGGTGATTTTTGTTTATAAAAGAAACTCCGAAAGACAACAAATACGATACAATTAAAATTATCAAAAATGGCAAGGGAATTAAATATGGTTGGGGTATAGAATAAATAGCTGACCAAATTTTTGATTTTACAGGAGAGTCCATATAGCCCAATAACCTGTAAAATATTATCGTTTGAAATGAGTAAAGGAATAGTGGTAGTATTATTACTAATCTATATAATGTCACACTAATTTCGGATTTGTTTGCGTAACTAAATAACCAAAAATCCTTTTCAAAGAAGATTAGTGAAATACAATAAGAAATGCAATATCCAAAGGCAAGGGATGAAATTAAATGGGTATAAAAATTATTTGAGTTGTTGCTTAAATAGCTTATGAGGGTAATTGCGGTAACAAAAATTGTAATCTTACTTATGGATAAATAGGTATTTACCCTATAATAATTCATTTTTTTTCCAAGCTCATCTAGGTTGTTATTTAGCACCTGCTTTGATTTTTGAAATATTGAGATTAAGTTTAAAGCCATTATAGTCAATAAGCTGCTTATAAAAATTGCTGCTAATAAAAATGATATAAAAATTGGCCAATCAATTTTAAATTCTGGTAGGTAAGTAATTGATCCAAATAATTGAGTCTCATTTTCGTATTGAGTTCCACTTCTGAATATACTATTTAAAGGCATAAAAAATATTAGGATGCATATTATTTGGAGTAGCAAAGTAATTGAGAAGACAATCTTTTTCATAGCTGACAAAATAGTTTTTTATGTAAATGAATTATCGAAAATCACTTTAAGTAATAAAATTTAATATTTATTTTCAATGTTCAAAGTAGATGTCAAGATGTCTTAGATAATATTATTTGGGTTATATATGATGCTCTATAAAGTGACGCACATCACCTATAAAAGTATCCGATAGCCCCCCAAAAGAAGCCCTTACCTAAAACTGATATGGGGGGCTGGCGGTATACTTTGGAGCCTGCCCCGAAGTATGAGGGGTTGGCCAACGTTGGTTTGCGGCAGTGTTAGTAGGGAGTCAGACATCTGTTAGGAGTAAAGTATCGTTGTTTTTCTCTACAGGTATCTTTCTTGCTACTTGTTTTGCCATTTTTTGATGGTTGTTTTTTAGTTTTCAATTTTTATTGGTTTAAAAATAATGCGTTTCTCCGTTTTGCCAAACATTTTATTTCTTTCCGGGCAAATGTCAAATTCCATACTTTTTGAACCTCCCAAAAAACCACTCTTCATGAAACCCTGAACACCTCATACCACGCTTCACCACAGTGAGGGCAAAACCATTAAAGGGTGGATGCTAACGAATGAATCCCCATAATAAAAGGTCCGGATAGCGAAGGTTCTGTGCAACATAGAGCTTCATTGTTGGCGCGATGCGCCCAACGAAGTCTATTTGTTATGTGCCGTTATTCTTTGGAATGTTCTCAAATAATTTCTGAATAATCATTTCTGCTTTCTTTAGTTTGTCAAGCTCCACAGGATAGATTTTTGTTTGGAATTGCATTGCCTCCTGTGTCAAATAATCTTTGATTATAAAACTATGAGTGAGAGTTGTCGGTGGTGTAAAGTTTAAAAAGAGAAGTAAGAAAGCTGCTAACGTTATTTCGTGCTTGTCAGTCTCAAAGTGAATGAACACTCTTTCGCCATAAACCTTTTTTTGTTCAGGAGTGATTTGTTGTCCAATTGCTGTAGAAGATAAATGCGGAGTATAAAAAATAATTCCCTTGTCGAGTGTTACGATAATATCTGGTATTTCGTCTGATTGTAAAGTGCCGTCTTTTATTTTTGAAATAATAAAGTTTACAGTGTTTTCAATATTTGCCGATTTGAAGCTAAATATAACTGCTGGAATTTTCTTAAAGTATTCTGGTTGAGGAGCAGTCTTTAAAAGTCTTGATAAGTCTATTTGCTGAATAGTTCTTGCCAAAGACTTTACAGATTTTATTTGATTTAATCCCCGCATTAGTTCTGAAACATCTGTCAAAACAGATATATCAGGTTTAACTTCAATTGCTGCATATACCCCTTCGGCTAAAGCAATTTCTCTTGCTGGCGTAATTAACTGTGGATGATTTGGAGCAAGAACAACGCAGTCAATATTATTTGAAGATGAAAGTTTTGAAAAAATCCTTGCTTGTTTTCTTACGTGGAAGTCCGATGGTAAATATCTTTCAATAAAATCTTGCACTGTCACTTCTCTCGAATTTGAAGTATTGGTTTTGTCACCCTTAAATACTTCAACCGTCGGCTCTGTAACGATATTTATGGCTTTTAGATTTTCTAATATTGAACCAAATACTGCATTCATAAATCGTGTGGTTTATAATGGCACATAGCGATTCGCTTAAAGCATTATACGAACTTGTCATAAAATACAACCCATTGATATTTGTTGCTTGAATAGGGCGTTTTATTTTGTTCGCCAATACGTTCTTGGAAATTTAATTTACCCCTCAATATTACCCTTTTTTTTACAAATCATCCAAAAGGCTTAAAAGTTCACCATATTACATAGAAAAGGCGGGTAGTGAACCCGCCATTTATTATTTACACTAAAAAAGTCGCGGTGGTTTTGGCCCGGGTAGCCAGGGCACTGGGGTTACAAATCCCTTCCTGTTTATATGATGGCTACTTGCGGGTAATTAAGCAACGGTTGAAGTTAACCTGAGTTTTCAACATCCACCCTTGCTGGGTATGGCATAGATCACGTTGCCGGACACCGATAAATTGAAGACCTTACCTTCTACAGAAGGAAGTAACAGCTTCCATGTTTTTCCCTTGTCTGATGATTTAAAAATGCCGTCAGGATGAGTACAATAGAAGTTTTCACCAACCTGGATAATTGAAGTCTGGAAGGCTTGCACACGAGGGCGATCATCCCAGGTCCGCCATATTGAATCAATAACAACTTTGTCCTGAAGGCCGGCATCAGTGGGCTGCCAGGTTTTACCGCCGTCGCAGGATGTCCTTAACCTCCTGGTATCCGGCTCTGAACCAGAAGTGATAGCAGCGAATCCACCATTGATCTGTTTTACATCCCAGGTCACACCACCTTCACTGATCAGCGCCCAGTTTTCGCCATTATCGGTCGATCTTATTATCCTTCTTATACTGGTCGACACCAGTACGCCATTCGACTCGGCGAAATTCCCTGCCCAGCCTCCGTCATAGACATGTTTCCAGGTTTTTCCACTGTTAGCCGTTTTAAAAAAGCCTCTGTCGGTGCCGATGAAAATGGTACCTCCGGCAGTTTCAAAAACGCTGCGTATTCGTGGCTCTGAAGAATTGTCGAATATCGGCGACCATACACTCGTTCCGTTTGTTTTTTTCAAATGTACACCCCAGTAATTGTTGGCAACTATCCCGGACATACCGGGGGCAATGCTGCTATGTTCGTCAGGGAAAAACGCTTTGGTCCAAAAAGGATCTGTGGCATTTGGTGTACTGTGATAGAGTCCGTTTCCAACCCTTAAAAACAGCCCTTTATCATTTGCAAAGAAGCTATTTCCCCGGATACTATCTTCCTGCAAATTTTCAGGCAGCCCTTCGCTAATGTCCTGCCAGGTTTGTCCGCCATCTGTAGATTTAAAAACGATATTGGCAACCTCAGACTTATTTTTATTTAGTTTTTGCTGACTTTCCGTGATTGGAAATACAAAGGGGTATAGAAAAAGGAACAAAAACGCAAGGCTAAAGATTTTCATGACTATAATTGATTTGGTGAAACAATAAACTAAAGGTATTGGGCGTCAACTATCCCGGAGCTTTTTGATAGTAAAGTGTTGTAAAGGGTATGTAAATGTTTGTAAAACCACCGAAAATATTTGGCAATTGAAAGGGCGGGTACTGAGCCCGCCTTTAATTATTTCCACTAAAAAAACTATTGCTTACCGCGCAATGTTCACCGCGCGTTTTTCGCGGATCACCCTTACTTTAATTTGCCCCGGATAAGTCATTTTGGTTAGAATTATTGCACAAATGTTACAAATTCAGTTGAACTGGTCAGCCGGTTAATGAAAAATTAATACCGTAATATGAATATTTTATGTTCAAATAGCGGGATTAATTTTTATTTTTGATTTTCCTTTAAAAGAGCAAGTATTCGTTTGCAGCCTGAATGAATGCGCCTCTGCTCGACCCTACCTGCGGGGAGGTCGGGGTGAAGTAAAATCATGCAGGCCAAAATGCAATAAAAATGTTCTGCATAAATTCTCCAGCCTTACTCGATTGGTGGCTGTTAAGTCTTACTTTTAAATATACCAACAATAAAATTTATGACGAAATTGATTTGTCCTAATAACAGGATAAAAAGCGTTATTGCGCCCACTTTTATGAGTGTTGAATACATGTCTAACGAATTCCAATTGCTGTAGTCGTAATATCGTCTCGGCATTGGGTTTATATGGCCGTCACCAATAAATAACGTGGATGCAAAAAGAACTAATGTCAATATAGTAACAATAATGTGTGTCCATGTAAGACTTTTTGAATAAAGGATTTTATTTGTCAACAAATAAAGTGTCCACATGAAAAAAGCCAAAATTGCCAATAGCCAAAAAATGTGTGTATGTGCAATTACAAAATAGGTGTCATGAAGATGAATGTCAACCGCACTATTTCCATCAAATAGAAAAAATGATGTCAAAACCAGAATAAGTCCGGTCAGTAAAAGCAAATTATATGGTCTTTGTTTTAATTGCAAAGTGCGTCAAATTTATAGCAGCCAACGGTAGGGCTTGCTGCTGCGCTGGAATTTATATTCGTCCAGCCCGGAACCGC
>CAYUGH010000079.1:0-20778 GCA_964444195.1 uncultured Chitinophagaceae bacterium
CTGCGTTGGTTAACGCGATTAGAAAATGCAATGAACAATCCGGTAACGCGAAAGGAAATTGAATTTGTGTGCGGTTGTACCGTTGAAGAATTTCTTGCTAATCCGGCAAAGTACCAGGACAAATTTCAAGAGCCGAATTTCAGTTGGATGCGAACAGTTAATGCGGAAGAAGCAAAAGCTTGCCTCGAGAATATGCAGGCTTGGGCGAAGAGTAAAAAGACCCCTTCCGGTGGTTCTCTAGGAGAATGGATATATAAACCAATCGTTGAAAAAAACCTTACTTATGAGAATGTTGAAAAAGTCTCGGATATAATAATATCAAAAACGCCAAGAGCAGTACAGCGCAATTGGCGCACCCCATCTGAATTTCCTTGTTGTCCTCAAGGGTTTTCGGCTCACCCAATTGTAGCCTACTCTGAAAAATTGAAAACAGGATCAATATTATGCACTAATGATCTTTATACTTCAGTAGTGTTGAAGATTGCAGTATCAAGTGATCGTCAATCGATTTACGTATTAACCGAATCTGAGAGTGGACTGAAGCGTTGGGCTTTGGCTGCAATAACTTTTGAAAATGACGTATTCGTTCACACAAGTATTCAGAACTTCTTTTCTCAGACTGGAGCGGAAAAACAATTTACTCTTGCACAAGGTCTTGAGTGGAGCGGTGAAGATTCGATTGATGACTATTGCTAGAAATTAAATCGTTCTTGCGCCTTTCGTCAAATAGATCATCTATCACCTTATTTTTATTTTCAATCTTTGGTCATTAAACCAACTTTCGAATGAAGTTAAGTACTCATGCCTTGGTACTGACATCGTTAAGGACTGTTTATCTGTCATTCTTGACAAGGTTTCTTTTGTAAATTCAGCCAGTACACTGAGATTATAAAACTCAGTAACATTTAAGAGAAGTTCAGTCTTGTCTGTTGGTATTTGATCCACAATTTGCTTTGTACTTTCTCTTCCGTAGTTATTTCTTAAGTCAATTGTTAGTTCAAAATGAGATTGTTCATCAACATTTAAAATTGACTCATCAGCCGTAAATTGAAGAACGTTGTTTGTGGTTCTTGTGAACTTAGCTTCTACTTTCCCCTTAAACTTATTCAGGAAGCTTTCAAGGATATAAGATCCAATGTTGCCTTTAGCTGACACCTTACTTGCATCCAAATGACTCAAGGGATCAAAAGAATTTCCATTATCTGTTAACTCAATTATATTTTTTTCAATCTTTATATCATACTGACTAGCCTTTCCGTGTTGATACGCGTTATCCATTAACTCATATATAACCGGCATCAAAAAACTTTTGAAGTTTTTTGACATTGTTTCATTAACCTTAGGTCTTGAGAAAAATGCGTCAAAATGATCTCTGGTTGAATTTCTGTTCAATTTAACAATTGAAGCATTTACGTCTTGAACCTTAAAACTGGAGTAAAAGTGATTTAATATGCTTGGCCTGTATGCTATCTCCGCTTCAATGTCATCCCAGGACCAAACATTTACCTTAAAAGGGAATGTCCTTTTCTGGTTTAAGTTTCTGTAAAACTCTTGGATGCCGACATCCCGCTGCGAAGTTGTGGCGAGTGTATAGCTCGAAAGATTAGGCTTAAAACTTTTTGCTTTCCCACATTCTTTAACTAATTCTTCGCTTGTGAGAACAGATCCTAGTCTATTATCCTTGTCCTTACATTGGACTCCGTGATATTTATTAGTATAAATAGGCATACCATAAATATCAACTCCACATTGAGCTTGACCTTGCCTTCCGTTCTTTTCAGCGTTTTGGTCATTCCATATTTCACTCCAAAGTTTGTGACAGATTGTTTCGAAGTCCTGCCAATTTTTAGGAATAGGTAATCTTATATCCATACTATTTCATTCTCTTTAAAAATCGTCTCACACTTTGAAGCAGCAAAAGTAAAAGTATAACGTTCATTCAAACAAAAAAAGGACTGCCATTCACAGTTCCTTAGCCTAAGCAAAATGGTAGCAGCGTTAATTGTTTAAAAATAACTAATAATTGCCCGATCAATTTCTTATAGGAGAAACTCCTATAAGAAACCCTCGATTACAAACAGATTTAGCAGTTAAGAAAAAATATCATGAATAAACTCTAATGAATTTTTTAAACATTTAACTTGAGTTAAGCGACCCCCATGATGTTCGGTGAAGCTGGCTGAGTGTGGGTCATTTTTGTTTCACTTATCCCCCTTAACTATGCCACGCTATTATGTAAATCGCAATGCTCAATCAAATGGTGATCACGAGGTACACGTTAGATCGTGCTCGTATTTCCCAGGTGAAGTAAAGGATCTAGGAGAACATTCAAATTGCAAGTCTGCCGTTACTGAAGCAAAGAAAACCTATGCCAAATCTAACGGTTGCTACTATTGCTGCAACGAATGCCATACTACATAGTCTAAAGTTCACAAGTCATCCATGTTTAGCAAAATCAGTTCTTTATACAAGAACAATGGTCAGGTTTTGTCCTTAGTGATCGGTATTGTCGGGTTTATCTTCGGGTTTGTACAGTGCTTTTACGCTTATTCTTCAAGTTATTCTACGCTAATCATATAGTTATGGCTTTACCTAAAAAACCAAAAAAGAAGAAAAAGGAGTATGAACCCGTTAAGCTAACACCAAGCCAACAAAAGAAAAATATGATAATAGAAAATGGCTTGGGAGATTGTATTAGTGATGAACTGGAGGATATTATAGATCAACTAACTCTTAAAGATATTCGTCAGTGTTCACAGTATGAAACATGCGAAGCTTTTGTTAGTTGCCTGGTAAGAAGAATAGCTGATAGAGATATACGTAAGCGCCAATTGGCAAAAAATCCTAAGATCAAAGATTAGTAAATCTAGAATAAAACTTTTTCCCTTCTCACCCTCAACACATTAGATCACGTGTTGTGTTCCTCTTTGTTTTAATATCACTTTCTCGTTTTAATTCGCGGCCGAACATTACACGATTCAATGGCCGTCAATCAAAAGCTAAGCATTCTGTTTTGGATAAACCGTTCCAAAGTAAATAGTAAAGGTCTGACACCGATTTGGGCAAGAATTACCATCAATGGTATCAGATCTGAATGTTCAACCGGCAAACATATAATGCCGGCACATTGGCGTAGTAGTCTTGCACTTCCACATGCAGATGCACCCGACTCGACAGAAATTACTAAACGTATTTTCGAGATCAAGTTCAGCTTAAAGAAACATTTCATAGCACTAACCAAAAGTCGTGATTTCGTTACGGCATACGATGTCAAAAGGGCTTTCCTGGGCCTGAGTGAGCCCGAAGGTCAATACATGTTCTTAACGTTCTGCATCAGTTTCATGCCATTCAAATAGAACGTGCGCGAAGTGGAGCGCTCACAATGAGCCGCACATTCAAATGGAAGCAATTGGCTGATTCCTGCAGGGATTTTATAAGACTAAAATTTCGCACAGTAGATGTTGCATTAACATCCATGAAGCCCTACTTCGCGGAAGATCTCTACCATTACATGCGCACTGTCAAGAGGCTTTCGCAAAACTCCAGCATGAAAAGCATCAAAGATTTAAAGCAATTCATGGATCACGCTGTCCTCCGCGAGTATATTACTGCTAACCCGTTCAGAACTTTTAAATGCGTGTTATTACCGACCAATCGTGTTCGACTCGATGCATTGGAAATTCAGAAATTGGCAGCGAAGAAAATCTTAAATCAAAGTCTTGACGAAGTACGCGACTGCTTCCTGTTTGTTATTTACACCGGCTATTCCTACAAAGAGCTGAGTGAATTGACTCCTGAAAATGTCCAGATAGGCGTTGACGGCCGTAAGTGGATTATCAAGACGAGGAGCAAATCAAATAATTCAAAAGAGAATGTACCGTTGCTTTCAGTCCCGCTCCAAATCATTGAAAAATATCGTCAGCATTCCCAATGCCTTGCTAAGAACAAGCTCCTGCCTGTTTTGTCAAACCAAAACTACAATGATGGATTAAAGCAGGTTGCTAGAGTTTGTGGCATAAAGAAAAAACTCACCACGCACGTAGCGCGTCACACATTTGCCACTACAATTATGCTCGAGAACCAGGTTCCCATTGAAACCGTAAGCCGCATGTTAGGTCACCGCGACTTAAAAACAACCCAACTTTACGCGGAAATGACCGATACCCGCATCAGCAAGGATACATTTGATTTAGAGGAAAAACTTAATTCGTCTAAGCCATAGTCTGCTCGTTATAGGACAAACTCCCATTGACACGGATAATTATTTGAATTTCTTTTGCGGCTCTAAAATTTCGCCATGGAAAGCCAAAACGTATCCGAGTTTTTTAAACTCGACCCTATCGATAAGCAGACACTTTTTTGGCTCATGGATAACAAACCAAGTGAAATAGAATCCTGGATTAAATATGTCGCCAGAGATTACTGCGAAATAAAGCTCGATCCAGAAAAACTTTTCGAGGAAATTAAGGTTGAACTGGTCTAATCGATAGGAGTTTCTCCTATGCTCACCATCCGGATTTTTAAAAACTTCCTAAAATAGCGCGCATAAAATTAAAACCTCGTATGAAGCATACCGAAGAAAACGAAGAAAACGAAATAAACGAATTCCAGGAGCAGTTCATGTCCGGCTGGTTCAATTCACCGGAAGACCTCATGAATGATTTTGCGGCCTTTGCAAAAGCCACAGGAGGTAAAATTAACCCGCTTGAAATTGATAAGCCCGTAACACTCCAATGGAAAGCAGCCCCTCATCATCATGCTATAATCCGCAGGCTTCTTCGGGAATACATAGGACAGTTGGAACAAGGGAAAGAACCTCTTTGGAAATCCAGGGCCGCCCGTGCCCGTGATTTTTACAATCAATTCTTTTTCACACGGGAGAGAAAGGGTGTTGTGTATGCAGAAATTGATTGCGACATGTTGGACATCATAATATTAGCGACCATAACGGCCAATATTTGGTCAGGGCGAGTTAAACTTGTCTTCGGTAATCCGATTGAAATCAATAAAGATGAATTTGAAAAAGATGTAGTACAAGGCTTCTTTGATCGGGTTTTTACCCATTGAAACATCTGCACTACCTAATCCCTCGCTTCGCCACATAATCCATCAAACTATTCATTGTTCCCTGGATTGAATGTCGGCCGAGAAGATGGTTAATAGGACCGTTAAAATTCTCAACCATATACCTTCTGAAAAACTCAACCTTAGAAACCGCGTGAGGCTGTTGCAGAAATTCAGTCTCAAATTTTTCTTTCCACTTTTTGGTATTTACTCCAAACCGATCTTGAAGTTCATCCCATACCAAAGTGATATGTCCCTCCTCGAATGGATCTTTTTCCGCGTACTGCTCACGTCTTCCTGCTGCCCGTCCCATGTTGTAAATTTGATTGATTGCAATTAACCATTCAATGCAAGGAGATAACAACTTCTGACATTTTGTGTCTGAGTAAGTGTATTTACCTGAGGATGATTAGTTTTGGCTTGATGCTTAAAGATATTATCCGCTTCCTTTTCGGTCTTCCTGAAGACGAACCTGTACCAACAATTGCGATTTGGTGCACGCTGGGTGCATTAACCTTCATGGGCATTCTGCTTTCAATTTTCTTGTAATCAATCCGGTTCTAAAAATTTCTTCTAACCATTCGGGAGAAAACACCCCGTTACGTGCCTTTATAGATCATGAAGTCACAGATCAAGAGTCTCCTCTGTTTTATAGTTTGGTTAGTAGTGAGCGTGCCGGTGTTCTTTTCAGCACCGGCACACGCTCAGATTCGCAATCCTGTGAAGTGGAGCTTTGCGGCAGCACCTTCGTCAACAGACTCAGCAGCCATTTTGATGCTCACTGCTACGGTAGAGGAAGGTTGGCACATTTATTCTCAATTCATGGAAAGCGGAGGCCCGTTACCAACAACCTTCACTTTCATACCAGGTAAGGATTATTCGTTGGTAGGGAAAGTAAAAGAGGAAGGCAGTTTGGTTAAAGCCTATGACGAAACATTCATGATGAATGTTCTCTGGTTTGCAAATTCTGTTACGTTCATTCAACGCGTGAAGCTTAATGTTCCTGCCACAGAGATAAAAGGAGAAGTTGAATTCATGGTTTGCAACGACCATCAATGTCTTCCGCCTGATGAGGTTTCGTTTACATTGAAAGTCACAGCAAATCAGGAGACGAAAAAGAAAGAAGAAAACGTTATTGCTAGCCCTGAAACCAGCGAAAACGATTCTGTTAAGTCTGACAGTATTCCTGCGCAAGCATTCAATTCTGAAAGCCCGATTGTAGCAGATTCCTCATCAACGGTAATTGTTAAATTCAGTACCAAACATTCAGATAATCTCCCTGTGTCAAAAGCAGAGCAATCCATCTGGACAATTTTCATCGCAGGTTTTTTTGGAGGCTTGGCCGCCCTCATCATGCCTTGCATCTTCCCGATGATTCCGTTCACCGTTGGCATTTTTTCAAAGCGAAGCACGGTACGCGAAGGGTCAGTACTGCTTTCTGTTTTCTTTGGAATTTCAATCGTATTGATTTATGTAATTCTTGGGCTATTGGTTACTGTCATTTTTGGATCGGATGCACTTAACAGCATTTCAACAAACGGTTTCTTTAACCTGTTCTTCTTCCTGCTGTTAGTTGTTTTTGCAGCTTCCTTTTTAGGAGCATTTGAGATTACATTACCTTCTTCCTGGGCAACCAAGGTAGATGCGCAGGCTGATCGTACAGGAGTTATTGGAATATTTTTTATGGCAGCAACCCTTGTACTGGTATCATTTTCATGCACCGGCCCGCTGATTGGAACCCTCTTGGTCGAGGCTGCTTCTCTCGACAACTTCAAAGGTCCGGCAATAGGGATGTTCGGCTTCGCTATCGCGCTGGCATTACCATTTACATTGTTTTCTATGTTTCCATCTTGGCTGACAGCACTTCCTAAATCCGGTGGCTGGCTGAACAGTGTAAAGGTTACGCTCGGATTCCTGGAACTCGCGTTAGCGTTGAAATTCTTATCCAATGTTGACCTCGCTTACCACTGGAGCTGGCTTGATCGTGAAGTCTTCCTTGTGCTATGGATAATAATTTTTGCCTTGCTTGGATTTTACCTGTTAGGAAAGCTCAAGTTCCCGAACGACACGGACGTAACGCATATCCGCCCTGCGCGGCTGTTTATGGCGATAATCACATTGGCATTTTCTCTATACATGATACCGGGTCTGTTGGGTGCGCCTCTGAAAGTAATTTCAGCTTTTTTGCCACCTCAACACACCCAGGACTTTGATCTTTACTCTGCAGGTTTTTCACCTTCTCCTTTGGGAGAAGGTGGCCGCAGGCCGGATGAGGCAAGAGCACGGAAGTATTCCAACCTCTTCCACGCCCCGCATAACCTCAACGCTTTTTTCGATTACGATGAAGCCATTGCTTATGCAAGACAAGTCAACAAACCTGTCCTGGTCGATTTCACCGGCCACGCTTGTGTGAATTGCAGAAAGATGGAAACAGTAGTATGGTCAGATCCTCGCATCCTTAACCGGATAAAGGAGGATTATGTATTGGCTCAGCTTTATGTGGATGACAAAACCGAATTATCAACTGCGGAACAATTCAAATCATCATACAGTGGCAAGGAGATAACAACCATCGGCAACAAATGGAGCGATTTTCAGGCTTCTAAGTATAACGCCAACTCGCAACCATATTACGTGCTCCTTGATTTGGAAGGCAACACATTATTACCTCCGCAGGGTGCGGAATATGACATTGAAATTTTTAAAGAATACCTGGATGATGGATTAACAGAATTCAAAAACAGGTAAAATACTTTCCGTTTCCTCATACGGATGGTGCAGCACTCAGGGCCGGTACGCAGATTTGTAAAGTTTAGATTTAGGTAAATTAAAACTCGTCCGGTTCCTGTGTTGCTAACTCAGCCAAATTCCAGCAAAGACACTGGCCAAATAAGGACCAAGCGACTCCCGCAAATGCTTCAGCACCATCGACATGTTATTTTCAACCGTCTTGGGCGCAATGTTGAGTCGCGCAGCAATCTTTTCAGTGGATAACCGCTCATGCCAGCTGAGCCGGAAAATGGTTCCCATTTTTTCCGGCAGCTGCGCCAGGCTTTTTTCAATTGCTGCCTCAAGGTCTTGAAGATCCTGCCACTCGATGGCCGAGTTATCGGAAAGAGTTGCCGCATACAGGCAAAAGTCTGTTGCGTATGCCTTGCGCATTTTCTCCGATCGGATAACGTTCAGCATTGCGTGACGTGCTGAAATGTATAGATAACCTTTTAAGGAATTGGTGATTTTGATTGTCTTGCGCTTATCCCACAGGTAGAAAAAAATATCCTGCACTACTTCTTTACTCTCTTCCTTCTTGTGGAGGCCATCGTAAACACAATTGAAGATTTCCCCTTTGTAGCGTTCATAAACGATTTTAAACGCTGCCTCATCATCCTGCTTGATCAGGTTCAGCAGTGCATCGTCATCGTACGCTATGTAATCGTTGCGTTTCATTCTCGGGGAGTGAAATAGATTACTTCACAGTAAACAAAGTAAAGGAAAGGTAACGATAAATTTATGTTGAAATCAAAACGTTTGTTGGGAGATGCCCCTTTTGGCCAAAGAGTTCAACCCGAAAAATCGGTAAACAGAATCAAATTCCGCGAAATTTAACTTTTGCCAAAAAAAGTTTAAAAAAGTTCGGGAGAAAATGCTGGCCTGTGTGCCTTTATCTGTCAGAGGCAGAGGAATGTCTTCTGTTATCTGATTTTTACCTGTTTAAGCAAAAGATGAACGAGAAAAGATTTGATGACCTGATCAGGCGCTACCAGTCCGGCACCTGTACCGATCAGGAAAAAGTACTAGTTGAAAAATGGCTTGCAAGCCGCGAGGAAAGTAAACAATCCGATAAGCTTAATGCAGAGGAACGTGATCAGTTGCTTGCAGAAGTATCCGCTTCCCTGTTTGAAAGGATTGAGAAAAGTAAATCCGGCCGTCAGGTTACCATGTTCCCTATCTGGAAAGTTGCTGCGGCCATTCTGCTTTTGGCAGTTTCTTCATACTTCGTTTGGCAGTATGCCAGTACAGATTCATTTACAACAATTGAAACACTTCAGGCTTTTTCCTCTGGTGATGAAGTGAAGAAAACAATCCTGCCCGATGGTTCAATCATTTGGCTGAAGGGAAACAGTACGTTGTCGTACCCTGAAAAATTTACGGGTAATGAACGAAATGTAGTTCTCACAGGCGAAGCGTTGTTTGAAGTTGCCAAAGATCCTGATCATCTCTTCAATATCGTTTGTGGTGACATGAAGGCAACTGTTCGGGGAACAAGCTTTAATATTAAAGCTACGAGTTCCAATATTGAAGTTCTTGTTCTTACCGGCAAAGTTGAACTCACCTCCTCTAAGACCAGTCAAAACGTGATCGTCCTGCCAAATGAAAAAGCATTGTTCAGCAATGCTGATAATCAATTGGCTAAAGTTCAGGCTCCGGAAGAAGAACCGGTTCAGGTTGTTAAGGGCACTGAATACAGTATGAACTTTACCCGCACAAAAATGAATGAAGTCATTCGCAGGATTGAAGGCAAGTTCAATGTGTCGGTATCAATGGATAATAAAAACGTTGGCAACTGTACGATCTCGGTAGACCTTACCGATCAGTCTCTTGACAAGACATTGACAATTGCCTCAAACATTCTTGGATTCACCTACGAAATTAAAAACAACAAAATCACAATTCACGGCAACGGCTGTGATTAAAAATATTCTTGTCTTAAAGTCCTTCTCCCACGGAGAAGGATTTAGGATGAGGCCAACAAACCTAAAACAATACAACCTATGAACCCATTCATCCACACTAACTCAACATAGCTGTAAAAAACAAAAGCAGGAGTGTTGACGCACCCCTGCCAAGTTGCCCAATACCAGCCAGGCTGACAATTGGGCGCTCTGTCTCATTCGGTAAGAAATCAACAAAACATGTGAATTTATGCAAAAAAATTCTACGGTCTATGACCATATTTTTAAGATTATGCGAATAACGGGAGTGCAGTTGATAGTGGCGGTAATGTTTACAGGCTTGGCTGTTGCTCACGACAATCATGCACAGGGAGTGCTCAATCGCGAGGTATCCCTGAATCTCAAAGAAGTAACACTCGAACAGGCTTTAATCGAGATTGGCTCAAGTGCACAGGTAAAATTTGGGTACAGCCCGAACAAGCTGAAGCTTGATGAAAAAGTTACGATCGAAGCTTCTAATAAAAAGCTTGGTGAATTATTGGAAGCGCTTCTAGCTCCGAGGTCGATTAAGTACACAGTGCAGGAAGGCGAAGATTACATTGTTCTCACGGAAAAGAATGAGTCTTCTGCTCTTCCCCTCAATGAACCACAACCGGAAAGGCTTCTTACTACCATTTCAGGTAAAGTCACTAATTCGGAGGGTATTCCAATGCCGGGTGTGAACGTGGTTGTAAGGGGAACAATCAATGGTGTCTCCACGGATGCAGACGGTAATTACAGACTCGAAGTAAATGAAAATGATGTACTGATGTTTTCTTTCATTGGTTTTAAAACAGTTGAGGTTACGGTGACCAACCAAATCGTTATTAATGTGTCAATGGCAGAAGACAACGCCACGTTGGGAGAAGTTGTAATATACTCAACCGGCTATGATCAACAGTCTCCGGAAAAAACTACCGGCTCATTTAGCCACATAGGAAAAGATCTGCTGGAGCGAAATGTCGGACCTGATTTAACGAGTAGGCTAAATGG
The DNA here is from genome assembly GCA_964444195.1 of uncultured Chitinophagaceae bacterium. Lineage (GTDB taxonomy): Bacteria > Bacteroidota > Bacteroidia > Chitinophagales > Chitinophagaceae > Phnomibacter. The sequence continues at coordinate 10,770 of CAYUGH010000079.1, forward strand.
TGTAACTCCAAGCCTTCTTATCGATCAGAGAAGTGGCAGTAGAACCAATTTTAATATTCGTGGTCTCAGTACAATTTTAGCAAATGATCAGCCCTTGATTGTAGTAGATAACTTCCCATACAATGGTGAACTAAACACGATAAATCCGAACGACATTGAAAGTATAACAATTTTAAGAGATGCTGCAGCAGCATCTATTTGGGGAGTTCGAGCAGGAAATGGTGTCATTGTTATAACAACAAAAAAAGGTCAAAAGAATCGCCCTCTTCAAGTAGGAATAAATACCAACATAACTATTGGGCAGAAGCCTGATCTGTTTTATGAAAATAAAATGTCCACGAGTGATTTTATAGATGTAGAAGAGATGTTGTTTGACAACGGCTATTTTGATGCATCCATAAGTAATTCAGGACAACCGCCAGTTAGTCCGGTGATTGAAATTCTTTTGAAGGAAAGAAACTCTGAAATCTCCGAGGCGGAAGCAAATGCTCAACTGGACGCCTTGAGGAAGAAGGATGTCCGCAATGACATTCAAAAGTATTTCTATCAAAAAAGTGTGAGCCAACAATATGCAATCAATCTAAATGGAGGGTCAGAAAATCATTCCTACTATTTCTCCACAGGTCTGGATAAAATGCTTTCCAATCGAGTAGGTAACGACAATACTCGAATAACGCTTAACGGACAGTATACTTTTGTACCTATAAAAAATTTGGAAGTAAGCGCGGGTTTGGTTTACACTCAAAGCAAAAGCGAAATTGACAACACTCTCTCTTCTATCCGAATGAGTGGAGGGCAAGAAATTTATCCGTATGCGCAATTAACGAATGATGAAGGTGATCCGATTCCAATTGTCCATGACTACAGAGCAGGATTTGCCGAAGAAGCACAAGATCAAGGCTTTCTTGATTGGAGGTTTAATCCAATTCAAGAACTGAGTTATACAGATAATACGAGCAAGCTTAACAATATCCGCGCTACTGGTGGAATTAGCTACGCTGTTCTTGATGGATTGAACGTACAGTTCAAGTACCAGTACGAAAAGCAATCCGGGAACTCTAGAGCCTTGAACCCAGTTGAAAGTTATTCTACACGTAATATGATCAATCGGTTTAGTTCATATGACGGAGTTACAGTTACACGCGTCATACCAGAAGGTGGTATACTGTATCTCTCAAATAGTGATTTAAACTCTCGGAATGGTAGATTTCAGGTGAACTACAATAAACATTTTAATATCCATTCTATTTCTGCGCTTGCAGGTATCGAAGCGCGGGAGACGGTAACAGAAGGTTATTCCAATCAACTTTATGGATACGATTCTGAGTTGGGAAGTTCATATCCGATGAACTACAATGAATATTATCAGCTTTATCCGTCAAACTCCTTTAGCACCATTGATGACGGTTCCACATCCGTATCAGGTACGATAGATAGATTCCGATCTTATTTTGCTAATGCAGCATATACATATAACGATAAGTATACTCTTTCAATGAGCGGTCGAATAGATCAATCAAACCTATTTGGCGTAAACGCTAATCAACGTTCTTCACCATTGTGGTCTGTCGGTGGAAAATGGAGCATCGATCAGGAGTCATTCTATAAAATCACTTGGCTACCCTCTTTGAATTTAAGAACTACTTATGGTTATAACGGCAATATTGACCAGGGAGCAACAGCTTTTACTACAGCAAGTTTTATTCAAGGTGTTTTTTCCGGACGACCGGCAGCATTTGTTCAAACTCCACCAAATGCCGACTTGACTTGGGAAAAGTCTCGAATGTTAAATATAGCACTGGATTTTCAGACGCGAAGTAATGTCTTGAGCGGCAGTATAGAGTATTACAATAAGAAAGGTGTTGATTTATTTGGCTTTGGACCGCTTGACCCCACTTCTGGATTGACAACTTATAAGGGAAATATCGCTAACATGAAGGGACAAGGGTGGGATATAGAATTGAACTCCATAAACATTAATCGAAAAATAAAATGGTACACTACCTTTCTTTTTAGTTATACCACTGATGAAGTTACTAAGTACAAAGCTATTGCCCCAAACGTTGGAAATTACTTTGTTGATGGAAGTATTTCACGAGGATCATATGAATTTACACCAACTGAAGGAAGGCCGATGTTTGGTATTTACAGTTACAAATGGGCTGGGTTGGATCCTGATAATGGAGACCCGTTGGCGTACGTGAATGGTGAACCCAGTAACAATTATACAGCGCTTGGAAATTTTACCGTTGATAGTTTAAAATACCACGGACGCGCAACTCCGCCAGTTTTTGGAGCATTACGAAATACGATTAAATATCAGAGATGGACATTGTCATTTAATGTAACCTATCGCTTTGGATATTATTTCAGAAGACCTTCCATAAACTACAGCGATCTTTACGCTACATACACAAGTCATGGGGATTTTGCTAAACGCTGGCAAGAGCCTGGGGATGAATTGAGCACAAATGTCCCATCCATGGTTTATCCAAGCGATTCGCCAAGAGATGCATTCTATTTGCGCTCTGAGATTCTCGTTGAAAAAGGAGATAATATTCGCTTACAGGATATTCAGCTTAGCTACGAATTAAGCAATGTGAAACTTGGAAATGTTGTCTTCCGTCAAATTCAACTCTATAGCTACATTAATAATGTAGGTATTCTCTGGAGAGCCAATAAGGTTGGTATTGATCCTGATGCTCCAAATTTACCATTCCCTCGAACATTCGCATTCGGTGCAAGAATTGGATTTTAACTAAAACACCATTGATATGAACTATAAAACTTTATATAAAATAGTTGTCTTCTTATTAACCTTAGTGCTTATCTCTTGTGATGATGATTGGCTGGAGGTTAAAAGAGATAGAGCCCTTATTGTCCCTACAACATTAAAGGACATGAGATTACTGATAACTAACGAGATTCTGATCCGGGAGGACTATGTTGCCATTGCAAAGGTGTCCGCGGACGAATACTACATCACTACGGAGAGATGGAATACAATGCCAAATACAATCAAGAATGCGTATCTGTGGAAAGAAGAAATTTATGAAGCTAACCGAAACGTGGAAGACTGGGACAAGTCATACAACGAAGTACTGACAGCCAATGTTATACTTGATGGTCTGAAAAACATTCAACCGAATAGTAGTACTCAGGAAGAATGGAATGATATTAAAGGCGGTGCATTACACTTGCGTGCACGTGCATTTTATAATCTGGCGCAGAGCTTTGCAAAGCCATATGATGTAAGCACAGCTGATTCAGATCTGGGAATTCCATTAAAATTGAGTTCGGATATTAACACACCTACTGTACGTGCGACATTGAAGGAAACATACGATCAAATTCTGAGTGACTTAACTGAGTCAGTTAATTTGTTAAAAGAGGTTCCTATTTTTAAAACAGATGCTTCAAAGCCAGCGGCTTATGGTATGCTTGCAAGATGCTATTTAAGTATGCGTGACTATGACAAGGCATTAATTAGTGCAGATGCTTGCCTTCAGTTGTACAGCACATTGTTGGACTATAATACTCTAAATGCAGCATCAAACACCCCGTTTCCACGATTTAACGAAGATGTGATCCAGCACACTCAAATAAATCCATTGTGGTCTGTCTTTATTCCCTCTCTGCCAAATTTTGTGTATCCTGATTTATACAATTCCTATGCTGCAAATGATTTAAGACGAGGACTTTTCTTCCGAAATCTTGGGGGTGGAAATTTCTCATTCAAAGGTTCATATACCCAAGGCTCAACACCATTCAATGGAATCACCACAGACGAAATGTATTTAATAAGAGCCGAATGTTATGCGCGACAAGGAAATACAGTTGCAGCCATGGCTGATTTGAATACATTGTTGGTTACCCGGTTTGCAACGGGGACCTTTGTTCCACTTACTGCAGCCACTCCAACGGAGGCCCTGAATACTATTTTAACAGAAAGGAAAAAAGAGTTAATAGGTAGAGGCCTGCGATGGTCAGATTTGAGAAGATTAAACCAGGAACCTGCGTTTGCGATTACACTTACTCGTACGATAGATGGAATCGACTACTCGCTTCCCCCAAATGATGCAAGATATGTCCTTCCCATTCCGGACTATATAATTAATATTTCTAACATTCAACAAAACATTCGATAGATGCAAGTGTCAAAACAAAGAGTAAAGAAGGCGTGGATTATTATTTTCATGGTTTGCGTGACAATATCGGCCTATAGCAAACAAGGTTTGACTGGTGATCCTGAAAATACACCAGTAAAAACAATCATCTCCGGATATGTTCGGGAGAAGAAAGGTTCAAATGAAGTGGTTCGGCTACGAAAATGGGATGATAATAACTTCATTGAAGGATCGCAGGAATACTCAACGAATTTAGCCAATGGCTATTTCAAATTTGAAATGCTTATTTCAAATATTAGCGAAATTGCAATCATAATAGGAGATAGTAGTGACAGTTATGGTAATGCAGTTTTTATTTTAAAAAATTGTTACGACCACCCAACGCTCTATATAGAGCCAGGAGATAGCATACACATACAGATGTCTGACTTGGCTCATAGTAGTCTTGCAGACGTGATTCTTTCCGGAAAGGGGTGCGAAAAGCAATTTCTTCTTAGGGATATCGCCAAAAAAATTGCAGAGGCTAATAATAAGGATGGAGGTTATAGAAAGGATTTTCTCGAACCGGGCATCGATCGAGCGATTATTGTAAAGCAAGTCATATTATCTTCATTGGCAAACAATGAATACAAAATTAGCGAACAGGCACGTAAAGCTCTACAAATAAAGTTGTTGACTGTGTTATATCTTGCAAGTGCTGACCTGTTTAACGCTTCTGATTTGACTAGCCCTCAAGTAAGGAAAATTTATTATGAAAAGTATTTGAAAAACTTTCCAATACACGATGATTTATTGTTATCTGCAAATATGGAGGGAGGTCTGAACTCCTCTTGGCATGGTGCGCTTCAAAAACAAGCCTTATTGAGTTATATGATGACTAACAACCTTCCATATAAACCTGGATTTAGTAAGAACAAGAAAAAGTTGTTTTACGAAATTATTAAAACAGACTACAATACATCTCCACAAAAAACAAGGATACTAGCCCGTTATATAATTGAAAGAATTAAGCACAAAGGGTTAGACGATGAGATGAAGAGTGTTATAGAAGATTATTATTCCTATCTCCCGAAGAATAATTTTTTTAGAAACCAGGTTGAGTCGGTCAAATTGATGCACGAAACTGGGTTATCCAAGAGTGCAAAAGCATTCAATTTCGTCTTATCAGATACTAGCGGAAGAATGGTAACCTTGAATGAGTTTAGGGGTAAAGTGGTTTTTTTAGATTTTATGTTTACTGGCTGTGGTGGTTGTGCGATGATGGTTCCCAAGTTAGAGGAACTTGAAGCTCAGTTCCACGGGAAGGACATTGTTTTCGTCTCAATTTCTGTGGACAAAAAGCTAGAACAGGTTAAAAAGGGCATGGGAAAGTTCGCAAGCAAAGGCTCATTGCAATTATATACAAATGGTCAAGGCTATGATCACGAGTTGATTAAGAACTATCAGATATTTGCTTACCCGACACTGGTACTCATAGGCAAAGATGGACACATAATAGATGCAAGAGCGCCAGATCCACGCAACAAGGAGGGTAAAGCTAAATTAATTCAGCTTATTGAAAAGGCACTATGAATTTCCACGAATTGAAAAGTACCCTCTACAGTGCAAGTCTAAGTAGATCTTCAATAAGTGTAACAATGTAACTCAGGGACGGTAGCCAAATTCCAGGATGTGGAATTAACCTCGAAAGATTAAAGTTTAGGTTTAGTGTTTGAGTACAGCTTGAAGCTACCGTCACCTGCAGTTATTTGAATACAACCCCTTATGAGAGTTAAAGAGAACAAGGAAATAATTACAGCACTTATGAATTGCAGGAGCAAAAAGCTTCGCAGTCGTATTAATCAGCTATTGAGACTATTAAACTTTTTCGGTCGTGACTTACGCGTTCAGCAGGCGGTGGATCAGACTTATTACATTCAAAAACATCAGGAGCTTGAAACATTGGAAGAAAAGCTGAATGAGTCAATTGAGAATGCACTAAAATATATGAACAGGATTGAACATTGCTATACGCATGCATCTTCACGTTGGAAGAAGGATTTTGTTAAACTAAAACGGATTATAGGTAACACGGTCGAAGTTGAATAAAACCTGAAGTATGAATCAGGACAAATCAAAAGAGGTAGTTGAACGGATGGCGCTCAACCGTTCAGAGGCAGTAAATAGCTTGCTTGTCTCAATGTTAGTCGAGCAGGTAAAAACTGAGAAAGTGGAAAGGCTCAGAAGATTCGAGAAACAGTTGGCAGAGCAACGTATATCCATAGAGCAATTAAGCTGGATTATGAACCGATCAGTCACATTATGAGAACGCTTGGCAAATAGTTGAAGGTGTTAGTTAGAGTTAAGTATGGCAATAGCCGTTTCGAAAGGAGCGGCTTTCGTCATTTAATTGTCGAAGGCATAGGAGTTTCTCCTAGCTGCTAAAGGGTATATAACAATAATTATAGTAATGTCAGTAAAGAAGTACACAACGGAAGGATTTGAAATCCTCCACAAGGTTGACAACATTGAGATAAGTTTGGATTGTGAGAATAACATTCTTGTCTGCAGATGGGTTGGCTTTCAGCATGAGAAGCCATTAAGAGATGCAGGCGCAGTTATCCTGCGCCTGTTGAAAAAGCACAAGTGCTCGAAGGTCTTAAATGACAATCTGGAAGTAATTGGGTTGTGGAATCATTCTTCCGGGTGGACAGCTCAGGAATGGTTCCCGATGATGATCAAAGCCGGCCTTCGATACCTTGCGTGGGTATGTTCCCGTGATATGTTCGGTCAAATGTCCGCAGAATTGGCATTACCGGACAAAGAGATTGTTAAAACGTTCTATGTTTTAGAGAAAGCAATGAAGTGGCTAAAAAGCACCGGGTGATATGCAGGTAAAGGAACTAAGCATTTTTGAAAGCCTAATCACGAAAGACATACCGAATCTTATTTTGTACGATTGCAAGGTTACGGAGGAGGTTCGCTTCCATTTCACAAGGAAGCTCAATGATCTTGGTGACAGGGCGAAAAATTCAATAAACTTGAACGTTGTCGAGGCAGATAAAAAGAAAGAGATTAGGAAATACGTTCGCAAGCAGCAGCTTACACTGATTGCATTGAACGGCAAGCTTGTGAAACACGTACACCCGGTCAAAGTTGCCCGCGCAGAAAACTCACAGGAACCGGTATCACTATACCATCATATCTATACAGCGTTAGATGATTTGCTTTCCTTCATGGAGAAGAACTTCGTTGACTTTTTCGACTCTGATATCTGGCTGCCGGCAAGCTACCGCAAGATTGCTATTCAGGAGATCAGGTCGGATATCGAAAAACTTGAAACAGATCTGACAAAACTGAAGGTTGATTATAAACTTCTGACAATTGTTTTTCTTGTTTTCTGGCAACTCATCGAAGAAAAATCTGTGAACGATATTACGTGGCGGAAGGTCCGGTATCTGAAATTGCTGAAAAATGAATTGAACAACCTTGTATCGGAGAGTAAGGAAGATGAAGACATGACAGAACCGCTTCAGCTTTTGCTCATCAGCCTTAACTTCAATCACTTTTCATTTTTTACTTGGTATGCGAATCTCATTGCATTGCAGTACGAAGACTCCGGTACAGCTTCGCAGCAATTGGAAAAGTTAAAACAACACATGAAGCGGGTCAGCTTGATACCTGACCGGCCGGGAATTATCTACGATCCTCGCGCCCGCCCCATCAAAGAACAGATAGCGGCCTGCCTGGGTGAAGATATCGGCTCACGCGCAGATCAGTTGCCCATTGAGTTCAGTCCGGAAGAGTTAAGAAAACTCAAAATAGAACTTGATCTTTCCATTGATGAATTCGGTTGCCTGCTGAACGGTTTGTATAAAGGCATACGCTTGATTAAAAACTCGAATCTGTTGGAAGTTTTTTCGTTATCGGCCAGCGTTTTCAGAACAAAGCGAAAAGAAAATATCTCGGCTGAAAGCCTTCGCAAAAAGTATTATTCGATTGAACACAATGTGAAGATAAGAGTGATCAAGTATCTCCGTGCCATAGCCGATTACCTCGAAAAGCTATAACCTTCGCGGGCCTGTCCCGCGATCCTCCTTTAGTAGCCTGCCCTCAGCGGAGTCGAAGGCTAATTCTTAGCCAGGTGCGTCAACCCATTAGCATCTAAAAAATTTACCAGTTCCCGGAGCATCCGGTACCCGGATTGAGGAAGATCTGGAAACTTGTGCATAGGTGTCTCTAGAACATCGTTCAAACAAGTGAACTGATTTGCTTCGCTCATGCTCAAAAACTCATCACTAAGCCGTAGCTCATTAATCGGTTTATAGAGTATTGAATTGTCTTTACTCATTTGATTCCAAGATAGTAAAGGTTGTCGACATAGACAATCCTAAAGGAATGTTTAATGCCTTGCTTGCATAAGAAAGATTTGCAAGCATCAGTGATCAGAGAAGAGAAATTCTACAAGGAAATAGGCAAGCGCATCCGTCAGGTGCGTGAGTCAAAAGGTATCTCACTGAAAGATTTTGAATCCCGTGATAATGGCTTCGATAAATCGAACCTGTCCAGGATTGAAAACGGAACCCGTAAGCCAACACTTTACACGCTGCATAAGATTGCAAGCATCCTTGGGGTCGACATGGCCGAGTTTCTCAAATAGCCGAAGTCAAAAATAATTTCCTAAAGTCCATTCCAGTGGGCTTTTTTTATGCCCTTTTAGCGGGGTCCTCACCCTTCGGGGATGTTTTCGCTACAACTGCAAAACTTCATTTGTGCCATACAAAAACCAAATCGTATGGCTGCAATAATTATCACCCCCGATGATCTGCAACAATTCAAGCAGGAAATCATTAACGAGATCAAAACATTATTAAATCAGAAGCCCGCTCCGCCACCGGTGAAGAAATGGCTCAAGTCACATGAGGTCAGGCGCCAACTCACCATTTCACCAGGCACACTTCAGAACCTTCGTGTGAACGGAACATTACCCTACACAAAGATCGGTGGAGTGATCTACTACGATTCCGAGGACATCCAGAGGATGCTTGAAGAAAACAAACGCGTGAGCGGTCGTAATCCCTTTTCACTGGAAAAGCGAACAGCAATCAGGTGAACTTCATAAAGCACTTCCTGGGCTTTATGGATCACCTCTCAGCAGACAGTAGACTCACCCCGCATCACGTGAGTCTTTACATCACGCTTTTTCAATTCTGGAATTGGAATCATTTCAGAAATCCAGTGTCGATCAGCCGCGAGGAAGTGATGCAGGTATCGAAGATTGGTTCTATTAACACCTATGTAAAATGTCTCAAGGAGCTTCATGCCTGGGGCTACATTCAATACGAACCTTCCTTCAATCCCCAAAAGGGAAGCAAAGTCCACCTGTACAGATTCGATAAAGGTGGTGATAAAGCTGGCAGTAAAGCTGATGATAACGCTGCTGTACAGGCGGTGAGACCTTCTATAAACAAATCAAACAATACAAACATTGAAAACAGAGAGAAAGACATTCCGCCCGCGCAACAATCAGTATGTGAATTTTTCATTTCAAAAAATTCAACTGAAGCAGAGGCCGCAAAATTCTTCGCGCATTACCAATCCAACGGCTGGCGCGTTTCCGGCCGCACACCCATGCAAGACTGGCAAGCCGCAGCCACCAAATGGATTCTGAACATTAACAGCTTCACCAATGCCCGAAACTCCAAGCCACACCTGGACACCTCATCCGGAAAGGACTACAGCGAACCGCTATGAAACCGAAGCGCAAAAAGAAGAAGCCGAAAAAATTAACAAAGGAAAGGTTATTGATCTGGCTTGGTGCCTTAGCTTTTTTGGAAAGCGTGGCCGTGAAGCTTATGGCGAAAAATTCAAAATCCACGAAGAAGCCCACGAGATCATCTACA
>CAYUGH010000080.1:0-18230 GCA_964444195.1 uncultured Chitinophagaceae bacterium
CCTGCCTCTACACACAAGTCTGTCATTAACCCGTTTCTGCAGGGTCTAAGAAGCTGTTTAAGAACTGTATTGAGAACCGTCATTGACTTTTTTCTGCCACGAATGGAACGAATGAACACGAATTATTCGTGTAAATTGGTGTTATTCGTGGCAAGCATTTGATTATTTGTTTCCTATAGCAAATTCCCGGAATCATTTTTAAACAGCTTTTTAAAAAAACAAACCCCCGCCGAAAAATCTTTCAGCAGGGGTGAGAAATGTTGTTTTTAAAAAAATTATCCGGGGAGAATTAAGCTTGCATTAATTTTCAAATGCAAAATTAAAACGCTGCGACTGCCCGGCTTCGGGCCTGGCGGCACCGCTGTTGCGGTTACCGTTCTTATTATGCCCATGCCATGTTTTGGACTTGGTAGCAGGTTGCCTCGATGGATGATGCCTTTGTACAGGTTGCGGCGTTGGTCTTACTGCGGTACCCGCTCCCTGCATCATGGGGTAGGGGTGTTCGTTTACTACAGGCACCGTTTTCCCGATCAATTTCTGAATATCCTTGAGGTATGCCCTTTCTTCGGCATCGCAAAAAGCAATGGCAAAACCGCTTGCTCCGGCGCGGCCTGTACGGCCAATGCGGTGCACATACGATTCGGGGATATTGGGAAGCTCGTAGTTGATCACATGGGTCAGGTCATCAATATCAATACCGCGGGCGGCAATATCGGTAGCCACCAACACACGGGTAAGCTTTGCCTTAAAGTTGTTCAGGGCAAGCTGGCGCGCGTTCTGCGATTTGTTGCCATGGATGGCCTGTGCAGTGATGTTTACACGCAAAAGGTCTTTTACCACCCTGTCGGCGCCGTGTTTGGTACGGGTAAAAACAAGCGCCCTTTCAATCGTTTCATTTTTCAGCAGGTCAACCAGGAGCCTGCGTTTGTTATCCTTATCAATAAAATATACTACCTGGTCAATCAGGTGCGCGGTACTTGCTACCGGCGTAACCTCAATTTTTACAGGATTGGTAAGGATGGTATTGGCCAGTTGTACAATGGGTGGCGGCATGGTAGCGGAGAAAAACAACGACTGCCTTTTGGCGGGAAGTTTGGTGATCACGCGCTTTACATCATGAATAAAACCCATATCGAGCATGCGGTCGGCTTCGTCCAGTACAAACAATTCAATGCGCGACAGGTCAACAAAACGCTGTTCAATCAGATCGAGAAGCCTGCCCGGTGTAGCCACGAGTACATCTACTCCACGGCGCAGGGCTTCAACCTGTCCGTGCTGGCTTACGCCGCCAAATATCACTTTACAGTTAATGCCGGTATGCTTTCCGTAGGTTTCAAAGCTTTCACCGATTTGGATGGCCAGTTCACGGGTGGGGGTCAACACCAGGCTCTTAATGCTGGGTTTGCCTGTGCGCCTTTCCTGGCGTTCCTGCAGCAATTGCAGGATAGGGATGGCAAACGCTGCCGTTTTCCCGGTGCCTGTTTGGGCGCAGCCAAGTAAATCTTTTCCTGCAAGTACTTCGGGTATAGCCCGTTGCTGAATGGGGGTGGGTGTGGTGTAACCTTCAGTTTCAAGCGCACGCAAAATGGGCGCAATGAGGTTTAATTGCTCAAATAACATGTAATTTCTAAATTAAAATAGACCGGAATTTGTTAAGCGATCATGATGGCCGGTCTGCTCAAAAGGAATGCTTTGCCTGCTAACGGGGAAGGGGTTTTCAAACGATTTTTGAAAATTAGCAGGGCGCAAAGATAAGGGATTTGAGTTAAAGGGTGTTTTTACACGTAACCGGCACCAGGGCAGACCTATCTAAATGTTATTAAAGAGTAGGGATGTAGGTAAGTTTGTAGCCCGTATCAACGCCAATTGATCAATACCTGTTGTGCGTGAACTTTCTATAAAAAGAAACTTGCGGCAATATGGTCGGCAAAAAGCTTGCCTTTGCGCGTAAGATAAATGCTGTCCTTTTCTTTTACCAAAAGACCCTGTGCCAGAAAACTATCCACTGTTTTCAAAAAACTTTGCAGTTCTTTTTCGGAAAGCAAGATACCCTGTACGCTTCGTGATTCGGACGAGAAGGAAATTCCCTCTTTTTTTCTTAACCCGGTCATGATCTTTTCGTTGAACCGTTGCGCGGGCGTAAGCTTTTCCGATAGATAAGGCGTTTCGGTACCTTCAAGCCAGTCTTTTATATACATGGCGTTGTTGGCTATTCCATTCCAGCGCGTAAGGTTGCCATCAAAGCTATGTGCAGAAGGGCCAAAGCCCATGTAGGGCTTGCCCGACCAATAATTGCTGTTATGCCGGCTTGGGTGCCCGGGGCGGCACAGGTTGCTGATCTCATAATGATCCCAGCCTTTTTCATCCGCCCAGTCCATCAGTATTTCAAACTGCCCGGCTTGCTTTTCCTCCACCGGCGCGGCCACCTTGCCTTTTTGCACAAAATGGTGCAGCGCGGTATTTTCCTCCACGGTAAGCGCGTAGCAGGATAAGTGGTTTACACCCGATTGGTGTGCGGTTTCAAGGGTTTTAAGCCATGCCCGGTCATCCAGTGTAGGGGTGCCGTAAATCAGGTCAATGTTCAGGTTGTCGAACCCTTTGGCGGCGGCCATTTCCAGGCAACGAAAAGCCTGTTGTTCGTTATGCGCGCGGTTCATCCAGCTAAGCTCCTCCTGCCTGAACGATTGAATGCCGATGCTCAGCCGGTTTATGCCCAGCGATTTCCAGTTTTCAAGGCTTTCAGCGGTAATATCATCAGGGTTTGCTTCGAGCGTAATTTCTGCATGAGGCGAAAACTTAAATTGGGTGCGGATAACTTCCAGTAAGGCCTCCAGTTCCTTTGCAGTCAGCAGGCTGGGGGTTCCGCCGCCAAAATACAGGGTTTCAATTGGCCCGGCATCTGAAATGGGAACCGGCATTTTCCCGGTTTTAATTTCGAAATGAAGCGCCTTCAGCAATTCAGCCTTGCGGTGCAGCGATGTGCTGAAATGAAAATTGCAGTAATGGCAGGCCTTGCGGCAAAACGGGATATGAACATAAATACCTGCCATAGAATAATGCTGCAAAAATGCAGTTTATGTAGCCATGCGCTTAGTTTTGAATCCATAAATCATGTTCCGGTCAATTTTTTTATGGGTTGGGTTATGCCTGGTGCAGCCGGGCATGGGGCAGATAAAGCTCGTTATAATTGCAAAAGATAGCGCTGCGACAGGCTTCAAGACCCCTGCAAAATTTGCCAGTAAAACTGCCGTTTCGTCGTATTTGGATGGATTGCCGGCAAGTTTAATGGCAAAAGGTTACCTGGCTGCGTCGGTGGATAGCATGGCATTGGATAGCCCGCTGGCAAAAATCCATTTGTACCTCGGGCCAAAGTATAAATGGGTAAAACTATCCGTTGAACCTGAATTTATACCCCTGGCGCAGGATATTGGCCTGCCCGGTTACGCAAGGAAAACACCGGGGTTCATAAATCCGGGGGATGATTACAGGGAGAAAGCGCTGGCCTATTTTTCCGAAAGGGGGTATCCGTTCGCTTCCGTTGGTTTTGATAGTGTTCAATTGGACGGCAACGGGCTGTCAGGGAAATTGGTGATTGACAAGGGGAATTTTTATAAAATTGACAGTATTGCCCAATTGGGGCCGCTCCGGCTCAGCCCCGCGTTTATCAATCGCTATTTGGGGTTGAGCAATGGCGCTGCTTTCCAGGCATCGCGCATCCAAAAAATAGGGCAACGGTTGGATGAACTGCCTTTTGCCGAACAGGCGCAGCCCTGGGCATTGAGCATGCTGGGTACGGGCGGGGTAGTGAATGTGTACCTGAAACCCAAGCGGAGTAATATTATTAATGTATTGCTGGGGGTAATGCCTGCCAGTACCCAAACACCCGGAAACAAAGTGCTGATTACCGGCGATGCCAATATCCTGCTGAAAAATTCATTCCGTGCGGGTGAAACCATTGGTGTAAACTGGCAGCAAATCCAGTATCAATCGCCCAGGCTCGACCTTTTGTACCAGCAACCATACCTTTTCGGCAGCCGTGCGGGTATTGATTGTATGTTCGAGCTATTCAAAAAAGATACCCAGTTTGTAAACCTGCAGCTCAGGCTTGGCATGCCTTACGAGTTTTCGCTGGATAAATCGGGCAAAGTGCTGTTTCATTACCGGCAAACAAATGTTACAACCATTGATACGGCTTATGTGCTGGCTAACGGCCAATTGCCCGACCTGGCTGCAAGTACGGCCACTTCGCTCGGTATTGAGTATGCATCAAATACTACAAATTACCGGCTGAACCCAAGGCACGGAAATGAATTCATGTTGTATATGGTAGGGGGCACCAAAACCATTAAACCAAGCACCGATATCCAAAACCTGAAAGACCCTTCAAGCACAGAAGGAACTTTTTCATACCTGTATGATAGCCTTGAGTTGAATACCTACCAGGTACGCATTAGCGCGAATGCTGCCAAGTATTTTTCGGTTGGAAGATCATCGGTTCTGAAAATCGGGGCTAATGCAGGCACGTATGAAAGCGGCAACTATTTTCGTAACGAACTATTCCAGGTTGGTGGCTACCGGTTGCTCAGGGGTTTTGATGAAGAAAGCATTTTTGCCAGGCGATACGGGGTGGCCACTGCCGAATACAGGCTGCTGAGTGGTAAAAACTCCTATTTTTTTGGGTTTGTTGATGGAGGCTATGCGCAGTATAAAGATGAGCAAACCCAATTCAGCCACGGATATATTGGTTCGGGCATTGGCATGGTGCTCGAAACCAAGAACAGCCTGATCAATATTAGCTGGGCTGTTGGTAAGCGCGATGATCAGCCGCTGGATTTCAGGCAATCTAAAATCCACCTCGGCTTGATAAATTTCTTTTGATGCAGGCGCCAATTGGGCCAACTTTGCAGGTCAAACTATTACATGGATCGTTTTGGAGGCAGGAAGGCGGGTATTTTTTCAGTTTGCCTGGGGCTGATGCTGCTGTTGGTTTCATCGGTTTTTGCGCAATTGCTTCCTTACCCTGGCAAAAACATTCCGTTTGATGCCATTCCCCCTAAAGATTCGGCCCAAATAACAAGGATTGTAATTTCCCCAGTTTTTATTCCCCATTTCAACCAGCCCCGTGCGCATAAAACCCCAACTATCAGGCCAGGCGAGCCATTTAGTCCTGCCTCGTTGGATATGAACTTTTATGTGCTGTGCGGTGTATTGTTTTTTGTGGGGCTCATCCTGCGGTCGTCCCCAAAATATTTCAATAACCTGTTTGGCTTATTGTTCAGGAGTGGTTTCAGGGAAAAATCGATCCGCGATCAGTTGATCCAGAATAAATTAACATCGCTTAGCTTAAATGTGCTTTTTTTTATTGCCGGAGGGCTGTTTATTTACCTGTTCATACAAAAGAGAGGGCTTTTGACCGGTCAGCCCTGGTATATTGATGCGGCTTTTTGTGTTTCCTTCCTGGTTATTATTTATTGTGTCAAGTTTTTTTCCATTCTTATGGGCGGTTGGATTTTTGCGGCGCACGAACTGGCCGGCCATTATGTTTTCATTGTTTTCTTTGTAAATAAAATCGCAGGGCTGTTTTTACTGCCGGTAATTGTGGTTTTATGGTTGGGCAACCCCATTCTGCACCCATTTTTCGGCACTTTTTCATTGATTTTGGTAGGTTTTTTATTTTTATACCGGTATTATTTGATCTTACCGCTGGTAAGAACTAAATCAGGCATATCTCCGTTTCACTTTTTCCTTTACCTTTGCACCTTCGAAATTTTGCCAATACTATTATTAGTAAAATTTTTAGTGGATTTCCTGAATTCTTCCAATTAATTTTGCAAAAAAAAACCCTGGTAGCGAATGGAAAACGAAGGCTTAAACATACAAAACACTACCACGGCGGGCGGGCCAGTGAAAATTCTGATTACCCAGCAGCGTCCTGAATCGGAGAAGCATCCTTATTTCGAGCTGGAGAAAAAGTATGACGTTCAACTGGAGTTCCGATCGTTTATTTCGCTCGAACCGATTATTGCCAAGGAGTTCAGGAGGCAGAAAATTGATATTATCCGGTACACTGCTGTTATTTTTACCAGCCGCAATGCTATTGACCACTTCTTCCGGCTTTGCGAAGAAATGAGGCTGAATATCAGCCAGGATAATAAATATTTCTGCATCAACGAACAGGTAGCGCTTTATCTTCAAAAGTTTATCCTGTACCGCAAGCGCAAGGTTTTTTATGGCGCTGATGGAACCAATAAATCGCTTTTCGATGTCATTAACAAGCATAAGGAAAACGAAAAATTTTTATATCCCTGCAGCGAAAACCAGCAGGACAATGAAATTTTGAGCTGGTTGAAATCGCATCATTGCGAGTTTGCCACACCATATATGTACAGGTCGGTAAGCGCCGATGTTAAAGAGTTGCTTACAAGCCAATCCTTTGATATCATCTGTTTCTTTACCCCCAGTGGGGTGAGGAGTTTATTTGATAATGTGCCCGGTTTCAATCAAAATGGTACCCGGATAGGAGCTTTTGGCAACAATACGCTGCGCGCCATTGAAGATGCAGGGTTAAAGCTCGATATTAAAGCGCCTGCACCACAGGCGCCAAGCATGATAGCTGCGCTCGACAGGTTTCTCGAGGAAAAATCGAAATCCAATTAAGTACCTTAGTATTCAGCCTGGTTGCTGCTTCTGGTGTTTTTTTTGATGAAAATTGCTATGTATGCCTAAACTTCAACTAAGTATAAATACCTGATTGTTGCCGTTTTTGAGATTATTTTTTGGAAATCCGCAATTTTTACACGTTAAAAGCGTTTTTTTGTGGTTGAATTGACTCTATCGCTAATGAATAAAATGAATCCAGCGTCGGAATTCTGATTGCATTTTTTTCCCAGGTTGGCAGGCAGAGTTAAAAACATATTTTTGGCACACTATTTTTGGAATACCCATGCAAAAAAAGAATGTATTAATCGCACTTTTACCGCTTATTGCGGTTTTTGCCGGTTGTGGCAAAATCGGCAAAAAGTCTAAAGGTTTACCCGACGACGGACAGGTTCACGGGGTAGCTCCTTCCGCAAAACCCGGACTGACAAAACCAATGGGAATGGTATATGTTCCACCCGGAACTTTCCATATGGGTCCGAGCGATGAAGACCTGAGCTATGCCATTACGGCCCGCAACAAGCAGGTTTCTATACAGGGTTTTTGGATGGATGCAACCGAAACCACCAATAACCAATACCGCCAGTTTGTTTTTTGGGTACGGGATTCCATTGCCGCCAAGCTGTTGGGGTTTGTAAAAACGGTGGATGGCGAGGAAAAAATTGATTGGGCCAAGGCCAAAACAATTAAGTGGGGCGACAAGGCTACGGTTGAAAAATTAGACGCCATGATACTGCCTCCTCCCGACAGGTTGTATGGAAAAAAGGATATTGATCCTGAGAAAATTGAATACGCAGTTGAATACTTCGATCTTCAGATGGCTGCCAAAATTGAAAATAAGGGTAAGCCCAGGAGCACTTTCGTGGTTAAGTACAACGAAAAGGTTTATCCTGATACGCTTGTTTGGATGCGCGATTTCTCATACAGCTACAACGAACCCATGACCCAAAGGTATTTTGCCCATTCTTCTTTTGGCAATTACCCGGTGGTTGGGGTAACCTGGAAGCAGGCCGTTGCTTATTGCAGTTGGCGTTCGCTGTACCTGAACGCATACCTTCAGAAAAAGAACAAGATGACCGAATCTGAATTCAGGTTGCCTACCGAAGCTCAGTGGGAATACGCCGCCCGCGGCGGTCGCAGCCAAACTCCTTTTCCCTGGGGCGGCATGTACCTGAGGAATAAGAAAGGCTGTTTGCTCGCCAACTTTAAACCCGGACGTGGTAATTACCCCGAAGACGGTGGCTTTTACACGGTAAGGGCTGATGCTTACTGGCCTAATGATTATGGGTTATACAACATGGCCGGTAACGTAGCCGAATGGACAAACTCCCTCTTTTATGAAGGAAGCTATAACTTTCAGCACGACATGAACCCCGATATTCGCTGGAATGCAAAGGACAGCGACCCTCCCCGGATGAAGCGTAAGGTTTTAAGGGGTGGAAGCTGGAAGGATATAGGCTTTTTCCTTCAAAACAGCACCCGTTCGTATGAATACCAGGATTCAGCCAAGTCTTATGTAGGTTTCCGTACAGTGATTGACTTACCTTATTTTGGTCAGGCTAGTGGTTCGGGCAAGAAAAAATAAATCCCATTCAAATAAGAAATTATTGATGTCCTGTATGCGTTAAATTACAGGATTGCAGATCTGTTTTTATTATTACTAAAAATTCAATTCAATTGTTTTATGGCAGGCGTTTCAAGAAGAACTGAGGTTATTGTAAATGTTATTGTTTGCGTTGGGGCATCCGTTGTACTTGTTGGGGCATTAACCAAATTAATTCACCATCCCATTGCCGATATAATGCTTACGGTGGGTTTGCTTACCGAAGCGTTTATCTTCCTCGTGTATGCATTTTTACCGCCTGCATCTTCGGGCCCGGTAGCTGCACCTGCAGGTACAGCAGGCAATCCGGCGTTAAAATCGCTCGATAAAATGCTGGAAGAAGCAGAGATCAATCCTACCAATCTTCAGAAGTTAGGGGCCGGGTTCCAAAAGCTTGGCACTACTGTAGATAAAATGGGAGAAGTTAGCGATGTGCTGAAAAGCACCAACGACTTCAGCGCCAATACAAAGAGCGCTTCAGATGCCATGGCTACTGTAAAAACCTCCATGGAGAAAACAGCCGAAACCATGCTGAAATTCAACCAGGTTGGTGAAAGCGCAGGCCAGTTCCATGGCCAGGTTCAGAACCTCACTAAAAATCTTTCTTCGCTGAATGCTATTTATGAGCTCGAACTCCAGGACACCAACAATCACCTGAAGGCCATGAACAGCTTCTTTGGTAACCTTACCGCTATTTCTCAATCCATGCAGGGTAGTGTAGGCGATGCTCAAAAAGCCCAGGAGCAAATAAGCCTGCTGGCTAAAAACCTCGGAAGCCTGAATAGTGTGTACGGCAATATGCTGAGCGCCATGCAGGTTAGGAACTGATAAGGTTTTGTCAATACACTATTTTTCAAGCAAGTGATTAAATTATTTAATAGGGAAAATTTTTAAGATATGGCATTACCTAAAGAGCCGCGGCAGAAAATGATCAACATGATGTACCTCGTGTTGACTGCGCTGTTGGCGCTTAATGTGTCGAGCGAGATATTGAATGCTTTTAAGACCGTTAACAATAGTTTGAATAAGTCAAATGCGATCATTGATGAATCGAACAAGGCTATTGCAAGCCAGATGAAGGATTTGAGGAACGACCCCAACCTTCGCGAGAAAGCCGCCATTTGGCAACCGAAAGCCGATGAAGCGCTGGCGATTACTGCTGAAGCTTCAAAATACATTAACGATCTGAAGCAGAAGTTACTGGTAGAAGCAGGACTGAAAGAAGATGGCACGTATAAGGAAGATAACCTTGATGCAGCTACCCGTTTGTTTGAAAAGCAGGGTGAGGGCAATAAACTGCATGAGCGCCTTAAGAAATTTAAGGAAGATATTCTGAAGGTGTTGCCTCCTGAAATGGCTAAAAAGCTGGAGCCGGGACTGCCCATTGACCTTGAAAAGCCAAAAACAGAAAATGTAGGGAACAATACCTGGAGCGCTGCCTATTTCAGGATGACCCCTGCCATTGCAGGCATTACCATTTTAAGCAAGTTTGATAACGATGTAAAGCGCAGCGGCAACCTGGTAGCCAATACCTGTTTGGAACAGGTGGGTAAAGTAAAGCTGGTGCTTAACAAATTCGAGCCGCTGGTAAGCCAGAATACCGAATATACCCTGCCTGGTCAGCCTATTAAAATCACTGCGGGTTTAGGTGCATTCAGCACTGAAAACCTTCCCACAGTAACAATTAATGGTACACCGCGTTCTGTAGATCCTGCAACAGGTTCTGCAACCTGGGAAACTACTGCCGGTGGTGGTGGTGAGCAATCTGTAAAAGTGGTGGTTTCATTTACCGACCCCAATACTGGCGAAAAGAAAACAGCAGAGAAAGTGGTAAAATATACGGTAGGTCAGCCCAGCGGGGCTTCTATATTCCTCGAAAAAATGAACGTAATGTACATAGCGGAGGAAAATCCGATACTGGTTAGTTCCGGTTCGGGCAAGGCAGAGAAAATGTCGGTTTCATTTACTGCTGGTACAGTTTCAGGCGGTAGTGGTGGAAAATATATTGTTAAGCCTACAACTCCGGGTCTTGCTACGGTTAATGTGGTTATTGAAGGTAAAACCTACCCCTTCCCAATCAGGGTAAAGTACCTACCCGACCCGGTACCAGTAGTAGGCGATAAATCAGGGGGTAAAATGCCTTCTGCTCAATTCAAGCAAATGGGCGGTGTACGCGCTATTCTTAAAGACAGTGAATTTGAATCACCATTCCAGGTATTGAGTTATACAATTGCAGGTAATGGGGCAGGTTTCCAGCAATATACTCCAGTACAAATTACCGGGATAGCCTGGGGCACCAATGCTGTAATCACCCAGTGTCGGCCGGGCAGTACTATTTTTATTGACGATATTATTGCCCAGGGAAGGGATGGTAGGAAGCGTAAGTTGCCTTCCATTGCCTTTCAGTTGCAATAATGGATGAATAATAGCGTTGAAGCGTGGGAGTTTTTCCTGTTTCAGCAGTAAATTGAAATGATTATGAAAAGGATATTTTTAGCAGGGGTAGCGGTTTTCTTCCTGGCTGCGCTTTCGGGCGAAGCTTTGGCTCAAAAGAAGGCAAGCACCAAGAAAAAGACCACGGCAAAACCTGTGGTTACACAGCCTGTGATTGATACTACTCCACCGCCCCCACCCCCACCGCCGCCGCCGGATACAATCCCTACCAAATCTGTTGTTCCAGGTCGCCGGCCAGGCACTACCGTACAGGGAAACCTTGTGCAGGATAAAACACCGCTGCCTTACGACAATATCAGGATTGATGACCAGGTGTATAAGCAGGTTATCTGGAGGGTTATTGATACCCGTGAACGCATCAATCTTCCGTTTAAGTATGAGGCTGATGAAGACAATGGCAATCAGCAGTTTATTAATATTTTGCTGAAGCATATTAAGGACGGTGATATTACAGCCTTTGATAACTCAAATGACCGGTTTACCACCCCGCTTACCGTGGACCAGGTGGCTAAATTACTGGTTGGCTCAAGCTATGACATTGATGTTCCGGATATTGAAAAGGACCCTACCGGAACGCTTGGAACAATGAAAAGAATTACCATACGGGATGAATTTAACGAGAATGCCATCCGTTCCTATGCCGTAAAAGAGGAAGTGATCTTTGACCGTGAAACTTCAAGGCTCCATTTCAGGATACTTGGAATTGCGCCCATGAAGACTTTATTTAATGATGATGGATCAGAACGCGCTACTTTCCGTTTGTTTTGGGTGTATTACCCCGATGTAAGGCCTTACCTGTCGAAGTATGAGGCTTACAATCCTAAAAATATGGCGGCACGTATGAGCTGGGAAGAGGTTTTTGAAAGCCGGTATTTCAGCAGTTACATTTATAAATCAACTTTGAATAATCCTTTCGATAAGCCGCTTGAAGGATTCATTAAAGATCCGTTGATGCGTTTGCTGGAAGGCGAAAGAATTAAGGAAACGATCTTTAACTGGGAACAAGACCAATGGTCTTATTGATCAATTGATTCGATATAAAAAAGCCTGTTCTTACCGAACCGGCTTTTTTTATGCCTGTTGCTTTTTAGATTCGTAAACGGTTTGCGATGGGAAAGCAAAATCAATCCCTTTTTGACGGAAGGCTTTAATGATACTGATATAAATAGCTTGTTGCGTATCCAGATGGTAAGCCAGGTTGTTTGTTTCTACAAAATACACCACTTCATAATTGATGCTTGAACTGGCAAGCTGCATTAAATGCGCCCTGTCGAAAGTGATGTGCTTATGCGATTCAATAATATCTTTAACCATACGCGGAATTTTTTCCAGCATTTCATCCTGGGTATCATACGTAACCGTCAGCATAAATGTTACCCTCCTGCGTTCGAGCCGCTTAAAATTATGTACCCTCGAATTGGTAAGGTTGGTATTGCTGAAAATTAACTGTTCGCCCGTTAGCGCCCTTACCCGCGTGGTTTTTAGCCCCACCTTTTCTACCGTGCCTTTTTTATCATCAACCTGTATAAAATCACCCGGTTCGAATGGCTTATCGAAAAAGATAACGAAATAGCTGAATAAATCGCCAAGGATGGCCTGCGCCGCGAGCGCTATGGCAATACCGCCAATACCTAAGCCTGCCACAATACCGGTCACATTAAAGCCAAGGTTACTCAACAGAAAAATGATGGCCACCAGCCAAACGATCATTTTTACAATGGCCATCAGGCTTCGCAGTTGTTTCTTTTTGGTTTCGGGATCCTCCTGTTTTTCGGCATACCCATCCACTGCCTGTCTTACCAGGCGTATGATAATATTAACAACAAACCAGGTAATAGCCACCCCGTAAATAATATCCAGCGCGCGGACACCTTTTGGGGGCAGGGTTAAGTAACGCATGGTGAGGTATAAAACCCCGAGGTTAAACACCGGCAGCAGGTTTTTTTCAAGCACCGACACTAAGAAATCATCGGTGGAGCCCCCGGTTTTCTCTGCCCATTTACGCAGGTATTTTACTATGCTTCGCCTTATCAGCTTTATAAATAAAATACCACCAATAAATACCCCCAGTGCTATCAGGTAGTTTTGTACCGTATTGTTCCAGATTACGGTTTCCAGTATTTCTTTCATTTACTAAACATTTTATTTACTGAAGGCAGCCACCCAGGTACCTGCTACCAGCAATATTCCATACAATAGCATGGTGCCAATGCCCATGGTTCCAAGCCAGGGTACCAATAACCCCATAACCGCCAGCAACCCCATGCCTGCGCAAATTAATCCAACCCATTGTTTGGTAAACGAGGTAAATTGTTTGAGCGGATAGCGCAACATACCCAAGGGAATGGACATGGATGCCATAACGATGCCTGCCATGAGAAGTTTTTTTCCTTCATTTGGTAATAAAAGAGAAAGCAGGAGCATTGCAAGCCCCAAAACAAGCGCCCCAAAAACGGTGTAAGCGTTCATTTTTTCATTGGGGGTCACCGCGTACTTGCCCTCGGGGTGCAGCGAAAGAAACAAATTGCCCAATGGCTTTATCAACCAACTGATGATAACCATTAAAACGTATAAGCCAAACACCAGGTAAATGAGCATGGTAACAGGCTTTGGCATTTTTTCAGCCATACCTGCAAGCAAACGGATGCCGAAATAGATGCCGAGGATAAAAAATATCCTTGCTCCCTTGCCTTTATTGTTCAGCCAGTAATCGTATTGCAGCAGCCAGCGGTAGGGTGGTATTTTGCTTTTCAGCGCCTCCTTCAATCCATCGCGGGCATTCATATTGGCGGGATTCAACCTGAGCGCTTCCCTGAAATGGCTTGCAGCCTGGTTATGTTTTCCTTTTTCAAGGTAACTAAACCCGGCGTTGGTATGCGAGTAATCGTTTTCGGGATCGGCGGCCAGCGTAGCCTGTATGGTTTCGATGGCCTCGCCGGTACGGCCAAGCTTTATTAACGCCTGGGTTCGTACGTTGAGGCAGGTAATATTTTCCGGGTCAATGGCCAGCCCGTTTTCAGCCATTTCCAGTGCCTCTGTAAACTTTCTTTCTTCCATCAGGATAAGCGCAAACAAGGCAAAATACCCGGGATTGCGGTTATCCAATGCAAGCGCCTGCGACACCCATACGGTAGCTTTTTTGTAATTGCCGAGCTTGTACAACGCAAAGGCTTTCAGGTAATGGTAATAATCCTCGTTGGGCGACAGCATAAGCGCTTCTTCAATCAGCTTCAGTGCTTCATTGTCCTGACCTTTGTCAAGGTTAAGCCGCCCTAATAAGGAAAGCGCTTCATCGTTTTCCGGGTCAGAAGACAAGGCTTTTTTCAGTTCTTTTTCAGCATCGGGATAACGGCCCTGCTCCAGCAGCAGCTTGCCGCGTTCGATATGGATATATGTTTGTTGTTCCATCGGGGTTGGGGGGGAATCCTTATTTCTTTTTTTGGTTCATATAATCGAGTATCTCATTGTATTGCCCGCTTTCGTTGCTGTACAAGGCATAGTTTTTAGCTGTTGAAAACCATTCGCGGGTGGTGGGCGAAAGCGTTTTGGCGGCGGCAAGCAGGTCTTTGGTGGTCATGGGTATCATGTCGCCTTTAGCCAATGCCTCCTCTAATTTGGCTTCGGCGGCTGCATCAATCAATGCTTTCAAATCGGCTCCCGAAAATTCGGGGGTTGCTGAAGCTACTTTTTTGTAATCAATATCCTGGTGAAGCCGGTCTTTCATATGTGCTTGCAGGATGGCCGCGCGGCCTGCCTCATCGGGCGGCGGCACAAAGAGTATGCGGTCAAACCTGCCCGGGCGCCTGAACGCGCTATCGAGGCTCCAGGGGGCATTTGTGGCGGCCAGCACCAGTACGCCTTCATTGCCCTGGTCAATGCCGTCCATTTCGGCAAGAAACTGGTTGATGGTATGCCGGAGCGCGCTTTGGCGGAGATCGCTTCGGCTTGCCCCAAGCGCATCCACTTCATCAATAAACAATACGCAGGGGGCATGATGGCGGGCCGCTTCAAATACCTCATGCAGGTTTTTTTCACTGTTGCCAATCCACATATCCAATATCTCGTGCAGCCCTACGCTGATAAATTTGGCGTTGATCTCTCCTGCAGTTGCCCGTGCGAGATAGGTTTTTCCGCAACCGGGAGGGCCGTAAAGCAACACGCCGCCTCCTGCTTTTTTGCCATAGGCGGCAAATAATTCAGGATGTTGCAGCGGCTTAATGATCTTTAGTGAAATTTCATTCTTTATCTTATCCATGCCGCCCACATGGCTGAAATCTATATCGGGTTTTTCGAAAAGCCCGTCGTCAAATTCATCGAACATATCCTCATTCAGGTCGCCGGCAGAGGCCGGAAGTTTGAGCGCGTTGTCCAGTTCAGCATCGGCCAAACCCGGGTTAAAAGCGATAACCATCTGGTAAATATTGGCGGCAGCAGCCAGGTTATTTTCTTTTACCAGCGCCCTGGCATACAAAATGCGGTCGGGGTCGGGCAGCTTATTTTCTATTTCCTCATAAATAATGATGGCGGCAGAATACTGCCCAAGGTAAAAATAGCAGGCTGCCAAACCGGTTTGCGCCTTCAGGTTGCCGTAGCTAAGCCTGAGCACTTCCTTGTACTCTTCGGCCGCTTCTTTCCATGTCTTTTCCCCACGCAGCAAATCGGCAAGGCTCAGGCGGAGCGGTATATTTTCAGGGGAAAGCGCCAGGGCTTCCCTTAATGATTCAATCATAGTTTACGTAAAAGGATAGCAAAGGTCGGAAAAATAAGGGGGATGAAAAATGGCAGGGTTTTCCAAAGGGTTAAAATTTGAAATTCAAAGGCTCAAACTCAACCTTTATTCCAGGTTAACCCATTGGTTATTCATGGCGCTTGCAAGCACTGCATCAATCACTTTCATATTGTTTACGGCATCTTCAATGGGGGTGTACACGGGTTGACCATCAATGATGGATTGTGAAAACGAATCTCCCTGTAAAGTGTACTGATCCACCATATCAAAAACCAGTTCTTCCTTTCCCCGGCTGGTGTACAGCCACAACCTGGTAGCCCGGTCGGGCGGCGCATTAAAGGGTATTTCAATCTCTATAACCCCTTCGGTACCCAGTATGGTTGCGCGCTGGAACGGGGCCATTTGCGTGCTGCAGGTAAACAAGCTGGAGCCCGATGAAAAATCGAGGATAGCCGAAGCCAACCGGTCGGTTTTCATAACCGGGTCGAATTCCATCAGCGCAGATACCCTTGCAGGTTCGCGGCCAAACAGCCAACGCGAAAGCGAAATGCAATAACAGCCAATATCCATGAGCCCGCCTCCGCCGATATCGCTTTGGTTCCTGATATTGTTGGGATCGGCGTTGAAGTATGAAAAGACGCTGTGGATGTTTCGTAGCTGCCCGATGGCGCCGTCCGCTATTTTTTGCCGCGCAAATTTCCATTGGGGGGTATGGCGGTACATGAAGGCTTCCATTAGCTTCAAATGCGGGTGCTTTGCTGATATGTCAATCAGTTGGGAGGCTTCATCTGCATTGAGCGCAATCGGCTTCTCGCAAAGCACATGCTTGCCGGCCCGCATCGCTTTGATGGTCCATGGCACATGCAGGTGATTGGGCAGCGGGTTGTAGATGGCTTCCACCTCGGGGTCTTCCAGCAAGGCTTCATAACTGCCATAAGCCTTTTTTATACCCAGCCGGTTTGCTGCATTTTGTGCAGCTTCAGCATTACGCGAGGAGATGGCAATCACTTCGGCATGCTTACCGTTCATCATACCGGGGATCACTTTTTCCACCCCAATTTTGGCCGTGCTGATCACACCCCATTTTACCTTTTTCATCCGGATATTATTTTAGGATGCAAGTTAGGGTTTAGAACGTTGTACCCTGACCAAGCCGTTACTGGGTACAAAAAAAGGCAGCCCGTTTCCGAACCACCTTTAAAAATTATCCAACAAAACGCTGACATCAGGCCTGGTCGAAGCGATCGGGGTTCATTACCCCTGTTCCATGCCGTTACAAAATCCTTTGCAAACATTTCCTGTGCATCCGCACGGTCGTATACTTCTTTCCAGGCAAGGTATTCCCCGCACGTTCAGGAAACATTGTTTCCACTACACACTAATGCTTCTTTTTGTATGGTGTAAAATAATAATACATCGGAACTCCCGCCAGCGTGATCAGCAGCCCGAGCAGCGAATTAATCACTTTTGTTTTTCCCGAAGCGAAGGCAGTGATCTCATAGTGCAACGTACTGCCCACATAAAACAGCGCGAAGGCTGTAAATAAAATCAGCGACCATGGGTAGAGCCACACACGGAAGGGGCGGGAGTGATCGGGCATTTTTTTGCGAAGCCGCACCAGGCCGATACAGGCGATGATAATAAACACCCAGGTAATAAAAACAAACATATCGGCCAGCATATCAAAACTGCCCGTCATAATGAGGATGCAGGCCCAAACGCAATGTAACCAAAGCGCGTTGGCGGGCGTTTGACTGCGCGGATGCTCCCTGCCTGCAGAAGCGAAAAACAACCCGTCTTTTCCCATGGCCATGGTAACCCGTGCAACCGACATCACATTGCCGTTGACGGCGCCAAAGGTTACGATCACGATCATGGCGGCGATCACCGAACCGCTTGTACGGCCAAGCATAGCGGCTACGGCATCGGAGGCCACCAGGGGCGAAGCGGCCATTACGTCAACAGGTAAGGCGTATGCATAGGCAATGTTGACCAGCACATAAACACCCATGCAGGTAAGCACCCCGAGAATGATGCTTTTAGGCAGGTTTTTTTGCGGGTTCTTTACTTCGCCACCCATAAACCCAATATTTTGCCAGCCATCATAGGCTACAAAAGCGCCGGTAAGCGCGGCCATGCCAGCCCGCATCATTTCAAAACCCACAGGGGCACTTGCACTTTTCATCCACAGGTTGCTTATTTCGCCATTGCCCGAAAACAGGATGCCAAAAACCAAAAGGGCCAGCGCGCCCACTTTGATAAGCGTGGAAACAAGCTGAAGCTTGCCGCTTGCCGACAGGCTGACCACGTTGAGCCAGGTGAGCGTAATAACGAAAAAGAGTGCGAGGGCTTTTACGCCAATCGCATCCAGCGGGTAGAGGTCGCCCACAAAGGGAATATGCAGCACCACCGACTGAACGGTAGCATCGGGCAACGCAGGCAGGTGCAAAAAATGATTGGAATAGCTTGCACAAACAAATGCAATGGCCGCTACCGCTGCCGTATTGATCACCGTAAATGCCGCCCAACCGTACAGGAACGCGGGAAACCTGCCATACATTTTTTTGAGGTACACATACAAACCACCTGTTTCGGGAAACATCGCGCCCACTTCGGCAAAAATGAGCGCGCCAAACAGCGAAAGAATGCCGCCTGCCACCCACACAAAAATGAGCAACGGCGCCGAACCTGTTTGCGCCGCCATGGTGGCCGGTTTCATAAAAATACCCGATCCAATAATGCTGCCGACCACAACGGAGATCGCAGTGTGGAGGCCGATTTTGGGTT
>CAYUGH010000080.1:18330-20638 GCA_964444195.1 uncultured Chitinophagaceae bacterium
CCAATAATGCTGCCGACCACAACGGAGATCGCAGTGTGGAGGCCGATTTTGGGTTGGTTCATAGGAGTCAATAAGTCAATAGGTCAATAAGTGAATAGGGTGTGGGTGAGGGGAGTGGGTTGGCAAGTTAGTGAGTTGGTAGGTTGAAAGGTTGATAAGTTGATGGTGGGTTGACAAGTTGGTTGGTTGGAAAGTTGACAGGTTGATAGGTTGAAAAGTTTACAGGATTTAAAAGTTAACAGGGTTGAAATCGCATCCCAATCCCTAACCAATGCCTCAAACCTACTAATCAACCTGTCAACCCGTTAACCAGTTAACCGAATCTTTCAATCAACCAGTCAACTAATCAACCTAATTAACTCACTCCCCCATAAATCCTGCAATAAGCTGATGAAAATGATGCGTCCCTCTCTCGTGCTTTACTGAGTAGCGGCCGTGCTTGTAAAACCTCGATCGTATGCCCTGCTGCACACTTTCCACTACCGCCTCATCCTCGTGTTCTGTTGCATCCACATCGCCGCCTGCGCCTGTTTGCAGCTTTCCGGGGTCCCATACAAAACTGTAAAAGCTTACCTGTGTCAGGTCGGGTTGCCGCGGCTGTACCACATTGAGCGAAAGCCCCCAGGGGTAAAAATTAAACATCAGGTTGGGGAACACAAAATAATAGTAAGCTGCCACATGCTGCCCATGGTCGGGGGATGATTGTGGAAGGTCGAAGCAGTCTTCGCCCGATTTGGCAATGCCCAACTGCAGCGAACTGTATTCGTAAAGTTCCGTACGGTAGTTGCCAAAGTCGAGCGCCTGGTTGAGCGCGGGATGAACAAAGGGAATATGGAAACCCTCGAGGTAGTTTTCGCAGTACAGCGCCCAGTGCGCCTTTACGAGGTAAGATTTGGAGAGGCCGGGGCGGTAGGTGAAGCTTTCAAAGGGCATCCATTGCAACCGTTTGAGCATGGGGCCGAAGAACTTTTCGAATGGGGCATCCCCATCCAGCCGGGTAAATAAACTGCCTGCAAAGGAGCGTAGCGGCAGGTTGGCCAGGTTATCAGAAGCAGCGGGGAAGTTTTGCACCTCTTTAAATTCGGGCATGGACTTAAAACTGCCATCGAGCCCGAACACCCGCCCATGGTAGGGGCAGCGGATATTGGCAACGGTACAGGCTTGTTGTACCAATTGCGCGCCCCTGTGTGTGCATACATTGCTTATGCAATGCTGCCGGCCCTGTGCGTCTGTGGTCAGCAGCAGCGGTTCATTCATATAACCCGGCAGCAGGGTAACGGGTGCGCAATCTCCTGCGTTGGCCGCAGGATTACCGCAGCAAAGCCATTGCCAGGTGCGCGCGAATATCTTTTCTTTGGCTGCTTCGAAATAAGCAGGGGAGAGGTAAAAATCCTTTTGCAGGGTTTGTGCAAGCGAAATGTCTTCGTGGAGTTGAAGATGTTTCATAGAAAAACAGATTCGGGTGGAAATGTACAGGTTTTGCGGGTTTCTGTATCTCCTCCTTTCACAGAAACGTGGCTGGCATCAAGAACTGATGAACCTTATTTGATATGGCGAAAACCAAAGGCGGGCATTTGGCAGGTACTTTGGATGTTTTGTGGAAAAAGGCTAATATTGACGGGTAAATTTTTTTTTGAAAAACGTATTTGCGAACAAAATAAAAATAAAACGCCCTATGCAAGTAATGAATATCAATGGGTTTTATTTTTGAGAAAGGTTCGCCCAATACCTAAAGCGAATCGTTGAACCAACATTGCCTTTCGGCAATGAGTTTTCCTTAAATTTTTAATACCTTACTTCCATTGTTAACTTTTAAATTGTTTATCATGGAAAAAAAACATCACTCCGTGGGCAGTCAATGCCCTTCAGCGCACTTCTGATCTTTTGCAACTAGGCGAGTACAGTCCGATGACTGCTCGTAATTATCTGTCGCAGCTACGTTGGCTGTTTCAGTATTACCCTGATATCAGGCCTTCGCAGCTAACCCGCCCAATGACCATTGATTACTTAGTGTATTGTTCAAAAACCCTTGGCTGCAGTAAGGTAAAAGCAAAAATGGCAGCCAATGCCTTTGCCTTCTTTTTTCGCCAGGTACTCAATCAACCCTATGAACTGCCATCCATTCTCTTCCAGGCACATAGCGCCAAGCTGCCTTCCGTTATGAGCACCCAGGAGGTGAAAACCATCATTGACAGCATTGATAACACCAAACATCGAACTATTATTTCACTGCTTTACAGTACAGGTATGCGGCTTAGTAACTGTTAAGAAATAAGTAGTACATTTGTGCTAAACAAATTATTATGTT
>CAYUGH010000081.1:0-20559 GCA_964444195.1 uncultured Chitinophagaceae bacterium
ATAACATTGTCATCATAAAATACAACGCAGGTAATATTCGCTCAGTGCTATTTGCACTGGAACGATTGGGTTACACAGGAACCGTAACAGATGATCCTGAAAAAATTCGCCAGGCAAGCCATGTTATTTTTCCGGGTGTAGGCGCCGCCAATAGTGCCATGCCTTACCTGGTTGAACGCGGATTGGATGAAGTGATACGTTCATTGAAACAGCCGTTCCTCGGTATTTGCCTTGGTATGCAACTGATGTGCCGCCACAGCGAAGAATATGATACCCCATGTTTGGGACTTTTTGATATTGCCGTAAAAAAGTTCCCTGACCGGGACCTGCAGGGCAATTCTTTAAAAATTCCCCATATGGGCTGGAATAAACTGGAAGACCTGAAATCACCGTTGTTTGCAGGGTTGGATGAGAATGCATTCTGCTATTTTGTGCACAGCTATTATGCCGAAATGAGTGATTTCACCATTGCCACTTCCAATTATGGACTTCCTTTCAGTAGCACATTGCATCGTGATAATTTTTATGGAGTTCAGTTTCATCCTGAAAAGAGCGCAGCCGTGGGTGAAGTGATTTTGAAGAATTTTTTGCAATTGGGGTGAAGGAATGATGAATGATGAATGGTGAATGATGAGTGATGAATGCAGTGTATTTAAATATTAAATATTACATCTACAATATTAAATAGTATGTCTTTTTCTCCCATACCGGCTATTGATATTATCGAAGGCAAATGCGTTCGCCTGACCAAGGGTGATTACAACCAGAAAAAAGTGTACAACGAAAATCCACTTGAAGTAGCGCTGATGTTTGAAGATAGCGGCATTAAACGTCTTCACCTGGTGGACCTGGATGGTGCAAAAGCAGGCGCGGTGAAGAATTGGAAGGTATTGGAAACCCTTGCTTCTAAAACCAAGCTGGTGATTGATTTTGGAGGTGGTATCAAAACGGTTGAGGACGTACATGTTGTATTCAACAGTGGTGCGGGATTGGCAACAGTGGGCAGCATGGCCGTAAAAGATGCCGGACTTTTTGAAATGCTGTTGTTGCATTTTGGAGCAGATAAATTTTTATTAGGAGCCGATGTAAAAGAGGAAAAAATTGCGATCCATGGTTGGCTGGAGCAAACAGAGCTTGGCATTCTTGAGTTTTTGGCCGGCTATCAAAGCAAAGGTGTTCACCAGTTTTTTTGCACCGATATTGCTAAGGACGGTATGATGATGGGGCCATCTACAGAACTCTATCAAAAAATTCTGGCGAATAACAAAGGGATTCAACTCATTGCAAGCGGTGGTATTCGCCACCTCGATGATGTAATGCAGATGAAGGAAATTGGTATGGCAGGCGCCATTATAGGCAAAGCCATTTATGAAGGGAAAATTGTTCTTACTGATCTTGCAAAATTAGCCTGAACAAACCTAAACTATTCTAAACCCAACTGAATAACCCTGAACAACCCTAAACAAAATTGAACCAAAATTATCGACTATGCTTACAAAAAGAATTATTCCTTGCCTCGACATTAAGAATGGCCGTACGGTTAAGGGTATCAACTTTGAAAACATACGTGATGCGGGAGACCCAATTGAACTTGCACAGCGCTATGTGGCCGAAGGCGCCGACGAGTTGGTTTTCCTTGATATTACCGCTACCAACGAAGGCAGGAAGACTTTCGCAGCATTGGTACTTGAAATTGCCAAACACATCAACATTCCTTTCACTGTAGGTGGTGGTATCAGTTCAGTTGAGGATGCATCCGTTTTGCTGGAAGCGGGTGCCGATAAGGTTTCTATTAACTCAAGCGCGGTTCGTCGGCCAGGATTGGTAGATGAACTGGCAAAGGAATTTGGCAGCCAGTTTGTGGTAGTGGCTATTGATACCAAGCTTATTGCGGACGATACAAGTATCCCGGTTGAACGGGTGGTTACCCATGGGGGCACAAAACCTACTGAAAAGTTTACGGTTCCCTGGGCAATAGAAGTAAATAACCGGGGTGCAGGTGAAATTTTGCTCACCAGTATGAACACCGATGGCGCCAGAAGCGGGTTTGCCATTCATGTAACCCGTGCCGTAAATGAAGCCATCAACATTCCAGTGATCGCTTCTGGCGGGGCAGGGTCTATGGCCCATTTTACGGAGGTATTTACCCAAACGGGTTGCGATGCGGCGCTGGCAGCAAGCATTTTCCATTTTGGTGAAATACCCATTCCTCAATTGAAATCGTATCTTCGAACAGAACAAATACCGGTAAGATTATGAGTTGGATAATTGGAATTCTCAGCGCTATTGCCGCCATCTTTTACGGCATGTATCAATTGGGCCCGGGCATGAACAAACGACGGGAGAAAAAGAAAAATGACGAGTGGACAAAGAAATGGAAGGATATGAACAGTGGAGGTAAAAAATAAGATAATGGAAATGACAGTAGATTATTCGAAATACTTAGATAGATTGGTGCCGGCAGTGGTGCAGCACTGGAAGGACGGCCGTGTTCTGATGGTGGGTTTCATGAATGAAGCGGCGCTTGACCAGACACGTCAATCCGGGCACGTTACCTTCTTTAGCCGCAGCAGGCAAAAGCTGTGGACCAAGGGAGAAACCTCTGGCAATTTTCTTGAATTGAAAGATGTGCTGGTAGATTGCGATAACGACACCCTGCTGATAAAAGCCAATCCCATCGGGCCAACCTGCCATACCGGGGCTGATACCTGTTTTAATGAAACGGCTGTAGTGCCTGGTAGCACTCAACCGCAGATTGGGGCTGATTGGGATACTAATCCCGCCTCTTTTTTGTTTCACCTTGAGCAAATAATCGCTGACCGGAAGGCTAACCCATCGGAAGCTTCCTATACTTCCAAATTATTTGCACGGGGTATCAACAAAGTGGCGCAAAAGGTTGGGGAAGAGGCAGTAGAACTGGTTATTGAAGCCAAGGATGATAACCGAGATCTATTTTTGGGTGAGGCCGCAGACCTCATGTATCATTACATTGTTTTGCTCCAGGCCAAGGGCTATTCGTTACAAGATGTGGTGGATGTGTTGCGGGAAAGGCACAAATAGCATTGGATTGTTTATGAAATTGAAGGTGAAACGATTGATACCCACTCCCAAAGGGACATTTTAATCTTTGGTCTGTTAGCATATTATTTCTTTATTATTTGAATTTGATCATTTACCAAACAGTTCGGGAGGAAGCAACTTTTAAATATTGTTTTCCCGCTTCGTCCGAAAACTTCCGGTTTTCATAATGAATCCAGGAATAGTTCACCATTTCCCATAGCTTATTTGGAATGGTGAGCGAAAAAAATATATTCCAGAAAAGCAGGCACCGGTTACAGAGTTTCCAGCAAAAAATGAGCACCAACCCAAGCGTGGCATAAATCGAAAGGATATTGCCCATCCA
This sequence comes from uncultured Chitinophagaceae bacterium, assembly GCA_964444195.1. GTDB lineage: Bacteria > Bacteroidota > Bacteroidia > Chitinophagales > Chitinophagaceae > Phnomibacter. Next base: position 3,404 of record CAYUGH010000081.1, read on the forward strand.
AAATGCCGGTAAGGCAAAACCCCGCAAGGCATCAATGGTTATTATCCTTTTCATTGGCTTAAGTGGCATCTATAATGAGATTGAAAAGTAGTTTTTTCCGGTATGCAAATATGATAAATTTGTATAATCGTAAAGGAAAGGGTTTAAAAGGGTGTTTTTTTTACCATAATGATAAATGGATCAATATGATTACTGACCGTGAAAAGCATTTTATGTATCTCGCCGTGGAAGAGTCGAGGTTGGGTATGGAAGCCGGTGATGGCGGACCATTCGGCTGTGTGGTGGTAAAGGGGGATGAAATTGTTGGTAGGGGGCATAACCGGGTACTTTGTACGAACGACCCTACTGCGCATGCCGAAGTAGTGGCCATCCGCGATGCATGTGCTCAATTGGGAAGCTTTCAGCTAACCGGTTGCGAAGTGTATTGCAGTTGCGAACCCTGCCCCATGTGTTTCGGGGCTTTGTACTGGGCACGGCCCGATGTGATATACTATGCAAACACCAAGACCGATGCCGCTTCCATTGGTTTTGATGATGCGTTTATCTATGAGCAATTGGACATTGAAAAATATGAGGACCGAAAAATTCCATTGCTAAAAATTGAGATGCCCGAAGCAGTGGCTGTTTTTGCCGAATGGAAATCGAACCCTTTCAAAAACCTGTATTAAACCGGCAGCCATTCATTTTACACCGGCTATATTCATAACGCTCCGCGGCCGTATGTAATAAGCAATAATCTGGTCTGGCCATTTACCTTCGCTACATTCTTTTAAAAAATGGTACAACGTGTTCTGCATGCCTACAAGGCATCATTCAGTGGTTTGAGCCGCGAAACCTGGCTGCTTAGCTTAGTGATGCTTATTAACCGTGCAGGAACCATGGCTGTACCTTTTATGAGCCTGTATGTAACCGTAAAGCTTGGCCGCAGCCTGGCCGATGCGGGGCTGATCATTACCTTATTTGGAGTAGGATCTGTTATGGGAGCCCTGGTTGGAGGATTCCTCACAGACAGGGTGGGATTCAGGTGGGTACAGATTGTAGCGGCCATTTCCAGCGGACTTATGTTTTTATTGTATGGCCAGGTGAAGGAATTTTCGACGCTTTGTATCCTTACTGTTTTTCTCAGCCTGTTGGCAGATGCCCTGAGGCCGGCAAACCATGCTGCTATAGCAAGTTATAGCAATCCTGAAAACCTCACCCGCTCCTATACACTAAACAGGCTTGCCATAAACCTTGGGTGGTCGGTTGGTGGAACAATGGGAGGCTTGTTGGCGGCCATTGATTATCATTTATTGTTTTGGGTAGAAGGTTGCACCCTGATTATTGCAGGGCTTTTGATATGGATACTGCTGCCCCATACAGCGCAATCTTCCAGAAAATTTTCTATGAAAACCCAGCGGCCAGCCGGGGTGCTGCAACCCTGGCAGGACAAGCTTTTCATGCGGTTCATCATTTTTGCCACGCTGTTTACTACAGCTTTTTTCCTCGTCTTCAGGCTGGTTCCTGTTTTCTGGCGAACCGAATGGGGAATTAACGAACGTGGTATCGGACTTTTGCTTGGCCTGAATGGAATTATTATTGCTTTTCTTGAAATGGTATTGGTAAGGCGTTGGGAAAAAAGGGGAAATAATATTCACTACATCATACTGGGCGCAGCGGCATGCGGTATGGGTTATTTGATGCTTATGCTGCCCTGGGGTACGGGTATTGTATTGGCGCTTTTGTTTATGATTGCCATTACGCTTGGCGAAATGCTGGCGTTTCCTTTTGTTTCCAGTTTTATTATGATGCGTTCAACCGAGCATAACCGCGGGGCTTATGCAACCGCCAATACGCTAAGTTGGAGTGTTGCCCAAATATTAGGCCCAAGCGGCGGTGGATGGATCGCCGAGCATTATGGATTCTTCTGGCTCTGGGGGGCGCTGATTGTTTTATGTATCATTACCGCCTGGGGTTTTTATACAGTCCGCCAAAAACAAAAAGGGCTTCTGGAATAATACCGAAAACCCTTTGATATTTAAAGGTAATTATATTAGTATCCCTTCACCATGAAAACACAGTCCTGGATCTTTTTAATCTGCTGAACCCTGTCCACCCCGCGAAGGCTGGAATAAGCCGGTAAGCTCAATTTATTATGCGAAGTGTCCTTCTTCAATTCTTCGATAGCTTTAGAAATATTGATGGCTCTTGAAGCAAACACAACATCATTAGCCTGCTTATCGCGTGTGCTGAGGATACCTACAATGCTTCCGTTTTTATCTAACACAGGGCCGCCGCTATTACCCGGGTTGGCGCTAATGGCAAGCTGAATGCTGAGTGTGTCATCCATAAAACCGCTGCGTGCGCTCAAGTATCCGCGGTTGTACACCACTTCATTCCTTGGATAGCCCAATGTGAAAATCTCTTCACCCAGGTCAACTGCTCCCTTGCGTATGTCGTATGGAACTTTTGAAACCGATTTCCAGTCCTCGTCGTTTATCTTTAGGATGGCCAGGTCGTTTTCCGTGTTTTCATACACTTTGCTGGCAATATATTCTTTTCCCTTATTTACTACAATCAGGGTAGAGGCGCCGCTAACGACGTGGCTATTGGTTACCAGGTAACCATCGCCGTCAATTAAAAAGCTGGTGCCGCCGCTTATTTGTGCCTGCGACGGACTTTTGCGCGATTGATCAGAACTATCAATAAGTTTGTCAATTTTGCGGGTTTGTTCTTTCTGAACCCCTTCAATCTGGGTCATCTTGCGGCTGAGTTGCTGCAGGTAGCTTTGGCTGCCTTTTGGTGCTAGCGCTTGCATAATGCCTGTAATGGACAATGCGGTAATACCGGCAATGCTGGCGGCAACAGCAATGGTGCGCTTATTCTTTTCCCAGAATCTTACGATTGGCGCAAGCTTTGCTTCGGCGGGCGTTTCGCTTATACTGCCGTTTTCAAGCAAATGGGCATGTACTTGGTGAAGCGTATGTTTCATTTCCCTGTGCGCGCCAAAATGCTTCAGGTTCGCCAGAAACATTTGCTGTTCTACCACCAATTGATCAAATTCTGCATTTTGCTCTCTGAGATTCTCGAACTGTACTTTTTCGGAGGCATTCATTTCCCCATTCAGGTACCTTTCAATCATATCAAGCAATCCAATGTCTTCCATTACTCCGCTTGTTTATACTGTGCAAAAAATATCTTTTTCAGCCTCATCAGGCATTTATACTTCTGGTTTTTAGCATTGTCGGCATTGGTGTAGCCAAACAGTTCCGCTATTTCTACCATATTCTTTTTATCAAAATAATAGGCTTCAAGCAGGCTTTTACAGGGTTCCCCGAGGCTTTTCATGGCCCCGTCCATCATCCCAAAGTCTGCATCCAGCCTTTCTTTTTCCTCAATTTCCTCCTCTACGGGTACCACATCTTCCAGATTTTCACCCAAAGCACCATAACGGTTGTTTTGCTGAAGACGCTTTAACCAAAGCCTGCGGCTGATGGAGTATAAATAGGTCCGCAACTGGCAGGTAAGCGAAAAATTGGTTTGCCGGCTTTTTTCGTAAAGCACCAGCATGGCTTCCTGGAATATATCCCTTGCGTCGTCGTAGCTTCCGTTGTTTCGTAAAATGAAATTCTGGATCAACCCAAAATTCTCCTGGTAAACCCTTTCAATTGCCCGGCTGTCGTTTCCCGCAATCTCCTCCAGTAATTCTTTTTCAAAACTTTCCGTATTCACTATTACCGCTTTATTATTCTCAATTTTGGCAAACGTAACCCAATCCATTAAAAAATTAGTTAAACGGTACAAAAGCCTTTGTTATTTCGGCGGGGCCAATTTGCGTAAGAATGGAGTATGAATGATAAACGTATCCGGTATAAATGTTTTTTATTTATTAAATAGTTGAATATCAATGTATTAGATTGAATTTGGAAAAGATGGAAAAATTATTTTGAATTTTCAGGTTACCTTTTTTGCGACCAGGGTATAAAGTTCAAATCAATAAAAAAATATAAAATGAAAAAGCTCCTTTTTGTTGCCCTGATTGGCACTTTCGTTGCATGTGGCGAAGCTACTGAAGCTACTGAATCTACTGAAACTCCAGTTGACACAAGCGTTGTTCCTGCTGACACAACTATTGCTCCGGTTGACACAACTGTTGCTCCTGTTGATGCTACAGCTCCTGCAAAATAATTGCTAAGGCATTAAATTTTTTATATGGCAAGCAATCGTTAAGCCTTTCTGTTTCTACAGAAAGGGTTTTACAAAAGCTAAACGAAGCCATATATAGTAAGGGTATTGCTCGCACGAGTAATACCCTTATTTGTTTCCCCGGTGTTGGATCAACGCGAAAATTAGCCCCTCAATTCCCAGGTACCTGGCTGGTATTTCTGAATAAAAAATTTGGCAGTTAATTATTTGCCTTTATTTTTGTGACCAATGAGGACATCTTTTGCATACACCGGTTTTTATTACTTCTACTTTTTTAGCAGGTAGGCCGGGTAGTGTATGTAACTAAGCAAAAAACTTAAAAATCATAATACAAGCACCCGGTCAGAAATTGACCGGGTGTTTTTTTACAAAAAATTTCAGTAGTGGGCACAGCAGACATTCAGGCGGAACAAAACATTGCCATCCAGGGCTACGAGGGAAGTTTTCACCAGGAAGCAGCGCGCATTTTTTGGGGAAGGAAAATTGAAGTGACCCCATGCGATACTTTCAGGGAACTGGTAAGGCAAACCGAAAGTAGTGGAAGCGTTACGGGCGCCATGATGGCCATTGAAAACTCCATTGCAGGAAGCATTTTACCCAACTACTCGCTGTTGCTGAAAAGCAACCTCGTTATTATCGGTGAAGTGTACCTGCACATCCGCCAGCAATTAATGGTGCATCCCGGGGTGGCCTTGCAGGATATCAGGGAAGTTCATTCGCACCCCATGGCATTGCTGCAATGCATGGATTACCTCGAAATGAACCCGCACTGGAAATTAATTGAAACTGAAGACACCGCGCTAAGCGCAAAACATATAAAGCAAAGGCATAATAAACATGCCGCTGCTATTGCCGGCAAACTTGCGGCAGAGTTGTACGGGATGGATATTATAGCCCCAAACATTCATACCCTTAAAAATAATTTCACCAGGTTCCTGGTATTGGTGAAAAAACAAAATGCCCTGCCGATACAGGATGCCAATAAGGCTTCGGTAAATTTTATTACGAACCACACGCGTGGCAGCCTGGCTAAAGTACTTACCACTATTGCCGATGCGGGTATCAACCTCAGCAAGCTGCAAAGCGTTCCTATACCCGGAAGTGATTTTATGTACTCATTTCATGCCGATATGGAATTTGATTCGCTTTGGCAATTTAATGACACGATGAAAGAGTTGGAAGCTTTCACACAAAATCTCAGAACTTTTGGCGTGTACAGGAAAGGAATATTGAAAAAATAAATTGACGATAAGGTGATAGAAGTAGCTAACAGGTTGAAGCAGGTTGAAGAATATTATTTCTCAAAAAAATTGAGGGAGATAGACGAGTTGAACAAGGCTGGTTCAAAGGTTATAAACCTTGGCATCGGAAGCCCTGATCTTCCTCCTCATCCAGAGGTAATAAAGGTATTGCACGAGGAAAGCGCTAAACCCAATACCCATGCTTATCAAAGTTACAAGGGGGCTCCTGCACTTCGCAACGCTATGGCTGCCTGGTATAAGCAATGGTATGGGGTTGAATTAAATCCCGAAACCAATATTCTTCCGCTGATTGGTAGCAAAGAGGGGATCACTCATATCTGCATGACCTATTTAAATGAAGGTGATGTTGCTTTGGTGCCCGATCCGGGTTATCCGGCTTATGCCAGCGCGGTGAAGGTTGCGGGTGGTAAACCGGTAACTTTTGCACTGACCGCTGAAAATAATTACTTCCCTGATTTTGAAGAACTCACCGCTATTGTTTCCAAACATCCGAACGTAAAGCTGATGTTTGTGAACTATCCAAATATGCCCACGGGCCAATTGCCAACAAAGGAAATGTTTGATACATTGGTTGCCTGGGCAAAAGTGAGCGGGGTTTTACTGGTACATGATAACCCCTACAGTTTTATTTTGAATGAAACCCCGGCGAGTTTATTAGCATCAGAAGGTGCTATGGATGTGGCGCTTGAGTTGAATTCGCTCAGCAAAAGCCATAACCTGGCCGGATGGCGGGTAGGTATGCTGATAGGAAAGCCCGAAAGACTGATGGAAGTGCTCAGGTTTAAAAGCAACCTCGACAGCGGCATGTTTTTACCTGTACAGCTTGCCGCGGCAAAGGCTTTGCAACTTCCTGCGGAATGGTACCAACAGGTAAATGCTATTTACCGGGAAAGAAGAAACCTGGCTTTTGCCTTGCTTGAATTATTGGATTGTACCTTTAGCGACAAGCAGGCCGGTATGTTTGTATGGGCTTCGGTACCCGGCTCGTATGCAGATGGTTACGAGCTTACAGATGAAGTATTGCATAAAGCAAGGGTTTTCATAACACCCGGCGGTATCTTTGGCAACAATGGAAAAGCATATATCAGGATAAGTTTATGCAGCCCGAAAGAAGTATTTGAAGTAGCCATTCAAAGGATAAAGGATTCAAGGGGGTGAATTTGGGAATTTGGGAATGAGGAATGGGGAATTTGGGAATGAGGAATGGGGAATTTGGGAATGAGGAATGGGGAATGGGGAATGGGGAATGAGGAATGGGGAATGAGGAATTTGGGAATGATGAATGATGAATGATGAATGGGGAGTTTGGAATTTGGAATTTGACTATTGGAATTTGCAATAAGCATTATGGTTGTAACAGTAATAGGCATAGGATTGATAGGCGGGTCGATGGGATTGTGCCTTAGGGAAAAAGGATTAGCAGCGAAGGTAATTGGGGTAGATGCAAACAAGCTTTTTGAAAAGCGGGCGTTAGAACTTGGCATTGCTGATGAAATTCTTTCTTTTGAAGATGCCGTTGATGCTGCCGACCTGGTTATTGTGTCGGTACCGGTGACCGCAGCAACAAAAGTTGTGCTGCAGGTGCTGGAGAGGGTGAAAGGACAGGTGGTGATTGATGTAGGGTCAACAAAAACCGATTTATGCCGCCTGGTTGATGAGCATGCGAATCGTGGAAGATTTGTAGCAACTCACCCCATGTGGGGTACGGAATACAGCGGACCCGATGCGGCAACGGTTTACGCGTTTGCAGGTAAGGCAGTGGTAATTTGCGATAAGGGGAAATCGGAAGCCGATGCGCTTGAAAAGATAGAGAATATTTACCGTACCCTGGGTATGCACTTATTAAATATGGATGCCGAGCACCACGATATTCACACGGCTTACATCAGTCATATTTCGCATATTACCTCATTTGCTTTAGCCAATACAGTACTTGAAAAAGAAAAAGAGGAAGATGCCATATTTGAACTGGCGAGTGCAGGTTTTGAAAGTACGGTAAGGCTTGCAAAAAGCAATGCCGATACCTGGGTACCGATATTTATGCAGAATAAAGAAAATGTATTGGATGTATTGAATGAACATATTACGCAGTTGCGGAAATTTAAGGCAAGTCTTGAAAAAGAAAACTGGGATTATCTGCGGGAGTTGATCGAACATGCCAATGAGATCAAACGAATTTTAAAATAACAAGAAAACAAAATGGCCTGAAAAGCTCCGCAGCTAAAAACCGGGCCGCTCCAGAGTAACATGAAAACTAGTTTTGAACAATTAGGATTAGACAATGACCTGCTGCAGGCGGTAGCAGGTATGGGCTTTACGGAGCCAACACCTATCCAGGCGCAATCCATACCGGTATTGCTGCAGGGAGAAAAAGATTTCCTGGGGCTTGCCCAAACAGGAACCGGAAAGACAGCAGCATTTGGTTTGCCATTGCTGCAATTGATTGATGTTTCGCAGAAGCATCCGCAGGCGCTGATTGTGTGCCCCACCAGGGAACTTTGCATGCAGATTACCCATGAGCTTGATTTGTTTAAACAAAACAAGAAAGGCATACAGGTAACTGCAGTTTATGGCGGTACACCCATATCTCAACAGATTCGTGATCTTAAGAAAGGTACGCAAATTGTAGTGGCCACGCCTGGTCGTTTGATCGACCTCATTGAACGTAAAGCCATTGCATTGGAAAACATTAAATATGTAACCCTTGATGAAGCAGATGAAATGTTGAACATGGGTTTCCAGGAAGATGTTGAATTTATTTTGAAGAATACCGTTAACCGCGAAAGCATTTGGTTGTTTAGTGCAACCATGCCACCAGCGATCCGTAAAGTGGTAAAAACCTATATGGATAAACCGGCCGAAGTATCGGTTGGTAAAGTAAATACAGGGAACAAGAATATTGATCATCAATATTTTGTGGTAAACGGCCATCAGCGCTATGAGGCACTTAAGCGCCTGATTGATTTTAACCCAGGCATTTATGGATTGATATTTACCAGGACTAAAGTTGATGCACAGGATATTACCGAAAAACTTGTACGCGAAGGGTATGATGTGGATGCGCTTCATGGCGACCTTAATCAAAACCAGCGTGATAAAGTGATGGCTGCTTTCAGGAGCAAAGCGCTTCAGTTATTGATTGCGACCGATGTAGCTGCAAGGGGCATTGATGTAACCGGCATTACCCATGTAATAAATTTTGAATTGCCTGATGATATGGAAGTGTACACCCATAGGAGCGGAAGAACCGGCAGGGCAGGTAATACAGGGATTTGCCTTTCTATCGTAAATGCCCGCGAGGTTGGAAAAATAAAAGTGATTGAAAAGATGGTGCAATCGCAATTTCACCGGTTAGAAATTCCCAGCGGAAAGGATGTATGCCGTAAGCAGTTTTTCCACTTTATGGAAGGGCTCCAGGAAGCTGACATCAGCCATGGTGATTATGAAACCTACCTCCCGTTGATCATGGAAAAATTCAAGGATATAACCAAGGAGGAAATATTGCAAAGGGTAGTGGCTAAAGAATTCAACCGTTTTTTACAGTATTACGAAAATGCTTCTGACCTCAACATGAAGGAAAGGAGAGAGGACCGGCGCAAACCTTTACGTGAAACTGAAGGTCCGAGGGAAAGCCGTGGACGTGATTTTCGTTCGGGTAGCGGCTATCAGCGCTTGTTTGTAAACCTTGGTACAAAGGATGGATTTTATAAAGCAAGCTTTTTGCAGTTTATTCTCGACATGAGTGAACTTACAAAAGATGTACTTGGAAAAATAGACCTGAGGGAATTGAATTCCTGGGTTGAAGTGGACAAGGATGTGGCTAAGCAAATGGTAAGGGCCGTTGACGGAAAGAACTTTAAAGGCAGGAGAATCCGTATGAATGAAGCATGATTCTATTTACGAGTTACGATTTTGGATTTACGATTTAAGACCTGCCATGAACAGGTAGGTTTATAATTTAAATCATCATTGCTTTCGGGTTACCATTTTCGATTTATTGAATTTCACAGTATAATAGAAAATTATTCAACCAACACCAACAATAATTAAATGGAAACAACAATGCAGAAGAAAGCAGTAAGCGCATCAGATACACTGCAAAAAAGGCCGCTGATCATAAGCGGGCCTTGTAGCGCCGAAACAGAAGAACAGGTTCTTGAAACAGCCCGCAGGCTTGCAGATACCGGTGAGGTGGATGTGCTGCGTGCAGGAATCTGGAAACCACGTACACGCCCCGGAAGCTTTGAAGGGGTAGGTACCAAAGGACTGCCCTGGTTGCAGCAGGCACGCAAGCAAACCGGGATGCCTGTAGCCGTGGAAGTTGCCACTGCCAAGCAGGTGGAAGATGCGCTGCATTTTGATGTGGACATTCTTTGGATCGGCGCGCGCACCACCGTCAATCCATTCTCCGTTCAGGATGTAGCAGACGCGCTCAGGGGAGTAAAGGTTCCGGTGCTGATCAAGAACCCGATCAACCCCGACCTCGAGTTATGGATAGGCGCTGTGGAGCGTGTGGCCAAATCAGGCATCAACGAAATAGGGCTTATTCACAGGGGTTTCAGCAACTACGGAAATACAGAATACCGCAATGCCCCGATGTGGCATCTTGCTATTGAAATGAAGCGCAGGAACCCGGGCATGATGATGATCAATGACCCTTCGCATATTTGCGGCCGCAGGGATATTTTGCAGGATGTGGCTCAAACGGCTATTGATCTCGATTACGACGGCGTAATGATTGAAAGCCATATTGATCCGGATAATGCGTGGAGCGATGCCAAGCAACAAATTACTCCCGAACGTTTAAAGGAATTGCTGGGTGCTATCCGGTGGAGAAAAGAAGATGTGGATTCAGAAGCGTATCACCAGCAATTGGAGAAATTACGCCAGCAGATCAATCACCTGGATGATGAACTGATGCAGATACTGAGCCAAAGGATGAAGGTTGCTGAAAAAATTGGCGAGTACAAAAAGAACAACGATGTAGTGATCCTGCAAACCAACCGCTGGAACGAGATACTTGAGCGTGCTTACAAAAAAGCAGATCCGTTGGGATTGAGCAAGGAGTTTATTACGAGGTACCTCGATGCGGTTCACATGGAAAGTATTAATCACCAGAACAGGATCATGAACAATTGATTGGATAAGCAACAAATGATGATTAAGAAGGATATCCAATTTGTCAGTGCTGCTACTCAATTTTATTTTGATGGCAGCATTGACATGCTGGAAAATTTAGCCGGGGGACGAAGAATTATTGTCCTGACCGATGATAACCTCTACAGCGCGCATAAACGCAAGTTTTCCCGTTTCGATACGATCGTTATGCCGGCCGGTGAGGATTATAAAAATCAGCAGACGGTTGATGAGATCATCGGGCAATTAGTGACATACGAAGCCGACAGGCAAACCCTGCTTATTGGCATTGGTGGTGGAGTGGTTACGGATATTGCAGGTTATGTGGCTGCCATTTACATGCGCGGGATAGCTGTAGGGTTTATACCCACTACCATTCTTGCCATGGTGGATGCAGGCATTGGTGGCAAAAATGGAATTGATGTAGGTATTTACAAAAACATTGTAGGTTCTATCCGCCAACCTGAATTTCTGCTGTATGATTACAGCCTGCTGAAAAGCCTGCCGCAAGCCGAATGGGTAAATGGTTTTGCAGAAGTGATAAAACATGCAGCCATAAAGGACGCTGCTATGTTTGCCCAACTAAAGGCGCACAAGCTTTCAAAGCTTAAAAAAGATAGGGTTCAGCTTCGCCAACTGATCATGCGGAATGCCATGATTAAAATAAAAGTGGTGCAGCAGGATGAGTTTGAAAAAGGCGACCGGAAGCTGCTCAACTTTGGGCATACACTTGGCCATGCTATTGAAAATATGATCGGTTTGCCGCATGGCCATGCCATCAGCGTTGGGATGGTGTATGCTTCGCATTTGTCGGCTCAAATAACGGGGTTCAGGCAATCGCTTGAACTGATTCAATTGCTGGAGCAATATGAACTGCCAACGCACGCTTTTTTTGATAAAGATAAAGCCATTGCCAACCTGGTGATGGATAAAAAACGGCAGCAGGACACCATGCATTTTATACTGCTTGAAAAGCTGGGGAAGGCGGTTGTAAAACCCATTCCTGTTGGCGAATTGGGTGAAATGATTAAAGGAGACCATTAAAATTACCATTGTGATTCAACTGATACAACCCGGAAAGATTGCAGGAACCATCCATGCCAACGCCTCTAAAAGCGCGATGCAGCGGGCTTGTGCAGCAGCTTTGCTTGCAAAAGGGACAACCATCATTCATAACCCCGGAAAATCAAACGACGATATTGCAGCCTTACAGATCATAAAAAATCTTGGCGCTACGGTTGAACAGGGAGCAGGCCAAACGCTGATCATTAAAAGCGAAGGCGTGAAACCGGTAGCAGATGGCATACATTGCGGTGAAAGCGGGTTAAGCATCAGGATGTTTACGCCCATTGCATCGCTGGCCGGTATTCCATTGCAAATTACGGGCGAAGGAAGCCTTGCCGTGCGACCGATGGATTTTTTTGATGAGGTACTTCCGAAAATTTCGGTTGAAATAAAGAGTAACGAAGGCAGGTTGCCCATGCAGGTAAAGGGGCCGCTTGCACCTGCTGATCTTGAAGTGGATGGCTCGCTGAGCTCACAGTTTTTAACCGGTTTGCTGATGGCTTATTCTGCAGCAGGCGCCTCCAATGTTTCATTGTATGTAAAAGACCTGAAGAGCAAGCCTTATATCGACCTGACCCTGCAACTGATGCAGGAATTTGGGCTGCCTGCGCCTGAAAACAGGAACTATGAATCTTTTTATTTTCCTGAAGGGCAGCCCGCCAACGGAGCAGCATTGACGCGCAGCTACCGTGTGGAAGGAGATTGGAGCGGGGCCGCATTCTTATTGGTGGCCGGGGCTACGGCAGGTGGAGAAGTTCGTGTAAACGGCATTTACCATCAAAGCCGCCAGGCCGATAAAAAGATCATTGATGCGCTGCTGAGCGCCGGCGCGCATGTGCATGTGGGCGAAGATTATGTTTCCATAAGAAGAAGCAACCTGGTAGGGTTTACCTTTGATGCTACCGACTGCCCCGATCTTTTTCCGCCGCTTGTAGCTTTGGCGGCCATGTGTAAAGGCCCAACGCAGATCAGGGGGTTGAAAAGATTGAAGCATAAGGAAAGCGACCGCGGTGAAACGCTTCGTGAGGAGTTTGATAAACTGAATGTTGAAGTACTGCTTGATGGGGATATTATGACAGTTTTGGGAACCGGGAGCATCAGGGTAATGAACCATAAACTCAACAGCCATCATGACCACCGGATAGCCATGGCCGTTGCAGTAGCCGCGCTTTGCGCCGATTTTGAAGTGGAGATTCGCAATGCGGATGCGGTGAATAAATCTTATCCTGATTTTTGGGAACACCTGGCTGCATTGAAGGCGAAGGTTTTGTAGTTTACTTGTTTATTGTTTATGGTTTGTGGTTAGAGCCGGCATTATTGTAATAGATTATTTTAATGATAAACAACCTGGTAATCAACCAACAATAAACAATAAACACCAAACAATAAACAATAGAAATATGAATTCATTTGGAAATATTTTTCGTGTCAGCATTTTTGGTGAATCACATGGACCAATTGTTGGGGTTTCTATTGACGGATGCCCTGCCGGGTTATCGCTGCGGCCCGAAGACTTTGAAGTGGATATTGAGCGGAGAAAGGGTGGAACGCAAAAAGGTACCACACCGCGTAAGGAGGATGATTTTCCATTGCTGCAAAACGGCGTATTCCGCCAGCATACTACGGGCGCCCCATTGACGATACTTTTTGAAAACAAGAATACCCGCAGCGGCGATTACGAAAAGCAGCGTTCGGTGCCAAGACCCGGCCATGCCGATTGGGTAGCCGATAAAAAATACGGTGGCTTCGAAGATTTCAGGGGTGGCGGGCATTTCAGCGGAAGGCTCACCGTTTGCCTGGTTGGCGCCGGTGTGGTAGCCAAAAAATTGTTGAAGCATCTTCCGGGTGGAGATAAGATCAGTGTAACAGCAACCATCACGGAAATAGGTGGTGAAAAGGATATTGAAGCCGGGCTTCAGAAAGCGATTGACCAAAAAGATTCTGTGGGCGGTATTGTGGAGTGCCGGGTAAGCGGATTGCCGGTCGGACTTGGAGAGCCATTCTGGAATTCGGTAGAAAGTATCATTAGCCACGCGGCTTTTGCTATTCCGGCTGTTAGGGCTATTGAATTTGGAACAGGCTTTGAGGCTGCAAGAATGTTTGGCGTTGACCATAATGACCCGATTGAAGATGCCAGCGGCCATACCCGTACCAATCATGCAGGTGGGGTAGTGGGTGGCATCTCCAACGGTAACGAGCTAGTTTTCAGGATCGCCATTAAGCCGACATCCAGTACACCCAAAGAACAATTGACCCTGAACTGGGAAACCGGTGAGCAGGAGGTGTTTTCAGTAAAGGGCCGTCACGACTTGTGTATTGCTTTGCGGGTACCGCCTGTGCTGGAAGCCATTACGGCTATTTCGCTTGCTGATCTTGCCATGCAGGCGGGGCTGCTGCCTCGGGTTGTTGAGGAGAATGCCTTACCTGAAAAAGATGCTTCATTATAATGGAATGGGATAACCACGACATCTCCTTTGTAAAAAGGCTATGGTAAAAGTAGTGGATACGGAGATTGGGAACTGTTGGTGAGAATACACCAATTCCAATTATTGCTATATTGAAATTCAATTAGTTGTATTTTCCAAAATTGCAAACCTAAAAAGGCGCGGAATACGGGGGCATGTAAGCAATTCTTTTTGTAAGTAATTTTTTACACCTGCACCACCCCCATCCGAAAATCCTCTTTCACCGGCGCATGATTGGCCGCCGAAATCCCTTCGCTGATGACCATCCGGGTTTGCATGGGGTCGATCATTTCATCCACCCAAAGCCTTGCCGATGCATAGTATGGCGAGGTTTGAGCATTGTATTTGTCAATAATATGCGAGAGCATTTTTTGTTCTTCTTCAGGGGTTACTTCACCACCCCTTCCGACAGGATCATCCGGGCGGGCCTTTGCCTTCATGCTGGCTACCTGGATCTGGAGTAGGGTTTTTGCTGCCTGTTCGCCGCCCATTACGGCAATTTTGGCGGTTGGCCAGGCGTAAATAAACCGCGGGTCGTAGGCCTTGCCGCACATGGCATAGTTGCCCGCGCCGTAACTGTTGCCGGTAATAATGGTGATTTTCGGCACGATGCTGTTGGCTACGGCATTCACCAGTTTGGCGCCATCTTTTATGATGCCGCTATGTTCGCTGCGGCTGCCCACCATAAAACCGGTTACATCCTGCAGAAAAACCAGCGGAATTTTCTTTTGGTTGCAGTTCATAATAAAGCGGGCGGCCTTGTCGGCGCTGTCGTTATAAATTACACCGCCCATTTGCATTTCGCCTTTGGCCGATTTTACCACCAGCCGCTGATTGGCAACTATGCCCACCGCCCATCCGTCGATGCGGGCATAACCACACACAATGGTTTTGCCATAAACTTTTTTAAATTCATCGAATGAACTTTCGCCGTTTGTATCTGCATCCACCACCCGGTCAATGATCTCCCGAACATCATAGGGTTTGGCATTTCCTTCGGGGAAGATACCATATAACTCATCCGGGTTTTTGGCGGGCGGACGGCTTAAGGTACGGCTAAAACCTGCCGAAGCGGGCGCTCCCAGTTTGCCCATCAGCTTTTTTACTTCATCGAGGCATTCCTGTTCGGTTTCAAACTGGTAATCGGCAATGCCGCTGATGGCATTATGGGTATCGGCGCCACCGAGGGTTTCATGGTCCACCGTTTCACCGATGGCAGCTTTCACCAAATAGGGCCCTGCGAGGTAAATAGAGCCCTTGCCGGTTACCATCAGGGTTTCGTCGCTCATAATGGGCAAATAGGCGCCACCGGCCACACAGGCGCCCATTACAGCGGCAATCTGGGTAATGCCCATGGCACTCATGCGGGCATTGTTGCGAAATACCCGGCCAAAATGTTCTTTGTCGGGAAAAATTTCATCCTGCATGGGCAGAAAAACCCCAGCGCTGTCAACGAGGTACACAATAGGCAGGTGATTTTCCATGGCAATTTCCTGCAGGCGTAAGTTTTTTTTGCCTGTAATGGGGAACCATGCGCCTGCTTTTACGGTTTGGTCGTTGGCCACAATCACGCATTGCCTGCCGCTGATGTAGCCGATTCCGCCAACGGTTCCGCCTGCGGGGCAACCACCTTCAATGTGGTACATATCGTACCCGGCAAATGCGCCAATTTCCACGAATGGTTTGTCTTTGTCAAGCAGGTAATCCAATCTTTCCCTTGGGGTAAGTTTTTGTTTTTCGTGCTGTTTTTCAATGGCTTTTTTGCCTCCGCCGAGGTATATTTTTTCCAACGCCTTCCTTCGCTGACTCAGCAAAAGGCGCATAGCATCATCGTTCCGGTTAAATTGTATATCCATGGATTAGCAAAATCGTTTTGTAAGGGTGCGAAGATAGGATGGATAGGGGATATGCTAACAGCCGTTAGTTTTCCGGGTTTTTTGACCAAATACAAAAACCCCCGCCAATCTGGCGGGGGTCCTTCAGCAAGCATCCATTAAAATTGGGCATCCCATGTAGCTTTCGCGTTGTTCATCCCATTTCTAATCTATCCTGATCTCCTTTGTTGCTTTTACTTCTTCGTTGGTTTTAGGGATCGTAAGTTTCAGCATGCCATCGGTATAATTGGCCTTTATATCATCATCCTTTGCATTGTCCGGCAGCCTGAAGCTGCGGGTAAAGGAAGCATAGTGGTATTCGCGGCGCGAATAGTTTTTATCTTCCGTGGTTTCTTCTTTCTTTTCTTCTGCCGAAATGGTCAGCACATCGTTTTCAACATTGATCTTAAAGTCCTCTTTCTGGAAGCCGGGTACCGCCAGTTCCACATCGTACCCATTGTCGGTTTCTGAAATGTTCACGGCAGGGAAATGCATATTTGGCATGTCGCTGAATAAAGGCTTGTTGAAGAAGTTTTCAACGTCGAAAAAATCCCGGAAAAATGGCCGTAGCATATTACCGGGGGTCTTTGTGATGTTGCTCATACTACCTCCTTTTTTTAACCTCATAAAGGTACGCCGCCGGGCGGTATTTATCAAATGATTTTTATCATTTAATAAATATTTTCGGGATGCCTGAAAGTATTGTTAATAGAGGGTTTTAGCGTTTTTTTAAGATGAAAAATACTTCCGTTCAATATTCATCATCCAGGTTAATGCTATCCAAGTATTACAGTGGCTTGTCGTGGAATGACAAACTCGATCAGTGCCTCT
Organism: uncultured Chitinophagaceae bacterium; assembly: GCA_964444195.1. Taxonomy (GTDB): domain Bacteria; phylum Bacteroidota; class Bacteroidia; order Chitinophagales; family Chitinophagaceae; genus Phnomibacter. The sequence goes on from CAYUGH010000081.1 coordinate 20,222, forward strand.
AATTCAATGGCCGCCCGTCGGCAGGCGTCTGCAATTTCCTCACGCGATACACCGGCTGCAAAGGTTTTTTCTTTCAACCGTTTTTTTACCCCTTTTACATCCATGCCCTCATAACCGCCGGGGCGCATAAGCGAATAGGCATGTATCAGCCCGCTCAACTCATCAAAGGCAAAAAGCATTTTACCCATGGTGCTTTTGGGCTCTACGCCAAAATGGGCAGGCCCGTGGCTGGCAATGGCATGGATTATTTCCGGGTCAACCTGCTTTTCCTCGAGGTATTCAATGATCTTTTTACAATGCTGTTCGGGCCATTGGTCCCAGTCGGCGTCATGGAGCAG
>CAYUGH010000082.1:0-9638 GCA_964444195.1 uncultured Chitinophagaceae bacterium
ATACAAAAAAGTTAAAGGATTAAAAAGTCAAAACCTGCGTGACCATATGAACGACCTTGAATTGATTTTTTCAATGCTTGGTGAAGCTTCAACAACAGCTATTGTAAAGACAAGAAATCCAAAAGGGTTTGTTGAGAATCAAGCAGCCGCTAAGCAAGGCGGCTCGGTTTCCGGTAAAGCAAGACGAGACCTTGAAATTAAAATCGGGCAAAAAGTAGTATCGTCAGAAAACTATCTTCAAATAACAAAAGAGAATAAACAACTCAACAAAGGCAAGAAAAAATGACTAAGTTGACGAAGGGCTGCAAGTAAAATAAAAAACTCAAAAGTTACGCGAAAAGGAAGGCTACCGAAGGTTTAGTGGACCACCATATTTACAATATGGCGGTTTTCACCGAAACTCCTTCCTTTAAACATTTACTTATTGATAAAAAGTCCTCGTCCGGTTTACTTTAAGGTCCCTTAGCAAGCCCGATTTGGGAAACAGTGAAATATTGAAAGACGGGTAGAGCCCTATCGGGGTAATGTTGATGCTCATTTGCCAGCAGTGCATATCGCGGGTTAAAAACATGGTTACATTGGCCAGGTTGCCGGTGGTAATGTCATAAAACACATTGCCCCCCATTTTCCATTTGGGCGAAAAATTAAAATCGCCCCTCAGGTTAATGCTTTGGTAGGTTACCAGGTTAAACCCGCTGTAATCCGGTTTTGCTTGTTGCGAAAAGTTGAAGGAGTAGGAGATATCGGCTGTCCACGGAACATTGAAATCGGCAAATTCGCCCGGGTTGTTCTGGATATAATCCATTTGCCGTTGCTCTTCTTCGGGGGTAATAAATGATTGTCGTTCATCTTCAGGGTCAGTACCCTCGCCCCCGGTTTTAGGGTCCTTCTTTTTCTTACTTTCAAAATGGGTTCCGGCCGAAAGGCTTCCGGTAGTGATGCGGCCCAGTTTAAAATTGCCGCCTTCCCACATATATTTATCAATCCGGCGGCCGTAGCTATTCACCTGGTAAGGGTCAATGGTGGTGGTGCCGGTTATATTGAATTTCTGAAAAAGGTTTGTGCTGATCAGCACGCTGATGGGCGATAACTGGAAGCTATCCACAATAAAATTATAGCCTGAGTTTAAAGAGAAGTTGTCGATCAACATTATTTTTTTTGGTGGCTCGGTTCCGGACGTGTCCTTTTTGTTCCTCACCTTCATTTCCAGGTTGTTTTGTATGCCAAACGTAAGACCTCCAAATTTTCCTTGAGAAAAACCCGGAATGATGCTGCCGTGGTATTTACTAAACGGATATGTATTTCCTGCGGTATCTATCCGGGCTTCGTAATAATCTTTACCGGCAAGGTCGGGCTTATAGCTCATGCTTATGTTTGGTCTTATCACATGCCGTATGGCCTGCACTTTTGCATCCTTTTTAAAATTGAGGGTGCCAAAAATGGCTGTTTGAAAACCAAGCCCGAATGAAATTTCACGCCCTGTATAAAATCCTTTATTTACAATGGTATCCACTTTTTTGGCTGTATCGTTCCATTGCCTGATAACCTGCTGGCCATACCAGCGCTCCTGGTACGAAATGGATGGAGAAACCTGGAATGGCCCAAGCGAAGGCAGCGCCAGCGAAATAGGAATGCTGTGCTGTGCGCCCCACTGCATGGTATCTATAATTTGGCCGATATTATATTTTATGTACGGGGAATCGCTATCGTAAAACGAGAACTGGTTTTGTATCTGGCTGTTAAGCCCGATACCAAATTTTTCATACCATTTTGGCGCAGCCACGCTTTCTTTTTTCTGAAACGGATACAGGGTATTCGCGGTAAAAGTGAGGTTGGGCAAACTAACATTAAACAAACCGGTCTGGTTGTTTTGCGAGTGGTTGGCGGTTACGCTCATATTATATTTACCGTCATCCCATGTTTTGGAGTAATTGGCGCTTGAGGAAACCTGGTTGGTAAAGTTTAGCAACGAGTTGTTGGGTACCCTTCGGTTGTACAGGGGGCTGCCAAAATTGAGGTTCACATTAAAAGAGGTGCCGGGTCTTGCCTTTGTATCCATATTATGAAACCACGATACGTTGAAGGTTTTGGTATTGGAATAGTCGGGGTCTCCCTTAAAATTCACTTTGGTATTCTGAAAATCGAACCTGGCGCCGCCGCTGTAGCTATATCGTTTCCGGTAGGTAGGGCTAAAGTTTATGGTATAGCCGCCATAGCTGTAAATATTGGTGCGAACCACAAAATCGAAATAGTCATTGATCACTTTATAGTAGCCCAAGCCCTCAAGCCCCAGGCCAAAGCTTTGGGTGGCCACAAATGAAGGGGGGAGCAAACCCGAGTGTTTTCCATGCGAGAGTGGGAAAATGCCAAACGGGATACCTACCGGCATAGGAACAGCTTCAAATTCGGGGTAAGCCAACCCGCTGTAAGCCCATTTATTGTTTACCAGTTTTAGCCGCTGTGCCCTAAAGGCAAAGTGAGGCGTATCGAGGTTGCAGGTGGTAAACCTTCCTTTGGAGGCAAAAAATTCCGTAGTGCTGAATTTTTTAATGCGCTCGGCATATACAAACATTTCGCCCTGCTTGGTATAAGTGCTTTTCGATAAACCCTTTTGGGTTTTCAGGTTAAAGAACAGCGAATCACTTTCCGACTCCATTTCGCCATCAATTAATTTTGGCCTTTCAATTACTTTTCCGGTTGAATCAACTTTGTAAAAAGCTTTGGCTGTATTATTTTCATTGTCAATTTCAATGATCCCCGCCTGCAAATTGAGTGATTGGTACCTGGTAGAGGCTTTTCCATAAAGAAAAAACCTGCGGGCATCAATTTCCAGCACCCCGCTGTCTGCGGCTTCATACTGTACAGGAGCATCCAGGCTGTCCCTTGAAACTTTAAAATCGAGGGTATCAACTTTTTGATAAGTAGAATCTTTTAAAGGCTTCTTTTTGGTAGTATCCTGTGGCTCGTTGCGCAAAGGATTCGTTAAATTTCCCTTTATGGAATCAGTTTTAGGTAACTGGGCGGTCAAACTAATCGTTATAAACAAAAGTGGAAAAATGCTGGCAAGGATTGGGAACCGAAAAGCAGTATTTTCACGCCGTTTGATTATCATAGGTATTATCTGCTGCGAATGTAATGGTTATGAAAAACCTGATTGTAAAGAAAAATAGAAAGATGTTACAGACATATAGAATCCTGCATAAATTAACTATACCAATACTTTGCTTGTTTGTTTCAACCTGTTGGTCGGTTAATATTATGGCCCAAACCCCTGATGTTAAAACGATCGTGATTGACCCAGGGCATGGTGGCATTGACGGCGGGGCGGGAGGCCGGTATTCCCGCGAGGCGATGGTGGCGCTTCAATTGAGCCTGAAATTGCGCGAACTGATGCAAAGGGAAATGCCCGATGTGAAAATTTTAATGACCCGCGAAACCGATATCCTCCCCGGAAATTTGTCGAACAAAAACGATGCGCTGAGATGGCGGGCCAATTTTGCCAATGAAAACGGCGCCGACCTGTTTATCTCTATCCACCTGAATTCGTCGCCTTCAAACCAGAGGTACGGGAAAAAGAAGGTAGGCACCCGGCAGGAAACCTATTATGTAAAATCGGGCAAAGGCTCCAAAGCCAAAAAAATCAAAAAAACAAGGACCGTACCCGTGTATGAGCGATACCGTTTGCCATCCAATATATTTGGCACCCAAACCTATGTGCTGGCAAGTGATTATTACAAAGGGAAGATTGCTGCTGCCGGTAAATCGGCGGCTGTAAGAGAGTATTACGAAGCAGACTCAGCCGCCGGTGTGATGGATGAGGTTGACCCTGTAGAGGCGAGAATCAGGGCACAGCAATATGCCAAATATTATTTCCAGAAAAGTCTTACCCTGGCTACTTATGTAGAAGAAGAGTTTGGTAGCAGCGGCCGGTATAGTATGGGGGTTTGGCAGCGCGATTGGGCCAATGCTGCGGGTATTTATGTATTAACGGCTACCCAAATGCCAAGCATCCTTATTGAAAGCGGTTTTATTGACCACGCCGATGACGAAAATTACCTGAACAGCCCCGAAGGGCAGGAGAAAATGGCAAAAAGTATCCTGAATGCGGTAAGGCGCTATCGTGAAGTTTTGCAAAACCCGGAAAAGCTGATCCAGCAAAATGCTAAAACAGATTAGACGGTTTACGGCTACCCGGTAATCAATATTTTTCAACCCCTTCCATATTCGGGAAGGGGTTATTCATTTGTTTTCTTTTAATTTGCTGTATGGCATTTAAAGTTTCAAACGAAACCAAAGTAGGCGCACTCACAGCAATTGCAATTACTCTCCTCATTCTCGGCTTTAATTTTTTAAAGGGAAATAACCCGATGAAATCAAGCCGCTATTTATACGCAAAATTTACCACTATTGAAGGCCTGGTACCGGCAAACCCGGTTATTTGCAATGGCCTGGTTATAGGAAGCGTATATAAAACCGAGCCGGCAGATGAATTGCTTACTTCTGTAATTGTTACTATCCGCCTTACGGAAAATGTTCAACTTCCCAAAGACAGCCGGGCTACCATTAAGGGCAACCTGTTGAGTACGCCTGTGGTGGAGATAAGCAAAGGAATAGCATCTACCTATCTTCAAAAAGGAGATACCATTCAAACAGAGATTTCGAGTGGTTTTTTAGGGTCTGTGCTGGAACAGTTGGGGCCCACCCAAATCAAGTTGAACAATGCACTTGGCGGGCTCGACACATTGCTTGGTAATACCAACAGGGTGTTGGATGCCGATGCGCAGGCAAATCTCAGGAACACGATTGCCTCGCTGGCCGAGATCACTTCAAACCTGGTGCAAACTACAAAGGCATTGAACGGAATGCTTGCTGCCCAGAATAATGCCATTTCAAGCGCCATCTCAAACATGGAAGCCACCAGCCGCAACCTGAATGAAGGAACCAAAAAACTGCCTGCCATTACGCAAAACCTCGAAAAAGTTAGCCAACAGCTTTCCGAAATGGAAATACATAAGCTTGTGGAAAACCTTGATGCAACTGTGGCATCGTTGAAAAGCACCATGGAAAAACTGAACAGTGATACCGGTACGCTTGGCGCGCTTATGAACGACCGGAAACTGTACGATAACCTCACCAGCGCTGTAAACAGCATGAACCTGCTGATGCAGGATTTTCGCCTTCATCCAAAGCGTTATGTTAACGTGAGTGTTTTTGGCAAAAAGGATAAATCGGAGCCGCTGATGAAGCCCATGAAAGAGGACAGCTTGACCCAGGAACAATTTCACCAACAATAACTTAAGCAATACTGTATGTTGCGGGTAGGCATTACCGGGGGAATGGGATCAGGCAAATCAACGGTGGCCCGTTTTTTTGAGCTGCTCAATATTCCTGTGTATTATGCCGACGAGGAAGCCAAAAAGCTGATGAATGAAAATGAGGAGCTAAGGGCCGGGATTATCGCCATTTTTGGCCCCAAAGCCTATCAATCGGGCGTATTGAACAGGAGCTTTATTTCACAGAAAGCGTTTGCATATCCCGAACTTTTGCAGCAATTAAATAGAGTGGTTCATCCTGTTGTTATTAAGCATGGGGAAGAATGGATGCAAAGGCAGGATGCCCCCTATGCGCTTAAAGAAGCTGCCATTCTTTTTGAATCAGGTTCTTACAAGCAATTGGATATTGTGATTGGGGTGTATGCTCCAAAGGCTTTAAGGATCCAAAGGATTTTAAAACGCGACCATACCAATGAAGCAAGCATTGCCGCAAGAATGGACAAACAAATGGATGAAGAGGATAAAATGAAACTATGCGATACAGTCATTCAAAACGATGAGAATCAGTCTGTTATACAGCAGGTGCTAAAGCTGCACCGGAAGTTGATTTTGGGAGATTGGAAACCCAGGCCGAAATAGTAAACTGCGCCAGCCACGGGTAAGCATAATGGTCGGCGGCGCCCATTGGCCTGCTCGTAAAAACCCTGCGGCCGCTACATCCACCAAAAGCGCAAAACAGAATACCCATCATGCAGGCATTTTCATGAAAAGGCGATTATCCGGTTTTCATTCTGCATTCAAATGTTGGATTATTGATTTGCAGCAGGCTTAATTTTTACCGGGTAGGCAAAAAACTTTGCCAAAGAATCGCGCTGGCGGGTGGTATCGCTAACCGAAGCCTGTATTGGAATGTACAGGAAAAAGTTACTTGAATCGCTGGTTTCTATCATTACGTTATGGCCAAAAGATTTCAGTTTTGCAGTCCTTGTTTGGGCGGCAGCTAAACTAAATGCCCTTCCAATGATTGCTTTCCAGGGTTGCAGCGCCAGGCTGTCCAACACTGCCGGCGGGGTTATGGCATTCGTATCTATTTTTGAGAGGGTATCCGCTGTTTGGGTTGTTGAGGTATCGGCGTTTACAACAGCCACAGGCAGGTTTTCTGTAGAATCCTGGAACATTGGAAGCGCAAACTTTATAAAGGCCCAGATAATGGCAACTGCCAAAACCCCTAAAACCGACAGAAAGATGATCTGCTTTTGCTTTTGGGTCAGGCTTTCAGACTTTTTCTCCCTTTCTCCTTTAGGCAAGGGTGCAATGGGCGCCCTTTCTCTTAGAACCACAGGCCTGCCTGAGCCGGAAACAGGGGGGATGGTAAAATATCCTGGCTGGATTGCGAGTTTTCCATCATCCAACTTCACGATCTTGCCAATGCCTGTAATGTCAAAAGGGTTGCCGATGTTTACGATTTGCTTGGCCTGGTATAGCTGCAAATCAATGTCTGATATAGCGAGCGGAAGGATCTTGCCCTTTTCTGAAGCATAAAAGTGGATGAAAGCCTCATCAGTTTTTACCGTTGGATCAAAAGTGAAATGCAAGCCATCAACCGGTATAGCCCTTTCTTTTCGGATGATTTCCGGATCCGGCACCACACTCTCCAATTCAATGGTTCCAAAGAGGTTCAGGGATAATTTCTTATTCTGATATATATACAGCAGCAGTATTTGCTCAAATGTCACGTGTGGTTGTTTTTTATTGATGCGCAAAATTAGATATTCGGGGTGGTGTGGCAATAGGGCGGGGTTGTTAAATTAAACCGATGTTTGAACAATTGGCATATTACGCAATCAATAACCCTAATTTTGCAGCCCAAATTAAGGGCTGATGCTAACCGACAAGGAGAATTCCTTTATTGAATACTGGGAAAAAGCAAAGCACAGGCAAAAAAGGTTGCTGTACCAGTTGGCGGTCGGGCTTCCTGTAGGGTTATTGTTTGGTCTTTTTATCATCATGAATTTTTATTCGGGTTGGTATAAAAGGGCTGATATGGTTTCAAACAGCAGGTTTAACCCGGTGGTTTTGTATGTAGCTGCGGTCATTATTGCTGTGTTTTTTGCCATTTTTTCCAAAAAATTCCAGTACGATCAGTTGGAACAGAAGTACAAGGAACTGATGGCGAAAAGGCAAAAAGAGTTAAAAAAGGCTGAAGATGCAGCAAAAGAAAAGCAATAGTAGTCTTTCCGAATTAAATAAGCAATTGAAGAACCAAAAAGGATTTATGAAACAACGCTTTGGGTTATTAATGTTGACAGTAGGAATTGTGGCAGGTATTTTTTTTATGGGATGCAGTAAAGATAGTTCCTGCAAGCCCGTACCCGTTGAAAATGAACAGGCTCGTTTGGAAGCTTTTAATGCCTCCATTGGAATGAATGCTACCAGGCATTCCACCGGGTTTTATTATGAAATTTTAGCTCCCGGTAGCGCTACCAAGCCTTTACAGGCCAGTACAGTATATGTAAAATACAAGGGAACATTACTGGATGGAACTGTATTTGACGAGCAATACAACCCCGGCTTTACCGGTTTTGTACTTATAAACCTGATTGATGCCTGGAAATATGCCATCCCGCTGGTTGGGAAAGGTGGTAAACTAAGAATTTCAGTTCCGTCTGCGCTTGGATATGGTTGCCAGGGTTCTACCACTATTCCGGCCAATTCGCCTTTGTATTTCGAAATTGAACTGGTTGATTTCTTTTGATTGACTTTCAGGTTTAATATTTTTCAAAGCAGTTTCCTTATTGTGAAGCTGCTTTTTGCTTTTTATATTGCATAAAATTTTGATAATGGCACATGAGGCAATTTCCGTTTTTGATATGTTCAAAATTGGGGTAGGCCCCAGTTCAAGCCATACCCTGGGGCCCTGGAGGGCTGCCGGGTATTTTGTGCAGGGCTTACTTGAAAAGGGTATTGCCCATCATGTTACCCATCTCCAGGTGTTGCTGTATGGTAGCCTGGCCAAAACCGGTAAAGGCCACGGAACAGATATTGCCGTATTGATGGGGCTATGTTGTCATGACCCTGAAACGATCCCCGTTGATTCGATTGCCGGATATGTGGCGGCCATACACGATATGAAACAGCTTCCATTAGGAGGTAACAGCCTGATTACGTTTGACCCTGCTGAAGACCTGCAGTTTTTGTACCAGGAATCCTTGCCCTTTCATCCAAATGCGCTTCAATTTTTGGTAACGCTTGATGATGGCCACCAATTGGCCGAAACCTGGTATTCCATTGGCGGCGGATTTGTTATACAGGAGGGGGGCGAAAAAAAAGCCTCCTCTTCCACCGAAACCGTTTTGCCTTTTCCCATCAATACCGCTGACGACCTGAAGCACTGGTGCCTGAAAACAGGGCTGTCGCTTCACGAAGTGGTGCTTGAAAATGAAAATAGTTTTCGCCCGGAGGCCGATACGCGGGCTGGTGTGCTGCGAATATGGAAGACTATGCGGGAATGTATGTACCGGGGGTGTCATACAGAAGGGATACTTCCTGGTGGGTTGCATGTAAAGCGCCGGGCTTTTGGTTTGAATAGCAAGCTGCTTGCCGGTAAACACTATGATGATTTTGATGGATGGGTTGCCCAAATTCGTTCGGGTGGAAGTGATTTCAAATATATTTTGGATTGGGTAAGTTGCTTTGCCTTGGCAGTAAACGAGGAAAATGCCTCCTTTGGCCGCGTGGTTACGGCGCCAACCAATGGAGCTGCCGGGGTTATTCCGGCTGTATTGATGTACTTTGTTGTTTTTTGTGATGGATACCGGGAGGATAAAATTTTCGATTTTCTGCTGACAGCTTCTGAGATAGGCAGCATTTTCAAAAAAGGGGCTACCATTTCTGCAGCTATGGGCGGTTGCCAGGCCGAAATTGGCGTAAGCAGCAGCATGGCAGCCGCTGCGCTTACTGAAAGCATGGGCGGCACGCAAAAACAAGCGTTGATGGCGGCAGAAATTGCCATGGAACATCACCTCGGTCTTACCTGCGACCCTATTGGCGGTCTTGTGCAGGTTCCCTGCATTGAGCGCAACACGATGGGGGCCATCAAGGCCATCACTGCTTCGCAGCTTGCTTTGCAGAGTACACCTGACTTTGGAGTCGTTTCACTGGATAAGGTCATCCGCACCATGTGGGATACGGCTTTGGATATGAATAGCAAGTATAAGGAAACCGCTGATGGCGGGCTGGCAGTGCATATACCGATTAGTTTGGCGGATTGTTGATTTATAAGGTGTGTCGCTAAAAGCGACGGAATAAGAATTCGAAGGCGGATTTAGTGTGTCGCTAAAAGCGACGAAATAAGAATTCGAAGGC
>CAYUGH010000082.1:9738-20535 GCA_964444195.1 uncultured Chitinophagaceae bacterium
AATAAGAATTCGAAGGCTGGAGCCTTCGAATAGCGTTGAAGACGCTTTACGAAACTTGTAGTTTCGCAATCTTATTATGTCGGCTTTGCCGACTTCCGACTTTTTTATAGCTTTATTTGATAAAATCCTTTTCAATGAGCTATGAATTTGCTGACGGATATAAAATCCGTGACCAGGGCGGAACTCATTTCCTTACCTTTTCTATTATGGGCTGGATTGATATTTTCTCCAGGAAAGTTTACAGGGATATTTTACTGGATAGTTTCTCCTTTTGCAGGCAACATAAAGCGTTATTGCTGGGCGCTTATGTAATTATGACGAACCACGTTCATGTTATCTGGACGGCTAAACATGAAAACCTGAGTGATATTGTCCGCGATTTTAAATCCTTTACCAGTAAGAAAATCATTGAAACCATGCAAACAGATGTAGAGAGCCGGAGAGAATGGTTCGATTACATGTTCAGGTATTATGCCGCGCCCTCAAACCGCCATGAATATTATAGGTTGTGGACGGGAGATAATCATCCTGAACATATTTACTCTCCTGATTTCCTGATGACGAAGTTGAATTACATTCATCTAAACCCTGTTCGGGCGGGTATTGTAGAAGTTCCCGAACATTATATTTATAGCAGCGCTTCGAATTATGTGTTGGGCAAGGGGGTGATGGAAATTGATTATTTGTTTTAGTATGTCGCCAAAGGCGACGGAATAGGAATCCGAAGGCCGGAGCCTTCGGATAGCATAGGTTGTTGATTTATAAGGTGTGTCGCCAAAGGCGACGAAATAAGAATTCGAAGGCTGGAGCCTTCGAATAACGTTTGTGGCGCTTTACGAAACTTGTAGTTTCTGAATCTTATTTTGTCGGCTTTGCCGACCACAAACACATAACTATTCCCACCAAAGTTTGCAAGTGTTTATTAACCCATTGGTAGAAGCATCATGGCTTGAAACGGGCTGTTTGTTCATCAACTCAGGTAAAATCTTATTGGCCAATTGCTTGCCAAGCTCAACACCCCATTGGTCGAAACTGTAAATGTTCCAGATGGCGCCCTGCGCAAATATTTTATGCTCGTACAGCGCGATCAGCTCACCCAATACAAAGGGGGTAACTTTTTTAACCAGTATTGAATTAGTAGGACGGTTGCCTTCGAAAACCTTGAAGGGTACCAGCGATTCTGCAACGCCTTCAGCGCGGCATTCTTCGGCTGTTTTACCATTCATTAAAGCTTCGGTTTGGGCAAAAAAGTTGCTGAGCAGTTTTTGGTGGTGATCGCTGATGGGATTGTGGCTTTGGGCGGGTGCAATAAAATCGCAGGGGATTAGTTGCGTGCCCTGGTGGATAAGCTGGTAAAAAGCATGCTGGCCATTGGTGCCGGGTTCGCCCCAAATGATCGGCCCGGTCAGGTAAGTTACACGTTTGCCATTGCGGTCGGTGGTTTTACCATTGCTTTCCATATTGCCCTGCTGAAAGTAGGCTGCAAACCGGTGCATGTATTGGTCGTAAGGCAAAATGGCCTCGCTGGATGCGCCCATAAAGTTTACGTACCAAATGCCAAGCAGCGCCATGATCACCGGGATATTCTGTTCCATGGGTGCTGTAGCAAAATGCCGGTCAATATTGTAAGCGCCTTTCAGGAGATCTTCAAAATTGTCATATCCTATTGTTAGCGCAATGGAAAGCCCGATGGCGCTCCACAGGCTGTAACGACCGCCAACCCAATCCCAAAAGCCGAACATATTTTCGGGGGCAATGCCAAATGCAACCACCGCTTTTTCGTTGGTGCTGAGCGCTGCAAAATGTTTGGCAACCATGGCCTCGTCTTTAGCATGTTCCAAAAACCAGTTGCGTGCCGTATGGGCATTGGTCATGGTTTCCTGCGTGGTAAAGGTTTTGCTCGCAATCAGGAAAAGCGTTTCATCCGGAGTAACTTTTTTCAGCGTTTCAGCAATATGGGTGCCATCCACATTACTCACAAAATAAGCCTGCATGCCTTCCACCCAATATGGTTTAAGCGCTTCGGTCACCATTACCGGGCCAAGATCGCTACCGCCAATGCCAATATTTACAATGTATTTGATGGGTTTGCCGGTATATCCTTTCCAGCTACCCGAATGGACCTGTTCGCAAAAAGCTTTCATTTGTGCAAGGACAGCCCGAACATCAGGCATTACATCCTTTCCATCGGCCAAAACAGGTTCCGGGCCAAAATTGCGAAGCGCAGTGTGCAGTACGGCCCGGTTTTCAGTAGCGTTTATTTTCTCCCCCGAAAACATGGCCTTGATAGCTTCGGGCAACCCGCATTCCGTTGCAAGGCCTTGAAGCATTTCCATGGTTTCGGTGGTAATAATATTCTTTGAATAATCAAAAACCAGGTCTTCAATACAAAGCGAAAATTTTTTAAAACGGCTGCTGTCTTCGGCAAAAAGCTGGCGCATTTGGGCATCCTGCATCTCTAATGAATGTGCGTTCAGCAGTTGCCAGGCATTGGTTTTATTAGGTGTAATTTTTGGGAAAGGCATATATGTAGGTTGTTTTTTGGTATCGCAAAAATATGGTTATGCAGGAAGGCGATGGATGATGTCCGTCATTTTTCCGATCATGTCGGGGGTAACATCCAAATGGAAAACCATTCGTACCTGCGTGGGCGAAATGGCCATGCTGCGGATCTTGTGCTTTTCGAGTTCGGAACAAAGACCGGCTGCGGTAAAAGCACCCGACACAGTGAAGATCAGGATATTTGTTTCGGGGCCCAAAATATCGGACACCCAGCTTTTACTTTTAAGTGTTGATGCAATATGCGCGGCATGCTGATGGTCTTCCTGCAAGCGTTGAATATGGTTGTTAAGCGCATAAATACCTGCCGCAGCAAGAAACCCGGCCTGGCGCATGCCACCTCCAAACTTTTTACGCACGCGTCTTGCCTGCCTGATATGTTCTTTTGTACCTAACAATAAACTACCAACCGGCGCCCCTAATCCTTTGGAAAGGCAAACCGATATTGTATCAAAAAGGTTTCCATAATCCTTTGCCGTTTCCGGCTGTGCTATCAACGCATTCCAAAGCCTGGCGCCATCAAGGTGAAAGGCCAATCCATTTTTTTTGCAAACCTCTTTAATGGCAACCAAATCCTTAAAATCATAGCAGGCGCCACCTCCGCGGTTGGTAGTATTTTCAATGCTCACAACCCTTGTCATAGCTTTATGTATATCATAGGGGTTTATGGCTGCTTCAACTTGTGGAGCGGTAAGCCGTCCCCTGTTACCCTTTAAGGCTTTCACCTGGCTGCCGCTGTTAAAGGCAATGCCACCACCTTCATAAATATACACATGGCTCATTTCATCACAAATCAGTTCATCGCCCGGCCTGGTATGTATGTTTATGCCAACCTGGTTTGTCATAGTGCCGCTCGGGCAAAAGATGGATGCTTCCATGCCAAACATGGTGGCTCCCATAGCTTCCAGTTCATTTATGCTCGGGTCTTCTCCAAAAACATCATCTCCCACGCGGGCATTCATCATCGCTTCTTTCATGCCGGGGGTGGGTAGTGTAAAAGTGTCGGAACGGAGTTCGATTATCATAGTTTGAAAATTCCAATGTTAAAAATCCCAAATTCTAAATCCTGAGCTCAATACACGAAGTTTTTTTGGAATTTGGAATTTAAATATTTGTGATTTTAATGTTTAATAAGATTCATTTTCATTCGGAAAATCGCGCGATTTTACATCGCTGATGTATTTTTTTACAGCGTTGCACACCTGTTCGTGGAGGTTGAGGTATGTCCGTAAAAACCTTGGCTTAAATTCGGTATTTATACCCAGCATATCATGCATAACAAGCACTTGTCCGTCACAATCGGCACCTGCTCCAATTCCTATGGTTGGTATAGTCAGGCTTTCACTCACCTCTTTTGCAAGGGTTGCCGGAATCTTTTCAAGCACTATCCCAAAACATCCTGCTTCCTGCAAAGCCAATGCGTCCTGCCTCAATTTATTGGCTTCAGCTTCTTCTTTAGCCCGGAGTTGGTAGGTACCAAATTTGTAGATGCTTTGCGGGGTTAACCCAAGATGCCCCATAACAGGAATACCGGCCTGAACAATTTTCCGGATGCTGTCTGCAACTTCTTCACCTCCCTCAAGTTTTAAGCTGTGTGCGCCGCTCTCTTTCATGATGCGGATGGCCGAGGCCAGCGCAATGTCGGTGTTGCTTTGGTAGGTGCCAAATGGCAAATCCACCACAACAAGGCAACGGTTCACGCCACGGATCACACTTTGCGCATGGTAAATCATTTGGTCGAGCGTAATGGGGAGTGTTGTTTCGTGCCCGGCCATAACATTGCTTGCACTGTCGCCCACCAAAATAACATCTATCCCGGCTTCATCCATAATGCCTGCAAATGAATAATCGTAGGCGGTGATCATGGATATTTTTTCCCTGTTATGCTTCATTTTAAGAAGCGTATTGGTAGTGATCTTTTTAGGAATTTTTTCCCCTGTATCCAGTTGAGTGCTCATAAAAAAAATCTGTTGCTTTTAAAATTTTAAGTTGCAAATGTTCATCCTTAAATAGCCTGTTTGCTCTTTAGTTCCAGGTATTTATTGACCGAATGTATCGTCAGTTTTTCGGGCGCCGATAAAACTGCCAGTATCCCGTTTTGTTGTAATTCCTTTACAATCATTTTCTTTTCGTACACAAACTTTTCGGCGATGGTTTTCTGGTAAATGCCCTCCAGGTCATTCACGGGTTTTCCTGCCAATTCGGTGAGCTCGGTGTTTTCAAAAAAAACGACCATCAATAAATGATGTTTGGCCAATTGTTTCATATAAGGCAATTGTCTTTTCATACCACCCATGGATTCAAACTGGGTGAAAAGCACGAGGAGGCTCCGGTGTTTTACATACGTGCGCACCTGCAGGTAAAGCTTTTCAAAATCCGATTCAAGGAAATCGGTTTCCTGCCGGTATAATGCTTCAAGCACATGATTCAACTGTATGGGATTTCGTTGGGCGGGCAATACCGTTCCGGGTTTATGGCTAAAGGTCATCAGCCCGAATTTGTCTTGCCTGTGCAGGCAAACATTGCACAAAACAAGGGTTGTATTAATGGCATAATCCAGCAGGGTAAGGTCTTTAAAAGGCATTTTCATCAGCCTTCCTTTATCAAGCAATACATATACCTGCTGGCTGCGTTCATCTACATAATGGTTTACCATCAATCCGGCTTTGCGCGCGGTGGCTTTCCAGTTCACCGAACGGATATCATCCCCGGCCACGTATTCCTTGATCTGCTCAAACTCAAGGCTGTGGCCAATTTTACGCAATTGCCTTGAACCGGCCTCAGCCTGCTGCGCCGATTGGGCAAGGAGCGCATATTTCCGCATCTGCACAAAAGAGGGGTAAACTTTTACAATATCCGGGCTTGCGGCAGCCATGCGCCTGACAACCAACCCGATCCGGGTGGTAATAAATAACTGGCAAAAGCCAAAGTCGTATTCTCCGCGCTCCAGCGGCTTTACCAGGTACCTGAAAACAGAGGATTCCTGCGGGCCAAGGGCATATTTAAACAGGTTATTACGAATATCAAACTGAACCGGTAATTCCTCTATAATCTTTAAAAATATTTGGAAAGGGAAGTAGCTGGTGAATTGAATTTCAACCGTATTCAAGTCGCCATTGCTGAACCGTTCGGGTAAGTTTCTTTCGGCCTCAATGCCTTTTTTGTTTGAAAAAAGCGCCAGCGCATCGCCCATCACCAGCAACCCCAGCGAAGCCACCATTATTTTGGGTAATTCAGGGTTCCAGTTGAACAGCCAGGATAAAATGAATAGTACAACTATTAAACCTCCTGCAACATAAAACCTGCTGGAGAAGAATACATTAAAACCCGGGTGATCTGATTGTTCAGGCAAATTAGTCAGTATTTATTTTGCCTTGCAATGTACTTGAAAACCGCTTAATCAGCCTGGTACTTAAAGCGCACCATGGCATTTTTTTGCTCGGTACTGCTCAGGTACAGGGTGTACCGTTGATCCCCGGCTTTTACAATCATCAGCGCGGTGTTGGGAGGAATGCTTCCAAGGTTTTCAGCTACCATAACAATATCCTGCTGCGGATCTGCATCTGTAAGGTCAATTATAATGGTGACGGGTTTGGCGGATAACCCTTTCCTGGATGCCACCAACCGGTTATTATTATATACGCTGATGGTATCGCCATCTATTTCCCCGTTATCGAAAAAGCTTATCTCTATAGAGCGCTGGCTTGTGGTAATGGTTTTAAACAGCTCATTTTTCCGCTCTTTTAAAACTGGCGGCGCCGGTGCAATTTGTGCCGGTTTGGGTTTCACCGGTTCGGTATTTGTTTTTACCGTTTCACCCGATTCCACTTTTGGAATATCCGGTTCTTTCTGTTCAACTGTGCCGGGAAGTTTTGTTCCGGCTGTTTGGTCTCCGCCTTTGGGAGGGGTGGTTACCGTTTTTGGCGTAGTTGCCGGAGGTTTGGACCCCGGCGTTGTTTTAGCCGTATTTGATTGAGGTTTCGTAGTGGGTGGTTTGACTGCCGTCGCAGGGGGCTTGTTTCCCGAATTTGGGGTCGGCTGTGTTTTTGTTACCGGGGGCTTATTTACCGGTGGTTTGGCAGGTGCCGTAGTGGGTGGTTTGTTCACCAAAAAATCCTCCTGCCCGGGTTTTACTTTTGCTTTGGTGGCGCTGGTTTCGTCTTTTTTATCCTTTAAAAATGGCTCCAATTCAAAATCAGTGTCAGGTACTTTCTCCAGGAAAACGCGACCGCCGCCGCAACTCTGGTTTTTGTTGTTCATGTTCGAGCTGGAGTAGGTTCCTTCAAGATATTCTTTTCCGTCTTCCTTTTTATAGGTCAGGTAGCAGGTCATCAGGCATCCGTCGCCACCGCCTGTAATTTTCAGGTCGAGCATCTTATCTTCCTGGAGCACCAGGTTTTTGGTGGAGGGCGACCATACGCCAACCAGCGAGGCTTTCCCGTAAAACCGGGTTGTTTGGTAAGAATAGGTTACACCCTGGGCGTCGCGGCCATGATTATCAATCTGCACCTCATAGCGATATTTGCTGCCACCCATGGCAATTTCGGTAGGATTAAAAAAAGTTCCCCGCCAAATGCCTGTGAGGTTCTGTGCCTGAGTTGATATTGAAGTTAAAAAAATAATTCCCAACAAAATTCCATTGATCTGTCGCTTCATAGGTCTGTTTCGTAGCAAAAATTAAAATTACTTGTATAAGATGCAAGCGAAAGTTATTCGTGGGTAATAGTTTGTTAATTTTGCACTCCTTTTACAAAATATTAAGACAGGACAAAAATAAGATGAGCATTCAGATCAGTTTTCCCGATGGAGCAAGCCGGAGCTTTGCGCCGGGTGTTTCGGGCTATGATATAGCTAAATCCATTTCGGAAGGTTTGGCGCGCAACGTATTGGTAGCCAAGGTAAATGGCGAGGTTTGGGATATTTCGCGCCCCATTGCGGGTGATGCAGCGGTGCAGTTTTTAAAGTGGGATGATGCCGATGGTAAAAATACTTTTTGGCATAGCAGCGCGCACCTGATGGCCGAAGCGGTTGAATCGCTTTTCCCCGGTGTAAAATTTTGGGTGGGCCCCCCGGTAGAGCGTGGCTTTTACTACGACATGGATTTGGGCGACCGTAAAATGACCGAAGAGGATCTGACGGCCATTGAGAAAAAAATGAAGGAATTGGCTGCGGCCAAATCGTCTTTTATCCGCAAGGAAATTTCAAAGCCGGATGCTGTACAGTATTTTACCGAAAAAGGCGACGAATACAAGCTTGACCTGCTGCAGAACCTGCAGGACGGGCAGATTACCTTTTATACGCAGGGTAATTTTACCGATCTCTGCCGCGGACCGCATATACCCAATACCGGGCTGATAAAAGCTATAAAGCTTACCGGCATTGCCGGCGCTTACTGGAAAGGCGATGAAAAAAACAAGATGCTTACCCGTGTGTACGGGGTAACTTTCCCCAGCCAGAAAGAGCTTGACGAATACCTGGCGCTGCTGGAAGAAGCCAAAAAGCGCGATCACCGCAAGCTGGGAAAGGAAATGGGTATTTTTTGTTTTGACGATGATGTGGGCCCCGGGCTTGCTTTATGGATGCCAAATGGCGCAGTAGTAATTGAAGAACTGGAAAAACTGGCCAAGGAAACCGAGGAAGACGCTGATTATAAAAGGGTGGTAACTCCGCATATTGCCAAAGAAAACCTGTACATCACCAGCGGCCACCTGCCATATTACCAGGAAAGCATGTACCCGCCAATGGAACTGGAAGGGGTAAAATATTACCTGAAAGCCATGAATTGCCCGCATCACCACAAGATTTTTGATGCGGAACACAGGAGTTATAAAGACCTTCCGTTGCGCCTTGCCGAGTACGGAACCTGTTACCGGTACGAGCAAAGTGGTGAGCTATTTGGCCTGATGCGGGTACGTTGCCTGCACATGAACGATGCCCATATTTATTGTACCCGCGAGCAGTTTGCCGATGAGTTCAGGGCGGTTAATGAAATGTACCTTAAATACTTTGAAATATTCGGCATTGATAAATACGTCATGCGGCTCAGCCTGCACGATCCGGCAAAACTTGGGAAAAAGTACATTGATGAACCCGAATTGTGGCTTGAAACCGAAGCCATGGTAAGGCAGGTGTTGATTGAAAGCAATATTCCTTTTGTAGAAGTGGCCGATGAAGGGGCATTTTATGGGCCTAAAATTGATGTGCAGATTTGGAGCACCATCGGACGCGAGTTTACGCTGGCTACCAACCAGGTAGATTTTGCACAGGGCAGGCGTTTTAAGCTGAGCTTTACCAATGCCAGCAATGAAGCCGAAATTCCGCTTATTATTCACCGTGCGCCATTGGGCACCCATGAGCGTTTCATTGGGTTTTTACTGGAACATTATGCCGGCAAATTCCCGCTTTGGTTAAACCCCAGGCAAGTAAAAGTGCTTCCCATCAGCGATAAATATGGTGATTATGCGAAGTCGGTGGCCAAACAATTGAAAAAAGCAGGCATCCGTGCAGAAGTAGATGACCGGAATGAAAAGATCGGTAAAAAGATACGTGAAGCCGAGCTGCAACGCGCCAGTTATATGATGGTGGTGGGTGAAAAAGAGATGGAATTAGGCCAGGTTGCGTTGCGCAGGCAGGGTAAGGGCGATCTCGGCACACTACCTATTGAGGATGCTATTTCCAAACTGAAGCACGAGATTTCCACGCGCCGTGATGATGAATAATATTTTTTTGTAACAAATTACTACTTTCGTGCAATAACCCAATTGATAATTAAATAAGTTTAATGGCATTTCCCCCAAGAAAAAAACCGGGTTTTAACCCGAGATTCAGGCAGGTTGAACCGGAACACCGGATTAACGAGCGCATCAGAGTTCCCCAGGTACGGTTAGTAGGCGATAATATTGAGCCGGGCGTTTACCCCACGCAGGACGCATTGCGTATTGCACAGGGCTTAGAACTTGACCTGGTAGAAATTTCACCGAATGCAGACCCGCCTGTTGTAAAAGTAATTGACTATAAAAAGTTCCTTTACGAGAAGAAGAAGAAGGAAAAGGAAATGAAAGCCAATGCCAAGCAAAGCGAGGTGAAGGAAATTCGTTTTACCCCCGGTACCGATGACCATGATTTTGACTTTAAGTCAAAGCATGCCGAAAGGTTCCTGAAGGAAGGGGATAAAGTGAAATGTTACGTTCAATTCAGGGGCCGTGCCATTATGTTCCAGGACAGGGGCGAAGTGCTCCTGCTGAAATTTGCTGAAAGGCTTGCCGAAGTGGGTACCCTCGAAAGCATGCCTAAAATGGAAGGCAAGCGGATGATCGCCGTTTTTGCACCGAAGGCAAAGAAAAAATAATATTGTTCTGGTTAAGATAATTAAACAAAGACTGTCGGTTTTCGACGGTCTTTTTTATTTTTATATTTTATAGTATAATTTTTATTTATGCCTTATGCATCGGTGGGTTTCCAGGATGTTTCTCCCTTAGCAATCAATCATAAGCCCATGCACGGGAAGTGGTTTTGGGTGATTGGCCCCTTCTTTTTTGTAGTTGCCCTTATTGGTTTTCCGGGTTGTACAGGTCAGCCCGAAAAAGTTGCTGAAACGCCTGTGGAGGATATCGTTCAAACGGTGGATTCAGGCCAGGTTTCAGGTAAAATCCCATTGACAATCGAACTGCCTGGAGGTGAAAAACTGAACACACACGAAGGCAGTATCGAAGCCATGTTACTCGAATTCATCCAGGACCCTAATGCTAAACCGGTAAAAGATAACTGGTTCAATTTTAATGATTTGAACTTTGAATTCGAGACAGATAAAATACTGCCTGAAAGCATGAGTGAATTGGAAGATATTGCCCGGATACTAAAGGCGTACCCGAATGTGAAAATAAAAATTGGGGGATATACTGATAAGCTTGAAGATGAAGCCGAGAACCTGAAGATTTCTACCAACCGGGCGAAGGCAGTTTTTAGCGCGCTCGAAAAACTTGGCGTTGCCGGTCAGCTAACCGGCGCCGAAGGGTATGGCTCGCAATATGCACAACATGCTGCCACTGCCTCCGAGGAAAACCGCAAAAAAGACCGGCGGATATCTATCAGCGTGCGCGCCAAATAAATACAAAATGCAGAATGAAACCCTGCCGAGAATGAAATTGAGTGGAAGCGCCCGCTTACTTCGCTGACCATCAGACCCGCCGCCGAACCCCGAACGTTCGGGGCTGAACAGTTGACCAAAACCGGTCGGGG
>CAYUGH010000083.1:0-20513 GCA_964444195.1 uncultured Chitinophagaceae bacterium
GTTCGGAAAGGTTCTTCCTCGTACAATCAAGAAGATAATAGCCTCAAGGCCTTCAATTTGTTGGAGTTGCCATATTACACTGGATTTAGGCTCATATGGAAAATCGTTTGATCAATTAATTGGATAATTTATGGCTCTTGTTCAATCCGGATAAGAATTCTGAAAATCGTTGATATTAATTTCAGTTTGAATGAAATCATCTATTTTGAGCACTTTCTTATTCGAAAAATAAATTTATGAAACGACTGTTATTGGTAAAAGGGCTTGTTACGGCCTTTATTTTCTTTTCCATTCCATTTGGGAGTTTTGCCCAAACAACTCCTCGCCCAATCAGTTGGAAGGATGTGAGCGGTTGGAAATCTATTTCGCCGAGTGGCGTTTTGTTGAGTCCTGATGGGAAGTGGGCAGCTTACGCTATTGTACCCGTAGATGGTGATGGCGAATTATTCCTTCAAAGAATAGGAGATACGACTTTGAAAAAATTTCCGGTTGGAGGCGCAATTTTTCCTTCCATGCAGTTCAGTAAGGATGGAAAATGGTTTGCATTTAAAGAAGCAGCCAAAAACAAGGACCAAAAGGCTGCGGCCAAAACCGGTGGCCGCCAGGTATTTGACAAACTGATTGTACTTGACCTGGTAAAGGATAAAAAGACCGAATACGAAAAAGTTGCTGCCTATGAATTTAATGGTAACGCTTCCAGCCATCTGGGGTTGTTAATGGCTAAGGACAGGGCTGCGGGTCCGTCGGCCGGAGGCGCCGGGGCTAAAGGCGGCGACTTTTTATTGATTGAGCTTTCTACGGGCAAGAACCAGAACATGGGCAATATCAACGAGTTCAAATTTAATAAATCAGGTGCATGGCTGGCACTCACCATTAATGCTGCTAACCAGGCAGGCAATGGTATTCAGCTTTATAATATAGCTGCCAAGCAAACCAGCATAATTGAAAGCGACAAGGCAACCTATCAATCCCTCAACTGGACTGAAGCCGGCGATGCTTTTATCGCTTTGAAAATGGTGAAGGATGAAAAATACAAACAGGATCATGGTAAAGTGGTTGGGGTGAAAAACCTCGGCGCCATTCCTACCGTTGTGGTGTATGACCCTAAAAAGGATTCACTGGCATTTCCCAAAGGAAAAACCATCAGTCCCAATAGAAGCCCGATCTGGACGGAAGACCTGACCAGGTTTCTTTTTGGCATTCATGACCTTGAATTGGTAAAAAAAGAACCTGAAAAAAAGAAAGAGGCAAAGCCGGTTGACAAGGATTCGCTTCAAAAAGCAGACATGGATAAACTTGCCAAATTAAAATCAGATACCTCTATTAAATCGGTTGCAGATATGCAGAAGGCTATTGCCAAACTTGACCCCAAGGCTCCTGCTGCTGAAAGAATAGATACTGTTAAACCTGATATGACCATCTGGCATTGGAAAGACAAGCGCTTGCAGGCACGCCAGCAGGTATTGCAGCAACAGGATAAAAATTTCTTTTATTGGGGCATGTATGATACCCGAAGCTCGAAATTTGTTCAATTGAATGACAGTTCGGTGCGTTCTCTCTCAGTGATGCCTAAACAGCATTATGCCGTTGCTACCGATATAAGTCAATATGAGCTCGACATTAACCTCGATGGCCAAAACTACCAGGATATTTTCCTGGTGGACCTGAATACAGGAAAAGCGGAGAAATTGATGGAGAATTTTTACCTGCCTTCATTTACGTCCTATCCACGCTCTTCGCCTGATGGGTTGAAATTAATTTATGGCAAAGACGGGCATTATTATGTTTATGATATAGTTGCCAAAACCCATACCAACATTACTGCTGCCATACCAACCTCATTTGTAAATACAGATGATGACCATAATGTGGTGAAACCATTGACCGGGGTGATTGATTGGAGCAATGATAGCCGTAATGTATTAATACGCGACCTCTGGGATATTTGGCAGGTGCCTGTAAACGGCAAGGATAAGGCTGTTAATCTCACACAAAATGGACAACAAAGCGGGATAAGGTACCAAATGCGGTTTGTATTGGATGAGGAGGAAAAGGGTATAGATCTTTCCAAACCGGTATATGTGCGCATGTATGGCGAAAAAACAAAGAAGAGTGGTATTGGACTGATCCAATCATCCGGCAAAACCGGTCTGAAACCTGGGGTTCAACCACTTGTTTGGGAAGATGTATCTGTAGGCAGGCTTAGCAAAGCCACTAAGGCCGACTTATATATTTTTAGCCGTGAAACATTTACAAAGCCTACGGAATATTTTACTACAGTAAGCACCTTGCTTACAGATGCTAAGCAAGTAACCAAAAATGCACCTGATGCAGGAAAATACACCTGGAGCAAGGGCGTTCGCCTTGTGAATTATGTAAGTGATAAGGGCGATAGCTTGCAGGGAGCATTATTCCTTCCTGCCAACTATGAAGAAGGTAAAAAATACCCGACCCTGGTGTATTACTACGAAAAACTGAGCCAGACCCTGCATAACTGGAGTAACCCCGGTTTTAGCGGAACCGGCTGGAATCCAACTATGTACACCAGTAACGGATACGCTGTTTTTATCCCGGATATTGTATATAAAATGGATGATCCCGGCATGAGTGCTGTATGGTGTGTGTTGCCTGCGGTAAAAGAGGCAATCAAAACCGGCGTTATTGATGAGGAAAAAATCGGTATCCATGGCCATAGCTGGGGCGGTTACCAAACTGCTTTCCTGATTACCCAAACCTCCATGTTTAAAGCGGCTGCGGCGGGCGCTCCGCTGACCAATATGGTTAGCATGTACGACCTTATTTACTGGAATAGCGGCAATGGAAATATGAGCATTTTCGAAGCATCGCAAGGCAGGTTTAAAGGCGCCCCATGGGAAAACTGGGATTCATACCTCCGCAATTCACCTGTGTACCATGTTAAAAAAGTAACAACCCCATTACTGATGCTGCACAACGATAAGGATGGAGCAGTTGATTTTACGCAGGGGATTGAATATTATAATGCTTTACGCCGTTTGAAAAAACCGGTTGTGCTGGTGCAGTATAAGGGTGAAAACCACGGTTTGGGCAAGCTGGAAAACAGGAAGGACTATTCGGTCAGGATGATGGAATTTTTTGATTATCACCTGAAAGGTTTAAAAGCTCCGGATTGGTGGACAGATGGGGTAGATATGCTTAAATTGAGTGAGCATTTGGATAAAAGGGTGTATTGATAACCATAATCAAAATAGAAAACCGGTATTGGCTAATAGCTGATACCGGTTTTTTTATTGGAAAACTTGTTGATTGGCAAGCTGAGGGGGATGGTAAAAAAACTTCCGGAGCATGGATGGAAAATAGTGCGCCGGTAAATATTCAGGCAGGCCATTAATTAAATTGTACAGGTACCGAATTACCGCTTAATTTGTTGTCGCAAACCAATTGCTATATGGGTAAAGAAACAGCGGTTAAAAAAGCCGCACCTTCTAAAAAAGTAAAACAGGCTGTGAAAAGGGCTGTCGGCAAGCCGGCGCCAGAAAGATCAGCGGTTACGCAGCATATTACTGCGCACAAAAAATCATCCAAAAAGGAAGTTCCCCCACAGGAACACATGGTCGCCATGCCAGCATCCCATATTCCGTATGAACAAATTCATTTTGTTGATACCACACAACCGGTTTGGAACTATTCAAGGTTCACCCCGGAAGACCTTCAGAATTACCACCAGGGCACTTTGTACCGGGCTTATGAATTATTTGGAAGCCATCCCATGACGGTACTCGACCGTGACGGTTATTATTTTGCCGTTTGGGCACCCAATGCCAGTTCGGTAAGCGTTATCGGGGCATTTAACAACTGGCAGCCACACGTGCATGAGCTAAAGCCCAGGCTTGATAAAAGCGGTATATGGGAAGGTTTTATTCCTGCCATACCAAAAGGGGAAGCCTATAAATACCATGTGGTTGGTTACCAGGATATAAAGCTTGATAAAGGCGATCCTTATGCCTGGTATTGGGAAAAACGCCCGCAAACCGCAAGCATTACCTGGGATATTGAACAGTATTGTTGGAAGGATGAAAGCTGGATGAAGCATCGTGGGGCCTATAATTCGCTGAAAGCCCCCTGGAATGTGTATGAAGTTCATTTGGCCAGTTGGATGCGGCCCGATAAATATGATGAGGAAAGCTACAACACTTATGCGCAGATAACCGAAAGGCTTGTGCCTTATGTAAAGGAAATGGGTTTTACCCATATTGAGCTGATGCCGGTAATGGAACACCCCTATGACGGAAGCTGGGGCTACCAGGGTACGGGTTATTTTGCACCTACTTCAAGGTTTGGAACGCCCGAAGAATTTATGGCGATGGTGGATGCTTTTCACCAGGCCGGGGTAGGGGTAATACTCGATTGGGTCCCATCACATTTTCCCTACGATATTCATGGATTGTACATGTTTGATGGTACGCATACTTACGAATATGGCGATATGCGCAAAGGTTTTCATCCCGACTGGAACAGCTATATTTTCAATTATAAACGCAACGAAGTAAAAAGTTTCCTCATTAGTTCGGCCCGTATTTGGTTTGATAAATATCATATTGACGGCATACGGGTTGACGCCGTTAGCAGTATGCTGAAACTGAACTACAGTCGCAACGAAGGGCAATGGGAGCCGAATGAGTTTGGCGGGGATGGAAACATTGAAGCTATTGCTTTCATCAAGGAAATGAACGAAATGGTTTTCCGTGATTTTCCCGATACGCAAACCATTGCCGAGGAAGCCACTGACTGGCCCGGTGTTACCACCCCCACTTTTTCCGACGGGCTTGGTTTTGGCATGAAATGGATGATGGGCTGGATGCATGATACCCTCAAGTATTTTAAGCGCGATCCTATTTTCAGGCAGTTCCACCAGGACCAGTTTTCGTTCAGCATGATGTATTACTATGACGAAAACTTTATGCTGCCCATAAGCCACGATGAAGTTGTACATGGTAAAAGCCCGATGCTGTACAAAATGCCCGGCGATGAATGGCAAAAGTTTGCCAACTTAAGATTGCTGTATGCCTATATGTTTACCCATCCGGGTGGTAAGCTGCTTTTTATGGGCAGCGAATTTGGCGCTACCGGCGAATGGAACCACAAAACTGAATTGCAATGGGAGTTGCTGGAATATGATTGCCATAAATTATTGAAGGATTGTGTGCGCGACCTTTTGCATCTTGCTAAAAAAGAGCCTGCGCTTTATGAACTGCAATTTGAACAGGGAGGATTTGAATGGGTGGAAATGAACAGGAGAGCGGAATGTGTAATTGCTTATAAAAGAAAAGGAAACAAACCTGAAGATGATATACTGGTAGTGTTGAACCTAACGCCCGCAGTAAGGCACGATTTCCCGGTGTATGTGAATGGAAAATCTAAATGGAAAGAGATAATGAATACCGATCTTAAGCAGTATTGGGGAACCGGGGATGTGTTCAATCCCAAAATTCCGGCAAAGCTGGTTGATAAAAAACAGAAACGATATGAGCTAACCTTGCAGCTTCCTGCGCTTGGGGCGATTATATTGAAATAGGGTACCATGCCCGCGATAGATGCAATGTAAGCAATGGATGGGATGGAACCTGCCGGTATAGCAAAGCTTGTTATACCGGTTAAAAAAAGAGCAGGCCTTTTTGTTATCCCCCGGTCTTTTTCGCAGGTTTAGCAGCCGGCTTTTGCGACTTCTTTGCTGCTTCTGCCTTTTTCATGTTTTTATCAGATTGCTTCTGAAGGGTTTCTTCATTGGCGGTTCCATCGGCATTCAATATCAGCGCAGGATGAGGTTCATTTCCATCACCCCTCATTTCTACATCAAGCCGTGGAATATATTCCCAGGCGCCGTTTTTCCAAACCAGCCCGCTGTAATCCCCACCGGGAACCAGGGTATATTTCTTTTCGCGTTCGCCCGTTTCGCTGATCAGGTAATCCATAATGATCATTTTTTCATCCTCATCATAGTTCAGCCTGACCCTTGAGCCTGATTTGTATTCAACCAAATAGCGCTGGCTGCCAGGGGTAAAAGTGGAATCGTATGGAACCCGGAAAAAATTGCCCCCGAACCGAGGTTCTCCGTTTTCATTAAACGTAAGTACATCCACCCATTTACGGGTGGTTACACTGTTGTTTTCATCGTAGCCAATCAGCGTGTATGATTTTTGTCCCCGCCACTCATGTGCGATGATTTTATAATAAATAGCGCCAATCCAATTCCTGTTGTCGCGCACGCTGTCCATCGGTTCATCTGAATAGTCCGACACATCAAACAACGGGAAGAATTTTGGTGAGCCATCCCTGGTATTTACCTGTAAAACCCCTTTTTGCCGGTAATCGGCATCATTGAGGGTCAGGTGCCATGTAATCAGCCTGAAACTGCTATCGGGAGGATATAGAATAGGGGCTGTAACAACCGAATCAAAAGGAAAATAAAAAGAATTGGGAACCAGCATCCCTCGCACCAGCATCCGGGTAAAAAGGCTATCGGCCCTTAACCTGTCCCTTGGATGAAGCTCATCCAATACCAGTGCACCCTGTTTGCCTAAAGAATCGTTTAGTTTAGCAAGATAGGAGAGGTCGGTTTTTGAAATTCTTTGAGCTGATACTTCAAAAAAGCTGCCAACTAAAAAACTCGTTATTAAAAGGAAAAGTGTAATTATTTGTTTCATTATCGGTTGCAAGTTACCTCCGGTAGCAGGAACGACTGATAGGACTCCTATATTTTAACAATCCAC
This sequence comes from uncultured Chitinophagaceae bacterium, assembly GCA_964444195.1. Classification (GTDB taxonomy): domain Bacteria; phylum Bacteroidota; class Bacteroidia; order Chitinophagales; family Chitinophagaceae; genus Phnomibacter. The sequence goes on from CAYUGH010000083.1 coordinate 6,750, forward strand.
AAAATGCTTAGCCAAAATTTGGGCAAGCTCTGGTAAACCGGAGGATTCTATATCGCAGAGCCCTTCGGGGATTTGAATACCAGGTTTAGTGGTTCTTAAAAAGGCTGTTTTCATACCCGCATTCCGGCCAAATTTCAGGTCGCTGATATTATTACCCACCATCAGGCTTTTTGAAAGATCAATTGCATTGAAATTCTTCTTGGCCTCGAAAGCCATTCCCGGATTAGGTTTGCGGCAGGGGCTGTCATCATTGGTATCGGGGCAGTAGTAAATGGCATCTATCCTTCCGCCTTCCAACACGATCTTTCCAACCATGTGTTCGTGCATTTTCTTTACATCAGATTCGAGGGTCACACCTTTGCCAATTCCTTTTTGATTGGTAACCACAATTACAAAACGAAAAAAATGACTGAGTTCGGCAATGGCTTCAGGCGCCCCGGGATAAAACCTGAATTCGTCCAGGGTATGGATATAATCATTTTCCTTTTCAAAGTTTATTACCCCATCCCTGTCGAGAAATAATGTCCAGCTATTATCAAATTGCAACATGAGATAAGTGTGAAGGATTAGCCGAACAATTCTTTTTCAACCAGTTCGCAAATAATATGCCCCATCAGCATGTGCACTTCCTGAATGCGGGGAGTAATGGTGGATGGCACATTCAGCAGTATATCCGATAGTTCAACCATTTTTCCACCCGATTGCCCGGTCATGCCAATGGTGGTAATATTTTTTTTGCGGGCGGCTTCAAAAGCTTTCACCACATTGGCCGAATTGCCGCTTGTGCTGAGCCCTACGAGGATATCGCCTTGTTGCATGGTACCTTCCACCAACCGGGCATACACTTCGCTAAAGTCAAAATCGTTGGCGGCGGCGGTCAGGTAGCTGGTATTGCAATGGAGCGCATCGGCAGGTAAAGCACGGCGTCCACGGTTGTAAAAGGGCCCGCTGAATTCGGCGGCAAGGTGCTGCGCATCGGCAGCGCTGCCGCCGTTTCCACAGAAATACACGCGGTGACCGGCTTCAAAAGCGGTTTGGATGGTTTTTGCAGCATCAGCCACTTTCCCGATCAGTACTTGGTCTTCCAGCACCGCCTGTTTGGTTTGAACAGAAGCAGCAAATAATTCTTTTATGGTGGATTGCATATTTATTAGGTTGAAAAAATCCCTGCAAAGCTACAGGGTATCGGCCATCTGCAGGATGCCGGTAGTAAAAGCCTGCCAGCTAAGTTTTTGTTTTTCAGCCAATAAGCCTTTGGTAAAAGTGGTTGGCCCCATGGAAAAGAATTCATCAATAGCCTCTGCAATCGATTGACTATCTGCTTCGCAAACCAATCCGGCAACGCCATCGGGGACCATTTGGGGTAGCCCACCTACATTTGTCACAATCATAGGTACCTCAAAATGGTAGGCTACAGGGGTAACCCCGCTTTGCGTGGCGCTCCGGTAGGGTTGAATAATACAATCACCCGCACAAATGAAATATTTTACATCTGCCTCATTAATAAAGGAAGCATGCAAAATGACCCTTCCGGCTAAATTATTTTGCTCAACCTGGTGGAGGTAGGGCTTTTTATCTTCGTAAAACTCACCTGCTACCAACAACTTAACTGCTTTATTTTGGGTAAGTGGCAAAGCATTCAGCAAAAGATCGAGCCCCTTGTACTGCCTGATCAACCCAAAGAAAACCAGCAAAGGGGTATTGTTATCAATGGTTATTCCAAAATTTTGTAAGAGCCCATTCCGGGCTTCATCCTTTCCTATTTTTCCCCCAAAATTATCATACAGGGGGTGGGGCATTAGCCGGGCGGTTTTTTGGGTAAAGCTGCGCAGGTCATTCATCACCTGTTCGCTCATCACCACAAAAGCATCCACAGGGCTGATAAACCATGTGGTTAGTTGTTTATCGCCCGGTCTTTTTTCATGGGGGATAACATTATCTGCAATGCAAACCACCCTGGTATGCCGGTTGGCTTTTGCAATCCTGAGTATTGAGCCAAGGCAGGCACCCATAAAAGGGATCCAGTAGCGAACTACAACCAGGTCGGGCTTTTCCTTTTTCAGCATGCGGCCAACTTTCCACCAATTCAATGGGTTTACCGAATTGATCAGCGTGCGGATTTTAATGCCTTCAGGGGCTGGGGCATCGGTAAACTGGCTGCTTCCGGGAAACAGGAAGGAGGGGTATTGAAGCGAAAAGGACCAGATGGAACAATCATGCCCGGTTTCATTAAATGCCCGGCAAAGCCTTTCATTGAAAGTGGTGATGCCGCCGGGGCGCAATGGGTGCGCGGGGCCAACGATAACAATTTTCATAACCCTAGCTTTTCATCAATCCCATAACTGTTCTTCTCGGGGGAATTCCGCGCAATAAGTTCGGCCAGAAAGCCCGCCAGGAAAAGCTGCACCCCTACAATGGCCAATACCAGCGCGATGTAAAATAGCGGTTTGGAAGTGAGGTAATATTTGGGGTCTATTACCTTATTTATTATTAAAAAGGCGCTGATGCCAAAACCAAGCATAAACATCAGCGTGCCCCAAAGCCCGAAAAAGTGCATAGGCCGCTTGCCGAATTTCCCCACAAAAGTGATGGATGCAAGGTCGAGAAAGCCATTTACAAAGCGCTCCCACCCAAATTTGCTAATGCCATATTTTCGGGCTCGGTGTTCAACAACCTTTTCGGTTATTTTTTTAAAGCCCTGCCATTTGGCAATCACCGGTATATACCTGTGCATTTCGCCATACACTTCAATGGTTTTGGTAACCTTGCCGCGGTAGGCTTTTAACCCGCAGTTGAAATCGTGGAGCTTTATGCCGCTAACGCTTCGGGTGGCGGCATTAAACAGTTTGGAAGGAATATTTTTAGTAAGTGTATTATCGTAACGCTTTTTCTTCCAGCCACTTACAATATCCCAGTTTTCATCCTTTATCATCCTGAAAAGCGCGGGAATTTCGTCGGGACTGTCTTGCAGGTCGGCGTCCATGGTAATCACCACCTCGCCGGTTGCTTCGCGGAAAGCCTCATTGAGCGCGGCGCTTTTTCCGTAATTACGCTGGAATCTGATCCCCTTTATCTGCGAATTTGATTGACGCAAACGGCAGATAACTTCCCAGCTTTCATCGGTACTGCCGTCATCCACAAAAATGATCTCCCATTCATATCCTTGCCCATCGCACACACGGGTTATCCATGCCGCAAGTTCCGGAAGTGATTCTGCTTCATTCAGCAGGGGTATTACAATCGATAGGTTCATGAAAGGTTATCCGATTCAAATGGGGTTGGGTGGGGGTTCTTTTTGGCAATAGCAGCGCCTATAAGCGAGCCAATACACCCAATAATGAGAGATCCCACAACCACGCCGGCAATTAAAAATGGAAAAAAGAATTTTTGGGTCATTTCAAGCGCCTGATCAATGCTGGCTTCATTCAATTGGTCATTTGATTCCATTTGTTTTCTTGCTACTTCCAATGCCTTATCCTTCATTTCCGGGAAAATAAGGGTTGCAGCCAAAATAGTATAAACCAAAGTAATACATGTGAAAATAGCAGTAACTTTAAATCCATGGGCAAAAACATTTCCAAAAGTTACATTGTGGTTCATATCTTTTGAATAAGTAATACAAGCCCAAATTAGCCCGCCTATTATAATTACATAATTAATCCAACCGAATTTTTGCTGTTTTTCCATATCGGGGATTGCCACATATGTAACAACTGAAATGGCGATTAAAATTAAACTTAGGATTAATCCTTTGTTGAGAGGTGAAAGCATTTTTTTTTCCATAAAAGATTAGTTTTTAAAAATATTAGTTTCAAAAAGCGGCAATTATTACAATCTTGAATGCTGTTCCAATGAAAGCATTATTCGCAGATTTGGAGCGAATATCCTTTTTATCAAAAACAATGCCGTCATTTTTTTGGAAAATGGTCAGGTTGGCCAGGTTTCCTGCTTCAATTACAGGCAATGGAAGCCCAAAAATAGTTGCCGGATTGATAGCGAACAAGGTTGATAGTTTTTCATTTGAAAGATCGGGCAAGGCTGTAGCGGTGGCTGCAAAACAAGTTTCCAACCCTTCCATGCCGTATTTGGCATATTCAAATTCGCAAATCTTGCTATCCCATTCATGCGGCTGGTGGTGGCTGGCAATACAGTCAATCGTTCCGTCTAAAACCGCTGCCCTTAGCGCTTCCACATCGGCAGGGGTGCGCAGAGGAGGATTTACTTTCAGGTTTGTATCGTATTCCACCAGGTCATCGTCATTAAACCAAAGATGGTAGGGGGTAACGCTGCAGGTAAGGCTGAGCCCTTCTGCTTTTGCCCTGCGCACCAATGCTACTGAAGCGGTGGTAGAAATGCCGGTAACATGCAATTTGCTGCCCGTGTACCTGAGCAGTTCAATATCCCTTGCAAGCATTAAAGTTTCTGCAAGTGCGGGTTTGCCGGGTAAACCAAGTCTTGTGCTGATGATGCCCTCGTTTACCAAACCGGTCCGGCTGAGATTCTGCTCGTCGGGTATATTGATAACGGTTCCTCCAAAAGTTTTTACATATTGCAGTGCCTTTAGCAGCACCTGGCTGTTCTGAACAGGGTGAAGGCCATCGCTAAAGGCTACAGCGCCGCTGAGGTGCATATCGTGCATTTCGGCCAGGTCTTTGCCTTCGCAATGCTGGCTTATGGCCCCAATCGGGAGGATTTCTACCGGCAGTTCTTTACTTTTTTGAACAATATATTCAACCTGGCTTTTGCTGTGGATAGTTGGTTTGGTATTGGGAAGCACCAGGATGCGGGTATAACCGCCGGCTTTTGCTGCTGCTGCACCTGTTTCAAGTGTTTCCTTATGCTCCTGGCCGGGGTCGTTAAAATGGCTGAAAATATCGGTGAAACCCGGTGAAACCACAAGGTTGGGAAGGTCAATGGTTGAATCAGTTTCGGTTTCCAAATTTGGCCCGATTGCTGTAATCCGACCGTTTTCGATTAAAATATCTGCTTGTTGCCCGTTCCATTGCGAGCGTGGATCTGCTATTATAGCCTGCCTGATGCGTACATTCATACCGGTTGCCTGAATACTGTATCGGCGAAGATAAGTGCTTACTTTTGCATGTATGAACAAGGAAGGCGAAAAGCTGAGGTTGGATAAATATTTATGGAGTATCCGCCTGTTTAAAACCCGGAGCCAGGCAGCCGAAGCCTGCGATAAGGGACGGGTGAAAATGAACGGAGAACCTGTTAAAGCTTCGCGTACCGTAAAGTTGCAGGATCAGTATGAACTTAGAACAGAAGCGAGGAAATGGATCATTAAGGTGACCGGGCTTTTGCATAACAGGGCTGCTTACCCCGAAGCGATCAAGCATTACGAAGACATGACGCCCCCGGAATTGCTGCAAGCCGCCGATTTCCAGGCCCCATCTTTCAATACAGGAAAAAGACTGAGTAAAACAGGAAGGCCGGATAAAAAGCAGCGCAGGAATATGGAGGATTTAATGGGAGGAGAATGATCATATATTTACAATTTGAGATTTACGATTTGGGGTGAGAGTGGGGCAGGAGTTTGAAAAATACAAAATACGAAGTACGAAATTTGAAATACGAGGTACGAAATGCACAGTATGAAAAATGAAAAAAGCGACCAGGTACTAACTAACTACAACATACCAATTACCAAATATTGCCACATTCACTCATTTGCTTATTCACTTAATTCAATTATTTAACCAATTTTTTCCATGACTACCATTAAAGGCCCCGGTATTTTTCTTGCTCAATTTATGGGTGATAAAGCACCTTTCAATACCCTTGAAAATATATGTGAATGGGCGGCAGGGCTTGGGTTTAAAGGCGTTCAGATACCTACCTGGGATGCCCGCTGCATCAACCTTCCGCTTGCAGCAGAAAGCAAAACCTATGCCGATGAGTTGAAAGGGCTGATTGGTTCTTACGGGCTTGAAATAACCGAACTTAGCACGCACTTGCAAGGCCAACTTGTAGCCGTTCATCCGGCTTACGATCAATTGTTTGATTCATTTGCCCCAGATGAAGTGAAGGGTAATCCAACTGCTAGAACTGAATGGGCTGTAAATACCATGAAGCAGGCCGCAAAAGCTTCGTTCAACCTGGGGCTCAATGCCCATGCTACTTTCAGCGGCGCGCTGCTATGGCCATACTGGCATCCGTGGCCGCAGCAGCCTGCGGGTTTGTTGCAGCAGGGATTTGCCGAACTGGGCAAACGGTGGAAACCCATACTCGATGTGTTTGATGAAAATGGGGTGGATGTTTGTTATGAAATTCACCCGGGCGAAGATTTGCACGATGGAATTACTTACGAATTGTTTCTGGAAGAAGTGAATAATCATTCAAGGGCATGCCTGTTGTACGACCCATCGCATTTTGTGCTTCAGCAATTGGATTATGTTACCTATATTGACCACTATCATGAACGGATAAAGGCTTTTCATGTAAAGGATGCCGAATTTAACCCGAATGGAAAACAGGGCGCTTTCGGTGGTTATCAAAGCTGGGTAAACAGGGCCGGCAGGTATCGTTCGCCGGGAGATGGACAAGTTGATTTTAAGAAGATTTTCAGCAAGCTAACGCATTATGATTTTAAAGGATGGGCCGTGATGGAGTGGGAGTGCTGTTACAAACACCCTGAAGACGGGGCAAGGGAAGGAGCAGAATTCATCAATAAAAATATAATCAGGGTAACGGAGAAAGCATTTGATGATTTTGCCGGCGCTGAAACAGATGAATCTTTTAACCGCGGCATTATAGGTTTAAATAATTAAAAACAACTATTATGAAAATGAAATTTTTAATGGCATCTATGGTTTTTGCCATGCTTGCATCTTCCTGCGGCGATTCGGGAAATGAAGAACAATCTAAGCCCGAAGAGGCCAAAGAGGAGAAAGCCGATCTGTCTTCCAATCCTGACTATAAAAAGGGATTAGCCCTCGTGGCCCAGAATGACTGCCTAACCTGTCATACGATCAACGACAGATTAACAGGGCCGGCGTATGCTGAAGTAGCTGCTAAATATGCTGGCGCCGCTGATACAACCATTACCAGGCTTGCAGGTACAATCATTAAAGGGGGCAGTGGGATTTGGGGCTCTATTCCTATGACCCCGCATCCGAACGTATCGGAAGATGATGCCAAACAAATGGTGAAGTATATTTTATTACTTAAGAAATAGGCTTTTACTTAATCCCGAAGGGATGATATGATTATAGAAAATTCATTCAAGTCATCGAAACTCCGAAGGAGTGGCATTATTAAAAGGGGGTTAACTAAACGACATTGATATTAAGATTATGAATCTTTAAACCGCCAGCATCTTTTTAGCGTAGTCAAAATTCTTTTCAATACTGTCGTAAGGAGAAACATTATAGTTTTCCTGCTCAACAAAATAGTATTTAAGCCCTGCGTCTTTTTTGTATTTGAATATAGAGGGGAAATCAATCGTGCCTTTTCCAAGATCGGCATTTTTGCGTGTGGCCGGATCGAGGTCTTTTACATGAACCAGCGGGAAGCGGCCGGGTTGCAGGAAAAACATGGTAACCGGGTCGCCACCGGCATACACTACCCAAAACAGGTCCAATTCCATTTTTACCAGCTCCGGGTCGGTTTGGTTGAGTATTACGGTGTACAGGTCGGTTTTTGCCGCTGCATTATATTCAAATTCAAATTCGTGGTTATGGTAGCCAAACTGCAAGCCATGCTCTTTGGCTATTTTGCCAAGCGCATTAAGCCGGGCTGCCAGCTTTGAATAGCCATCGGCATCTTTCGGTCTTACTTCCTTGTCGAGATAAGGCAAAATAATGTATTCATGCTCCATCACTACCGCTGCCTCACAGGCTTTTTTCCAAGCTGCATCATCGCCGGTTACATATTCATTATGCGAATAATGCCCGCTTGGTGTAAGCAGCCCGTTTGCATACAGAAGATCACGCATTTCTTTGGGCGTTTTGCCAAAAAAAGCACCGTCTTCAAATCCATACGTTTCAAGGTGGGTGTACCCTGTTTTGGCTATCTTTTCAATAACCGGTTCAATACCCGATTTTTTGATCTCATCCCGAACCGTATACAGTTGCAATCCAATGGCAGGCCCTTTAGGTTCGGGCTTTAAGGGTGATCCCAATCCACAGGATGAAGTTAGCACAAGCGATCCGGCAGCAAGCGTAGTTTGCATAAGAAATGTTCTTCTTTGCATAAATGACAAATAGTTTGAAGGCGTGAAAATAAAGGTGTTCACGCGTTTTTACTAAAAGAAAACATTTTTGCTTAAAAGAACTCCCAGCCCAGGTAAAAATCAGGGGTTGGCAAATACCTTTTTCAGTATTTCGGAGCCACGGGCCGCAGGGTTCTTGCGGATATTGGCTTCTTCCTGAGCGATCTGGTAAAACAGTCCGGCTAAAGCTTTTTCCGTTACATAGGCTGTCAGGTCGGGGTTTATTTTCTCAGTAGCTATTTTATTGTAGCTTGAAAAAACGGTGTTCCAGTATTTGGTGGCGTCTGTTTTGCCAAGCGAGGTATCTATAACCGGTTTAAAAGCCTGCGTAAGCGCAGTGCTTGTTTGTGTTTTAAGGTATTGGGTAGCGGCATCTTCCTTACCCGAAAGAATCCCCATGGCATCCTGTATGGTCATACCTTTGATGGCATTCACAAAAATGGGTGCTGCGCTTTTGGCGGCATCTTCCGCCGCACGGTTCATGCTGTTAATAGCCTGGTCAACCTGCTTGCCCAGGCCAAGGCTACGCAGGGTTGATTCTACTTTTTTTGCCTCTGCGGGCATCAATATTTTTACGGCGGCATTACCGAAGTAACCATCCACGGCCGATAATTGATTCACGCCCTTTGCCACGCCCTGGTCAAGCGCGGCTTTCAATCCGTCGGCTACTTCATTGGTACTCAGTTTGGCTGTGCCTCCAACAGACTTGCTTACTTTACTGAAAAGGTCTCCTGCACTATTTGATTTTGCGGTATCGGATTTATTCTTTTTCATCAGGTCCTTAAGGCTCTGGGCATTTGCGCCATTTGTTATTAAAGCACACAATAAAACAATTCCAACAGATATTTTTCCGGCTTGTAATTTCATACGGTCAAAGTTGAGCTATTTGAATGATGCAGTATGCTGTTTTAACTAAAATTGAATAATGTTTTAACGATGATTTCTATTTGGGTGAAAGAAAGTTTCTACCGCGAAACCGATGTATTGATTGCCGGCGGGGGATTAATGGGACTTTGGACAGCCTATGAATTGCTCAGGCAAAATCCTGCGCTGAAGGTAACTATTTGCGAGGCATTGCCGGTTCCTGCGCTTGCCTCCACCCGCAATGCAGGGTTTGCCTGTTTTGGCAGCCCCAGTGAGTTTTGGAGCGACCTGCAAACCATGGGTGAAAACGAAATGTGGAAAGTGGTGGAGATGCGGTACAAAGGCATTCAGAAGATCCGCAGCATTCTTGGGGAAAAAAATATTGGTTTTGAAACGCTTGGAGGATTTGAACTTTTTAATAAAAATGATGAGTGGAATGGATCTGTACTCCGGGATAAACTTGAGATACTGAACAAAGGCTTTTTAGAAATAACCGGGCATGAGCATGTTTACTCAGACCGGAGCAACGAGATGGCAGCGCTTGGTTTAGTTGGGTTTGCAGCGATGGCGGGCAATTCCATTGAAGGCGGCCTGCACAGCGGTATGCTGGTGAATGAATTGATCAGGGTGGTTTGCAATGCCGGGGCCATATATTTAACCGGGCATGAGGTGGTAGAAGCTGTTTCAACTGGAACCCAAGCCCGGGTACTGCTCCGGAACCGGCAGGTAGAGCAGGTTTCCATTATTTGCAGGGCGCTGGTTTGGGCTACCAATGCAAGCCTGGGTGAAAAGCATTTCAGTCTCCCCCGTATCCATCCCGCCCGTGGGCAAATATTGCTGTCGCCTCCGTTGGAGAATTTTCACCTGAAGGGGACTTTCCATTTTGATGAGGGTTATTATTATTTCCGTAACCTCTGCAACCGGCTTTTGCTTGGCGGCGCGAGGAATATGGCTTTCGAACATGAGGAAACGCTATCCGACCAACCGACTGCAGAAATAAGGGCGCATCTTGAAAAATTTATCGCGGTACATTTCCCCCAAGTGGCCCCGACACTGGGCGATAAAGGCTGGCTGCATTGGGCAGGTATTATGGGCATCACGGAAAATAAACTGCCTATTGTAGAAAAAGTAGGAGAAAACCAATGGGTGGCGCTGGCTTGCAATGGCATGGGCGTGGCTTTAACCCCGATAGTGGCAGAAGAAGTTGCCGAACTGTTAAGCCGGTCATTGCTGTAGGCAGGTTTGTATATTTGCAGCCTATATTTTACCAAAGTGGTCCATTATGTTTGATTTGCGTCCGTATCAAAAGTCGTTTTACCCGTTGTTGACTATTTTTTTTGCAACTGTTGTATTTGCCTGCAACTGCAATCCCGAGGTTCCGGGACTTACCACTACCCAAAAAACCGACAGTGAGGTTTTTATACCCGAAAGCCCCGGTTACCGGATCGTTGCCGAATTTCCACATGATACCGAAGCTTATACGCAAGGGCTTATCTGGCATAATGGGTACCTGGTTGAAGGAACAGGGCAGGAAGGCGAGAGCAACCTCCGGAGGGTGGAACTGAATACCGGTAAGGTTTTAAAACAAACTGACAATACCAAGGAAATTTTTGGCGAAGGCATCACCTTTCTGAACAATAAAATTTACCAGATCACCTGGAAAAACCAAAGGGGCTTTATGTATAATGCTGAAACCTTTGCCAAAACGGGGGAATTTCCCATTAATACCCAGGGCTGGGGGCTTACTACCGATGGAACCGATTTAATTTACAGCGATGGAAGCAGCAACCTGTATTTCCTTGATTCGGCCAGCTTCCGCGAAAAAAAAAGGGTAGGGGTGACCGATAATTTTGGCCCCGTCAGCAACCTTAATGAGCTTGAGTGGATTGACGGCTATATTTGGGCCAACCGCTACCAATACGATGTGATCTACAAAATTGACCCGGCAAGCGGCCGCGTGGTTGCCCGTGTTGATTTTACCGGGCTCAAGGAAAAAGCAGGGTTTACGGTGGAAGACCCCATGAACGAAGTGCTGAACGGAATTGCTTACGATTCTGTTGGCAAACGGCTTTTTATTACAGGCAAGTATTGGCCGAAATTGTTTGAGGTGAAGGTGGGAGAATAAGGTATTTAATATTTTATATTTAAGATTTAATATTTGGGTTCATAATGAAGGTCTACAAGGTCTTTTCATTAGGTTCGAATTTCTTAATTTTGTATTTGCAGTCCCGGTAGTTCCTCTCCCAGATATCAGATGCTGGTGATGAATCCGGGTTTTTTTATGCCCTTTATTTTGTAATTATCCTTCATTCTGATTAAATTTTAATATTTATCCGGCAACGTTGCAATATTTTCTCTCTATAATTTTATAATCTCCGCTCCTGTTATGGCAAAAACACTATCAGTCCCATTTGGCCTTATAGCATGCATCCCCGTAAACAAACTGAAAGCCGGCAACGTACAAATAGTTTGGGTAAAATGAAAACAGGGCAGTCGATGCGATTGCCGCACACCGGTTGGGATAATTACGCCGGGGTGGATATGCCCTGAAACAACCCCCATAACCCCATCAGGTAGGATGTCCAGCGCTGAAGCATCGTGCAGAAACAGGAATGGACCAATTTGAAGCTGATCCATTACATGAAGCATCAGGTCGTTAGCTGCTTCTTCGGATATTTTGTCGTGGTTTCCGGTTACCAGCATAAAATCAATGGCGGAAAAATCCTTACGCCATTTGGCAAACCAATCCCATTCCTTGTTGCTGCGGCTGTGGAAAAGGTCGCCAACCAGTATAATGCGCGCGGGGTTGAAATGGCGGATGAGGTCAAAAAGCCGGTGCAGGTCCTGCTGGTACACCTGTTGCGGAACCGGGATGCCTTCTTTGCGGAAATGCCCCGTTTTACCGAAATGCAGGTCCGAAAGGATGAGCGCCCGCTCTTTTTCCCAGAAAAGGCAGCGGGAGGGATGCAAAATAAAAGCTTCATCCAGCCAGGTAAATGGTGTCATCAGGTAACGAAATTATAGGCCCGGAAAGTTTTGAGAACCAATGTGTAAAAACTTTCTTTGAAAAAAGTTTGGGCTACATGCGCTCCACCCTTATTTTTGCACTCCCAAATCTGAAAAGATAGCAGGAACTGGCCTATAGTATAATGGTAGTACGACAGATTTTGGTTCTGTTTGTCTAGGTTCGAATCCTGGTAGGCCAACTTAAAAGACGCTCTTGCAGCGCCTTTTTTACTTTAGCCGGGTAACAATCCACTGCCTGTACAGTTAAATGGTATTAATTTTACTGCATGAGCATCCTTCGCCAGATTTCTGAATATTTATACCTGCGCAAACGCGATCCGAACGAGGAACGCACCCAATGGATGAAATACATGCATGGCATTAACCGTATCTCCATTTTACTGTTCCTGGTAGCCATGGTCATTCTTGCCATCAAGCTCATCAGGAAATAACAGGTTTTAAAGCATAGCCAGTATTTCGTCAGCCGCAGCGGCCGAGGCGCTTCCTTTGCTGGTAAGGGTTAGCTTTAAGGTGGCAAATTGTTCCAGCATCCGGTTCCGGTAGCCGGTGTCTTCCATTATTTTTTTCAGTTCCCCGGCCAGGTTGGTTTCATTCATGTCGTCCTGTATAAATTCCTGCACTACTTGCTCATCCATAATCAGGTTCACCAGCGAAATGTATTTGATCTTAATAAGCCGTTTGGCTATCTGGTAGCTGATGGGGTTGCCTTTATAGCAAACCACTTCGGGCACACCGAAAAGCGCGGTTTCAAGCGTGGCAGTGCCGCTGGTTACTAATGCTGCACTCGCCTGCGAAAGCAATTCATAGGTCTGGCTTTTTACCGCTGACGTGTTGGGATGTGCAGCTAAAAAGGGTTTGTAAAAATCTTCGGGAAGCCCCGGCGCCATAGCCACAATAAATTGATGGTTCGGAAATTTATCCGCCACTTTCACCATCACCGGCAATTTGGTTTGTATTTCCTGGCGGCGGCTTCCGGGTAAAACTGCTACAATGGGTTTGCTGCTCAGAGGAGGAAGGGTTGGTTTAAAATTGCCGATGGCATCGGTAAGCGGGTGCCCTACATAAGTCACTTCCCATTGCCAGTTATCCTTAAACCATTTTTCTTCGAATGGAAGAATAACCAGTTGCTTGTCAATGCATTGCTTCATCATTTTCACCCGGTTGGGTTTCCAGGCCCACACCTGTGGCGCCACATAATACACCACTTTCAACCCCTGCTTTTTCGCCCATTCGGCTATGCGGAGGTTAAACCCCGGATAATCTATCAAAACCAGTACATCGGGTTTGTATTGCAGAATATCTTCTTTGCAAAAAGCCATATTGCGGAGGATGGTCCGCAGGTTCATCAGCACTTCGGCAAAACCCATAAAAGCAAGGTCGCGGAAATGTTTTACAACCGTGGCGCCCGCGGCTTCCATCAGGTCGCCGCCCCAGCAACGGATATCCGTATCAGGAGCCTGCGCTTTAATAGCTTTCACGAGGTTGCTTCCGTGCAAGTCGCCGCTTGCCTCCCCGGCAATCATGTACATTTTTGCCATGCTATTAGCCCAAAAACTTTATCAGCAATGATACAATGGCGAACAGAAGGGTTACTCCAAAAATGCCTTTGGCCGTCTGGTCGCGATGGGTGTTTATGAACAGGGTAAACA
>CAYUGH010000084.1:0-20469 GCA_964444195.1 uncultured Chitinophagaceae bacterium
TAACCGCTAAATGCAATGGTATGCCCTAATGATATTAATATTCAGTAAGGCGATTTCCATTTTGCCCCCAATGCCGTTTCTTTTTTTGCACACCCAATGCGGAAAAATGCGGAACAAACAAGTCTTGCATTTCACGGATACAAAACAATGCAAGCGACATCAGGCTTTCTACCCTAATGAAAATTATTCAATCGGGTTTAGGCGGCCATTTAAAACTGACCTTGCAACTCTGATAAAAAGTTAGTTGGTTTCTTGAACTACACCACCACTTCCCTTTTCTCAAACTGCATGTGATACAGTTTAGCATACACGCCATCCGCCTCCAGCAGCGATTCGTGGTTGCCGGTTTCTGCAACTTCACCCTTTTCCATTACCATAATCTGGTTGGCATTGCGAATGGTGCTTAACCGGTGTGCAATGACAATGGAAGTGCGGCCGGCCATCACTTTGCGGGTGGCTTCCTGTATCAGTTGCTCGCTTTCGGTATCCATGCTGCTGGTGGCTTCGTCAAGTATCAGTATGGCAGGGTTGTACAGCAGGCAGCGGGCAAAGCTTAGCAATTGCCGCTGGCCCACACTCAGCGTGGCGCCGCGCTCGCGCACATTATAACCGTAGCCGCCCGGCAGGCGAAGGATAAACTCATGCAACCCCACCATTTTGGCGGCTTCCTCCACCTGTTCCCTCGTTATCAGCGGGTTGCGCAGCGAAAGGTTTTCGGCAATAGTGCCGCTGAACAGGAACACATCCTGAAGCACCACCCCTACCATACTTCGCAGCGCGCCAATCTCATAGTCCTCAATATCCATTCCATCAATGCGGATATGGCCTTTTTGGTGCTGGTACAAGCGGTTGATCAATGAAATGATGGTGGTTTTTCCACTGCCGGTGCTGCCTACAATGGCCAGCGAATGACCGGCCTCTACAGTAAATGAAACATTCTTCAACACATCATTCGGCGGGTTGTAGGCAAAGCTTACCTTATCAAATTCAATTTTTCCTGTGATGCCGCCTGCCCCGGCCGGACCGGTTTTTAATTGATCTCCGGGCTTTTCAGGCAACACATCGGGGTTATCGAGCACTTTAAACACCCGCTCACCGGCAATCATACCCATTTGTATCACATTAAACTTATCGGCAATAAACCGGAGCGGGCGGAATATCTGGTTGAGGAAAAGGATAAAAGCGGTGAGTTTACCCACCATGCCTACATCAAGCGGGTTGTTTACAGCCCGCATAGCCACCCACCAAACCAGCAGCCCAAGGCTAACAGCGAGGATAACTTCCACCACCGGGAAAAAAATGGAATAGGCAAAAATGGCGCGCACATTGGCGTCGCGGTGTTCTTTATTGATGGCCCTGAATTTTTGGTACTCCTTTTCCTCTGCCGCAAAAGCCTGCACCAATTGCATGCCGGTTAAATGCTCCTGCGCAAAAGCATTGAGCTTGGCCACCGCATTGCGCACCACGGTAAACGATTTTTTTACGCTTTCCTTAAAATAATACGTGGCAATGGCCATAAAAGGAAAGGGTACCAGGCAAATAAGCGACAGCCGCCAATCCACCCAAAACATGGTTGCCAGTATAAAAACAACGGTCAGCAAATCGGCAATGATGGGAATAAGCCCGTCCGAAAAAATTTCGTTGATGCTTTCAATATCATTGATGGTTCGGGTAGTGAGGGTGCCAATCGGGGTGGTATCAAACTGCCGCATGTTGAGCCCCAGAACTTTTTTGTACACTGTATTCCGCAAATCCCTGATAACATGCTGCCCCAGCGAAGCCGTGCAGAAAGTGAAAATAAACCGCATGAGGGTTTCCAGCAGCAGCAGCCCAATTTGCAGGATGCTGATAAGGATAATAAACCTGGCAGCATCGTGATGGCTGACCGAATCAAACCATTCATTTAACCATGCAGGAATACGCGAGGCTTCGTTTTTCATCCCCTTATCAATGGTAAACTGGATGAACAGACCGCGTACCGGCGAAATAGCCGCCAGTAAAACCGACAAAACAATGGCTGTGAAAAAATAAGAGCTATAGGGCTTAACAAACTTGTACACCCGGCCGAAAACACCCGTATCAATTTTTAGTTTCTTTGGTTCTCTATGCAAGTCAGACAATTCCCTAAGCTTGGTTTGTTTAAATAATTAAATGCCCGGTTCAGGGGCCATCGCCTTTTGGTAGGCTTTTATAAAAATGGCGCCGAGGTTCTGGTGCGGAAAAATATAATCTTCAAAATCATTCTTCATGCCCGTGCCAATGGTTTTTGAAACATCTTCCATCATGGCAGGCCAGGCCACATCCCTGCCTTTTTTCAATTCATTTATCAGGTACATAAATAACGGCACATTTATTACTCCGTAACCCACCTGCTTGCTGGCAATTATGTATGCCTCGGGCGAAATTTTAAGCACATCGGCAAGGTTATGATAGGCCCCGCAGCTTCCCAGCACCACTACTTTTGAGCTGGGCAGCATTTTTTCAATGGTGTATTTTAAATAATAGCTGTGCCCGCGGTGAACCGTCAGGCTGGGCTTATAGCCATTTTCTCCCATCCAGTCAATCAGCGCCCGTTGGGCTTCTTCGTCCAGGTCCTTATCCTCATCAAGCGGCCGGTTGGCAAACAACACAAACGGAACGGTAGTATTAATGCTGGTAAACTGCACCCATTGCGGGGTAGATGCCACTTTCCATTGCTTCCTGTCGCTCATTAAGCCCATCAGGGTATTAAAGCTTCCTTTTCCCGATCCATCGCCATAAAAATACATTTGCATGGTTATCCTGCCTGCCGTATCCTTAAGAAAATTATTTTTTACCGTATAAATAGGCAGAATCCCCAATGAATCGGTAAGGTTTACCGCTTCACCGCTATCGCTGCTCTCCATAATCAGTTTTTCGAGCCGGTAAATGGTAATGGCCTTCTTATTGTTTTTTGCCAGTGAGCGGTCTAAATTCACCATCACCTGGTCTTTCATCAGCTTTCTTACCGCTGCATCCTTAATGGCGGCATAGGCATTGGCCACATCCACCGCATCTTCAATATCATCGTTATCAACCCCCTTGTCAAGGTTGTTTACAAAATCCGTCATCAGCGCAGTGGAGCTTTCGATGCTCATCCTTCCCAGGAAGTTATCAAGGGTATTATAGTTCGAGGCCATGGTCAGGAACTTTTTATACCGGTCGTAATTCACCAGGTTAAGCAGGGTATCGGAGCTTTTCACGGGCATCAGCTCAAAAATGCGCCCATACACATACATATAACTGCTTGTATATATCTCGGTTTCGTTCATTACAATCAGGTAGTACAATTCCTGCGGAGTAAGCCCCTGGATACTCTTAAAACGAATAGCGGCAGGCGAATCGTGCAGGCCGTTGATCTTGTTTACATACACTTCCATCGACTTGCGCTTGAGCATATCCGCCGCCAGCCTGGCCGATTGAATTTTCACACCTTTTTTAATCAACCCTGCATTGTCAATTTCTGTTTTTACAAGTAAAGAATAATACGCCGCCGAATCGCCAACTGCCCTTTTTATCTCCTCCTTAGTAATGGCGCCACTGGTTAGCTGGTGGAGGAAGGGCATGTATAATTGCCCCTGGTTGTCGTGCGCAAGCTCCGAAATCAGCTTTACCAACGGATGCTTTACCGTTCGCACTTTTGCCGAAAAAGCCGTATTCCTTGCCTGGCAGTAAGTAACCAACTGCTCCGGGTTGCGGTAAGCCGATTCGATGATCAGGCTATCGGCATACGGATAGTTATAATTTGGATGCTGAACCAGCATAGGCAGTGTCATCGCGGGATTTTCCTGCAAGTACTTTAACAGCAGGTATTGGCGGGTAAGCTCCGCTTTTGGATTATCGGCAAAAACAAAATTGTGGCTGAGTAAAAGCGCCGCCTTGTAGGGAAGCGGAACTACGGCACGGGTAATGGGTTCTTTCCGCTTATTGAGCTGAATGCCATCCTCAAATGCATCAAGCACTTCGGGCAGGTGATGCCATTGAACAGGTTGCTCATCTCCTTTTGAACTCCTTAAAAGGTCGGCAAACCCCCTGAGCAGTTCGGCCATGCCCCTTAAAAGCCCTATTTTTTCCTGGCTCCCAAGCGTGTCATTTTTTTCAATGCTTATTTGCCATTCGTCTACCCTGGTAAAAGCCTGGTAAGTAAGCTGCTGGTTCAATTCCTCCTCTTTGTAAGGTGTAACCAATTTGTCCTTTTTGCCATCGGCCGATGAAAGGTAAAGCTGGCTGTCATCAACTTTGGTATGAAAAAGCGCCCGCGAAATGTCGGGCTTAAAGTCGGGGGGCTGGGCATACCCGTGTATCGCACTGCAAAAAACCGCCCATAATGCAAAAAATAACCTGTTTAGCTGATTACACATTAACCGCAAATTTAGTGAGTTCCACCAAGCATTTTGACCTATGGCGCAAAGCAGGCAGGAATTGCAAAAGCTAATTATGGCTAACTTAACAATTTGGTAATCCATGCAAAATGGCCTAAACCATGGCCCGCATGTTACTTTTGCGTAAATAAATTGTTAAATGGAGCCAAGGGCGAAGATCTTATTTGCGGACGACGAACCTGATATACTGGATATAATTGGTTTTAACCTGGAGAAGGAAGGATATGAAGTAATTACGGCAAAAGACGGCCAACAGGCTCTTGACCTTAGCAAAATTCACCGGCCCGACCTTATCATTCTCGATGTGATGATGCCTTATAAAACGGGTATCGAAGTTTGTAACCTGCTGAGGCAACTGCCCGATTTCAGGCATACGCCCATTGTAATGCTTACCGCGCTTAACGATGAAACCTCGCATATAAAAGGGCTCGACAGCGGCGCCGATGATTATATTTCAAAGCCCATCAGCACCAAAATACTCATTAGCAGGATCAATGCGCTGCTCCGCCGCACCCAAAAAGATGGGGAGCAGAAAATTATCAAGATTGGCGACATGACCATTGACCAGGCAAGGTTTATGGTAAGTATTGCAGGCAAAGATGTGAACCTCGCCAAAAAGGAATTTGAATTGCTTTCGTTGCTGGCGGGCAAACCGGGCCGCGTTTTCCTGAGAAACGAAATACTGAGCATGGTTTGGGGCACCGAAGTCATTGTAGGCGACCGTACCATTGATGTTCATATCCGTAAGGTCCGCCAAAAAATGGGGGTTGATTGCATAAAAACCATAAAAGGCGTGGGGTATAAGTTTGAATGGTAAAGCGGGAAATTCCAAAGATTAAAATTTCAAATTCCAATAATTCAAATTCCAAATTCCAGTAAATCACGTTTCAAAAAAAATCTCATTTGTTCAAGTAAAACGCTGAGCGTTTGCCATTTGGGATTTGTTCATTGGGATTTGTAAACCCCGTTATGCCTACATTTACCTTCCGCATTTCACCATTCAGGCGGGCAGGGTATATGCTGGAAACCAAAAATTTAACGCCACAACAATTATCGCTTTTTACCGCGCTTGTGCTTACCATCCCGGTATCGGTAGGGGTTTTTGTGCTGCGGCAGGAGTGGTGGATTGTGGCGGTTTGCAGCCTGTTATTCGCCGGCATGAGTTATGGGCTCATCCTTACCACGCTGCAAAAATTCATTTACCGGAAAATAAAGCTCATTTACAAGTTTATTTACCAAACCAAGGCCAGCAGGCGCGAGGAAACCTATTACAAATACATTTTACCCCAAAAAAGTATTGACGAAGTAAGGGAAGA
Source organism: uncultured Chitinophagaceae bacterium (assembly GCA_964444195.1). GTDB lineage: Bacteria > Bacteroidota > Bacteroidia > Chitinophagales > Chitinophagaceae > Phnomibacter. The sequence goes on from CAYUGH010000084.1 coordinate 5,717, forward strand.
CGTGGAAAAATGGGCGGAACAACGGCAGGGCGAAATTGAAATGCTGAAAGCCAACGAAGCTTACCGGAAGGAGTTTCTGCAAAACCTGGCGCATGAATTAAAGACTCCCATTTTTGCCATACAGGGCTATGTTGATACCCTGATTGACGGCGCTTCGGAAAACCCCGACATTCTCCAGCGGTTTTTAAAAAAAGCCGACCGAAATATAGACCGGCTGGTAAACCTGGTGACCGACCTCGATGAAATTAGCAAGCTGGAAAGCGGCGAACAGCCGTTGTACAAAGAGAATTTTGTGATCCACGACCTGGTGCGCGATGTTTTTGAAAGCCTGCATATTAAAACCCTGAAGAAGCACATCAGGTGCTCTTTTAAAAAAGGCACTGAACAAAATGAATGGGTTTTTGCAGATAAGGAAAAAATACGGCAGGTGCTGATAAACCTGGTGGATAACGCCATAAAGTACAGCAATGAAAACGGCAACATTGTGGCGAGTGTGTATAATACCGATGGGCAAAGGGTGCTTGTTGAAATGAGTGATGACGGTATCGGCATAAGCGAGGAGCACCTGGGCCGGATTTTCGAGCGTTTTTACCGCACCGACCTTGCCCGCAGCCGGAAAGTGGGCGGCAGTGGTCTCGGGCTATCCATTTGCAAGCATATTGTAGAAGCCCATGGCCAAACCATACATGTGCGCAGCAAGCCTGATGTGGGCACCACGATTGGATTTACGCTGGAGAGGAGAAGGGATTGATTCAATTTGAGATTTGAGATTTGGAATTTGGGATTTGATATTTGGGATTTGATATTAACTTGAACACAATTATGCCAGAAATGGTTCCAATAACAGCTCCAACCCAAACATCCAAAGGAAAATGCTGCGATAAATAAACCCGGCTGTACCCTACCAGCATGGCCCCAAAAAGCAGCAGCCAACTGTACCATTTATAGGGTAAGGCAAGCATTAAAAAAACAGCCAGCGCAAATACCGAAGCCGTGTGGCCCGAAGGAAAACTATTGGAAAGATGCACATCCACCCCGGGTACTTCATAAACCTTTTCGCCGATAGCTTCGAAAAAAGCTTTGGGTCTTGGGGCAGAAAACAGGCGTTTGCCCAGTTGGGCAAAAATGCCCGACAACAAATAGCCTGCAACTATACCTATTGAGAGAAAATACTTTTTTAAAATAGCCAGTAGGGCTGCAAGTGCAAGAATAAAAATGCCATCACCTAAGTGGGTAATATTACGGAAAAAAAAATCGGTCACGGGATGATGAAAGACCGTCAGTGCCCTGAAGCTTTCTGCATGGCCAAAAATGAATATCCAAACCCCGAACAGGGTAAGCAGGGCCGCAATGGCCATGAAAATGAATGATAACCGCTTCCTGGAATTTACCATTTGTTGCATGCAGCAAAGATGGTTCAAAAAAATTAGCCACGAATACACGAATCAAAAGCAGATTATTCGTGCATTCGTGGCTATTAATATAGCAAAAAAACACCCCGGTAGAAACCAGGGTGATGCTGAGAAAATCTACTCTACGTATTGCTGCTATGTGCCTTGATCTTTATTGGGTGCAAGTTGAATAATGAACTTAAACTGAACTTTACCAATAGGTAAACAAATTATTAAGATTCATTTTTAGATGAACCGCTTCATTCCATCCTGGTGGCATTTGCCTTCAAATCCTTTAACAACCCGGCAGCCGCACTGTCCATGGGCATATAATAAAACCATCCATCCTTAATAAAATAAAGGTGGTTGCAGGTATCGCCACGGTTGCTGAAGTACAGGGTTTGCCTGGGCCTGCCATTTTCAAACAGGAATATCTTTCCCTGCGAGCGGCAATCCCTGATCTTTTCCAACCTGTCAAAATGCCGGTTGGCAGCCCGGGCAAGGGTGGCAAGGATCATGCTGTCACCTGTGGCATATGATCTGTAAAAACGGGTATATCGTTTAGCATCCCCATAGGGGTTATCATAAAAGTTAAACACTGCACTGTCGGCGCCCTGTATCCTGTCATCAAATTCAAGCCCTGTCAGGTGCTTAATGGAATCGTAATAAGCATGGTTGGCATCCCGGCTTGGGGGAATTTTACTTTTGCAGGCAGAAAGGAGGATGAGGCAGAAAAACAATGGACGCGTACCCATAAATTATAAAAAACTTCTTGTTTAATAAACATTGGTCTTGGGGGTAAAGCTTGTCCAGCCGCTCATCCAGTTGGTAGCTCCGAATGCGCCGCGGAAAGTAGTAGTAGTAAAGAAAGTATTCGCCACATTGCTTCCGGCAGGAAATTGCGCGCCGCTCAAAGCAGGGCTTCCTGTTTTAGGCATGAAGTTCGGCGCTGTAAGATTGAAAGGGTTCTCCAATTGAATTTCAGCAGCCGTGGCATAAGTTATGCAACCTTCGCTTTCAGCTTTGGTCTTCATACCGGCGGCAGTTATAATTGCAGGATCAACCGCCGGAACACCACTTGATACCGGTACAAAATAGGGATTGGCAACTGCATGAACCAGGTTATCGCGAAAAATGCTGTTGTTATCCACATAAGCCTGCCCTGTAGCATTTGATTCCATACTAAAACCTGCATCCTGGTATCCCGACAAAATGCTGTTGCGCACCTCAAAACGGGTGCTCCTGCGCCAGCGCATGTTAAAATTATGGTTGGGAAGTGTTCCTGGCGCGTCGTTAGTTCCACAGAAAGTAAAGTTCGACATGACAGGGCGGGTAAAAGGCGTTGCTGTAGTACCGGTTCCATCATTGTCGCATTCTATCCCGTTGGCGGCATCACCCGGGTCAACAAAAAGCGGATCGCGAAGTGCTACCCCAAACTGCAGGCGGCCGCTATAACCAAAGTCAAAATCATAGTCATCATCAGCCGTAGCCAGCGCAACCAGGTATTTTGCATTTACCGTTCCGCCAAAAAATTCATAGGCATCATCGTTCCCGTAAGAAACCTGGATATATTCCAATATAGTGCCGCTTCCAACGCCGCCCAGGGTCAAACCATTGATCTCCGAATTGGGGTCGGCGGCAATGCCGGCAAACTCAATACGTACATAACGTAGGATGCCGCTGTTATCTGCCACCACGTTGCCCCCATACACGGCATTGATACCTCCTTCGATAATGGGTGGCGTAGTACGGTTGGTAGGTGCATTACCCAGCAACACTATTCCACCCCAATCGCCAGGTACGCGGGTTGCGGGCGATTTTCCGGTGGTGAAGATGATAGGATCAGTTGCCGAACCCTCGCAAAACAGCCGTGAGTTTTGCTCAATAATAAGCGCGCCCTTGGTTACCGAATCGCTTACAATGACAGAACCTGCCGCAAAACGAAGGGTAGCACGGCCATTTACATACACATAGCCTTTCAAAACATATTTACCCTTGGGAAGTTCAACAATTTCTCCATCGTTTATTACACCGGTAATAATCTTTGTAGCCATGATTTCCTCCTGCTTGGTGGTGTAGTTGCCACCCCCTCCGCCTCCGGTGCTGTTATCGCTGTTGTCAATAGCAACTTTAATACATGATGCAAAGGCCATTACAAACCCCGCCATGATAAAAAATACCTTTTTCATTGTATAATTTCTATTTGTTTTTTAAATTTATTGTTGTATTTATTAAAGATTCAAATCATAGGTAAAGCCGAGGGTGATGGTAGTACCAAACTTATATTTGGTAAATGGCCTGTCCACCCCTTCTTCAAAAGCTGTCTTTTCCTTGGAAATGGGTTTTTCGTAAAGCATGAAATTCTGGTTCAGGATATCGCTCACGGTCAGTTTAATTTCCCCGCGCTTGCTTATAATCTTTTGCGCTACCTGGAAATCAACCAGGTTTCTTGGTTTTTCGTATATATCACCAAAACTCTGGTTGCCTACAAAAGTCAAACGCTGGCCAATCACATTATAAAGCAGTGAAATATTGGTTCCTTTCTCACCATTATACTGGAAACCGGCATTTATCAGGTAAGGGCTCTGACCCTGGAGCGGGCGATTGGTTTCTATCTCCTTTTCTTCTTCACCTCCTTGCAAGGCCCCCGAAATAGTTACCTGGCTGTACATCATCGTCATGTTTCCATTGAAGTAAAGGTTATCCAGCCAGCTTTGCTCCTTATTATCCAAAAATCCAAGCGCCTTCCGGTATTCAAATTCAGCTCCATACAGCATGGCTTGCTTAGCATTCTGGTACTGGTACACCCTGAGCGAAGGACCCGAGTTGCTGGTCAGTATCAATTCAATCGGATCTTTAAATGATTTGGCAAATGCGCCGACACTTAATATTTCACCCGCTTTTGGATAGAACTCCCAACGCAAGTCCGCATTAATAATGGAAGCTCTTTTCAGGTTTGGATTACCTGAAACCGTAGCAAGGTCTTCGAAATTAAAGAACCCGAAAGGCGCCACTTCTCTAAACTCGGGACGGGCAACCGTGCGGCTTATGGCAAAACGCAGGTTGGTTTTATTGTTGGGCGAATAAGTAAGGTTGGCAGAGGGGAGCCAATCCAGCTTATCGGTATTCACATCGGGAACCGTATCCTTGGTAGGTGCTTCGATCAATTGTTCAAAGTATTCGGCCCTTACACCCCATACAAGTCGCAGCTTATCATTTATTTTATTATCAAACTGTACAAAACCGTTGGTAAGTGCGCTGGCGCCAAAATAAGAGTCGGTAATATTTTGCAGATCGGTTACATACTGAAAACCCTGGGGCCCAAAGTTTTCACTTTTAAAAATCTGGTCGTAAGGCAATTGGTTATAGCTAGCTGTGCCAGGATTGCTTACACCAAAAATATGCGCGTCAAACTCACGTACCCTTAATAAACTACCACCACCTACGGAAACAAATTGCTTGTTATCACCCATATTGTAAGGCATTTCAAGCTTTCCCTGCCAGCCTATCCCCTGGTCGCTCAAGTCGCTCCAAAAGCGGTTGGTGTTGTTGCCACGGTTGTTTAGCGAAGGCTCAATATTGCTGTCAATGGGCCGCACATAGGTGGTTACCCTTAAATCGGGTTGCTGCTTCAGGTTAAGGCTATAGTTTACATTACCCGAAAACCTCATTTTATTGGCAAAGCTGTGTGTGAGCTCCAACTGTGTGCTGTACAGGCTTCGTTGGTTTAAGAACGAAGAGCGAAGGTTATTCTCCTGCAGGTTATCATAATTATCACCAATACGGTTGTAATAGTTATCTTCAAACAACTGGTTGAACAGGTTTTTAAACCCAATTTTTGTTTTACCGAAAGAGTATGCAAAGTTTGCTACAACACCTGCAGAAGTGCTGTACCTGTTTTGGGCATCATTATACTTAAAAATGTTAGTACCATCTGTTTCAAAAACACTTCTTTCCACTTCAGGAAAAAGCAATTTGGCGTTGCGGTAATTTAACCCGATCACGCTGCCGAAACTATGTCCGTTCTTAAACCTCTCAACATTCGACCAGGCAAGATTGTAGGTTTGAATGGGGCCGGCCTTGGTTACTGTTTCAGGATAAACCTCATCATTAAACGACCGGCTGATGGCATAACGCTCATCCTGCGTGAGCCTGTTATATTCCCCATACTTGGTAGGATAAGATGCTGGAAGCGCGCGCTGGCCATCATCAAAACCCAGCCAATCGGTACTGCCCTTTTTATTCCGGGTAAAATCTTTACCGATAGATTGAGTGTTGAAACCCAGGCTAAAACCAAAACTCAGTGTATTATTGGCAGGAATATCCTTTGTGGTAATCTGTATTAACCCACCTGTAAATTCACCCGTAAATTCCGGTGTAGAGGTTTTGTTGATTATTATGTTATCAATCAGCATGGAGGGTATTACATCGAAAGAAAAGGCTTTTTTGTCGGGCTCGGTGCTTGGCAAAATGGCGCCATTTATCATGGCGCTGTTATAACGGTCGCTCAGCCCGCGAACAATTACAAATTTATTATCCTGGATGGAGGCGCCACTTACTCTTTTAAGTACTTCACCGGTGTTTTTATCGGGTGTACGGCGAATAAAGTCGGCTGCCAGCCCGCTTGATAAAGAAGGATTGTTTTTTTGGAAAGTGAGCAGGGCATTGGTGCTTTCTTTTTTACGGCTGCTGGTTACTACCACCTCCCCTAATTCTTTCGAAGAGTAATCCAACACCACTTCAAGTATATTTTCAGCGCCGGCTGCCACATTTATCTCGTCAATTATCTTTGATTGATAGCCGGTTGCAGTAACCGTAATGGAATATTTACCGGCAGCAAGCGATACCCTGAAATTTCCATCGGCATCAGCCGCAAGCCTGGCTCCTCCGGTTATAGAAATAGAAGCGCCTGCAACCGGTTGATTGCGGGTGTTGGTTATTTTACCTGAAACTACAATATTATGTTGCCCGAAAATGAGGGTTGAGATAAAAAGACATGCTACTAAAAAACAATACTGTATAAATGATTTCACGTTCAATACGGTTATTTGAGACCGCAAAACTGGCTGACCTGTGTTAAGGGTTTGTTACGCCATTATTAAGGAATTGTGAAGTCAGGAGCGGATTGAGGGAAAGAATTCTGAAAACCCTGTTCCTATATTAAGTAATTGTTAACACAACGTTACCAACCCTGGCTGGTTTACTTTTGCGGCCAATAAAACAATCTAAATGGCCGGTATTAATTCCATATTTTCCATGTTTACGCCAAAAAACAAGCTCTTTTACGCTCTTTTTGAGCAAATGGCAGACAAACTCCAGGTTATGTCCGGGCGTTTTATTACCATGGTGCATGAAGAATCTTTTGATGAAAGGGAAAAAATTCTGAAAGATCTTGAAAACCTGGAACATAGCTGCGATGATACCACGCATTTAATATTTACCGAACTCAGCCGGAACTTTATTACTCCTTTCGACCGGGAGGATATTCATTACCTCGCTTCAGCACTGGATGATGTAGCGGATTATATTTATTCCAGCGCTAAAAAGATTAATTTTTACAGGCTGAACCCCATTGAAGAAGGTGTACACAATTTGGCAGACCTTATTCAGCAGGGCACTGTTGCTTTGAAAGCAGCCATTTTCGAGCTGAGGGATCTGAAAAATATCCGGAAAATAACCGATGCGCTCATTAAAGTTAATGCCATTGAAAATGAGGCGGACGACATGTTCGATCTAAGCATTGACAAGCTATATGAAATTGAAAACGATATTAAGACCCTGATTAAAAGGCGGGAATTGTACAATGCAATGGAAACCGCAACAGATAAAATTGAAGATGTAGGCAATGTGATTGAATCCATCATTATCAAATATGCATAAGGTACAAAAGCATCCGCCTGCCTTTTCTAATTTTTAAGGTTTACCCAATGTTTACACTACTCGTTGTCATAATAGCCCTTGCGCTGATTTTTGACTATATCAATGGTTTTCATGATGCGGCTAATTCCATTGCTACCATTGTAAGCACCAAGGTGCTCACTCCATTTCAGGCGGTGGTTTGGGCCGCTTTCTTCAACTTTGCAGCCTATTTTATCAGCAAATACCTTATTGGAGAGTTTAAAATCGGCAATACGATTTCAAAAACCGTTGTAGAAGATTTTATCACCCTCCATGTAATTTTTGCCGGGTTGGTGGCAGCCATCATCTGGAACCTTTTTACCTGGTGGTTTGGCATTCCCAGCAGCAGCAGCCATACCCTTATTGGCGGATTTATGGGGGCGGCCATTGCCAACGCGGGCGGGTTTACAGATGAGAACGGGGTTGCCATCATAAACTATGGCAAAGTGATCCCCACTTTCCTGTTTATTTTCCTGGCGCCGCTTATAGGTTTGCTGATTGCCTGGCTGATAACCCTGCTTATTTTATGGACCTGGCGAAAAGCCAGCCCAAGAAAAGCGGATTACTGGTTTAAAAAACTACAGTTGGTATCGAGCGCGCTTTTCAGCCTTGGCCATGGCGGCAACGATGCGCAGAAAGTAATGGGTATTATAGGCGCGGCGCTTATTTTTTATGAAACAAAAGTGATCCAGGATCCCCTGTATATTGATCTGGCTGCAAAAGGCGAAGCTTTCCAGCATTTTGTTATTGATTATTGGTGGGTGCCCTTTGCCAGCTTTTTGGCCATTGGTCTCGGTACGCTGAGCGGTGGCTGGAAAATTGTTAAAACCATGGGTACCCGCATTACCAAGGTTACCCCGCTGGAAGGAGTAGCTGCCGAAACCGCAGGCGCATTTACCCTGTACATTACAGAGCATCTTGGAATACCGGTTTCAACTACCCATACCATTACCGGCGCCATTATTGGGGTAGGCGCCACCAAACGCCTGAGCGCCGTTCGCTGGGGCGTAACCATCAACCTGCTTTGGGCCTGGATACTCACCATTCCGGTGAGCGCTTTGCTGGCTGCGCTGGTTTTTTACATCATTAAGTTGTTTACGTGATTTTGGTTAACAAGTTAACTGGTTGACGAGTTGATAGGTTGACGAGTTAACCTGCCAACTCGTCAACTCGTCAACCTATCAACATTTCACCCCCGCCTCCTTACCTTTGCCTCCATGTCAAAAATTCTTGTAACAGGCGGGTGCGGTTACATTGGGGCCCATACACTCGTTGATTTAATTGAAAACGGCTACGAAGTAATTTCCATTGACGATAACAGCCGCAGCACGCCATACCTTCTTTCGGGTATTGAAAAAATTACCGGTAAAAAAGTAAAAAACTATAAAGTAAATCTTTGCCATTATGATGATACCCGCGCGGTTTTCCAGGAAAACCCAGATATCACCGGCATTATTCATTTTGCAGCTTATAAAGCGGTAGGGGAATCGGTTGAAAAGCCGCTTTTATATTTTGAAAACAATATCCCTTCGCTGGTAAACCTGCTGAAGTGCACCGATGAATTTAAAGTGCCCTACTTTGTATTTTCATCGAGCTGTACGGTGTACGGCAACCCCGACAGCATACCGGTTACGGAGGCCTCTCCTACCAAACCTGCCGAAAGCCCATACGGTTTAACCAAGCAAATGGGCGAAGATATTATTCAGCATAGCAGCGGCGTTATTGATACCCAGTTTATTTTATTGCGCTATTTCAACCCGGTGGGGGCGCATCCGAGTGCAGATATTGGCGAGCTTCCGCTGGGAAAGCCTGCCAACCTGGTACCCGCCATTACCCAAAGCGCCATTGGCAAAATTCCGCCGCTCACCGTGTATGGTACCGATTACCCCACCCGCGACGGCAGCAATATCCGCGATTATATCCATGTTTGCGATATTGCGCATGCGCATACGCTCGGCATCAGGCTGCTTGAGCAAAAGAAGAATAACGAACAAGTGGAAATATTTAACCTGGGTACCGGCAATGGCGTAACCGTTCTCGAAGCTATAGTGGCATTTGAAGAATCTACCGGGCAAAAATTAGACTTTACTAAGGGTGAAAGACGCGCGGGTGATGTGGTGGCTATTTACGCCAACAATGAAAAAGCCGTGACGGAACTGGGCTGGCAAATTCAATACGACCTCCATTCCATGATGAAAACCGCATGGGATTGGGAGCTGAGGATCAGGACGGATGAAAAATTAATTGAGTCCCAAAATGCACTGTTGAATTAATCTTCACCGATCAGGTAAAACATTCATCAATCGGCTATCTTCGCCGAAAATTTTTTTGAAATATGTCGCTGGAAAAACTGGTTATTCTGAATGAAAAAGAAACCCGGGCAGGTTTTGGAGAAGGGATTTATGAGTTAGGTCAATCAAACCCGGATGTAATTGTTTTAACTGCCGATCTTGCCGGTTCTTTCAAGCTTGGCCCCTTTATCAAGGAATTTAAAGACAGGTTTATCCAGTGTGGCATAAGCGAAGCCAACATGATGGGCATGGCCGCAGGGCTGACCATTGGCGGTAAAATCCCCTTTACCACCACATTTGCCAATTTCAGCACGGGGCGGGTGTACGATCAAATCCGCCAGAGCATTGCCTACAGCGATAAAAATGTAAAGATCTGCGCCAGCCACGCGGGTCTTACCCTGGGTGAAGACGGCGCGACCCACCAGATACTGGAAGACCTCGGGCTCATGAAAATGCTTCCGGGCATGACCGTTATCAACCCCTGCGATTTTAACCAGACCAAGGCTGCCACAAAGGCCATTGCGGATTATCATGGCCCGGTGTACCTGCGTTTTGGCCGCCCCAAATGGCCGAATTTTACCAAAGAAGACGGTAGCGATTTTGTTATAGGCAAAGCCCAGGTTTTGGCCGAAGGCACGGATGTAAGCCTTTTTGCATGCGGGCACCTGGTTTGGAAAACCATTGAAGCCGCCAAAATACTGGCCGAACAGGGCATCAGCGCCGAGGTAATAAATGTGCATACGCTGAAGCCGCTTGATACGGAAACCATTCTGGCCAGCCTGCGTAAAACAGGTTGTGCGGTAAGTGCCGAGGAGCACAATGTTATTGGTGGGCTTGGCGACAGCATTGCGCAAACAGCAGCCCGCAACCACCCTGTACCCCAGGAATACATTGGCACCAACGATACTTTTGGCGAAAGCGGCAAACCCGCCGAATTGCTGAAAAAGTACGGATTGGATACCCCTCAAATTGTGGAAGCAGCCAAAAAAGCAATTGCCAGGAAAGGATAGAAATATCTTGGATTTACGATTTTGGATTTACGATTTACGATTTTAGGGTCGGCGCTTGACGGCGCTTCCGTATTCCCCGCGCGCCAATTCACCGTAGCCTGAATTATTCCGTAAATTTGCCAAAGGGGAAAAATAAATGTACCAAAACACCGGCATACCGATTGAAAGTTTAATTATCGGGCTCATATTAGTTTCCCTGATCGTTTACTTATTTATCAGGCTTTCAAAAGCAGAAAAAAAGAAAAAGGAAACCGAATCGAAATTTGAACAGCTCGAAAACCAAATTAATACCTTACAGCTTGAAACACTTGAATCAAAGCTAAACCCGCATTTATTCAAGAATATTCTAAACTCAATCCAATCTCACGCTTACCAGACTTATTTTGCATTGGATAAATTGGCAAATGTGCTTGACTATATTCTTTATGAAAGCAGGAACAAATTTGTAACGCCAAAAGAAGAAGTTGAATTTGCATTGAACCTTATTGAGATCAATAAAATTAAAGTAAGCCCGCTTTTTGAATTAAAAGTAAAAACCAAAATCAACGAAGCCGAACCACTTTACCAACAACAACTTTTAGCCCCGCTTATTTCTATTGATTTAATTGAAAATGCTTTTAAACATGCGGATTTGCAAAGTGCGGATGCTTTTATCTCTATAGTTTTTGAATTTAAAGAAAGCAACTTTTTCCTAACCGTTTCCAACAAGGTATCTGCTAAAACATCCATTAAAAAAGAGAAAGGCGGTATCGGTTCAGCAACGCTTGAACAGCGGTTACGCATCATTTACAAAAACCACTTCAAATTAGACAAATTCATTGAAGGCGAAGTATATATTGCTCACTTAAAAATTAATTTGCTTGAACACAAGGCTGAAATGCTTGCTGTTAGATGACGAGTTGCCGGGTTTAACTTACCTGAAAATGCTCTGCGAACAACTTCCCGAACTGGAAGTTGTAAAGGCATTCAACAGTCCTGAAAAATTTTTGTCTGAAATGCCCAACCTTGATTTTGATCTGTGCATTTTAGATATTGAAATGCCCGCAATGAACGGCTTGCAGGTAGCGAATTTATTAAACGGAAAGCCTGTAATTTTTACAACCGCTTACAAAGAATATGCAGCGGAAGCCTTTGACCTTGATGCAATAGATTATGTTCGCAAACCTGTAAAAAAAGAAAGATTGCAACAAGCCGTGCTGAAAGCAAAGAGTCATTTGTCAAATAAAAAACCGGGCAAACAATTTATTCAGCTCAACACAGATAAAGGCAAGGCGCTTATTTTCTTCGACAGGCTATGCTATATCAAATCTTCTGAAATTGACAGCAGGGATAAAGTCGCACAGCTTTTTGACGGCACCGTGCTTACATTAAAAAACATATCTTTTGAAAAGCTGCAAAAGCTGCTTCCCAGGAATAATTTTTTCAGGATTAACAAAAAAGAAATCATCTCTTTAAAAGCCGTCCAGGTATTTTCGTTTGACGAAATAACAACAAACATCCTGTCTTCTTCAGGAAAGGGTTTAAAGCTTAATCTCACAGAAGCATACCGAAATGAGTTTTTGGAGAAAGTGAAAATTTAGTTTCACTACAAATTTTCTCCGTCTTATTACATCTCTCGCCCTGTTTATTCCCAAGCCGTTTTTTTGAGGCTTACCAATGCTCACCTTTACAACTACTATTTGCAATAAATGTAAATTGAGAAAGTATTGGTGCAGGTATCAGGCTGAATAAGCTTAACCCGGGAAATAATTCAATTAATGAAAAAAATCAGGAACAGCATTTTTTACATTGTTACCATCGGCGGGTTTTCCGCTTTAATGTATTGGATTGTTCTGCACGGTGCAACATTAGAGCAGGGAAGAAATATTATTATTCGCCAATCCGGCAAAAGTCAATGGGCGGATTTTGCCGATTCATTGGTTCATAACTTAGCACATCCCTTAGCTATTTTATTACTGCAGATTGTTACCATTATACTTGTTGCCAGGTTGTTCGGCTGGATATGCACAAAAATCGGTCAGCCAACAGTTATAGGCGAAATGATCGCGGGAATAGTTTTGGGCCCCTCGCTGGCGGGAATGTATTTTCCTGAATTTTCGGCAATGCTTTTTCCCGAGCAGTCATTGGGAAATTTGCAGTTTTTAAGCCAAATCGGTTTAATCCTTTTCATGTTTATAGTAGGCATGGAATTGGACCTGAAAGTGCTTAGAAACAAAGCGCACGACGCAGTAGTCATCAGCCACGCAAGCATTATCATTCCGTTTGCTTTGGGTATGGGACTTGCCTATTATATTTATCAGTCGTTTGCGCCAGAAGGCGTGCAGTTTTTATCGTTCGGCTTATTTATGGGCATTGCCATGAGCATTACCGCTTTTCCCGTGCTGGCAAGAATTGTCCAGGAAAGAGGTATTCAGAAAACAAAACTGGGAACAGTAGTCATCACCTGTGCAGCAGCCGACGATATTACGGCATGGTGCATACTGGCTGCCGTAATCGCCATTGTAAAGGCGGGTTCTGTTGTCAGCTCGTTTTATACCATCCTGTTGGCAGTTGGGTATGTTTTTCTTATGATAAACATTGTAAAACCATTTTTAAAACGCATCGGTGATATTTACACAACTAAAGAAAGCTTAACCAAACCTGTTGTAGCCATTTTCCTTTTAACCCTTATTATTTCAGCTTATGCAACCGAAGTTATCGGTATTCATGCCTTGTTCGGGGCATTCATGGCAGGTGCAATCATGCCTGAAAACATAAAATTCAGAACCCTTTTTATAGAAAAAGTAGAAGATGTAGCATTGGTGCTTTTGCTTCCCCTGTTTTTTGTATTCACAGGGTTAAGAACACAAATAGGCTTGCTGAACGACGCTGAATCATGGAAAATAACAGGATTAATCATTATGGTAGCCGTTGCAGGAAAATATGTTGGCAGCGCATTGGCCGCAAAATTTGTCGGGCAAAGCTGGAAAGACAGTTTAAGCATTGGCGCATTAATGAATACAAGGGGACTAATGGAATTGGTGGTGTTAAATATCGGTTACGATTTAGGTGTACTAACACCGCAGGTTTTTTCCATGATGGTCATTATGGCTTTGGTAACAACCTTTATGACAGGTCCCGCATTGGATTTAATCAACTGGATTTTCAAATCCAAACCCGAAGACCTGCCTGCCGGCAAGGCAGGAATTCCGCAGGAGATTAAAGAAATAAGCAAATACAAAATCCTGCTTTCGTTTGGCAAACCTGAATCAGGCAGGAGATTATTAAAGCTGGCAAACGGCTTAACCAAAAAATTAAGCGACAATGCAACGCTTACTGCTATGCACATCTCTCCCACAAACGAGCTGCACCATTACGATATTGATGAATATGAAAAAGAAAGCTTTAAAGAAGTGATTGAAGAATCAGGAAAATTAAACCAAAAAATAACCACACTGTTCAAAGCATCCACCGACATTGACAGCGAAATAACAAACGTAGCCAACAAAGGCAACTACGATTTGCTTTTAATCGGGTTGGGGCAATCCATTTATGAAGGCAGCTTACTGGGAAAGCTGCTTGGGTTTACTACACGGATTATTAATCCCGAAAAATTGCTGAATACCGTAACGGGAAAAGAAAATATTTTCGACAGTTCCCCATTTGACGAAAGAACAACACAAATACTTTCCAAATCACATATTCCTGTCGGAATTTTAATGAATAAAAATTTTACGAAAGCGGAGCATGTATTTATTCCCCTGTTTGACACGAAAGACAGTTACCTGATTACTTATGCTCAAAAATTAATTCATAACACAGGCGCACAGGTTGTGGTGCTTGATGCGGCAGGGCAAATAAAAAACAATGCTGAAACCAAAGAAAAAATCAGGGCAATAGAACGAACCGCACCCAACCACATTACACTTCAAAACCAACGAACTATTGAAAAGGATTTTTTAAAGCAACAGGATTTAATGCTCATCAGCCTGGAGAGCTGGAAAAAATTAGTTGAAACTAAAAGTCTTTGGCTGTCAGGCATTCCTTCAACTTTAATTATTTCGGATACGAAAAACATATAAAATTGAAGTATGCTGCATCCTGTGCCCTGTCCTCTCTACTCTGTCCCCTGTAACCTGTTCCCTGTACTCTCTACCCTGTCCTCTGTAACCTGTGTCCTGTCC
>CAYUGH010000085.1:0-19739 GCA_964444195.1 uncultured Chitinophagaceae bacterium
CGCTTCCAGGCCTATCAAATACTGATTTTTGAGGTTTGTCGGACAATAATGATTTTTAATTACAATTTGTTATTTCGGCAATACCAGCCTATTTTTGAATAGTAAACCAAACTATACTTATGAGAAAACTGATCGTTGCACTCATTGGGTGCTTGACGATGGTTAGTATTACTGCCATCGCACAGCGGGTTGTTACCGGTAAGGTAACAGACGAAAAGGACGGTAAACCTCTTTTGGGTGTTACCGTTAAAGTTAAAAATTCTTTGATAGTCTCAACTACCGACGATGCCGGAATATACAGAATTGAAATGCCCAAGGGTTCGAATGTTCTTGTTTTTACTTATGTAGGATATTCAGATCAGGAATTTTCTGTTGCAGGAACTACGTTGGATGTTAAGATGGGTTATGGAATCCAAAATCTTAGCGAAGTAGTAGTAACCGGGTATGGTTCGCAGGTTAAGCGGGAGCTTACCGGCAATATTGCCCGTGTGAAAGGCAAGGAGATCGAATTTATGCCTTCTCCTTCGGTGGATGCAGCCTTGCAGGGGCGTGCTGCCGGCGTGTATGTTAACAGCCAATCAGGCAAGCTTGGGCAGGCAGTAAGTGTAAGGGTTCGCGGCAACTCTTCCATCAGTGCAGGAAACGAGCCATTGTATGTGATTGATGGAGTACCGGTAACCACATACGACCAGGGGAACTATGGAGGCGCTACAAATCCTTTGGTTGATTTGAACCCCAATGACATTGAATCAATTGAAGTATTGAAGGATGCTTCTGCGGGCGCCATTTACGGATCACGCGCTGCCAACGGAGTGGTACTTATTACTACAAAAAAGGGCAAAAGCGGAAAAACACAGATTACCGTTAACCTTCAATCCGGTAGCTCAGAATCCACCAAACGGGTACCTTTTCTTAATTCAGAGCAATATGCTGAATTGCTGCTTGAAGGGGCTGGTTATATTGACGATTATTATGGTACTGATCCGAACGATCCTTCAAGCGAAACTCAATACGCCAGGGATTGGATGAGTTATTACAGCTATGGACAATGGGATTCGGATCCCAAAAAGACCTATGAATGACAGGATGTTGTTTTCCAGAAGGGTTCATATAACCAGGCTGATTTGCAGTTGAGCGGCGGGAATGATAAAACCAAGTTTTTCATTTCGGGACAATACCTGGATCAAAAGGGGATAATTATTGGAAATGACCTGGAAAGGATGACGGCCAGGCTTAACCTTGAACAAAAAGCAACCAATTGGTTAACACTTGGGGTAAATATGAACTTTGCCCGCACCCTTAACCGCAGGTTGCCGGGTGATAATGCTTTTTCCAACCCGCTTCAAAGTGTTGCGTTAATGCCAATGACTCCGTCTATTGATCCAAATACCGGGCTTCCTGCCGGTACTCCTCCCGGTGATGTAAATATTCCGATGTATTACAACCCTCAGATTACCGTAGATTATGCAAAATATACCCAGGAATCGTTCCGTTTCTTTGGAAATACTTTTGCAACCATAAGGCTTGCGCCAGGGTTTATTTTCCAATCGGAATTTGGCCTCGACCAAATGAACCAGCAGGAAGAGAGTTATTTTCGCAGCGAAACCCAAAGAAACCAAACCCGTGCTACACGTGGGTTAGGCAGCAATTATGGTACTTTTATTACCAATTACAATACCAACAATTACCTGGCGTATGATAAAGAATTTGGCCTGCACGATATTAACCTGACCGGCGGTATGCAGTACCAGCAATCAACAGCCAAGTATAATTTTGTAGAAGGCATGGATTTTCCTTCAAATTCTTATACCAGGATTGCCAGTGCCGCAACCATTTCAAGCGGTAGCTCAAGCGAAACCAATTACCGGTTCCTGTCTTATTTTCTTAGGGCAAATTACAAGTTTAACAATAAGTACCTTATTTCATTAAGCGGCCGTATTGATGGGTCTTCACGTTTTGGTGAAAACAACCGCAATGGTTTCTTCCCCGCTGCTTCAGCAGGCTGGGTACTTACAGAAGAAAATTTTATGGCGGGTATTAAACCGCTAAGCTTTTTGAAACTGCGTGCCAGCTACGGTATTGTGGGAAATGCCGAAATCGGGAACTTTCCGCAACTGGGATTATATTCAGGCGGTTCAAGCTATGTGGGAATTGGCGGCCAGGCCCCAACCCAAATTGGAAACCCCAACCTTCAGTGGGAAACCAATAAGCAATTTGATGTTGGGTTGGATTTTGGCTTGCTGAACAACAGGATTACAGGGGAGATTGATTATTATATCCGCAATTCAGAAGATTTGCTCCTGAACGTAAATATTCCTAATACCACGGGTTTCAGTTCAGTAGTTAAGAACCTCGGAAAAATGGAAAACAGTGGTTTTGAGTTTGTATTAAATACCCAAAATACTGTGGGCACGTTCAAGTGGTCAACCTCGCTCAATCTTGCCACGAATACCGGCAAAATAGTTGATATTGACGGGCAGATAATTGAAGGGGGGGTAGGAAGCCTGAACCGCGCCATGGAAGGGCAGCCTTTGGGTGTTTTTTATACAGTAGAGTATGCGGGCGTAAACCCTGAAAATGGCGATGCCCAGTTTTACAAGAATGAAAAGAAGCAGGATGGAACTATTGACCGCACTATTGTTGGCAACGATGATTACAACCAGGCCCAGCGGGTGGTGGTGGGCGACCCCAATCCCAAGTGGATGGGCGGTATTACCAACACTTTTGCATTCAAAGGTTTTGATGCCTCTATATTCTTTAACGGTGTATTTGGAAACGATGTTTCAGTATTTGGCATGGGCCAGTATTCGATGGCTAACATGATTTATGAAGACAATCAAACTGCCGACCAGATGAAACGCTGGCAGAAGCCAGGCGATATTACCAATGTTCCCCAGGCCCGTTACTGGTTTGGAAATGGCAACCAGCGCAGCAGCCGTTTTATAGTAGATGGCTCTTTTGTTAGGCTGCGTACGGTAAGCCTTGGTTATACGCTTCCCAAGAGCATTACCGACAAGATAAAAATTGACAGGGTGCGTGTATATGTATCAGCCATGAACCTGCACACCTGGACCAATGATTACCCCCTGTGGGATCCGGAAGTTAATGCCGATGATTTTGATTCAAATATTTCTAAGGGTAATGATTTTTACACTCCCCCTCAGCCAAAAACGGTTTTGTTTGGTTTGAATATTGGGTTCTAAAATCACTGCTAACTATTGAAACATTTTAAATTATTTTATATGAAAAGTATTGTAAAACTGATTTCAGCAGCTTCTGTGTTAATCATGGGATTAACGGCCTGCGAAAAAAAGCTGGAGGTCATTCCAACGCAAAGCCTGTCTCCTGAAGTAGCTCTTGCCACCGAAAGTGATCTGGTAGGTGTGCTGATAGGCGCTTACGACCGCATTCAGAGCACATCGGCCTATGGTGGCGATATTCAATTGATGGCCGATCTTTGGGCCAACCGATATTATCTTCGTTTCCGAGGAACTTTTGCCGGGTTATTGAATATTGCCAGCGTAACCACAGCCAGCGCCCCTATTACAGTTGACAACGGCTGGGCAGCCTCGCTTTGGCGACAGGCCTATGCAGCCATAAATAGCGCTAATACCGTATTGGACAGCATTTATCTTGCCGCAGGAAATATTCGACCTAAAGCATCTGTTGAGGGAGAAGCCCTGTTCATCCGCGGTTCCATGTATTTTGAATTGGTGAAGTTATATGGGAAAACCTGGGGAGATGGGAACAATAGCACAAACCTCTCTGTGCCACTGGTTCTTAAATCAACCCCGCTTGATATTGATAAGTTAGGTACAGAACATTATCCTGCAAGGGCTACGGTTGAAGCTGTTTACAACCAGATAAAAGCAGATTTAACAAAAGCATCAACCTTGCTTCCATCTACCAACCAGCACTACGCTACCAAATGGGCTGCAATGGCACAACTTTCGCGTGTTGCACTTATGCAGGGCGATTATGCGGCAGCACTGGACTATTCAAACCAGGTGATAGCTTCCGGGGTTTATTCATTAACAACTCCATTTGATAACCTTTGGTTTAATTATATCAATTTCGGTGGTGTGGCCCCCCGCGAATACATTTTCTACATTAGGGTTACTACACAAGATGGAACAAATGGACTGAACACTTATTATGGCCAAACGGTTAGCTCCATTCCGGGTACAGCGGGCCGTGGCGATATGGATGCACAAACAGCCTGGGTTAATCTTCATGAAGCCGGGGACGTGAGGGGAACTTACTATCAAACCGGCAGTAGTAATCGCCGTTTAACAAGAAAGCATCTTGACCGGTTTGGGCACGTTCCAGTGGTAAGGCTTGCAGAAATGTACCTAACAAGGGCTGAGGCCAATTTCAGGTTAGGCACTACTGTGGGCGCTTCCCCGGTTTCCGATATTAACACCATCCGTACACGGGTATCTTTGCCCAACCTGGGTTCGGTTAACCTCTCCCAGATAACTAATGAGCGTAAGCTGGAACTTGCCTACGAAGGCCAGTATCTTTGGGACCTGAAGCGCTTGCGTGAATCAGCCGCAGGAAGCAACATTACCAATGGGCCGGCCTGGAACAGCCCAAGGCTGGTGATGCCGGTTCCGCAGCGGGAAATGGATGTAAACAAAAGTCTTGTACAGAACGAAGGATATTAACCTTACTATTAGATTTAAAAAATGGCCTGCCTTTCATTTGGCGGGCCATTTTTATTTTTCGCCGATTAAGGATAATGCTTTCTCCATTTTTTTATCCTTTCCCAGTTGAATAGACCGGCTATCCGGCCTTACTTCTACTGTTGGTATAATTCCCCTTCCATTGGCCGGAATATTGATGTCTGAAATAATCCTGAAAAGCGGAAGCCTTAACCTGACGCCTGTATTTGGCAAGGTAACCCTGGGTGTAAATACGGCCGAATTACCCCTTGCCCCGCCGCCTGTTTCTTCACCAATAATGGTTACATTGGGTTGGTTATATACTTTGCTTAAAAATAAAGTTGAAGCTGAAAAAGTTAATCCGCTGGTGATGATATATAGATTCCCGGAAAAATGATTTTTCTTTTTGGGCTTGTGTACTTGTCGTTCTGTTTGTCGCATATGCCATCTGCCATCATTCATTTTCTTCGAAAAGACCCACCGGAAATATTTGTATGCCCAGGCATTTTCAGTGTACGCAGGATAGGCGATTTTAAGATCTTTGGCGGAAACCGAATCTGCGGCCCTGAAAGGCTTATTGGAAATATAACGGGTTAAAAGGGTGCTGTATTCAATTCTCCCGCCCCCGTTAAGCCTCAAGTCGAGCACAAGATTACTCACCTGCCTTTTTCTCACTTGTTTAAAGCTTTTTCTGATTAGGGCTGGAACCCTGTGGTGGTTGAAATTATTCAATTCCAGTACGGCCGTTGATGTATTTTCCGTGATCTTAAAACGCCCGTACTTCGCTTCGGGCCTCTCCTTTTTTACAGGATTTTTGGAAACAGTGGTTTTTCCACTTTTTAACGTGTCTGATTTTGTTGGATCGAAAACCGGGATGACGCGTGATTTTAGAATTCCAGTAGAATCTGTATATGAAATTGTATACCGGCTGGATAATCCATACATCCATTTGAATCGTGTTGGAAAGGTGGTGCTGATCTGAATTTCTTTATACCCCTCGCTGAAGCCATCTGTTGAAATGTATTGTTTCATTTGTGCAATAAGCACCGACGGGTGAATTGAATCTATGGCGGTTACAATGGCTCCCCGCCTGATGGGTAAGGAATCGGCGGAAAGCTGCTGAACAACAACCATACTGTCGTTTCCCCAAACTTTAACGGAAAGAGGGAACTGGGGACTTTTATGGCTTTGCATGTATTTGCTGAAACTTTTGGAGGCGCTAATGGAAGTATGCCCGCAGCGGATGGCTGCCACAACGTAGGCAAGCCTTAGCCTGAATTCAGCCTCTGTAAGGCTGTCCGTAATACTTGCTTTTACTTTGGCAAAAGTCGCATCAATGCTGTCTGCAGGGGTGTACAAATCATAACTTGGGTGGTTTTTTTTCAGTGTTGTCCAGGCAATATCAAGGTCCTGGGTTAATTGCCGGGAGCTAAATTTTTTTTGCGGCTGGTATGCGGGTTTTGTTCCGGAGCAGGAGGCCAGCAACGACAAAAAAATATAAAAGGGAAGGACGGTATGAAATATTCTGCCCATTATTTTTTAGTGCAATGTTTATCCAGGAGATTATTTATCATCAATAACGGCTTTAATATTTTTTTCAGTTTGCAAATGTCTCATTTGTTTTTGAATCCAGTTTATCCGCCTGCTTACGTACCGGGAGGGTTTTGATGCACTGAATTTTTTGGGTAATGGCAGGCAGGCGGCAATGGCTGCAGCTTCCTGCGCGGTAAGTTGTTTAGCGCTTTTATTAAAATAATATTGTGCGGCCGCTTCAATTCCAAAAATCCCATTACCCATTTCGGCAACATTCAGGTAAAGTTCCAGTATCCTTTTTTTACTATACAGCAATTCAATCCAAAGCGTGCAATAAGCTTCAAGCCCTTTTCTGAAATAGCTGCGCCCCTGCCATAAAAATACATTTTTAGCAGCCTGCTGGCTGATGGTGCTTCCACCCCTTAATTTCCCGGTTTTATTTTCATTAAACTCCATGGCTGCCTGTATGCCTTTCAGGTCGAACCCATAATGGTCCGGAAATAATTGATCTTCTGAAGCTATTACGGCAAGCCGCGCATTTTTACTGATATCATCCAATGAAACATAGTCTCTTTTGAGGCCATTACCACTGACAACGCTGCCCAGCATGGTAAGGGTAATGGGTGGATTGAATATCCAAATGATTAGCGTATATACCAAATGGATGATAAATAAATAAAGGATTACCCTTTTAAAAATTTTCCAAAACTTTTTCATGCCTGACAATTACAAAATTTCGCTTAACCCTCTATTACTTTTAAGGAATATTTACGCCCTATAACCATCTTTTTGGGCCACATTTGTTTTAACAGGAAACCCGTTGCTACGGCCCCTGTTGCCCATAATACATTGGGAAGGTTTTCTTGACCAAAAGGAGGATCGCCCTGCCTGGTGGTATTAAAGATGTTTAAAACAAGGTAGGCGCCACCAGCCAGCATCAGCAAAGTGCCGTCGGTAAGAATATTTTTTCCTTTTTGTTTGTATATCGGGAAACTGCCAATATTGTCAAGACTAAACATTAATTTGTAGCGACCTGCAGTATCAAAAAAAACGGCCCCATCGGCCCTTTGCAATCTCATGATATTGTAATTGGTTAAAAAAATACTATCCCTGGTGACCCGGTCTATTACACCATTAACAGGCATTCCATCTTTTGTATAAAAGGAAATGTTATGGGCGGAAAAGAATTTGGTAACGGTTTTTTCTCCTTTTTTAAGGATAAGTATATTGTTTGACCCGGTTTGGGCGAAACCCTGCGTTGCTAACAGTAAAAACAGTACCAATCTGCATATCATTTCTCAAACATAAGGGTAGTTTCCCATCTTTGCCGGTACAAAAATATTTTGCAAACCAATGGATCAGTTTATAGTAAGAGGCGGCAACAGGTTAAGCGGTACCATAATTCCCCAGGGAGCCAAAAACGAGGCTTTGCAGGTAATTTCGGCTGTATTGCTTACCGGCAAACCCGTTACAATCAGCAATATCCCTGACATTATTGATGTAAACCTGTTGATTGGTCTGCTTGCCGATATGGGGGTGAAAATAAACAGGCCCGGGAAATACACGGTGGAATTTGACGCCTCGGATATAAACATGGAATACCTTGAATCGCAGGATTTTCATAAAAAAAGCGGCAAGCTCCGGGGGTCTGTAATGCTGGCGGGACCTATGCTTGGCCGGTTCGACAGGGCGTATATACCCAAACCCGGCGGTGATAAAATAGGACGCAGAAGACTGGATACCCATATTGTGGGGTTTGAAAAATTGGGCGCTACTTACGCATATGATGAAACCAACGGATGCTACAGGCTTGATGGCAGCAGGATGGAGGGCGCCTATATTTTATTGGACGAGCCCTCGGTAACCGGTACTGCAAACCTGGTAATGGCAGCAGCTTTAACACCGGGCACCACCACGCTTTATAATGCAGCCTGCGAACCTTACCTGCAGCAGTTATGCCTGATGCTCAACCGGATGGGGGGCAAAATAAGCGGCATAGGAAGCAACCTGCTGGTGATTGAGGGAGTTGAAACATTGGGTGGAACCAGCCATACCATTTTACCCGACATGATTGAGGTGGGCTCCTTTATAGGGCTGGCAGCCATGACCCAAAGTGAAATTACCATACAAGGTTGCGGGGTTGAATACCTGGGTATAATCCCCGAAAAGTTCAGGCAGTTAGGCATTGGGTTTGAAATAAGAGGAGATGATATTTTGGTTCCCGAACAGGAAATTTATGAGATACAAACCTTTATGGACGGAGGGGTGCTTACCATGTACGATCACCCCTGGCCGGGATTAACGCCCGACCTGCTTAGTATTATGCTGGTAGTGGCCACACAGGCGCGCGGCACGGTACTTATGCACCAGAAAATGTTTGAAAGCCGCTTATTTTTTACTGATAAACTAATAGATATGGGCGCGCAGATCATTTTATGCGACCCCCATCGTGCGGCGGTGGTAGGCCTGGCGCGCCAGCAACTGCTTCGTGGAATAACTATGAGCAGCCCTGATATACGGGCAGGGGTAGCCTTGCTGATTGCCGCCTTGAGCGCACAGGGCAAAAGCACCATACAGAATATTGAGCAAATTGACCGCGGGTACCAGGATATTGAAGGAAGGTTGAAAGCCCTTGGGGCGAATATTGAAAGGGTAAGAGGGTAGAGTGAAATTAAAAAAGTGGACGTTGATGCGCCCACTTTTTTAATTTTTTATGATTGTTTATTTTTCAATGTTTCTTCCAGTAATTTTTTGAGTTCAGGTTCTGAAGGCCTTGGCGCATCCACCGTAACAATTTTCCCTTGCGCATCCACCACAATAAATCGGGGAATTGCATTGATCTGGTAGAAGCGCATAATGTCATCTCCACCTGAGGCAAAAAGTTGCAGCCCACTCAGTTGTTCCTTTGCGACAAATTCCTTCCATTTTTCCTTATCCTTTTCCTTGTCAACCGAAATGCTTACAAAGAGCACATCCGACCCATGCATCTCCTCTTCCAGTTTTTTCATGTGAGGTATCTCACCAATGCATGGCTTGCACCAGGTTGCCCACATATCAAGCACCAGCACTTTGCCTTTCATGCTGCTCAATTTTACTTCGTTGTCATTTATATCCTTATAAGAAAAATCATAGGCCGCACTACCGCGTTTTAATCCGCCCAAAGTGGTAACAACCCGGGTGTAAGCGGCTTTCAGCGAATCATTCAGCAGGTATTGCTCATAGGGTTTCATGGTCTCCAACAAATCATCATAACTTCTGTACCTGCTAATATGACTTACAGCCAATACGCCCTTCATCGTATCGTTCACTACCAATTCCATCCCGGGAATGGACTTGCCAAAAGATTTAAATTTTGCCGAAATTGAATCTTTGTGGAGTGTTTGAATATAATATAGGGAGGGGTAAACAGCCAGGTATCTTTTAGCCTCCGCAAACTGCAATACGCGTGCATCAGTGAATTTGGGCGTTTTTAATGTGGCTGCATACCAGGCGGGTAATTCTTCTTTAGTGGGATGAATGGCATTGGGCAGCATTAAAAACTGAAGCGCTGTATATTCAATATCGTGCTGAACAGCCAGCTTCATCATTTCATTGAATTTGGCATTTGGGGTTTTAATAGATTTCAGGAAAATGGGCTGCTGTTTCAGAATCTCTTCGAGCATTGGAAAAAACTCCTTGTAAGTAGTGAGCCCAAGCGTAAGGATATTGCTGCAACGCCAGAAATTGTATTTAATGCCGTCCCATTTTACCAGTGTGGCATTTTCAGGGGAGCCACTTACGAGGGTAAGCTCCTCCTTAGACCCCAAAATAATATCCAGCCTGTCGTTTGGCTTGAGGTAAATGCGTGTAAAAATTCGCCTGCGCTCATCACTTATGTAATAAAATCCTTCTTCGAGGTTGGGCAGGGCAAATGAAAAAGTATTGCCAGGTTGCAGGTACATGGTAGCAACATCAACCGGGTCACCATTAACAGGTTTTGAAAACACGGCCATCCTGGCATTCTCGTTTTCCAATTTCCCCTGCACAATGGCTAAATTTTTTTGCGCTGTTGCAATGCCTGCCACAAATAAAAGGGCACAAATGGCATATATTTTTTTTATCATATCTAAATTTAATTTTTTTAGGTAAATGATTTTATGCAATTAAGACGGATGGATTTTGATTCTTACCCTGCATGAAATGCTAAAAAAATGTCAATGCAATTTTTGCATTGACATTTATAATTCAAGGATACAGATTTACCTTCTTCTGTATGCCGCGCTTACTACTTTGCCCAGCCCCTCAAAATGTTGTGTGAGGGTAAGCGCGCCTTGTACGGGGGCAACAGTATAAGTATCAAAGAAACCGGAAGTGTTAGGCTCTGCGGGGTCATACGAAAACACCATCAGGTCGTTGCCATTAAATTGCAACAGGCTTATCTGCCTTGAACCCAGGTCAAGCATCAGTTTGCTGGCTTTCAGGTTGAAATCATAGCTGTATAGTTTGCCGCCTGCATTGTAAAAAACATAACCAAGATTGGGGGATACACAATAATTGGTTGCCTGGTCAATATCGGTTGCCTGAAAATCATCATAATACACCTGGTTAATGGTACTTACAAAGGTGAACCTTGCCAGTTTGTATTGTGGCAGGCCCGGTTTTTTCAAAATAGCAAATACATTTCCCGTATTGTACTGGCTAAAGCCCATCCAGGTAAGATCCAGTCCTGTATTGTTGAAATCAAACAAGCTTCCTGCAGGCATTACAATGGAACCCGGCTGTTTTCCATTGTTCCTGATGAACCTGCGTTTATCTATATCAAACATGCAAATGGCAGGAGTAATCGAGTGTTCGTTGAAGGCCACCCAGGAGCTGATATTGGCTGGTTTGATGGCTCCTTCGCCCGACATAATGTTTACAGGAAGTGAATAGTTGATTTGCTGGACCCTTTCATAGTAATACACATTATTATCGCTTCCCAAAATGTACGAAAGGTTCTGCGAAGGGGCCAGGTATTTAATGGTAAAGTTGTCAGGGATATTGGATACAAATTCGTACTGAATTTTATACGTACTAAGCCAGTCAAATGTTTCGGGGTGAATGCGTGTTGTTCCTTTGTCGGTAGCTATGTGAATTCCATAAAATGTAGGATCGTAATTCCAGGCCCTAACCAGCTGGGGCTTTCCAACAAGTGATTCCGGATATTTGGAGCCAACAGCTTTAAGTACATCGGGTATAGTACGCCATTCTGTGCCCCGTTTGCTGATCATATCCAGGCGGCTTTTTCCATTTACATCAGCAAGCAGGAGCCAGCCTTCATAAATTGAGCTCACTACTGAAAACAAAAATTGCTTTTGCCATTTTACGCCTGTAGTTTTATCGAGCACCTTATAGTAAACAGTCCAGTTGCCCGGGCGGAGAGATACTTTAATGTCCAGGTTTTTTGTAAAACCAAGGTCAATGCGGTTATCCCCGGGTAACCCGGCACCATTGAAAATAGCCTGCCATTCATAGCTGTACCTTGTGGAGTCTCCAGCATTATCCATGCTCCATTCGATATTTGGGTTTAGGGTAAAATTCGCCCCAAAATCAGCCAGGTAACTTTTTTCAATCCCCCATGATTTGGGTTCATTAATGGGTTTATAGTCATAGTTGCCCAAATCTTTGTAACAGCCTCCCAGTATGCATGTTGCGGTACAAACAAACAGCAATTTGAAAATTGTATTCATAATAATAATTTTGGTGTATTAAATTTCAATTGGGGTGATAGCTTATTGTACAGACGGACCCATCACCATTTCAGTTCCATCTTCATCTAAAATGATATTGCCTGCTGCTTTTTGTTCGTTCAGGTAGCGTTGCGTAAAACGGCCATAAAAAGTGAGCAGCCCAATACTTGGGGGAGTAGCACCATCAAGATAGGTTGGAGAGAAATTATTCAACTCACAGATAAAAAGGATCTTTTTCCTCGAAAACACCCCGAAGTAAGCATCAAGCCAGTATTTAGGCTTGGAAAGAATATCTGTGACCTTTAATGAAAAATGGTTATAGCGAAGGATGACATTACCCGCTGCATCCGTTTTTTGTTGCAAGCTTGTCGTAAAGTTCTCATTTGATTCCAGTTTCAGAAAAATGGAGAGCGTTTCGGTACGCATGCGCGGCTTCCTCATCAGCTTAATATAAATGGTATCATCTACCATGCCCTTCCTGATCACAAAATTCTCCGTTAGAAAACTGAATTCTTCGCCGCGCTTTGCAGTGGATGAATCTACCAAAGCCACTTTGTAGCTCCTGTCCACTTCAGCAGGAGCGCCTGCAATACGCACGGGTATTCCCACAATGGAATCCTTTACCGATTCCGAAGAGTATCCAAAAGTTACGAGGCGGTTATCGAAAAGGTTAGCTGAAGCGGAGGTTGCGGTGCCCACTGCCTGCTGAAAATAAATGGCAGGCGCGCTATCAAAGGTTTGCAAATCTTTTTCGCAACCTGTAGCCAGCATGGTTATGATTCCCGCGCCTACTATATTTCTAAAAGTATTTTTATTCATATTGAAAACTTTTAATTAGTTATTGGTTGTTTATTGATCAGCGATAGGTAGTTTCGGATATAGGAAGGGGTACCACATATTTGGCAGCATTCATGGCAATGCTGGCAGTGGTGGTAGAAGTGGAATTGAGTATGGAAGCTACATTCCGGCGCTTGTAATGGAAAAACATCTGGCCTTCGCCATAAAACTCTTTCTGGTATTCCTTTTGCACTTCTGTAATTACCGTTACTGTGGAGGCCAGGTCTGTAAGTCCCCTGTTTTTGCGTAATGTATTCAGGTATTGCAGCGCGGTGGTTTTATCCGGTTCGCACTCAGCGGCTATCAGGTACAATTCACTTTTCCTTACCATGGGTTGCAGAAAGCGGTGGGGTTTGTTTTTATCTACAATATCAGCATACTTATAAAAAGTCTTATAGTTTTTGCTGCTTATATTACTAAAAAACCAACTTGGATTATAGCGATAATCATTTTCATTGCTTTCGTAGCAGCCCTTCAGGCGGGTATCGTTGGGCGCCAGAATGTTGTTGTCGGCCAGTTCGGGGGCAAACAGGTTCTGGTAGGTTTTGTACAGGTTGGGGTTATAAAGCATGAACAGGCATTCGGTAGTCATTACCCTGTTGGGGTTATCCTTATCTGAAATAACCGTATTGGGCACTACCCACGGAAAGAAGGTTTCTGCTCCATTGATAACGGTAAGGGCTGAGGCCAGTGCCGCTGGTTTGTCGCCTCTGTATAGATTTGCCCTCGCTTGCAACCCCTTTACGGCAAAATAATTGAGACGCTGGTTCCTGTTTATCCAGAAATTAGTATTGTCGCCCGTGAGTCCACCCTGGCTTCCTAAAGTGCGCACAGGATCATTTTGCAGCAAGGCCTCGGCCGTTGCAAGGTCTTTAATAATACTGTCCATTACAGCGTTGGCAGGATATAGCGGTGAAATTTGGGTGGAAACGGAAGAGTAGTATGGTATGGATGGCTTGAGTGAATCTGCAGTGGCCATAATGGGCCCAAACACGCGCAGCATATCAAAATGAAGGAGCGCCCTTACAGCGATTGCCTCACCACGCATCAGTGAATCTACAAGGGGTCTTACCGTTTTCTTTTCCCTGTAGGCATCCAGGTTCCTGATGAGCTCATTTGCATTGGTAATGGAAGCATAAGCTGTGCTCCACATGCTGCTGAAAACGGCCTGAACAGTACTATCCGTATAGGCATATTCCCATGTTTTGCGCCAGGAATGAGTGGTGCCGATATTGTGTAATTGAGCCAATATATCTACCGTTCCACCTCCAAGGTGGTTCCCGTACAGGTTGGCATCGCCCATTTTTATGTACAGGCCGTTCAGCACCTGGTTAATGGATGTTTCGTTTGCAAATACCTGGCCTTCCGTAAACTTATCTTCCGGTTTTACATCGAGCCATTTTTCACAGGAAGACAGGCCAACTCCAATGAAAAGAAGTAGCGTGGTTATTGTATATTGAATCCTGGTCATGATGGAATTATTTTGTTTTTTTTAATTAAAAAGTGGTTGAAATGCTAAAGGCCACCTGGCGGCTGAATGGATAATCTATACCACGTTCCCTGCGAACGGTACTAAGGCGCCATACGTTATTCATGTAGGCGGTCAGGCGCAGGTTGGTCATTCCTGCTTTTTTCAACCAGCGCTGTTCTACAAAATCATAGGAGGCATTCACACTTTCAAACTGTACCGTGCTCTCTTCCTGTAAAAAGCGGCTGCTGATGGGTGTGCTTACCGTATTTCCAATGGCTTTAAACTGGGTAATGTCGCCTGGTTTTTTCCAACGGTCGTACAATGCCCTCTTATCCTGGTTAAACATCAGGCTGTTGTAGCTGATATTCTCCACCCTGTTGAACATGGCATTGTTGAATACATCTCCTTTCCATTTATAGCTTGCCAGGAACCCAAAGGAAAATCCCTTGTAAGAAAGGTTGCTGCCAAAGGTTCCCTGGAGCAGGGGGCGGGAGTTGCCTACACGAACAATATCATTGGCATCCCAATCAAAAGTGAACTGGCCATCTTTTTTAAGGAACATTTCGCGCCCGGTAGCAGGGTCAATGCCGAGGCTTGGCACAGCCCACAGGTCGTTAGGACTGTAGCCATCGCGGAAACGCTGGAACGATTTGTTATCCTGCATTTGTTTGTTGAGGGCGGCAAGCGAATTGTTGAACCCGCCATATTCAGCCTTCTGGTATATTCCGTTTACTGATACTGACCAGATAAAGCGTTGACGCGGTTTGTATATGATGGAATAACGCAAATTCGCTTCCACTCCACGGTTATCCTGGTGACCCACATTGAGCGGGTAATTTGAAAGCCCCGTGCTGGCAGGAAGGTCGGCCATTACAATGAGTGGTTCAGTGTATTTGCGAAATACATTTACATAACCTGAAAATTTATTTTTGAAGAGGGTAAAATCAAGCCCCAGGTTGGTTTGCATGGTTTTTTGCCATTCCAGGTTGGGGTTGCCCAATGTGGAAAGTGAAACACCCTGCCCAAAGTTGTTGAGGTCAACCAGGTAGTTGTAAACAGATACATCCAGTATTTGCCCGAAACTTTGGTTGCCTGTCATGCCAATATTTCCTTTCAGGCGCAATACGTTTATCCATTTGGACCCTTTTGCAAATCCTTCATTGTGCAGGTTCCAGCCAAGCCCTGTGCTCCAGAAAGGTGAATACTTTTTATTGCTCCCAAAAACAGTGGAACCATCCATACGGAGCGAACCATCCACCACAAAACGACGATTAAAAGTGTAACTGCCTCCCAGTAAAAAGTTGTTACGGCGAAAAACAGTAGTGCTGGTTGCAGGCTTGCTGTTGGGCTGGTATCCAAACGAAAAGGATGGATTGCCTGTGGAACCCGGAGGAAAACCTGTAACGGTAGTTGTAAAATCCGTATTCCTGCTTTCCTGGAATTCACCCCGTAGGTTGGCATTTACCTGGTGCTTGCCGCCAAACAGTTTTCCATAATTGGCTTGTCCAAATACCTGGTAATTAAAATAGTCAATCGTTCTGTGGCTGTGCAGGCCTTTTTCCAATTGGGGTGAATTGGCAAACTGGCTGCGTTCGGGGGGTAAAAAGGTATTGTTTTGGGTAGCGCTTTTTTGCACCTGCGCACCACCCTGCAATTCAAATCCCGGGGCGATTGAGTAAACTAACTGCAGGTTGTTTTGAAATCCAAAATTGCTGGTCTTGTTTATATTATTCAGCGAAGCATCGTACAATGGATTGTAAGTAATTTCCGCTGCGCCACCCAGGCTTCTCGCGCTATCAAGCACTTTGCTGATGGAGCCATCAGGGTTGGTTTTTGAAAAATAAGGATTGGGGTTTACAAAAGCAGAAAACGACCCATAAGGCGATTCATCGGCCGTGTAACCGTTAATCATGAGCCGATTGGTAATGTTCCAACGGCCATTACGGTAAGAAAGATCAACATTGCCCTGCCAGTTTTCACGTCCGCTTCCTTTCATCACGCCATTTGAGTTCCTGTATTGGCCCCCAATAATGTAGCGGAAAAAATTATCGCCACCCTGTGCGCTGATGCTATGCCCCTGCGTAAAACCATTTTGAACAGGCTCGCTGAGCCAATAGGTGTTTACCCCTCTTTGAGCCTGTGCAATACGGGCATAATACAAGCTGTCCCGTGCAAATTGTGAGGGGAGGTAGCCATTAATATTGTTAGCCTGATCCGTAAGGTTACCATAAAAACCGGAGAGCTTTTCAAATTCCAGTTTTTCAAACGAATTCATCATATTGTACCCTGTGAGGTCAGGCATCTCAAGCCGAAAATCACCATTGTACCGCAATTCAACCTTACCCTGTTTTGGTCTTTTGGTTTCAACCACAACCACGCCGTTTGCCGAACGTGCTCCGTAAATGGCGGTGCTTGCTGCATCTTTTAGCAGGGTGATGCTTTCTATCCTGTTTACATCAAGGTCAACAACGGTGCGCATGGGTACCTCAAAGCCATCGAGGATAAAGAGGGGTAGATTTGGATTGGCGGCAAATTCATCCCGAACCGTACGCGTATCAATACTGGTGTTTCCCCTTATTTCCACATCGGGCATTTTATTGGGGTTGGCTCCTGCCGCATTATTTTCTGTAATTACAAAAGAAGGATCAAGCGCCGCCAGGCTTTGCATAATATTGAAATTGTTGACCGTTTTCAATTCCTGGCCACTGAAGCTGGCTGCTGCCCCGGTAAACTGTTCCTTGTTTTTTTGAACAATACCCATAACCACCACATTGCTTGCCTGGGCTGCCACCGGCTCAATGCGTACTGTATAGTTTGTAGCTGTTCCAATGGCAATATCGGCCGGTGTGTAGCCAACATATTGTACGGTAAGTGTACGTGCAGTGGAAGGTATGTGCAATTCAAATTCTCCGTTCTCGTTGCTGGTTATACCTGTCCTGGTTCCCTTTACCATCACACTGGCGCTGGGCAGGGGTTTGTCATCCTCACGATTTAAAACACGTCCACGGATGATCCTCCCTTCTGATCCCTGGGTTCCTGCTACAATAACTTTTTCTTTTGTGGTATCTGCCGGGTTTTGCTGTGGCCCCGTACCGACTGTTGATGGGTTTGTTGTTTTGGGTTGTTCGGTGCTTTCCACCACAATCGCATAATTTTTATCATCTATTTTTGCAACTTTTAATCCAAGCGGTTTCAACATTTCCCTGAGAATGCTTTCAGGGGTTCCCTGTGTGGAAGGTACCTGGTATGCTGAAGTTTTCCCATTCAATATCCTGGGTTCATATAAAAGGTTTATGCCAAAACGGCTGCGCACTTTGTCAAGCAGTTGGCCAATGGGAACAGCGCCTTGCTGACCCTGGTTTTGAGCCCGGGATTCAGGAAGAGATGCCAACTGGCCAAGCGTTAGCGCGCAAAATAGCATGAATCTGGCAGTAGATTTTCTCATGTCAGTTATGGTTTTATTTTAATGTTAATTCAGGGCAAAACCTTTCCTTTCGGGCTTGCCCGTTATTTTTCAAACTTGTAATGTGTAATCGCAGTTGTCTGGTTATTGTTATTGGATAATAACTTTGTTCCCTGTTTTTTTCACCTGAACATTCATCATTATTTGTAAGGCTGTGAGTAATACTTCTTCGTTTTCTGCAGTGATGTCTCCACTGATGGTCCTGTTTTTTAAGGCATCGTTTTTCAGTTCCACATCAAGTCCATAGGTCTCTTCTAGCATACCCATCACTTCAGTGAGCGGGGTATTGTCAAAATGAATCT
Source organism: uncultured Chitinophagaceae bacterium (assembly GCA_964444195.1). Classification (GTDB taxonomy): domain Bacteria; phylum Bacteroidota; class Bacteroidia; order Chitinophagales; family Chitinophagaceae; genus Phnomibacter. The sequence goes on from CAYUGH010000085.1 coordinate 17,979, forward strand.
TATTTTCAATCCAATCGTCCACCAGCGAGGCTTCTTTTCTGAATTTTTCCAGTTTGTTTTGTTCTCTTTCAAACTTTACCACATCCCCCGGAACCATTCTTAAAATATCTTTACTACCTTTTGAAACCACCTGAACGCTTCCATGCTGCAATTCAATTTCTTCTCCCTGTGACCTCGATTTCACATTGAATCTTGTGCCAAGCACTTCAACATCTAATTGTTCAAGATGGACTAAAAACCTTTCCCCCTCCGTTGTTGCGCCACTATTTTTAGCGACGTGTTTCACATCCAAAAAAGCTTCTCCCTTTATCCAGACTTCGCGCGGATTATTTTTACCCCACGTGTTTGAAAATTTTATAGAAGAATTTCCATTGAGGGTAACCTTGCTGTTATCAGGCAGGGTAATTTCTTTGTGTTCGCCAAAAGCAGTGGTCAGGGTGGTTTGTATTTCTTTTGGTTGGTTTATTACCTTGTAAATACTAAAGGCGCCCATAAGGAGAATAGCAGCGGCGCCCAACTTAATCCATGGTTTCCATCCAATGCTTACAGGGTGTTGTTGTTGTTTTCCAATAACAGGAGCTTCTGCTAATTCAGCTTCCTTTGAGGCTTTTTCAAGGGTGGTCCAAATCCTTTGCTGAACTTCGGCAGTTGGTTTTTTTTGGGAACCCACCATCCGGTCAAGCACAAGTTTGGCTTTTTCCATAGTTTCTTCCTGTTCAGGATAGCTTTGAATAACCTGTTTCCAGAAGAATGTTGATTGTTCAGTCGGGTTTTTATGGCTGTTAATAAAATAATCATCCAATAGCCAATCTTCCAGATGCAGGGAACTATATTTTTCCAGTGGAATATTCATGAAAGTGTAACGAACGGGTAAAATTAATTGGTGGTTAGGCGAGCCATGTTAATTATATGACGGAAAATGGATGAAAATTACCCCACACCTTTCAGGTAATTTTCATCAAATAAATACAAAAGGCCCAGAAAGGGCAGTATAGTCCTTTGCGAAAGGTTTTCCCTGAGTCCGGTAATGGCCCTGCCCATTAGTTTGTAGGTTGCTTTTTGGGAAAGTTCCAGCATTTCGGCAATTTCAGGATAGGAGAGCTCCTCAAAATATTTCAGGTAAATCACTTCCTTTTGCCTGTCGGTGAGTTGGTTGAGCGCTTGCTGCAGCATGCTTTTTTTCTCCTCATCCAGCTCGCGCGTCAATAAGGGGTCGTGCCATTCACCATATTCAAAGGGCGCCCATTCCGTATTTTCAACGCCCGCCCTGCGGTTGGATTGTTTCAATTTGTCCATCAAAAACATCCTGAAAGACCCCAGCAGGTATGCTTGCACATTTTCGGGAACTGCCAGGTTTTTGCAGTTTCGCATGAGTTTCATAAAAAACTCCTGGAGTGCATCCTCCACCAATTCGGGCTGCGGACAAAACCTGAGCCCATAACTGTACAACCTGCCAAAATAGCTTTCGTACAATTTTTTCAGTGAATTCAGATCGCCTGCCTGAAATGATTTCCACCAATCAATCTGATCATTTCGCGGAGTTTTGTCCATATTGGAATGGCTGCATTAATAGAATGGCGGGAAAGGTAATAAATAACAATTCTTTAATCCATCGAAACCGTCAAAATAAAATTTTTTAAAAATAGCCAGGAGTCTCAGTTTCTATGGTTGAGGGAGGATAACTCTGAAACAAAGAATTAATAAAGAACATTATTGTCCGACAAACCTCAAAAATCAGTATTTGATAGGTCTGGAAGCGTT
>CAYUGH010000086.1:0-19571 GCA_964444195.1 uncultured Chitinophagaceae bacterium
GTGCCTTCACTAATCATATCCCTCACTCACAGCACTTTCTTTTTGTGGCCCTTGGGGTATTCCCCTGCACGGGATTGTTCAATGTAATCCGCGATTTTCGTTCTTCATTTTGCGCTTACATGTCCTTCTCCGTGGTGCGGGTCTCTCGCTCCACCACTTTTAAAATAAAAAGCCCCGCATTGCGGGGCTTTTTACGTCTAAAGCATAGCCACATTCTTGGCAAAGAAGTCTTTAAACTTTTTATTGGTCAGCATTTTATCAAGCTGCTTGAAAATGGTTTGCATGTCTTCCTCGTCAAGCTGCTGTATGAGCCTCATTTGCTCTACCGCTGTTTTATCCTCAATTACCACTTCTTTGGGCATTTTTCCATCATGGTTAATAACCTGGTCGGCGGTCATGCTAAATAGAGGGGCAATCAACTAACCGAGGGCCGCCGGCTTATTGGAATTGTTGAATGGGTATGCGCAAAGAAAGATTGGCCGGGACAACAGTGTATTGTACAGATAAACGCCGAACGAACCATAAAAGCAACAGGTGGGATTCAAAGGGAGAGCCGTTATTACATTTAAAAGGCGGAATAAAAAATTTTTCAATATCAATTTTGGTTATAATTTAGTATTGAAAAAAACAATTCATTATGAAAAGATTTTTATGCCCCCTGGCTTTATTCGCCATGCTGGCGGCATGCGAACCAGCTACAAAAATTTCAAAAAGCTGGCGCGATCCGGCTGTGACCATTGATAAAAACAGCTTCAGTAAAGTATTGATAGTTGGGCTGCTGAAAGATGAAAGCAGCCGCCGTATTGTAGAAGATAACCTGGTAAAAAGGCTGGCGGGCAAAGGTGTTGCCTCCTATACGCAGAACTTTTCAGGAAAGGAAGGCGATGCTGTTGAAAGCCAGCTTAAAGCAGAAGGATACGACGGCGCCATTGTTATCCGGCTGGTGGATATTGAGAAGGAAACCAATTATGTTCCCGGTACTGCTTACCCGGGATATTATGGCCGTTTTGGCGGGTACTATGGTTATGCCTACGGCGCTTATGGAAGCGAGGGATACTACACGACAGACAAAATTTATAGTGTAGAAACCAACCTTTATTCGCTAAAAATTGATAAACTGATATGGTCGGGTGTTACTACCACTACCAACCCCGGTAAAGTAGAGAAGGTAATTACCGAAATTGCTGATGCCGTAGCTCAAAAAATGAAAGATGAAGGGTTTATGGCTGTTGATCCTAAGCCTAAAAAATAGCCTGGATGTTTATTCAAAAGCAAAATGGCGTCCAATAGACGCCATTTTGCTTTTATAACAAGGTATTACAGCCAACTGCCTATCAAAATCTTATCGGCTTTTACCCCAGCCCTTGCCAGCCTTTTTTTAACCTCAATCCTATGCCTGATCATAACAACAAATACCAGGAGGATGAATACAGGTGTAAGGGGCGGAATGGCCAGTATGCTGATCCAGTTTCCTCCAAACATACGCCTCATCGGCCTTCTGAGCCTTTCAGCAATCATATACATGGCCGGTACAACCAGCAGGGTCATAAAGAATGCGAAGATCAGGCCGTAGATGATGGTCCAACTCAAGGGCTTCCAGAATACGGCATTATCTCCACCAAAAAAGATATGCGGATTCAATTCCCCGAACATGGATATGAAATCAATATTGAGCCCCACCGCCAGTGGAATCAGTCCAAGAATAGTAGCCACAGCCGTTAAAAGCACCGGTATGATGCGGGTTCGCCCAGCCTGCACAATGGCTTCGTAGGTGCGCATTCCACGTTTGCGCAGTTCATCGGCAAATTCAATTACAAGGATACCATTTTTTACCACAATGCCAGCCAGCCCAACAATGCCAATGCCGGTCATAACTACCGATACGTTCATGCCAGTGATGGCAAAGCCAAGCAGCACACCGATGATCGAAAAAATAATTTCGGTAAGAATGATAACAGGTTTGCTGATACTGTTAAACTGCAGCACGAGGATAAACAGGATGAGCCCCAAAGCAATCATCATGGCTTTTCCAAGGAAATCGGCCGTTTCCTGCTGTTGCTCGCCTTCGCCCGTTTGAGCAATGCTGATATCCGGTGGTTTTTGATTGAATGCTTCGATTTTCTTTTTCAGCTCCAGGTTTACTGCGGTAGGTGTGTACCCGGTTAGTACATTTGAATAAAGCGTAATCACGCGCTTCAGGTTTTTACGCTTCACACTGCCGAAAGTGTTTGTAAATTCAATATGCGAAACAGCCGATATAGGTACATGCTTTACCTGGCCTGTTGCCATATCGCGGAAACTAATGGTTGAATTGAGAAGATCGGTAAGATTACTGCGTTTGATATAAGAGTTCCTGAGTTGAATTTTATATTCATCCTCATCATCTTTCAGTTTGCTTATTTCTTTGCCAAACAATGCTGTACGGAGTTCGCCGCCTACCTGCCCGGTGCTTATACCTTCGTTCATGGCCCGTTGCCTGTCAATGGTCACTGATATTTCAGGGTTGGTAAGGTCAATATCAAGCTTCAGCTCTTCAATACCGGCCACGCGGTTGGTGTCGAGGTAGTTTTTAAGCGCAACCGCCGTCCTGGTAAGCGTTTCAAAATTTTCGCCTGTAATTTCAATATTCACCGGTGGCTGGGTAGGCGGGCCGCTTTGTTCCTGGGCTACGGATATTTCAGCGCCGGGGATCCCTTTAATCGAAGCGCGGATACTGTCGAGGTATGGTTTGGTTGATTTTCCATGACGTTTTTCAAACTCCACAAAGCTTACCTGGATCCTTCCCATTTCTGCACGGGTACTGCGATCGCCACTGCTGGGATCGCTGGCGCCCACTGCAATATTGGTGATCACACTTTCTACCAATGGGTTTTGCTTACCCTTGCCCATGCCTAAAACATCATATACCCTTGTTTCGAGATTGGCAACCACTTCGCTCGTTTTCTTAACATCGGTGCCAACAGGCATTTTTACATATACATATACAAAGTTGGGATCGCCCGAGGGGAAGAATACAACAGGTACCCTGCCCGATGAAACCGCAACTCCGAATATCCCAAAGGATGCAATTAATAAGCCAAATGTTCCCACAACAACCCATACCGGCCTCCAGCCTTTAAGCGACCAGCGAAGAAGGTTTTCGTATCGCTGCATAACAGAGGGCAGCATTTTGTTTTGGAAGCTATGAATAAGCCCTGCCAGCCAGTACACATACAGTACCCTGAGCAGTGAAAAGAAGATGAACATGTTGCCGAAAAACAACCAGAGCCCGCCATCCTTTAATAAACAGGTCAGGTCAAACAAAATGCCCGCGCCCAGCATTACCAGGAATGATTTGCTCCTGAAAACGGCGCTTTTTGAGCTGCCGTGTCCTTCTTCCTTATTCATAAAGTCCACTGCAAAAACGGTGTTGAACAGGAATGCAACTATGAGCGATGCGGTAAGGGTGAAAATGAGCATGGCCGGCAGGTAGATCATAAATTTACCAATAATACCCGGCCAAAAAAGCAGCGGGAAGAAGGGCGCCAGCGTAGTGAGCGTTCCCGTTAACACGGGTATGAAAATTTCGCCCGCCGCAAACCTTGATGCTATTTCCGAAGAAATATGACCTTTTCCTTCGGTAAAAATCCGGTGCGCATTTTCAATCACCACAATAGCATCATCCACTATAATACCCAAACCAAAAAGCAGGGCAAACAGTACAATAAAATTCAGCGTGATATCCGAACCAACAATGGTGCTGCCGATGGGTAGAAAGATAAAGGCCACAAAAATACTCAGCGGTACACTCAGCGCCACAAAGAAGGCATTGGTAACCCCCATAAAGAACATGAGGATCAGCAATACGAAAATAAACCCAAGTACAATGGTGTTCACCAACTCATCAAACGATGCTTTTGTTTTCTTACTCTGGTCACCGGTAATCACTACATTCAGGTCTTTGGGAAATTCATTCTTTTTAAATTCTTCCACCAGCGCTTTTACACCATCCGCGGCATTTATCAGGTTTTCGCCGCTGCGCTTAATAATATTCAGGGTTACTACGGGTTGCGAAAGGTTTTCATTGTCGCCAAGTCGGGCATAGCTTTCCCTTTCCTTAATGGTGTCGGAAATTTCTGCAATATCTTTCAGGTAAATGCCTTGTCCGCGATTGTTTCTGATAACAATATTGTACAGGTCAAGCGCATCTTTAAACTGGCCTTTTATTTGAAGGTTCCGTTTCATGGTGCCCACTTCCAGCAAACCTGCGCTCAGGTCAACGTTTTCGCGGCTTACAGCGGTTTCAATATCATAGTAAGTAAGTCCCGCGCCTTCCATCTTAATAGGGTTCACATTAATCTGGATCTCCCTTTCAGGCGCCCCCACCAGGTCAACCCTGGTTACTTCGCGAAGCTCCTCCATCCTGTCCTTCATTTTGTCGGCATATTCTTTCAGCCTCACAGGATCATACGGGCCACTCACATTTACATACATGATTGGAAACTCGGAGAAAGATACTTCCTGAACAGTTGGTTCCTGGGTCAGGTCGGCAGGCAGGTCCTTTTTTGCCTTATCAACAGCATCCCTCACTTTTTGCAGTCCAATATCGGGGGTTACATCGGTATTAAATTCAACTGTAATGGCCGAGTAGTCCTGCAGCGATGTACTGTTTATTTTATTGATTTTAGCCCCGGTAATGCCCTTCAGTTCCTTTTCAATAGGGCGGGTAACCAGGTTTTCCATATCGAGGGGCGAGTTGCCTACATATATGGTTGATACATAAATGGTAGGGATAACAATATCCGGAAATTGCTCCTTTGGTGTGGTGAGGAACATGTAAATTCCACCAATGCTGATGAACAGAATCAACAGGTAAACAGAGGTACGGTTTTTTACCGCCCAGCTTGTTGGCCCGAATTCTTTTATCTTCAACAGTTCCGCTTTCAGTTTTTCGAGTGCGTTCACTTTGGTAATATTTGTATGTGATGAATTGGTTAAGACGGGTTCATGCTGCGGATCAGAGAATTGGTGCAATGCTTACTTCCTGCCCGTCGTACAAACCCTGGTACCCCGCTGATATCAGCACGTCGCCATGCGTGAGCCCTGCCTTGATCTCAACTTTTTCACCCTGAACCTGTCCTAATTCAATAGTCCGGCGTTTGGCTATTACACCTTTGCCGCCTTTTTGTAAAACGAATACATATTTGCCGCTTTCATCGCTTTGCACCACGTTTACAGGTATGGAAATGGTATTAGATGCATCATAATCAAGGATGCCAACGGTTGCAACCATGTTGGGTTTCAATATGGGGTCGCTTGGAAGTGCAGCCTCTGTAATAAAGCTCCTGTTCGATGGGTCGATGCTCGTGCTCAGGAAACTGATGGTGCTGTTATAGCTGCGGTTAACATCAGGTACTTTTATAAACACTTTCGAGCCTTTTGTTACCCTTGCCGCATAATTTTCAGGCACATTGGTAACTACTTTCAGCGAAGAGGTATTTACAATCCTGATTTGGGGTTGGGTACCGATATAGCCCTGGAAGAATTCTCCCATACGAACATTCACTTTATCCGCAACGCCGTTTACTTCAGCATATACATTGGTTGTTTTTTGTTGCTCCTGCAGCACTTTTATTTGCTCCTGGGCGCTGTTGATCTGGGTTTGAAGCGTTTCCACATTATTTTTCGCCGTAAGCAACTGTACCTCGGTGCCAATGCCCTGGTCCCAAAGGTTTTGCTGCCTTTTAAGCAGTTCAGTGGCAAGCGAAAGCTGCGTTTTCAGCGTTTTTATGCTTTCGTTACTCGCAATCAGGTTTTGCTGGTAAATGGCGTCATCAAGCTTCAGTAATAACTGGCCTTTTTTTACATAGTCACCTTGTTTTACATAAACTTCTTTCACCTGTCCGGGATTTCCCCTTGGGGTAACAATGCTTATATTATCCGCATCAATGGTTCCCTGCAATTCAATCAGGTGGCTGAAATCACCCGATTGAAGGGTATCAACCGATACCAATTTGAGAACCTTATTTACCGATTCGGGATCGAGTGTAGCAATTTCTGATTCCAATGCTAAAATGGAAGCTGAAATTTTTTCCTGCTCTTTTTTCAGCTTATCAAGTTGCTCTCTTTTTTCAGTGAGTTGTGCATTGTTTTCCTTTTTGCTTTCCCCGCAGGAAGCAATGGCCATGGCGCCGGCCAGCAGCAGTGTGATATAATGTAGTGGTTTCATATATTTTCTTTTAGTTTTTTTTTGATGATTAAAGTTTTCCAAGCGCGCGCTGGTAAGCTATCCTGGCAATACCTGCATAGTAGAGCGCCTGGTAATAGCTGCCGAGTGCATTCTGGAGATCGGTTTCTGCCTGCAGCACTTCAAAGCTGCTGCCAAGACCCTGCTGGTATTTTATTTTGGTGGTATTAAATACCTTTTCGGCCAGTACCTTATTCTCTTCCTGGCTATTAAGCGCTGCAATGGCGCTGGCCAGGGTGGTGCGGGCATTAATGATCTGGTAGTCAATAGCCTGCTTGAACTGGTCCATTGAATTTCTCGTTTTATCCAACGTGTACTGCGATTGCTTGATCTTATTATGCCGCTGCCACCCGTCGGTTATGGGTACGCTTATATTCAACCCAAGTACATTACTGAAAAACCAACGGTCGCCCGTATCAAAAAATGTAAATCGCTGGCGTTGCGCAGAAGTAGCCACATTCCAATTTGCCGTTACCGAAGGCAGGTCTGCCATTTTGTAGCGTTTTACCTGGAGCTGCTGAAGTTGCTCGGAAGTTATCAGGGTTTTTATTTCGTTCCGGTCTTCGTACTTAAAATCATTTTCAAGCGCAAAAACATTCTGTTTTATCCAGGTATCGCTCAACTCATCGGCCAGGTGGAGCGAATCGGTTTGCGGAATGGCCAATGCTAACTTTAAACCCGCATACGATGTGGTCACCGTATTTTCAATCCTGATAACAGAGGTGGTAATATTATTGAGGTTTACCTGTGTTTTTTCTATATCAAGCTTTTCAATAAAACCGCTTTTGAAAAGCTCGGTCTGTTCTTTAAGCAATTGTTGAAGCCTGGTTTGAGATTCACGCGCATATTGTAAACCTTTTTCGGCTACCAACACCCCAAAATAGGCATAGTAAACGCTTGCCCTTACTGAGTCTTCAGCTACTTTAAGCTGGTTTTCATACAATTGCAGCGCGCCTTCCCTTGCTTTCAATGCCACAAAAACATCGGGCTGAAAAATAATTTGCTGGAGGCTGGCGCCTAATGAAGCCTGCCAGGGAACACCAAACTGTGCCGGAAATGTGTTGATCTCCCCGCTCCATTTAATCGGGTTGCCGTTGGCATCCTGCACCCCTTCATTTTCGAGCACATTGTACACCGATGGCGAAATAAAATCGGGCAAAACGGTAACCGGGATCTTGAAGTTGTGCGAAAGCCCGATATTACCCCTTATCTGAGGCAGGGCCATCCCGGTAACTTCTTTATTGAAGGCTTCCTGGTTGGTCACATCAATCCTTGCATTTAAAGCTTCGGCCCTTTGTTTCAGCGCTATTTCTGCTGCCTGGGCCACGGTAACGTGGTGTATATTCCGCACCGGCACTGCTGTTTGCGCCATGGCCGAAATACCGGTTAACCATACCGCCAGAATGAGTACGATTTTGTGTGAATGGTTCATAGTGAAATTATTGTTTGTTACGTTGATTTATATATTTTTCAATGAGTTTTACGCCTTTAGCCGTAGCTACTCCGTATAATTCCATAATGGTTATTTCCTTGTCTATATCATAAAGAGTGTACTTATTGGTGGGAAACAGGTCGTAGTCAAATACCACTGTCAGGTTATGTATTCTTAAAGGCACCAGTATTTCAATATTAATTTCAGGCCTGTACATTCCTTCTGCAATCCCTCTTTCATAGTTCTTGCGCAGTATATCGTACAAAAATTTACGCTTGTGAACCTCAAGTTTCCGAAAAACCCCTGAGTGGTATTTTCGCAGGTCGTGCAGCATTACCGGGTTTACCCCGTCAAACATCTGGTGAACCCAATCCAGCGAAAGAAACATTTCATGGATGGCATTTTCGCTGTTTTGTTGCACATGTACACAATTGCCTTCCGCCATATTAATATGGCCTTCCATAATGGCATCCACAAGAGCATCCTTATCGCTAAACTGCTGGTATATCGTTTTCTTGCTCATTCCGCATTGCACGGCAATCTCATCCATCGTTACGCTGCGGATTCCATATCGCTTGAACAATTCGAAGCTTTTGGTTTTAACTACATCAATCAACTCCATTCCTGCACAATTTTACCGGGCAAAACTATGGAAACTTTAAATACAATTAAAGTTTCCATCATTATTTTAGTCCGTTTATCAAGAATTTCAGGGAAACTCCGGGCGGGTTTGCTTTTCTTCTTCTGTCCTTTATAAGACTATTTTTTCAATCCACGGGCATTTTTATTTGCGCAACTTCGCATTCAGAAATACAATTGAATCCTTTAAAACTGAAATTACTGGTATGAAAATCTTTAAAGACACATCTGCTAAATTTTTGCAATACTTTCTTCAGGGTGTTTTGGTACTGGCCCCTGTTACCATTACCATTTACCTGATAGTTGAAATTTTTACCTGGCTCGACCGGCTTTTGCCCATATACATCAATCTTAGTGAGGAGGGAAAAGAGCCTTTTTACCTGCCTGGGATAGGCTTTCTGCTGGTGGTAGGCTCGGTTTTATTAGTAGGCTATTTAAGCTCTTTGTTTTTTGTGGGCAGGTTATTTCATGTATTCGACCATTGGCTTGAAAAAACACCCGGCATCAAACTGATTTATACGCTGGTAAAAGATTTTTCCGAAGCCGTGGTGGGCAAAAAGCGAAAATTCACTAAAACCGTATTAGTTAATATTTATGATAAAGATGTTTGGCAAATAGGGTTTATTACCAATGAAAGCCTTGAGCAATTTGAGCTTCATGACTATATTTCGGTATATGTTCCGCTTAGTTACGCGCTTACCGGCACATTGTTTTTTGTAACCAGGGACCGTGTAAGGCCATTACCGCATATTTCGGGCCCCGATGCATATAAGTTTGCCATCAGCGGCGGCGTGGCGGAAGTGGAGGATTAATAAAAATGCGTAGAACTACGTATTGTGCATTCTTTGGAATTTACTTTCTTTGAGGTTGTAATTATTACATTCAAATGTATAAAAACAACTAAAATGCAAAAGGGAAAACACAAGATTTCGCGTGCGCAAGCCAAAAAGTATGTTGATGATTTCGATAAAAGGAAAAAAGAGCATCCTAATGAATTCAATGGAATACCTGCAGGCTTTGTATTTGATGCAGATGATGTAAAGACCTTATTAAGCCCTCCCGATTCAGTTTATTTTATGATAAAGTTTGGCTGGAAAAAGACCAAAATGCATGATGGGACTGAAAAGGAAATGATTGCCCCGATTTTAACGGCATTAAATAAAGCGTATGAAATCATTAACCCTGATTCAGTGGCGGCACAGAATCCTGCTCCGGCTACCCGTGCTTTAGCTTTAGCGGAAGGTGATGAAGGTGAAGATGAAGAAGGTGGAGGCTATTTAGATGAAGGCAGACCTGTTCCTCCTCCTTTTTAATACGGAATTTTATTTTTTTTAAATTGTTATTGCATGGATACCCTATCCCTTTTAATATACATTTCCAACTTTTTTTTTCCCGGTATAGCTTTTATTACCGGGATTTTTTGCTGGAAAAGAGCAGATGCTGCATACAGGCCGTTGATTTTAATAATGGGCTGTGCATTGCTGTCGGAATTATTTCGCTTTTTGCAGGCACTTAATTTTGTTTACCGGTTTGGTTTGCCGATTGATTTTTCGCTTATAGGGTATAATATCTATGTGCTTGCTATAAGTTTGCTTTATTTGGTATTATTTAAAAACCTTGGGGTTTTACACAGGCATAAAGGTCTTTATATAGGATTAATCCTGGCGTTTATTATTTTTTGGGTTGTTGACCATTATTTCATTCCTGGCAATTCCATTCATACAGCAACCAAATATTTCAGGATATTCTACTCATTTATACTTTGCCTGCTGGCAACCCAAAAAATAAATAAATTACTGGTGACAGAGCGAAAGTTTCTTTTAAAGAGTTCGTCTTTTCTAATTTGCATTGCAGTGCTTTTATTTTTCCTGCCCTATACGCTTTCCGAGGGGAGTACGGTTTTTATCGAAAAACATTCGGGCAATTACCTGCAAAAAGTCTTTAATTTTCGGCCGTATTCCAATCCCATCATTTATTTAATTTATACTCTTGCGATTTTATGGATACCACCGAAGAAGCCTTTTATTCAGCTTTCGTGATTGTTCTTTCCATAGTTGGGGCTGTTTTATTGTTTTTTCTCATCTCTATAATTCGTCAGCAAAAGAGGTTCCGTTTGCTTGCTAAAGCCAAAATAAACGCTGAAATTACCACCCTTGAAAATGAACGAAAGCGAATAGCAAGCGATCTTCATGATGAAATAGGGCCCCTGCTGAGTGCGGTAAAGCTGCAGATCAATCACCTTGAAACGGATGATTCGGATCAGTTGAAGCTTGTACAAAAATCGAACCTGTATATTGATGATGTGATTAAAAAGATGCGCGAAATATCAAACGATTTACTTCCTTCTATTCTTGTACGGCGGGGGCTGGCGGTAGCTGCTGAGGATTTTTTGAAAAGGTTAAGCACGGGTACCGATACGCTTATTGAAATGGATATTAAACTGGCAGAAAGGTTGCCTATTGAAACCGAAGTGAACCTGTACCGCATTATCCAGGAAGTAACCCATAATACGCTGAAGCATGCCAAAGCAAAAAAATTCCGGGTTGAACTATCAAGGGAAGGCGATTTGGTAAGGCTTGCAACGGCCGATAACGGGGTTGGATTTTCGGATGATGTAAAAATGAAAAAAGAAACAGGGCTGGGTTTGCTTAATTTGCAAAGCCGGGCAGAGGTAATGGGGGGCGAATTTTTCAGGGAAAGCGCCCCGGGGCAGGGCACCAAATACATTTTTGAGATACCGGTACAAAATAAATAGAATATGCAGTCGCTGAAAAAAATTAGGCTGGTAATGGCCGATGACCATGAGATTTTCAGGGATGGTTTTCAACTTATTGTAAGCAGAGCTGATAATATCGCCCTGTTGGCACAGGCGCCCAACGGCAGGGAGCTTGTACAAAAGGTGGAGGAGCTAAAACCCGATGTGGTGATAACTGATATTAAAATGCCGGTGATGGACGGTATTGAGGCTACCAGAATCATTTCAAAGAAATTTCCTGGTATTGGGATAATCGGGCTAAGCATGCACGATGAGGATGACCTGATCATTGAAATGCTTGAAGCCGGGGCCAAAGGATACCTGCTGAAAAACGCCGATAAGCAGGAAGTGCTTGACGCCATTCAAACCGTGTTTTCAGGCGATCCTTATTATTGCCAGTCAACCAATGCAAAACTGGCCATGATAATTGCCAAGAACAGGTACCAAACTTTTAACCGCCCGCTCAGACCTGAGTTCAATGATAAGGAGCAGGAAATAATAAACTTCATCTGCCAGGAACTGACCAATAAGCAAATAGCCGAAAAATTATTTTTGAGCGTGAGAACCGTGGAAGGCTACCGGCTGAAGATTCTTGAAAAAATGCAGGTGAAAAATTCGGTTGGCCTGGTTATTTACGCTATTCAGCACGGGTATTTTCAACCCAAATAAAAAACGGGCCGAAGCCCGCTTTCTACAATTTTATTTCTTCACCCTGGCTATCCATAAACCTGAATGCCGTCAGGTGCATATTATTGTCGGCCTTTAGCCTGATCCAATGTTTATACCTGATGCTCCATTTCATCCTGATGCTTGGCAACCCTTTGGTAAGGTAAGCAAAGAACATAGGGTGCAATACCAGCGTTAAATGTTTATGCCCATGGGTAAGCAGGTATTCAAGGTTCTTGTGTATCTCATCTTCCAGTAACAGCGTGCTCGATATTTTTCCTGTACCGCGGCAGGCAGGGCACTCTTCGTCGGTTTTAATGTCAATCTCCGGCTTCATCCGTTGCCGTGTAATTTGCATCAACCCAAATTTGCTGATGGCAAGTATGCTGTGGCGGGCACGGTCGCCGGTCATAAACTGCTCCATGGCTTCGTGCAGCTTCTTTTTGTTTTCCTGGAGCTTCATGTCAATAAAATCAACCACAATAATGCCGCCAATATCGCGGAGCCGTAGTTGCCGCGCAATTTCCTGTGCTGCTTCCAGGTTGGTTTGCAGGCTGTTTTCTTCCTGCGTAGCCCCAACATTTTTGTAGCCACTGTTCACATCTATTACGTGCAGGGCTTCGGTATGCTCAATAATAAGATACGCGCCGCTATTCAAGCTCACCGTTTTGCCAAAAGAGGCTTTTACCTGCTTGGTCACTCCAAAGCTGTCAAAAATGGGCGATCCGTTCTGGTAAAATGTTACAATATCTGCCTTTTCAGGGGCAACCCGTTGAATGTAGGTTTTTGTATCCTGGAAAATGGATTTGTCGTTCACCACAATCCGGTTGAAATCTGCACTCAGCAGGTCGCGGAGGAGCGAAGTGGTTTTGTCCTGTTCGCTCAATATTTTGGCAGGCGCTGCCGCGCTTTTCAGGTTCTGCTGTATCTGCCTCCATTTTTCGTGAAGCTGGTTGAGGTCCTCGTGCAGTTCGGCCGTATTCTTGCCTTCCGCCGCAGTGCGCACAATTACACCAAAATTTTTCTTCTTAATGGCATCTATTATCTTTTGAAGCCTTCTCCTTTCCTCGCTGCTGTGTATTTTGCGTGAAACCGCCACCACATCGTTAAACGGGGTAAGCACCACAAAACGGCCGGGAATGGAAATTTCGCAACTCAGCCTTGGGCCTTTGGATGAAATAGGCTCCTTTAGAATTTGTACCAGTATATTAGGCTTGCCCTGTAAAACCTCGGTAACCTTGCCGGTTTTTACAATTTCGGGCTCAATGGAAAAACGGCTGAAATCAAAAGGCTCTTCAGGCTTCCATTCAATGTTTTGCTGGGTAAATTTTAAAAGGCTTTTGGCGTAAGGGCTTAGATCGGAGTAGTGCAGAAACCCGTCTTTTTCGGACCCTACATCTACAAAGGCGGCGTTCATGCCGGGCATCAGCTTTTTTACTTTACCTAAATAAAGGTCGCCGACACCGTATGGATTGTGCGCGTTTTCGCGATGTAATTCTACCAGCTTTTTATCTTCCAGAAATGCAATTTCTACCCCCTGAGGCGCTGCATTGATAATCAGTTCCTTATTCACAGCTTCATTTCAATATATATAAATAAATAAAAGAATGGCACGGGGCCATTGCACAGCCGGCATCAGCAGAAACAGGGGGGATAGAATGTACGGATTATGCCGGTAGTAAAATAAATATACTCCAATGCACTGGTTTACAGGCATTGGAGTATTACTATAAAAAGTTATTTCTTCTTCTTATGGCGATTCTTCCTAAGGCGCTTTTTACGCTTGTGAGTTGCAATCTTATGACGTTTTCTTTTTTTACCGCAAGGCATATTCAGTTCTGAATTTTAATGTGAACAAATATTGTTTAAATCGAATTATTTAGCTTTTATGGCCTCTATTCTTTTGGCCAGTTCTGTTTTAAGTTCCCTGTTATCTACCTTATCATAAATGGTTTGGTAGCATTTTATGGCTTTATCATGTATGCCGGCCAGTTCATAGGCTTCGGCAAGCTTAAACTGTATCTCTAGGTTTTCAGGCTGGGCCGTCGCCACCTTTTCAAACCTTGAAGCTGCTTTGTCGTACTGCTTGCTTATCATGCCTCCCACACCCAGCATATATTGGGCAAACAGGAAAGTAGAGTCGCGTTGCGCAACCTCCCGAACCTTCATGATCCCCTCCATAGGGTTGCCATCTTCGCCGGTGGGGGCGCCGTACATAATACATCCGCCCCTGCCTACAATACTTGAATCATTGGTTGCATCTATGCTTAAAGCCTTGTCAAATAACTGTTTTCCCGTACCTGCCAACCACTGTTGAACACCCTGGTTTTGTTCAAACGGAAGGTACCCTAAAATGGAATGGGCGGCAAAGGTGAGACTTTTTTCCGTATTATCCAACTCTGCCAGCCTGGCTGCGTAAAAATAATGGAGCGGGGGCACATTGGCGCTGTCCTGCCAAAAGCCCGAAAGCTGGTGGAGAATGGTATGGTTCGCCTCTTTGCCATCGTTCTGCATTGCCAGCTTGTCGAGGTTTTCTACAAAAGCCTTTCGTGCGGGGGGTAGCTGGTTTAAGATCAGTGTTTTAAAGGAGTCAATGGAGAACTCGGTAGTTCCGGCTGCTGGCGGCGGGGCTGCATTTCGTTTGGCGGGGGCTACTGTGGGGCCTAAAAAATATAAGCCCAGCAACACTGCCAGGCTTCCCGCCAATAATACAATCTGTTGTTTATTCATTCCGGCTCTCCAAATTTTTTTGAGCCGCAAAGGTATTTACTCTTCAGGTGTTTCAGGACCCAATTTTCCGGTTTTAACCTCATTTACAAATTCTTTTGAAGGTTTAAAAGCCGGAATAAAATGCTCGGGAATCTCTACAGCTATATTCCTTTTAATATTCCGCCCGATTTTGGCAGCTCTTTTTTTGGTGATAAAACTGCCGAATCCCCTGATATAGATGTGTTCCCTGGCAATCAGGCTGGTTTTTACCTCCTTAAACATGGTTTCAAGGGTTACAAGTACATCCACCTTAGGGATGCCGGTTTTTTCCGCAATTTTGTTAATTAAGTCTGATTTGCGCATGGCAGAAGGGATTAATGACAATTACTTTGAATGAGAAACATTATGTAGGAACCGCTCACGTTACAATATTAGCAATATTTTTCTAAATAACTAATAATCAATGGTATATTTCTGCAATTTCGGTGTAATAATTGGCAAAACCTTTGAATGGAAGGAAAATTGAATTATAAAAACAGTGCATTTATTTAAGTTAACGACGCAATGACCAGGAAAAAAAGCATTTTTACCCAAACCCTCATGCACTGGCACCATCATACCAACAAAAGGGAAATGCCCTGGAAGGGGGAGACGGATCCTTACAAAATATGGCTGAGTGAAATTATTTTGCAGCAAACCCGCGTGGAGCAGGGCTTATCGTACTATCTCCGCTTTTTGCAAGCCTACCCAACTGTGATGGATCTGGCGGCTGCACCCGATTCGGAGGTTTTCAAAAAATGGGAAGGTTTGGGCTATTATTCAAGGTGCAGGAACCTGCTTTTTACCGCGAGGATGGTTGTAAACACATTCGGCGGTGCATTTCCCGCAGATTTTGGTGAACTGTTAAAACTGAAAGGGGTGGGGCCCTATACCGCCGCCGCCATCGCCTCCTTTGCGTTCGGGCTGCCGTTTGCCGTGGTTGATGGAAATGTAATCAGGGTGCTTGCCCGGGTTTTTAATATTGAAAAGCCGGCCGGGGGACCGGAGGGTAAAAAGTATTTTGCTGAATTGGCCCAATGCCTGCTGGATAAGGGTTCCCCCGGCGCTTACAACCAGGCCATCATGGATTTTGGGGCTACTGTTTGTAAACCTGCCATGCCTGCATGCACAAAATGCCCGCTTTCCAACAGTTGCCAGGCCTATAAGCTTGGTAAAACCAATGTGTTGCCCATAAAAAAACTGCGCCTTGAAAAGAAAAAAAGATATTTCCTCTATTTTATTCTGCGACACCAGGATAAAATTTGGGTGCGTGAACGAACCGGAAAGGATATCTGGCGACACCTTGAGGAATTTTACCTGGTTGAGCTGAAGGGGGCTAAAGAGCTTTCTGAAAAAAATGCGGTTAGCCTGCTAAAAACCATGGAATGGCCTGTTGAAGCAAACCTGGCATTTGACGAAAAAATGGAACAGGCGCTCACCCATCAGCTTATAACCGCCAGATTCGTTTTGGTGGACCTGAAAGCAAAACCTGATTTGCCAAAAGAGGGGCATTGGGTACCACAAAAGCGTCTGAAAGAAATTGCATTCCCTAAGACGATTAATCTTTTCCTCGAAAAAAGCGGTTACGGCCAACCCGGGCTTTTTGATGTTTGGCGCAAATAATTATTTAAAATCAGGAAAATTGCTAATTTTAAGTGTCGATTTTTAGAAAGACATGATCAAAATGACCACTTATGAGAGGCATCAACAAGGCGATATTAATTGGCAATCTCGGAAAAGACCCTGATGTTCAATACCTGGATGGAAATATTGGGGTGGCAAAGTTTTCGCTGGCCACCACGGAAACCTACAAGGACAAAACAGGCAAATTGGTTAGCCAAACCGAATGGCACACGGTAGTACTGTGGAGGGGGCTGGCCGAACTGGCTCAGAAATACCTTCACAAAGGAAGCCTGGTGTATATTGAGGGGAGGCTGAAAACAAGAAGCTGGGAGGATAGAGAGGGAAACAAAAAATTTGCAACAGAAATAATCGGGGAAAACCTGATTATGCTCGACAAACGCCACGAAGGCCAGTTGATCCCGCCGGTTAATGGCGGAGCAGAAGGCCCCGAAGGGTTTTCAAACACCGATATTCCACCCTTGAATGATGCAAACGAAGGTTTTCCTTTCTAATCATCTTTACCCCCTGTCCATTAATTTTACGGCTGGTAATTTCTACGGTCGTTTATTTGCAAAAGGCATACACAACCGGCTTTTCTTTAAAAAGTATAAAGTATATTGGAAACGCATCCCATTTTTCATTATTTTCTCCAGGGGTTAAATCCCGGGATTATCAGCCCCGAAAAAGGTACCATCGTCGCTTTTATTCTTATTACTCTTATTTTTATTTCGTTTTGTGTTTCTGGGGCAGAAGTGGCATATTTTTCGCTTACTTTTAAGGATATAAACCTGCTGAAAGCCAAGCAGCAGCCGCAATACAAGCGAATTATCAACCTGCTGGAGCAACCCAAAATTTTGCAGGCAAGCCTTATTATAGCCAATACGCTTGCCAATATTTCAATCATTATTATTGGAAATCATTTCCTTGATCAACTGATTGTGCTGAATAGTTTCGGGCTCATGTTTCTGTCCAAGGCGGTCATCATGGTATTGATCATTTTGCTGGTGGGAGAGGTGCTTCCTAAAACTATGGCTGCGCAAAATAATATCCGTTTTGCCAAAGATGTGAGTTTGATTGTGGAAGGAGTGTACCTGCTTTTTGGAAGATTGGCGTCCATCCTGGTGAAATTTTCGGATAACCTTGAAAAAAAGATTGGCCAAAAAACAGCCTCCTCGAGTTTGGAAGAATTGCACCACGCCATAGACCTTACAACGGATGATGAAGCTACACAGGATGAAAAGAATATTCTTAAGGGGATTATAAAATTTGGAAATATTACCGTTAAGCAGGTAATGCGCACCCGGCTTGATGTAATGGGCATTGCTCATCAAACAAGTTTTGCCGACCTGAAGAAAAAACTGGCAGATCTGAGCTATAGCCGTTTGCCTGTGTATGAAGGTTCATTGGATAGCATAAAAGGGATGATCCATACAAAGGATTTGCTTGAATTTTTGGACAAGCCGGATGATTTTGGCTGGCATCCATTGATGCGCAAACCATTTTTTGTGCACGAGCAGAAACTGATTGAAGACTTGATGACCGAGTTCCAGCAGAAGCGGATTCATTTTGCCATTGTGGCCGATGAGTTTGGCGGCACCAGCGGAATTGTTACCATGGAAGATATACTTGAGGAAGTAATTGGCGAAATAAGCGATGAATTTGATGAGGATGAAGTGGGCAACAAGAAACTGGACGATATGAATTACCAGTTTGAAGGCAAAACCATGCTGAATGATGTTTGCAAAATGATGCAGCTAAGCCCCGCAACTTTTGATGAGGTGAAAGGGGAGAGCGATTCATTAGCGGGATTGATCCTTGAAGTGGCAGGTGAAATACCCGAGCAGGGTAAGGTAATAACGGTTGGCGATTTTAATTTCACCATTGAGGGGGTGCAAAAAAACAGGATAGAGAAAGTTAAAGTAACCATCATTAAAGGACCGGCTCAATAACTTTGCCTGCATGATCCGTTCGTTCTTTTGTTTGCTTTGTATTGCTATACTGGTTTCCTGCAATACAGGTTTCGTTCCCAGGCCGACCGGCTATTTTAAGATTGATTTTCCCGGGCATAAGTATATTTCATTTGATCAGCCGGGCTACCCTTTCAAATTTGAATACCCGGTATATGCAAAAGTGGTAAAAGATACCAGCTATTTTGGGGAAGCTCCTGAAAACCCCTGGTGGATCAATATTGATTTTCCCGGTTTCAACGGAAAGATTTATGTGAGCTATAATATTATCGGGGGAAGGGCTACCTATAAAATTAAAGCTCCGGGCGGGGGTTATATGGATAGTGTAGCCACCAATACTTTTGCCAACCTGGTTGAAGGCTCATATAAGCTTACGTACAAACATAGCCCCAAGGCCAGCAGTATCGAAGACTCGCTGGTTACAACAGCAAAGGGAATTAATGGAATTTACTTTCGCGTTGGCGGAAATGCAGCCACCGCTAACCAGTTTTTTTTAACGGATAGTGTAAGGCATTTTTTACGTGGCGCGCTGTATTTTGATACTACACCAAACGAAGACTCGCTTAGACCGGTAAACGATTTTTTGATGAAGGATATGTTGCATCTGATAGAGACGTTTGAATGGAGGAAGTGAATGGGTGAATAAGTGAATGGGTGAATGGAGTTTGGGTTGGGGATTGATGGTGGTTAAGGATTGTTTAGTGTGGTTTAGAATTGTTTAGGGTGGTTTAGTTTAGGATTGTTTAGGGTGGTTTAGTTTAGGATTGTTTAGTGTGGTTTAGGATTGTTTAGGGTGGTTTAGTTTAGGATTGTTTAGTGTGGTTTAGGATTGTTTAGGGTGGTTTAGAATTTGTTTTGGGTGGTTTAGTTTGGGATGGTTGTTTGGGTTTGAAATTTGGGATTTCGTTTTTGGAATTCGGGATTTCAACCTTTGGAGTTTGGAATTTGTTTATTTGGAATTTGAACTATGATTATTATCTACAACATACTGGTAAGCGATGAACTGGTGGAAGAGCAGTTTGTTTGCGACCTGATTAAGTGTAAAGGCGGATGCTGTGTGGACGGCGATGCCGGTGCGCCGCTTGCCCCCGAAGAGCGGGCGAACATTGATGAAGTGCTGCCGGTGGTAAAAGAATACCTTGATGAGCGAAGCCTGCGGGAGATAGAAAAGCAGGGGCACTATGTTTGGGATGATGAATTTGGATGGGTAACGCCTGCCATTAATGGTGGCATTTGCGTGTATGCGGTAACGGATGAAAAGGGGATTGTTAAGTGTGGCATTGAACAGGCCTATCGCGATGGAAAGATCAACTGGAAAAAACCCATCAGTTGCCACCTGTTTCCGGTGCGGATAAAAGCGAGTGAGAACGGGGAACAGGAGTACGTAAACTACGAACCCAGGGAAGATCTTTGCAAGCCGGGCTGTAAGTTGGGTAAAAAATTGAAAGTGCCTGTTTACCAGTTTCTAAAAGAGCCATTGATCCGTAAATACGGCGAGGAGTTTTATGAAACACT
>CAYUGH010000087.1:0-7884 GCA_964444195.1 uncultured Chitinophagaceae bacterium
GCAGTATCTGGTTTTCGGCAGGCCATCAGCAACAAAAATGAAAGGCAAAGGTAGAAAGCCGAAACGGGAATGCTTGGTTTGATGTTCATGAGTGGTTGTTTTTTTGATTGGATAAAAATGTTGAAAGTTAGCATGGTATGGGTGGGCAGCCCGGAAGAGCCCAATTAAGTGTTTTGTTTTGAGGTGTGCTGGTGTTTTAAAGGGGTTAGTTTTTTTACTTTTTAATAATTGGTTTTACATTAGTTGCCGCAACGCTGCGTTTGTAACCAATTATAACCCCTGTTTTTTTTAGTGCCGCTAAAAAATGTGGACTGTAGTCAAATGTTTAATTTGATGCGTCCGCCCTTGTCCAACCTTTATTCTGGTAATGGGTTTGGCGCCAATGGGTTAATTTGCAGGAAATAGCGATAGGTATCCATTATGCGTAATATAAAATCCGGCTATACCGGGTTGGTCATTTTTCTTTTATGGTTTGGCGGCTGCAAACAGGATAGCAAAGAGCCGGGTTCATTCAGGAGGCAAATAATTTCCCCCGATAAGCTGTATGGCGAACTGTTTCATGAAGTTCAGATGCAGCAGGTGTTTCCCGATAGCAAAACCTTTGCCGATTGCGTGCCCAGGCGCAGCCAGGAGGCTATTTTGAAAGAGTATAAAAAGCGAAAAGCACGAGGGTTTGATCTTAAAGCATTCGTGACCGCCAATTTTATGCTGCCGCAAACTGCAGCTGTAAGGATGCCCGCTGCGGAAAAAGATATCCGTTCATATATTGAAGAGAGTTGGCCCGCGCTGCTGCGAAAACCTGATTCCGTAAAACTAGGGGGTTCTTTGCTGCCGCTTCCTTTTCCTTACATCGTTTCCAGCAGCCAGTCACGCGAAGTATATTATTGGGAAAGCTATTTTACCATGCTGGGTTTGCAGGTATCGGGTCGGGTAGATATCATGGAAAACATGGTACACAATTTTGCATACCTCATAAAAACCTACGGGTATATTCCCAAAGCTAACCGAAGCTATTGTCTTGGCCGCTCACAGCCACCTTTTTTCAGCCTGGTGGTTGATTTGCTGGCCCGCGCCAAAAAAGATTCCGGGGTGTACCGCAACTACCTTGTTGCCATGGAGAAGGAATACATGTACTGGATGGATAGCGATGAGGGTATGAAACGGGGTGAGAATTCAAAAAAAGTGATTTATACCGATGATGACCTTTTTTTAAACCGGTACCTCGATGCCCAAAGCGGCCCGCGACCCGAAAAATACAGGGAGGATGTACTGGCATGCGAAGCATTTGAATCGGCCTATCGCGACACCCTCACCTTGGAGCCGCCACGAGCGGCCGATTCAATCGTAAAGAGAAGAAAAGGAAGCTTCTACCGGCACCTTAGGGCCGCTTCAGAAAGCGGTTGGGATAACAGCAGCCGATGGCTTGCCAACCCTGGAAGCCTCTACAGTATTCAAGCCGCGAGAATTGCGCCGGTGGATTTAAACTGCCTGCTGTATTTTACTGAAAAACTACTGGGCGAACAGTTTGCGCTGGCAGGCGATACCCTGAAAGCCAATGCCTACCAACGCTGGGCCAATGAACGATCAGAAGCCATCATAAAATATTTTTTCAATGAAAATCTTGGATTTTTTACCGATTACATCATTGGGGACAGAAAGCAAAAGGACAATATTACCGCAGCCGGGCTTTTTCCATTGTGCTTTTTAGACCCCAATTTGCTGGCCGGAAAAATGGATAGAATTGAAACCGTTGTCCGAAAAAATCTGCTGGCGCCCGGTGGTTTGCTGACTACCGAAATTGTTTCGGGCCTGCAATGGGATGCGCCTTATGGCTTTGCACCTTTGCAATGGATGGCCATCATAGGGCTGGAGCGTTGTGGTAAAAAGGAGCTTGCCCGTGAAATTGCCACCCGCTGGATCAGGTTGAATACCGAAGTTTTTGCCAGAACAGGAACCCTTTTTGAAAAATACAATGTGGCGGATACCAAGGCTTCACCAGGTGGTGAATACGCCGGGCAAGCGGGGTTTGGCTGGACAAACGGGGTATTATTGGCCTTAATAGAAAAATATGGCGGCCCCGGTAATGAATGAAAAGAAAGCATATGGCTTGAAAAGCAGCTTAAAAAAACAAATATTTGCAATAATGTCCTTTTGATATCCCGTTACATGAAATTTCGCATACCTGATTTTTATAGTTTTTTGCTTTTCTTCCTGGTGATTGGAGGTTTCCTTACGGTAAATGCTCAACCAAATAAGGGTTATGCCGCTGGAACACAAAACCCAAAACCTGCCCCGAAATACAAAATTTTCAACCTTGATTCTTTCTACCTTAAAAAGGAATGGGTTTCCCCCATCGGCGATACGCTGAGGTACCGGGTTCTTTTACCTGAAAATTATAACCCCTCGCAAAGCTATCCCCTGCTGGTTTTTTTACATGGGGCGGGCGAAAGAGGTTCGGACAATCAAAAGCAATTGACCCATGGCGCGCAGCTTTTTTTGCAACCTGCTAACCGGAATAAGTACCCTGCCATCATAGTTTTTCCGCAATGCGCTGAAAATGACTATTGGAGCAATGTGCAGATTACGGTGGACGACAGTACGAAAAAAAGGGTTTTCAACTTCCAGGAAGCAGGCGAACCCACCCGCGCCATGCAGCAATTATTGGGTTGGTTGCCCGAGCTTGAAAATGAATATACAATAAGCAAGGGCCAACGGTATATAATGGGGCTGAGCATGGGTGGCATGGGTACTTTTGAACTGGTGCGCAGGAAACCGGCTTATTTTGCCGCCGCCATCCCGATATGCGGAGGCGCGAACCCCAAAACCGCCAAAGCCATCAAGGAAACGGCTTTCTGGATGTTTCACGGGGTGAACGATGATGTGGTTCCCTACCATCATAGTGAAGACATGTTCAAGGCGCTGCAGGAGTTTTATGTAAGGGCCGAAGCAACGCTTACCTTATACTCCAAAACCAACCATAATAGCTGGGACCCCGCTTTTGCCGAACCCGATTTGTTACCCTGGCTGTTTAGCCCCAAAAAATAATATCAACCAAAGCATGGAAATTAAAAATATAATGTTCGATTTGGGCGGGGTGCTGCTCAACCTCGATTTTGAAAAAACCTTCCGGGCTTTCGATGCTATGGGTGTACCTGATTTTCAATCCTATTTTCAGCAATCGCACAGCAATCCTTTGTTTGCCCGGCTTGAACAGGGTAAAGTAAGCCCCACAGAATTTTATGAGGAATTCCGCAAGGCAACCGGGCTAACCGTTGCCGACAGCGAAATTGAGTATGCCTGGAACGCGATGCTGCTCGATTTCAGGATGGGTTCCATGGAATACCTCGATAGCTTGAAAGGCAGGTACAGGCTGTTTTTATTGAGCAATACCAACCAGATCCACCTCAATGCCTTCCGCGATATTCATTTCAGGCAATATGGAAATAACGGATTTGATGGCCATTTTGAAAAAGCCTGGTATTCGCACGAAATTGGATTCCGCAAACCAAATATTGATTGCTACCACGAAGTGCTGAACCAAAAAGGGCTTGAAGCAGCCGAAACCCTGTTTATTGACGATACGCTGGTAAATATCAACGGCGCCATAGAAGCGGGTTTGCACACTATTCATTTGCAAAAAGGGCAAACCATTGAGGAAAGGATTCCCGAATGGGTAAAATAGGAAAAGGCACCTGATTAAAGTGCCTTTTCGCTGTCCGGGCGGAGGGACTCGAACCCCCATGCCTCGCGGCGTCAGATCCTAAGTCTGATATGTCTACCAATTTCACCACGCCCGGAAAAATTGGGCTGCAAAGGTAGGGGGATTTGGTATAACAGAACAGGGTATTAATCTCTTTTTTAACGAGGCTATTGCATTATTTTTGTACAAACCGATGCCACTTGAATAGATTTGCCCAAATAACAATTACCTGGATTGCTTTTATATCCATGTTCGTGGTAAATGCGCTGGCAAATTTCCTGCCCTTGAACGGTTATAATACCAGCCAGGTTTCTGCACTGTATCCCAATTTGTTTGTTCCCGATGGTTTCACTTTTTCTATCTGGAGCCTTATTTACCTGTGGCTATTGGTATTTTTGGGCTATGCTACCAATATTCTTGTTTGGCTGCCTGGAGTTGACCACCGTTACCACCGCATCGTATCCATTCTGCCGCTGTTTTGGTTAAGTTGCCTTCTAAATGCAGGGTGGTTATTAAGTTGGCATTACCTGCAAATTGGGCTTAGCGTAATCATCATGGTATCGTTACTGGCTACGCTTTTAGCCATTTTTATAAGGATCCGCAAAATGCCTGCTCATCCCCGAAAAACGGATCATTTCCTGGTGGAACTGCCCTTTATTATTTATTTCGGGTGGATAAGTGTAGCAACCATTGCAAATATTACTGCATTCCTGGTTCACCTGGGTTGGGAAGGTGGCGGCCTGGCGGCCGAAACCTGGGCTATCATCATGATCTTTGTTACGGTTCTGCTGGCCGTGTTCATGTCAAGGGTTCATCACCGGCCTTCTTACAGCCTGGTGGTGGGTTGGGCATTGTGGGGTATTTTCAGAAAACAATCCGGTGTTGAACCCGGTATTGCAACCTCGGCCATTATTGGCCTGCTGATTTGCATCATTGTTTCGCTGCCCGAATTGCTTCAGCCCAAAAAAGGATGGAAACAAAATTATTGAGGATTGCCCCACCCAATATTTTTTTACAAATGCAGCAGTTTTAAAATACTTTCTGTCTTTTACATATCGTTAATAGTGTTTTTATGATAAACCGCCTGCTCAATCAATGGCTTTTTAAACTGCTTCCGGCCGTTTTATAAGCCTTTGCCTTATTTAAAATACGAAGCCAGGGTGTTACTTTTTTAACCCTTTTACAGGGAGTTTCTCCATTGGGGCTCCCTTTTTTACTTTTGCCATTGCATGCCAATGATGGTTGGTAAAATAATATGGTCTTCTTCCCTTAGTTTCGTGTACATAATACGTATTTCCGGTTGCCAATGTCCCTTTTAGATTTTGCTATTCCCAATCGCCTGGCCAGGCTGCTTAAACTGCCTGGGGCTACCCCACGAGGGCAGCAATTACAGGTCTTAAAAAAATTGCTGAGAAAAGCGAGCTACACCGAATTCGGGCAGAAATTCAATTTTGACAGTATCCTGATGACCAGGCATGTTGGCAAATCGTTCCAGCAGCAAGTGCCCACTTTTAATTACAATTCAATTTACAATGAATTTTGGTACAAAACGCTCGAAGGAGTGCCCGATGTATGCTGGCCCGGCCCCATCAAGTATTTTGCGCTCAGCAGTGGTACCAGCGAAGCGGCCAGCAAATACATCCCCATTACAAAGGACCTGATCAAGTCGAACACCCTCACCAGCATGCGCCACCTTTTTACGCTGGCCGGCTACCATGATATTAACTTCAGGGCAATACCAAAGGGCTGGCTGATGATTGGCGGCAGTACCACGCTGCAAAAAACAGCCACCTATTATGCCGGCGACCTCAGCGGCATTCAGCAGCGCAATATCCCATTCTGGTTTCAGCGGCTGTACAAACCGGGCAAACGGATTGCGCAGGAAAAGGACTGGGCCATTAAGCTGGATGAAATTGTAGAAAAAGCGCCTGAATGGGATATTGGTTTTATAGTGGGTGTACCCGCCTGGCTGCAATTGCTGATTGAAAAAATAATTGAGCGGTACAACCTGAAGAATATCCATGAGATGTGGCCCAACCTCAGCTTTTATGTGCACGGGGGGGTAGCGCTCGATCCCTATAAAGTTGGCTTTGAAAAGTTGCTGGGCAAACCCATAACCTATATTGAAACTTACCTTGCCAGCGAGGGATTCCTGGCCTACCAGGCCCGGCAAAACGGTAAGGGCATGCAACTGGTGTTAAACAACAATATCTTTTTTGAATTTGTACCCTTCGACCAAAAGAATTTTGATGGCGACGGCAATATGGTGAAAAACCCTGAAGCGCTCATGATACATGAAGTGCAGGAGGGAAAGGATTATGCTATTCTCATAAGCACCAATGCAGGCGCCTGGCGCTACCTGATTGGCGATACTATCCGTTTTGTGGACCTGAAAAGGTATGAAATTATTATAACCGGCCGCACCCGGCATTTCCTGAGCCTTGTGGGCGAGCACCTGAGCGTGGAGAACATGAATAGCGCTATAAAAAAGGTGACCGAAAAAATGGGCATTGCCATCCCTGAATTTACGGTGGCGGGTATCCCTTACAACAACCTGTTTGCCCACCAATGGTATATAGCCTGCGATGATAATGTAAACCCATACCAGTTGAAGAAAATACTGGACGAAACCCTGAAGGACCTGAATGATGATTATGCCGTGGAGCGCCGCCATGCCCTCAAGGAGGTTTTTGTAAATATTTTGCCCGAGCATACGTTTTTAGATTTTATGGCCAGCAAGGGTAAGTTGGGTGGCCAGCATAAATTTCCCAGGGTAATGAAGGGCCATGCTTTGCAGGATTGGCAGCAATTTATTGCCAACCGTACCCAGGGTAGCACCATTTCGGTTTAACCTTATTATTTTGAACCCGAATTATGATTGCCATTATCCTTAAAGGGCTGGGGTTGGGGTTGCTGCTATCGGTTTCGGTGGGCCCGGTGCTTTTTACCATTATCAAGCTAAGCCTGAAAAACGGCCACAAAGCCGGGTTCGCCTTTGCCGGGGGCGTTTCTTTGAGCGATACTTTTCTTGTTATTTGTGGAAATATGGCTGCAGAATTGGTTCGCGCTGCCCTGCATTTTGAAATGACCATTGCACTTGCTGGCGCCGCAATCCTTTTTATTATGGGCGCCTGGTCGTTTTTTTTCCGCAAAGACCCCAAAATGGACAACAAGCCGCTGGCCCCCGAATTACGGAAACGGGATATGGCCAAATATGCCATGCAGGGTTTTTTGATAAATACATTAAACCCCGGCGCCATGTTTTTTTGGCTAACCACCTGCACGGCATTTGCCTATATGCCGCTGGGCGAACGTTCGTTGTTGTTTGGAAGCTGCCTGTTTGTGGTAATTGCCGTGGATTGGAGTAAAGTAGTGCTTTCGGGCCAGTTACGCAAATGGCTTACCCCGCATACCCTGCATATAATTAACCGTGTTTCGGCCATCATCCTTATGGGTTTTGGGCTGGTGATTGCCGGCAGTGTATTATACAACTGGAATAAAAAAAGAGATTCAGCTTATTCACCAACCCCGTACTCGCTGGTAAGCCAGCACATGGCGGCAAGCGCCGAAGCGCCTAATTCAAGCTCCCGTTTATGAACCGCTTCAAAACGGTCGCTGCCGGCATGATGATAATCAAAATACCGTTGGCTGAAAGGAATCATATTGCTTACCATGGGGCCGAGCCTGCGCAAAGGGCCAATATCGGCGCCGGGGCCTCCATCGGGCATATGCAGCACCCAATACTGACGAAGCAATGGCTGCCATTGGCGTACCCGTTCGTTTTGGGTGGGTGTACCCCCAAGCGTAATAAACACTGGTGAAAAAGCGCCAAGATCACTTTCAATGGCGTAGATATGTTTTTCCTTTTTCGCTTCGGCGCTGTCGGCATAAACCTTTGCACCGTTCAGCCCGTTTTCTTCATTCATAAACATAACCGCGCGGATGGTGCGTTGCGGTTTTAAATCAAGCGATTTAATGGCTTCAATTACGGCAATGCTCTGCACACAACCCGCACCATCATCATGCGCGCCTTCACCAAGGTCCCAGCTATCAAGGTGGCCACCCACCGTTACAATTTCTTCAGGATAACGGCTACCCCTTATTTCACCAATCACATTATAGCTTAAAACATCTTCATACTGTTTGGGCGAGGCTTTTAAAAACAGTTTCACTTCGCCGGATTG
>CAYUGH010000087.1:7984-17038 GCA_964444195.1 uncultured Chitinophagaceae bacterium
CGGGTGTGCCAATACTCATGCCCAGCAGGCAGGCGCGAAGTCTTTGCTTTTGGTTCACCCCGTATTCCACCACAACCTGTTCCTTCGGTCCACGCTCCCAATGCGGAACCATAGTCGGCTGCAGGTAAACGGTATCGGCGCCTGCTTCGCGCAGCATGCGGGCGGTAGCCTCTACGGCTTTGGTCGCTCCCTTACTTCCGCTTAAGCGCGGACCAATGTCCTTACACAAGAACCGGAGATTTTCGTAGGCATGCCCTTTTGTAAGCATGAACTCCCCAATGTTCTTAAGGATCAATGAATCGTTTGCCTTGCAGGTATAGGATAGAAAGAATGCAATGGTGAGGAGAAAGGAGTATAAAAGCCGCATAGAAAAAAGGTTATTTAAGCAATTAGCAGGATTGCAAAATAAGAAGAAATAGCTGTGCGGCTCCCCCTGAATCTTATTATTCCTGCCTATTTGCGGGATGCAACTATTTTTGAGCCATGGACGCAGGTGAATTGCTGGGTGAATTGAAACGGCTGAAAGCGATTGCAGATGTAGGGCTGATATATACCCAAAGTGAATATGACCGGGAGCGGTATGCCGAAGTGCAGCAAATTACATTCAGGCTTTTAAGCGGGCTCACCGGGTACAGTTTGCCGGTCCTTGAAAACATTTTTCCCAAAATGGCAGAATACCCCACCGCCAAAGTAGATATAAGGGGGCTTACGGTTTCTGATAACAATAAGATACTCCTGGTACGGGAGGCTGCTGATGGTAAATGGTCGTTGCCGGGTGGATGGGCCGATATTGGACATAGCCCGAAGGAAACGGTGATCAAAGAAACAAAGGAAGAAGCTGGGCTTGATGTGGTAGCTCATTCCTTATTAGCGGTTTTCGATAAAAGGCTTCATCCACATCCCCCTGAGCCCTTCTATGTGTATAAAATGGTTTTTTATTGCAAACCGGTTTCATTGGATATTTCGCCGGGGCATGATGTAGGGGATGCGGGCTTTTTTGATATTGGAAACCTGCCGCCATTATCAGAAAACAGGATACTAAAAAGCCAGATTGAATTAGTCTACAAAAAAATAATGGCCGGTGATTTCCTCACTCATTTTGAATAAGCCGCTATTCCAGTTTACCGGTGGTTTGAAAGGAAAGCCTACCCTGCAATTTTATCAATGGCGGCAGCCAACTTATGGTCTTTGTCGGTAACAATATCCCCGGCATCGTGCGTATTGAGCCATATATCAACCGTATTCCACACATTGGTCCACAAAGGATGGTGGTTTTGCTTTTCGGCTACCAATGCCACGCGGGTCATAAAAGCGAATGCCTCGCTGAAATCTTTGAATTTGAACTGCCGGTGCAGTTTGTTGTCAGCCTGTTGCCACATGGTAGTAATATTTCAGGCTAAGGTAAGCATATGACCGGTTTTACATTTGCAGCTTGGTAAACTGGACACTCCAACAAAGTATGAGCAACAGCAGATGGATACAATATCCAGTTATTAAGGATGCAGCATAGTACTTCATTGTTGGTGCGTTTGGCCCAACAAAACCTAAAAATTGGTAGCCGTTTTTGACCTACATTACTTTGTCGAGATACCATTTGATATATTCTTCTTTTATGTTGTCAAGGTCTAACACTTTATATGTCATTGAATTTTGAGGAAGAAAATTTTGAGCAGAAGTATTTGCCTCCAAATTGAAAATTTTTGACCTTTTCATGTAATTTCTATTTTCATATCGAATAATAGGTTGTCCAAGTGGCTCAAAAAACAGGCAACGATATTCCGTTGTGTCGCTATTTTGAATTGTCATTACACTAAGCCCATGATAGCTGTCGGTAACAATCATATCGTACTCTATTGTCGGTCTTTTGAAAATTAAAAATGAATCAAGCCCAATTAACATTTTCATTTCTTTTATAGCTTTCCTTGCGTCTGCTTTATCCTCCCTGTCAAAGTCGCTGTTTCTTAGCATCCATAAATTGTCATACTTATTTGCAACCTGCAAGATTTCCTTTTTTGTCGGAGTTGTTAGTTTCGGTCTTATGAATGATGAAGTAAAATTCTCCTGGTTTGTGTTTAGTTGTTTTACCCAAAAGTGAACTATTTCTTTCTTGATAGTTTTGAACTTCTTTGTGCTTAGTTTGATTGTGTCTTTGCTAAAAGTCGTGCCGTCGTGCCCCGCAGATGCAGTAATAGTATAATAGCTAGAAATTTTGAAGTCTCCTTTTGAAGTCCTGGATAATTCAATTACCTCGCCTCTCCCATAAACTCATGGGGCAACCCAGGAGTTATGGCCTTTTCCATAGTCAATAATGATTTTGTGTATTGAGGCTGTAGTCTGTGCAACGGAATGATGTCCAACAAAGAAAAAGATGGGAAGTAAAAACTTAGTCACACGCAATTTTGATTTTTGTTTAAAGTATAGAGTCTTTTTAAAATGCTATACAGCTTCTTTTAACCGAAACAAATATAAACAGAATACCGAATGCCTTTTGCTACAAGCCGGTTGTCAATATACGGTAAAATACTGATTAGCAAAGCCCCCCTCACACCACCAAATGCTCCTTATTCAATATCTTTTCATTGGTCAGTTCAATCACCACTTGTACGGGGTCGAGCTTGCGGAGTTCGGCCATCAGCGAGGCAATAAATCCGTTATCCGAAATATCGCCTTTCAGCAGCCATAAAAAATCAATATGCTTCAGTTCGGGCAGCAGGTGCTTGCCATCGTCGTTGTTTACATACAGCAGGTGCTGCAGTTCCTTATTGGGTTCGGTGCATTGGTATATGGCAAATTCATACTCGCGCCTCTGTTCACGCAGGCGTATTTCACCATCATTCTGGTAAGCAAACCCGTACCCGAACTGGCGGTTCACCGTCCAAACAAACCGGTGCGGTT
Organism: uncultured Chitinophagaceae bacterium; assembly: GCA_964444195.1. Taxonomy (GTDB): domain Bacteria; phylum Bacteroidota; class Bacteroidia; order Chitinophagales; family Chitinophagaceae; genus Phnomibacter. The sequence continues at coordinate 10,880 of CAYUGH010000087.1, forward strand.
CCAGCGGGCATTGGATGCCTATCAGCCGCGCATCTTCAAAAAACTCGTTGGCAAGCTGGCTGTTATTAATGGTAAGTTTTGCCATGGGTCAGCGTTCACCTTTAAAAGGTAATGGGCAGTTGCAGCACTTCGTTTCCCCGCTTTACCACAATGGTAGTAGTTTCTCCTTTTTCAAAACGGTTAAGCGCCTGCATATAGGTATCCATCCCGGTAATCAGCATGTCGCCTAACTGGAGAATAATATCATTTGCCTGCAACCCTGCTTTTTGCGCCGGACGGTCTTCCACCACCCCATCTGCTTTTACACCGGTACCGCTGAACGTATAATCGGGCATAATGCCGATGCTTACCTTAAACCCGCGGCTACCCATGCTTTGCTCCCTGGTTTTGGTAAACACAAGCGGTTGGTCGGGGCTGCTATGGCTTATTATGCCTTCAATATAATGCACAATCCGCGCCATGCCTGCATAGTTGATCTTATCGGCATCATCGCTGGGCTTATGGTAATCGGTATGCAGCCCGGTAAAGAAAAACAACACCGGTATATCCTTGCGGTAAAAAGAAGTATGGTCGCTGGGGCCTGTGCCGCTGCTGTCAATTTTCAAAGTGAAATCAGCGGTAGGCTGCACTAATGTGGCCCAGGCAGGAGAAGTGCCGATACCCCCGATGGTCAGGGCCTTGCTGCTGTCGTTCAACCGGCCAACCATATCGAGGTTTACCATATAGCTTACCTTTTTAAGGTCCGTGGTGGGGTGCTCGGTGTAATATTTACTGCCAAATAAGCCCAGTTCTTCACCGCTGAAATGGAGGAAAAGGTAATTAAACCGCTTATCGCCTTTTTCCTTTAAAAGCCTGGCCAGTTCAAGCACCGCAGCGGTTCCGCTCGCATTATCATCAGCCCCGTTATGTATGCCGGGCTCGCCCGTGTGGCGGCTGTTTTCATCCTCGCCATACCCAAGGTGATCGAGGTGCGCGCCAATGGCAATGGTTAGCGCCGCATTGTTATTTAAATAAGCCACCACATTGCTCCCGGTCCTTTTTACCTCCTGCAACGATATGTTGCCCGCAATGCGGGTATTGGTTTCGGCGGTAATGTTCAGCCGTTGCATGGTTTCATTTTTTATAATGAAAACCGGTATGGACAGGGCATTTGCACGGTCACCTGGCAGGTATTTGGATTGCTTTTCATCATCGAGCCCCCCGTTGAAAAACAAAACGGATTTGGCGCCTTTGGAGGCTGCATCTTTAGCCACTTCAGCCAATTTGTTTCCCAAAATAAAATGCGGGTTCTCCTTGTTTTCAGCTACAATATTATCGGCATCAATCCACCAGGCTTCGCCGCCTTCGTTCAGCGCTACTGCCGTTTCCGATTCAACCTTTCCTTCCCCGCTCCAGGGAAATAATGCAAAATCGGTTCCCGGTTTAAGCGCCTGGTCGTTTATGGAAAGCGAAGAGCCTTTCTTATAATCCAGCCCTTCAAACACTTCAAAGTTTTGCTGGTAGCCCGAATCGGTACCGGCTGAAATGCCCAGTTCCTTGTAACGACCGACAATGTACCGGACCGCTTTTTGCTCGCCGACGGTTCCGGTGCGCCTGCCTTCGAGGCTGTCGTTGGCCAGCACGGCCACATGCTGTTTCAGGCGGCTATTCAATAGCTGCTCCCTGGCAGCGGCTTCTTTTTTCTGCTTTTTGGTTTGTTTCTGGGCAAAGGTTTCCTGTGGCAATATGGCAAAAGCAGTTGCCACCAGCAGGCAAACAATACGGGTAATCATCCGGAGCATCATGTTTGAGTTTTAAGAATATGCGGCAAAATTAACGGCCGGTAGCCGCTTACGGTCATTTTTAACACAAAAAAACAAACATTGAGGTTACCACTTTATTTAACAGTATTAAAAACGCACGTTCACACTGCTTAATTTTGCCCCGGCATGCAAAAATTTGTTTGGATTATTCCGTTCCTGGTTTTTTCAGGTTTCGGCCTTTGTGCACAACCCCTTATCCTGCACGGTTTAGTAAGAGATGCCCACAATGAAGAAGCCATCCCCTTTGCATCTGTTGTGGTAAAGCCAGCCCAACGGGGCACCGTTTCGGATTCGCTCGGGCTTTTTACCCTCGAACTACTGCCTGAATGGAAGCAAGATTCGCTTGAAATTACCTATGTGGGCTACGAAAAGTTTGTGGTGGCGCTTACCGACCTGCCCGACACCGGGTTGGTAAGATTTAACCTGCAACGTGCGGTAACACAGGGCGTGGTGGTAAAAACCAAAGCCGACCGGGGGTTGATCCTTTGGCGAAAAATTGTTCGGAATAAGCCCAAAAACGACCGCGCCAGGTATCCATTCTTTTCGTACGAACTGCACAATAAGCTGGAACTTGATTTTAACCGGGTGAATAAGGAAAAGCTCCAGGATAAGAAGCTGATGAAGCCCTTTTCGTTTATCCTCGATAATATTGATACCTCGGAAGGCGGGCCACCCATTTTACCGATCTTTCTTACCGAAACCCTTTCTGATTACTACTACCAGCGCAGCCCGCGCAAAACGAGGGAGATCATTAAAGCCAGCAATACCAATGGTATAAACAACGAAAGTGTAACCAAGCTGCTGGGCGGCATGTACCAAAATGTAAATGTGTACAGCAATTTTATACCGGTTTTCGACAAGCAGTTTGTAAGCCCGCTAAGCAACCAGGGCGATAAATACTATGTGTACAATACCCCCGATACCGTGATGCTGAACGGCAGGCGGTATTTTCACTGGTTTTTTTACCCGAAACGAAAAGGCGAAAACACTTTTGAGGGCGATGCCTGGGTGCACGACAGCACATTCGCCATTCAGCGTATCCAGCTCAGGCTTACAGGGCTTTCCACCGTAAACTATATTGAAAACCTGAGCGTGTACCAGGATTTTACCATGGTGAACGACTCTACCTGGTTTTTATCGAAGGACAAGTTTATTGCCGATGTGTACCCGGTTGGCAAAAACAAGTTTGGCATGAAAGGGCGCAAAACCACCACCTACCGCGAAGTAAACTTTGACCGTGATGCGGTGGAAAAAGCTTTGATGACCAATAAGCTTGCGGAAGAAGTGGTGGTGCTGCCCGATGCGGAAAAGAAAAGTACTGAATATTGGGCCGATGGAAGGCATGAGGCATTGACCAAAAATGAAGCGGCCATCTATAAAATGATCGATACGCTTCAGCAGATGCCGCTGTTCAAAAAATACAGCAACACCCTGTACTTTCTTACCACGGGCTACAAACCCATCGGCAACTTTGAAATTGGCCCCTGGTATAATTGGGTTACGCTGAATGCCTGGGAAGGGTTGCGTACCAGGTTTGACCTGGGAACCACGCCCGGTTTTAACCCCAACTGGTACCTGCATGGCTACCTGGCCTATGGCTTCGGCGATCAGAAGTTTAAGGGAAAAGCGGAGGCATATTATTTTATTAAAAAGGAACCGAGGAGCTATATACATGGTACTTTTTTACATGATATTGATAATGGTCAGAACTATTACGATGAGGTAAGCCTCGATAACATTTTTGCGCTGGCCATACGGAAGCAGAGTGTACCCATCAAGTTTTTGCAGGTTGAAATGAAAGAACTTGAGTACTACAACAGCACAAAAAGCGGGCTGAGCGTAAAACTTGGGGTACAGCATAAAATTTTCACCCCCCTGGATAATATACCGGGCAAGGAAAATTATGCCAATGGAAAAGGCGAAGCGCTCACCAATTTTGAAACCGCGCTTACCGTCCGGTTCTCCTATCTCGAAAAGTTTTTAAATGGCAACTATTTCAGGACAAGCCTTGGCAGCGACTATCCAACCGTGGAACTGCAATACCATAAAGGCTATCCCGGGGTGATGAAAAGTAATTATGATTACCACAAAGTAAAGATTAGGGTGAATGACTTTTTCAGGATATCACCTTATGGAACCATTGATTTTAATATTTATGCCGGAAAAACCTTTGGCACTTTGCCCTATATGCTGCTTGAAGTAGCGCCGGGTAACGAAATTTACTACTACAACAAGTATGCGTTTAACCTGATGAACCGGTTTGAATACCTGACCGACCGGTATGCAGGTTTTGCGGTTGAGCACAATATTGGCAGCGGTCTGTTCAAATATTTCGGGCCTACGCGTAAAATGAAATGGCGCCAGTTCTGGAATGTGAAAACGCTGGTAGGCGACCTGACTGATGCAAACGTAGCCCTGAACTTTGTAGGCGACCACCCTTTTCAAAACCTGGATGGTAAAATGTATATAGAAGGCGGAACCGGTATTGATAATATTTTTAAAGTGCTTCGTTTTGACGCCATCTGGCGGTTTGGCCCAAAACCTTTACCCGAAAACTGGGTAAGCAAATTCGGCGTATTCGGCAGTTTCAGGCTGGCATTTTAACACCGGGAAATGGGATGCATGATTTCCTGGACCCTGCTTGGGTTTTACTAACTTACGCAGTATCCGCCCGCTTTAAACGGGCATGATTTTACTGCAACCATTTTGCCTGTAAAATTGGACACAGAAACAGCAAAGCGCTCCGATACGGCAAATGATTTAATAGTGCAGCGAATCGAAAAAAAAGACCTGATGATGGAACTTTAGAAAACAATACCGACCGGGTAAAATGATAACTACTTTTGGCAATCTAAAAAACAAACATGAGTACTAAATATCTGATGCACCAGACCATGCGCTGGTATGGACCGAATGATGCAGTTCCGCTGCAACATATACGTCAGGCGGGCTGCGAAGGGGTTGTTACCGCTTTGCACCATATACCGGTTGGCGAAGTTTGGACCATTGATGAAATTGAAAAGCGGAAACAATTGGTGGAAGCGGCCGGCATGACCTGGACCGTAATTGAAAGCTTACCCGTGAGCGAGGCCATTAAAACCCAAACCGGCCCCTGGCTTGAACATATTGAAAATTACAAGCAAAGCCTTCGCAATGTGGGCGCCTGCGGGCTGAAGGTTATCACCTACAATTTTATGCCCATCCTCGATTGGTTGCGTACCGATGTGTACTACCCCATGCCCGACGGAAGCACCGCACTTTATTTTAACCGTTTGGATTTCGTGGTTTTCGATTTGTATTTGCTGAAAAGGCCGGATGCGGAAAAGGATTATCTGCCTGACGAGATAGAAAGGGCAAGCCAGAAGTTTGAAGCCATGACCGAAACCGAAAAAAACAGGATATTCAGCAATATGATGCTGGGGCTGCCGGGCAGCGACGATAGTTTTACCCCCGAAATGATATTGAGCGCGCTTGAGTCGTACAGGCATATTGATGCCGGCACTTTAAAGGAGCACCTTTTTTACTTTTTGAGCGAAGTGATTCCTGTAGCCGAAGAAGCGGGTGTGGTTATGGCCATTCACCCCGATGATCCTCCCTATTCGGTTTTGGGTTTGCCCAGGATTGTAAGTACCCAACAGGATGCTGCTGATTTATTGGCTGCCGTACCGCTGCAGGCTAACGGGCTTTGCTTCTGTACCGGTTCCTTTGGCGCGCGGGCTGATAACAATATCCCGGAAATGCTCAGGCGTTTTAAAGACCGGGTACATTTTTTACACTTACGCAATACCAAACGCGATGCGGAAGGGAACTTTTTTGAGGCCGACCATCTTGCCGGCGATACCGACCTGGCTGCCGTGGTAAAGGAAGTGCTCAATATTATGCAGGAACGAAAAATGTCGCTCCCCATGCGACCCGACCATGGCCACCAGATGCTTGATGACCTCAATAAAAAGACCTATCCGGGTTACTCAGCTATTGGCAGGTTACGCGGGTTGGCCGAATTGCGCGGATTGGAATATGGGCTCGCATCCATGATGTAGTATTGATGTATATAATAAACATTGATTTTCAGTGAAATAGATTTTATGTAGCATAAATGAAGTAGTTAAAAGATCCATTCCTCCAGGAGTGGATTTTACTTTTGCACCTCTTTTTACCAGGTTGGTTCAGCCCGGCTTAACAGGGATTAAAACCCGCCAGGTACTAAAAAAACAATTTGCCGTATGAAAACGAGAATAGTAATTCTTTTTACCCTGATGATATTTGGGGGATCAGTCGTTGCCCAATCTTCAAAGATCGCCGCAAGGGTCGATTCGCTTCTTAAACAAATGACGCTTGAAGAAAAAGCGGGTCAGCT
>CAYUGH010000087.1:17138-18969 GCA_964444195.1 uncultured Chitinophagaceae bacterium
TGGCCGAAGCCGCAAGCTGGGACCTTGCCGCTATGGAGCGCGGGGCACGGATTGCCGCCATTGAAGCCTCTGCATCAGGCATCCACTGGACGTTTGCCCCCATGGTTGATATTGGTCGCGATCCCCGTTGGGGAAGGGTGATGGAAGGCGCTGGTGAGGACACATACCTCGGCAGTTTGATTGCCAGGGCAAGGGTTAAGGGTTTCCAGGGCGCGGGGTTGGGCACGCCAGCTTCCCTAATGGCCTGTGCCAAACATTTTGCAGCCTATGGTGCCGCTGTGGGTGGGCGCGATTATAACAGCGTGGATATGAGCGAGCGGCAGCTCCGTGAAACCTATTTGCCGCCGTTTAAAGCAGCGGCAGATGCAGGTGCCGCCACTTTCATGAACAGCTTTAACGACATCAACGGAATTCCGGCTACCGCCAACGCCCTGCTGCAACGTACAATACTGAAGGGGGAATGGAAGTTTAAGGGTTTCGTGGTGAGCGATTGGGGCAGCATGGGCGAAATGATTGCACACGGCTATGCCGAAGACCCGAAAGACGCCGCGTTTAAATCCATTACAGCAGGCAGCGATATGGATATGGAAAGCCGCGCCTATACAAAGCATCTTGCAGCATTGGTAAAGGATGGTAAAGTACCCGAAAGCCTGGTAGATGAAGCTGTAAGGAGAGTGCTGACCAAAAAGTTTGAGATGGGGTTGTTTGATAACCCTTTTAAATATTGCAATGAAGTTGAGGAAAAAAAGCAATGGGATAATAAAGCACATCTTGCCGAAGCTCGGACCATGGCAGCCAAATCCATTGTATTGCTGAAAAACGATTCCTTTCCTGGTTCCCAAAAAGCGGTACTGCCATTGAAGATGTCGGGGCAAAAAATTGCATTGATCGGGCCGCTGGTAAAAGCAAAAAGCGATAACCTCGGTTTCTGGTCGTTTGATTGGCCTGATGACAGTGTACGGATCGTTTCACTTTGGGAGGGGGTAAAGGCTGCCGTAAAAGATCCGGCGCACCTGCTTTATGCCAAAGGTTGCAACCTTACCGGCACCGACACAAGCGGTTTTGATGAAGCCACAAGGATAGCCATGCAGGGCGATATTATTGTATTGAGCGTGGGCGAATTGCGCAATATGAGCGGCGAAGCAAAAAGCAGGAGTGTTTTGAACTTGCCCGGGGTACAGGAGCAATTGATAAAAAGGCTAGCCGCCACCGGCAAACCTTTGGTGGTGCTGGTTAGCGCGGGCAGGCCATTGATTGTTGGCGATATTGCCGCACAATCGAAGGCGCTTGTGTACACCTGGTGGCTGGGCACAGAAGCCGGGAACGCTATTGCCGATATGCTGTTTGGGCGCCACAACCCATCGGGTCGCTTACCCATGACCTTTCCCCGGCTTGAGGGGCAGATCCCTATTTACTACAACCATTACAATACAGGAAGACCGGCAAAAAATGAAAATGACCGCAATTATGTATCGGCCTATATTGATTTGCCAAACAGCCCGCAGTATGCATTCGGTCATGGATTGGGTTACGGATCGGTTACCTATTCAAAACCTGTATTAAGCAACCTTTCTCCCAAAGGAAATGAAACGCTTGAGGTTAAAGTAAGCCTTAGCTACGACGGCATTTCTCCACGAACCGAAACCGTTCAGCTTTATATCCGCGACAAAACAGGTTCAGTAGTTAGACCTATTAAGGAGCTCAAAATGTTTAAGCAAATAACCCTGCTGCCTGATGAGCAGAAGGTAGTCAGCTTCAAAATAACCACGGAAGACCTGAAGTTTTACAACAGCGAATTGCAGTATGTATGGGAGCCGGGCGCATTTGATAT
>CAYUGH010000088.1:0-18726 GCA_964444195.1 uncultured Chitinophagaceae bacterium
GGTTCCTGCAACCAAATTCTCTTCCAAAAATCTTGTCATTCAGCCAATTCCTGCTTACATTTACAATAAATCAGTTTCATGAAATTAATCACCCGGCTTTCCCTTCTTGCTTTTACCCTAATGCTTTTTTCCTGTTCAGGCGGACGCAGTTCCAAGCGTGGCTGCCCTGCCAATGATAGCAACCTGGGTGCTGAAAGGGTTTTGGCAGGTGAAGGAAATAAGAAACCATCCAAGTTCAAGGTAAAAGATATGGATAAGGCTTATACTCAATAACTTAACCTTTCATAAATGATTTGCCATCTACGTGAAAAAAATACTTATCCTATCCTTTTGTATTTCGCTTTTGCTGGCGCAGGGTTTATCCCAAAAAATTGTTTTACCCAGGGGGATACTAATCCTGCGGTTACCAGGCGATTCACAATCCGACAGTGTATTTCGCCAATCAGCATTTTTTGAAAATCAATATTTTTTTGCTGCTTATTTTACCCATTTACCCAACTCTGAAACATTAAGCTTAATGCAAAGCCAGGGGTTCAGCATTGAGGAAAGGCTTGCTTCCAATATCTACCTGGTTAAATCCTCAAGAATACCTTCTTTGGCCTATTGCAGGCAATTTGGCATTTCAGGGGTTTCTGCCATTCCCGTTGGTTTAAAAATAGATCCCCGGCTGCTGGAGAATATTCCTGGATATGCGCTTCAACCTGACGGAAAGGTAAAAACATTGGTTTCCACTTTTAAGGAAATGGATAGCGGAAAAATGCTGAAGACCATACAGCAATCGGGTTTTGAATATACAGATACAAAATGGGTGGGCTCAGGGATCATTTCGGGCAATATTCATTCACAGGATGTTGAACGCCTCTTAGCATTGCCATTTGTCACTTCTATCCAGTTACAAAATCCGCCCGAAAAAACGCTCAACAATATCGGGCGTGGCTCATCCGGCACGGCCCTGTTAAATGCTCCAGTTCTGCAAGGAGGAAAGGGTTTGGATGGTAGCGGCGTTACGGTGGGCGTAGGGGATGATGCAGACCCTACCCTGCACCCGGATGTTTTTGACAGGATCATAAACCATACACCTGGTATCCCCTCCAATCATGGAACCCATGTTACCGGAACTGTGGCAGGCGCCGGAATCATCAGCCCCAAACGGGCCGGCTTTGCCCCCGGAGCAACAGTAGTTTCACAATGGTTCAGTGGCATTTGGGATAATGCAGCCACCTATACTTCTGCCTACAATATGGTGGCGACCAATAATAGTTATGGCAGCATTACCGGCGATTGCGTGTATGCCGGCGTGTACGATCTGTATAGCCGCATGCTCGATCTCCAGGCATTTGACTACCCGCAGCTATTACATGCATTTGCCGCAGGAAATGATGGGGACAATACATGTTCTCCTTTCCCCAAATCATACAACACTGTTTTGGGCAGTTATCAATCGGCAAAAAACATTATTACCGTTGGCCGTACGGATTATACACAAATTACCAGCAGCAGCAGCAGCAGCGGACCCGTAAAAGATGGCAGGTTAAAGCCCGAAATAACCGGGCTTGGCATTATCAGTTCATTGAATGGAGGCGGTACCGGATATACTACAGGTTTTGGCACCAGCAATTCTGCGCCGAATATTACAGGAGGATTGACTCTTTTGTACCAACGGTACAAGCAACTTAATGGCGGTGTAAATCCCCAGGGGGCTTTAATGAAAGCCTTGCTGCTGAATGGCGCGCGGGATGTTGGGGCTGCGGGCCCCGACTACCGGCATGGCTACGGTACCATGATGCTGGAGCGAAGCCTGAAAATGCTTGAAAATAAATGGTTCACTGAAAGGAGCATTGCCCAGGCACAGGTTCAGGATACCGTAATTTCCGTTCCTGCCAATACTGCCCTGCTTAAAGTAATGCTTTACTGGCATGACCCTGCCGCCGCTGTACTGGCCACCAATACCCTTGTTCATGACCTTGACCTTGAATTGATTGACCCGGGTGGGCAAACAATTCTGCCCCAAATATTAAACCCATCACCGGGTTCAGTCACCGAAGTTTCCGCCGAAGGCGCCGACCATATTAACAACCACGAACAGGTGCTGATTGCAAACCCGGCTCCGGGTAACTATACCATCCGCGTTAAAGGCACAGAGATTTTAACAGCCCCGCAGCAGCCCTATGTAGTAACCTTTAATTATGTACCGGTAGAATTAAGGTTTACCAACCCGCTTCAGGGGACGGTTGTAGAATCAAACATTGCAGATTTTCCAATAGCCTGGGAGGATGAAGGGAACGCCCCCGGAACCTATACCCTGTCTTATTCGTTGGATGATGGCGGAAACTGGACCGAGATCATTTCGGGCTTAAAGGATTCAACAAGACTTTTTTTCTGGCAACCGGGCAATATCCGTTCTACCAATGCGAGGTTGCAGATAAGCAAAGGCGGTTTAACCAGTATAAGTGAAAGATTTTCCATTATCCCAAATGTTGCGTTTAGTTTGGCAGCAAACAATGATCAGTGTTACTCCTATTTCAGGCTGAACTGGACTGCACTGACACCTGCTGAGGGTGAAACCATTGATTATGTAGTGCTGCTAAAAAAAGGTGTGGCAATGGATTCAATTGCTACGGTAACAGGGCAGAATTTCTTTATAATACCAAACCTTAACCCTGATAGTACCTATTATGCTGCAGTGGTGGCAAGGTTGAATGGCGTAAAAGGAACATATGCCTCTGCTGCTACGCGGAGGCCCAACGCCGGCAACTGCAATGGCGCCATCAGCGATGGAAACCTGATGATGGATTCAATTTTGTCGCCCTTAAACGGCAGGTATTTAACCTCCTCCGCTCCGGGTAGCAATGCCCCGGTTATGGTTCGCATGCGCAACCTTGATAATGTGGTCACATCCGGCTTTTCGCTAAAATACAGTATCAATGGCGGATCGTTTACCGAAGCCATCATCAATACCCCGGTTGCGGCGCGTGCAACCTTTACGCATAGTTTTCCCGGTATCGACCTTTCTGCTCCCGGAACCTACCTGGTAACAGCCATTGTAACCAATACCGGGGCAGTTGATCCGATACCCTCAAACGATACTTTGCGCTCTGTTATTAACGTTCTGCCAAATGATGCGTTAACGCTTGCAGCACCATTTACAGAAGATTTTGAAACCGCAGGCAATTACGCCATTCAGAAATCGCAAACAGGTCTTTCGGGGCTTACGCGCTGGGATTATATTAACGAGGACCCGCTTGCAAGGTTAAGAACCTTTGTAGTACCCGGTATTGCGCAAAGCGGCAACAATGCTATAACGCTAGATATTACCAAAGCCCCGCCGAGGATTATCAACCCGTTCAATCAATTCATCGGCACATTTAATTTAGCCGGGCTTAACGCCAATTCGCAGGAAGTCCGCCTCGATTTCTCATTTAAACATCATGGCTCATCACAGGTTCCCCATGAGTTGAATAAGGTTTGGATAAGGGGGAATGATACTGAACCCTGGATTGAAATATATGATCTTGGAGTAAACCAAACCGCTTTATCCGGCTATTGGAAACAAGTTCCGGCCATTGACCTCAGTGACGCTTTGAAAAAAGCCGGGAGCCAGTTTTCAACCAGTACGCAAATCCGTTTTGGGCAATACGCACGGTACAGCATGGCCGACAACAGCAATTTTGCGGGTTATTCTTTTGATGATATCAGGTTGCTGCTGGCAACAAACGATGTGGAACTTTTATCCATTAAAAATCCATCCACGCAGAATTGTGATTTTGGCAGCCCAATGCCTGTTACCATAAAGGTTGTAAACGGAATGACGGCGGCACTGAATAACATTCCTGTACGATACAGGGTAAACAACGGCGCCTGGGTAAATGAAATAATTCCAACCATAGCCGCTAAGGATACCATTGAATTTACCTTTTCTACTATGGTGAGCATGGCAGCTTCGAGTAAAAACAGCATTGAAGCGGAAACCGGCCTGGCAGGTGATAATATTCCAGGCAATAACCGTCAAACCATTTTGGCGCTTGCGCAGGCTGTGGTTAGCACCTATCCCTATTACCAGGATTTTGAAGGGGGCGAAGCAGGGTTTATGGCAGAAGGTATAAATAATACCTGGGAATTGGGCGCGCCTGCCTCCTTGCTGATAAACACAGCAGCAAGCGGCCAAAAAGCCTGGAAAACGAGGCTTACCGGCGATTATAGCAACAATGAGCTCAGCTATTTGTACACCCCCTGTTTCAATATTGCTTCGCTTAACAAGCCCATGCTCGGCTTTCATATTGCCTATAGCTTTGAAGATTGCCGAACCAGCAATATTATCTGCGATGCAGGTTGGATGGAATATTCGCTTGACGGATTAAGCTGGCAAAAACTCGGCCAATATGGCGAGGGTGAAAACTGGTATGATTATGAAACCGGGCAGGTTTGGATGGCCTCCGATAAAACAAACTGGGCTGAAGCCATTATTCCTTTGCCCAAACATAACGGTACCATCCGTTTGCGCTTTGTTATGAAATCGGATGGAGGTACCACCCGTGAAGGGTTGGCCATTGATAATTTCCAGGTGTTTAATGGAGATGCCCTGCCGCTGGAATGGCTTTGGTTTGAAGCGCAAAAACTACCGGGCGAAAGCGTATTGCTGCAATGGCGGGTACCCAACCGGCAGGCGGGGGAAACATTTACCATCGAGGTAAACCGGACAGCAAACGAAATGAACGGCTGGCTCCCATTGGGTTCGGTACCGGTGGTGCCTGGAGATGGCGGCCGTTATATGTTTACCGATCATAATACTGTCAAGTCCGGCTCCTTGTATTACCGGGTCACCTGGCATAAAAGGAATGGTGAGCATTCGGTTTCACCGGTAAGGACCATTCAGTTTGGCGCCCCCACCAATCAATTGCTTGTATATCCAAACCCCGCAAGCCAACACCTGCAGGTTCAGGCCCACCTGAACGATGATGAACCTGTGACGCTCCGGCTTGTTTCAACACTTGGCCGCATTATGTACCAGGCAAAAGTGAACCCTGTAAATGGCTGGCTGACCACTACCCTCAACCTGAAACAAATGGCGCTGCCCCCGGGAGTATATGTTGTAGAAATACAGGGTAAAAACGGAAGGCAGGTAAGGACGTTTTTGAAAGAATAAGAAGGTGCCCTTGAACACTTCGTCAGAATCAGGCAGGCAATTTAACGGACATAATTTCAACAAAAAACCCGCTGCTTTTTCAAACAACGGGTCTTTGTATTATTTCAGGAAAATGAATTACCTGGTTTTACGCATTTTAGCTTCCACGCTCAATGTAGCATGCGGCACCGCACGCAAGCGGGCTTTTTCAATCAGCTTACCGGTTTCGCGGCAAATGCCATAGGTTTTATTTTCAATACGGATCATCGCTTTTTCAAGGTGATCTATAAAAGTAATCTGGCGGCTTGCCATCTGGCTAAGCTGTTCCCTTTCCATGCTGAGCGTGCCGTCTTCCATGGTCATGTAGCGGCCATCTTCGCCCTCGCCACCCGAATCGTCCTTACGGGTAATCAATCCCTGCAGGTACGAAAGTTCCTTACGGGCGGTTTCCAGCTTCCGGCCAATCAGTTCCCTGAACTCGGCCAGGTCGCTGTCGCTATACCGCTGTGTAGGCGTGGTAACAGGTGCGTCGGCCTTGGGTCCGTCCAATACCGAGTGGGTAAAATCTGGCTCATAAGGAACCTTGCCCTGCGCAGTAATTTTCGGGATTTTTACAGGCTTGACAGGCTCTTTCTTTTCAGTTGCCTTTTTTACAGGCACTTCAATCACTGCGGTTTCCTTAATGGCTGGCTTAGCTTTTTTAGTCATAATTTCTTCCTTTGGTGCAACCTTTACCGGTTCAACAACCGGTGTTTTCTGAACTTTTTTGGCGGGCGCAGGCTCGGCGACTTTAGTTTTCGCAGAAACTGCTGCTGGTTTAGCGGCAACCTTTTTCGGCGCATCCACCTCTTTTGCCCTCGCTTCTTCCTTTACCGGTTTGGCGGGAGCGGCCTTTTTTTCAGGCGCTTTCTTTCCATTTTTTATAGCGGCAGGAGCTGCTTTTTCCACAGCCGGTTTAGTTTTCGCCGCAGCGGTTTTTTTTGCGGTAGCCATCGTTATTCCCCCTTTTTTCGTACTTGCACTTTTAAATTGGCTTCATTTACCTCAATTTCAGTGCCATGTTCCAGTTGGGGCACCCAATCGAGTTTGTCTGCCAAAATTTCGGCGCAAATATATGGTTTGAAAATATCTAAAGAAGTTTTATGTGTTTCATCACCCGACCATTCTACCTCAATCCGGTCGGTTACCTGCAACCCTGTTTCCTTCCTGATGTTCTGCAACCTGTTTACAAACTCCCGCGCTATTCCCTCCTGCAACAATTCGGGGGTAAGCGTAATATCCAGCGCTACGGTTACCCCGCCTGCCGATGCTACACTCCATCCCGGAACATCTTCCGCTATTATCTCAACCTCCTGAATATCAATCCTGATGGCTTCTTCTCCCGCATCCACCAGGACAAAACCATTCCGTTCAAGCTCCTGAATCCGGGAATCGCCGAATGTAGCCAAAGCTGCACTTACAGCCTTCATTTTGCCACCTAATTTTTTCCCCAATAGTGCAAAATTTGCCTTAATCTTTTTACGGATGAACCCTTCCGTTTCGGTGAGGTACTCAATTTTTTTAATATTCACTTCCGCTTTTACCAAATCCTCCACTTTTTGGAGCTGTGCCATCATGTCAGGATTCAGCACAGGGATCAGTACCCTAAATAACGGCTGACGGACCTTTAGGTTCTCCTTTTTGCGTAAAGAAAGTACCAGGGTACAAACCTGCTGGGCAAGCCCCATCCTTTCCTCAAGCAATGTGTCAATTACGGCCTCGTTTGCAGTGGGGTACAGCACATGGTGCACACTCTTTTCCGCAAAACGGCCCGTTACCGCGTTCAATTCCTTAAAAATCCTGTCGCTGAAAAAGGGCGAAATAGGCGCCATTAGCCTCACGATGGTTTCAAGGCATTCGTATAAGGTTTGGTAAGCAGCCAGTTTATCTGCGCCAAGTTCATTTTTCCAGAACCGGCGGCGGCAAAGGCGAACATACCAGTTGCTCAGTTGCTCATCTACAAACTCTTCCACCAAACGACCGGCCTGGGTAGGCTCAAAATCATTCATGGCGGCGGTTGCTTTTTTCACCAGGGTATTCAACGCGCTCAATATCCAGCGGTCAATTTCGGGGCGTTCTTTCAGCGGAACATAGGCTTCCTTAAAAGCAAAACCATCCACATTAGCATACAGGGCAAAAAACTGGTAGGTATTGTACAGCGTGCCAAAAAACTTCCGCTGCACCTCTTCAATGCCTTTAATATCAAACTTCAGGTTTTCCCATGGGCTTGCATTGGTTACCAGGTACCAGCGGGTAGCATCGGCGCCATAGCGGGCAATAGTATCAAAAGGATCTACCACATTGCCAAGGCGTTTGCTCATTTTGTTGCCATTCTTATCGAGCACCAAACCATTGGAAACCACTGTTTTGTATGCACGGCCATCCACTTTATCAGCGGGTAAGCCTGCTGCTTTCAGTTCGGCTTCAATGTCTTCTTTTATCAGGCTGCCAATGGCATGCAGCGTGTAAAACCATCCACGGGTTTGGTCAACCCCTTCGGCAATAAAGTCGGCCGGGTAGTTTTGGGCAAAAACCTCTTTGTTTTCAAAAGGAAAATGCCATTGGGCATAGGGCATGGCGCCACTGTCAAACCAAACATCGATCAGGTCGGGAACCCGGCGCAACGGCTGACCATTTTTCCCTGCAAGAATCACGCTGTCAACCTGCGGCTTATGCAGGTCAGTAATATCTGTTACCGGGCTATCGGGGTGGAGGTTTGCCTTTAAATCGGCTATCGAACCAATGCAAAGCTCTTCGCTCCCATCCTCGCTTTTCCAGATAGGCAAAGGAGTTCCCCAAAACCGGCTGCGGCTCAGGTTCCAATCCACCATGTTTTCAAGCCAGTTGCCAAATCGGCCGGTACCTGTGCTGGCAGGTTTCCATTGGATGGTATTGTTCAGCTCCACCATCCTGTCCTTCAATGCCGTGGTGCGGATAAACCAGGCATCAAGCGGGTAATACAGGATCGGCTTATCGGTACGCCAGCAGTGCGGGTAATTGTGTTCGTACTTTTCTACTTTAAAGGCGCGGTTCTCTTTTTTCAGTTTTACGCAGATGTCCACATTCACATCCACATAGTCTTTTTCATCCTTATAATCTTTTACATACCTGCCGCTGAACTCGCCAAGCCCATCCACAAACTTGCCTTCGCGGTCAACCATGGTCAGTATGCCGATATTGTATTTTTTACCTACCCGGTAGTCATCGGCGCCAAAAGCCGGGGCAATATGCACAATTCCGGTACCATCTTCGGTAGTTACAAAGTCGCCCACCATCACACGCCAGGGGTCGGCACCGGGGGTGATTAGCTGAACCTCGCTCAGGCTATTGGCTTCAAAGGGAAGCAGTTGTTCGTAGCGAACTCCTTCAAGTTGGGCACCGGTAAAAGTTGCTACTGTTTTCCATGGAATAGCCCCCTCCCGGCCTCCCCCTGTTGGGGAGGAGACGCGACTCTCATAAGCTGCAAAGTCGCCATTTTCACCTTCAGGTTTCAGGTATTTAGTCAGCAAATCCGCTGCTAAAACTACCTGTACAGGTAAATGCGTATAGGGGTTGAAAGTTTCAACCAGTTGATATTTTACATTTCCACCAACGGCCAAACCCAGGTTGCTGGGAAGCGTCCAGGGAGTGGTTGTCCAGGCCATCAGGAATACCTCGGCGCCATGCACCGCATCGTGCAGGAACCTGCTCTTTTCATCCTGCACCGCGCGAAACATTACCGTTGCGCTGGTATCTTTTACATCCTTGTAAGTACCGGGCTGATTCAGTTCGTGAGAGCTTAAACCGGTTCCGGCAGCAGGGCTGTAAGGCTGGATGCTTACACTTTCGTACAGCAAGCCGCGGTCGTACATCTTCTTCAGCAGCCACCACAGGCTTTCGATATAGTTATTTTCAAAAGTTATGTAGGGATTGTTCAGGTCAACCCAATACCCCATTTTGCGGGTAATATCATCCCATTTATC
This sequence comes from uncultured Chitinophagaceae bacterium, assembly GCA_964444195.1. Classification (GTDB taxonomy): domain Bacteria; phylum Bacteroidota; class Bacteroidia; order Chitinophagales; family Chitinophagaceae; genus Phnomibacter. The sequence continues at coordinate 9,124 of CAYUGH010000088.1, forward strand.
CTTGAACCGGAGTACTACCTCGCGGCATTTTTTATTATAATCCTCCACCGAAATTTTTACGCCGATATCTTCCTTGGTGATCCCGAGCTCTTTTTCCACCCCCAGTTCAATGGGTAAACCATGGGTATCCCATCCACCCTTTCTTTTTACCAGGAAACCCTGCATGGTTTTGTAGCGGCAAACCAGGTCTTTAAGCGTACGGCTGATAACATGGTGGATACCGGGCATACCGTTGGCGCTTGGGGGGCCTTCGTAAAATACAAATGGGGTGGCGCCATCCCGCAGGTTAACGCTTTCCTCAAAGGCCTTTTCTTCATCCCAGTTGGCCAACACTTCCTGCTCAATGGCAGGCAGGTTCAGCTTTGTAAATTCATGATACCTCTTATTCATCCTATCTAAAAGTGGTGGGGGTCAGTGTATAAAAGTTGGCAAAGGTAGAAAAATTATTCGGGGGAGCAGCGGTAATTCAGGGAGAGTTTTGGCAGCCCTTTATGTATGGCCACCGCATACAATCAAGCCCTGAATTTTAGCTTTTTAACCGATTTTTTTCTGAGGGCATGCATAGGAACGGCCACCCCGATGGCAATGGCCATGATGATGAACATGGTGATGGAAGCATTCTGAAAGGTATCGGCCAGTTTTGCAGTGAAATCCGTAGTTCCCTTTTGGGAAAGCTTCATGACCCCAAGCATGGTTTTATAGGCAAAAACGCCCGGAACCAGCGGAATAACTGAAGGAATGGAGAAAATGACCGGGGGCGTGTGGCTGCTATGCGCCACCGGGATGCTTGCCAAACCTACGGCAACAGATGCGAGGAAGGAGGCGCTGATAATACCTGAACCCGCGCCTGACAACATCAGCCCGAATTTTACAAGCCCGGCCAGGAAACCTCCTGCAAAAATGTAGACCAAAGCCCGTTTGGGTGAATTGAACAACATGCCGAAACCAAGTGCCGCTACGCCACACCAGCATGCTTTGGTAAATATGGCGAGGAATAGATCAAGCATATCCGAAAATAAATAAATTGGTGGCAAGGCCAAATGCTATGGCCATTGCATGAATTAGCGCGCCTACCCCGCGGGCAATGCCATTGGTGGTATAACCCTCTATCAGATCGGTAACCGAGTTAATCAATGGTACGCCCGGAATTAAAAACAATACACAGGTTGAAAAAGCATGTTCCAGTTTTATACCGGGCAGCAGCAAATGAAAAATGCCGATGCAAAAACCTGCAGCCAGGGCGCTGATATAAGTAATGATATAAGGGTTGAACTCTCTTTTCACCATTTCCTGTTTGCAAAAAAGCCCTCCGAATGTGGCCAAAAAACCAAAAAACATTTCAGGGGAACTTCCACCAAACGTATAACAAAAAGCTGCCCCTGCCAGGCTTACCGTTAACAAAATCAGCCACCTGTTATAGTGGGGCAATGCCTGCAATTTTTTGAGTGACGCTCTTGCGTTTTCAGGGTCAATTTTATTTTCAAATACCTCCCAGCTCAGCAGGCTTATGCCCGACAACACTTTAAAGTTAACCCCCTGAGCGGTTATGCTGCCGGTACCATGGTACAATACGTTCCCTTCCTGGTCGTTCAGGTTTACAGAAACGGAAAGCGGGTTTATTTCAAGATGGGTAATGGTTTCTCCACTGGGAGCAAGCCGTTCAAGGTTCGTCCTTATCCTGTCGCTGCTGGCGCCGGATTTAAGCAAAGCCAATCCGGTTTCAAGCATTAAAGTACCAACTACCCGGGTATCATTCGCTTGTCTTATTTCCATTTTTTGGAAGGTAATGTCCCAAAAATAAGGGTGTAAAAGCTTACTGGATACATTAATTCCATCAGCATTTATTCAATTGCTCAAAATGCCCTTCCTGGAATTAACTTTGCCACCCAAAATGTACATACTTACATGTTTACAGGCATTATTGAAACCACGGGAAAGGTAAAGGAAATTTTAATGGAAGGAACCAATCGCTCGTTTTGGATTGAAAGCCGGGTTTCGGATGAATTAAAGATCGACCAGAGTGTTGCCCACAACGGGGTTTGCCTGACTGTGGACGAACTGCAACCCGGTATGCACAGGGTAACCGCCATTGATGAAACCTTGCAAAAAACCCATCTCAGCGCCTGGCAACCCGGTTCGGTTGTAAACCTTGAGCGTTGCCTGTTGATGGGTGGCAGGCTGGATGGCCATATGGTGCAGGGGCATGTAGATACGGTGGGCGAATGCCTGAAGGTGGAGGATAAAGGCGGTAGCTGGCTTTTTAGTTTTTCATTTCCTGAAAAATTTGCCAACCTGGTGATTGAAAAAGGAAGCATTTGCCTGAACGGGATCAGCCTGACAGCCTTTGAGGCTGGCACTGGCTCATTTTCAGTAGCCATCATTCCCTATACCTGGGAACATACCAACATGCATGCCATTACACCCGGCGATATGGTAAACCTGGAATTTGATATGGTGGGAAAGTATATTCAGCGATCCATACTTTTGAAACAGATTGGTTGAAAACCCCGATTCATTACGCCTTACCTGATTAGCGTAACATTCCCTTTCGTTTCAAAAATTTCACTCCCCTCGCAGCTATACCCAATCCTGTAAATAAATGTACTGGTAGCTGATTCGTTATTGATGTTTGAACCATTCCATCCATTTGATTTGTCGCCCACATAAAAATCAGAACGCTCAAAAATAACCTGACCCCAACGGCCATATACTTTAAGGTATAGTATTTTTATTTTGCTATTACCCAGGGGGTACCAAACATCGTTAAGTCCATCTCCATTGGGGGTAAATCCAGTTGGTATGTAAATATTTTTTGAGTCGCATAATATCCGGACGGATAGGTTATCCATTGCATTGCATCCATCAGCATTGCTAACACGTACAGAATACACCATATCTTTTTCAAGCAACAATTCAGGATAAGGGCAGTTTGTACAACTTAGGTATGATGCAGGCGACCACAAATAGTTAACAACATCATTACTATAGTTTGGCCTCAATACAAAGGGTGTGGATGCAGCAATGATCGTATCACGCCCAGCATTCACCAATGGAAGAGGAACAGCCTCTACTGTAATGGAATCGCGGCCTAAAACAGCCGTGCACCCATCTGAAACAGAAACGATGTATTGCGAGGTTTGGTTGGCCACAATTGAAGCGGTATTACCGTTGCTGCTTACACCAATCCAGGTGTAGGTATATGGGCCACCTTTGCCACCGCTTGCTGTGGCCGTAAGCGTTGCTCTTTCTGAAATACATACCTGCCGGGGCCCGTTAACCGATACTGATAAAGGTGGCAGGGCGGTAAGTGTTGAAATGATTATACTATCACAACCGCTTTGAATTGATTGTAAAGTATCCCTATACACGCCCACTGTATTTACTACCCTTCCCCCGGGCAAAGTATATGGAACACCGAAACAAAGTTCAACTGATTTTGCAATTGTAATTACCGGTTTATAGGAAAGATCAACACGATACAATATACTATCGCATCCTGCAACATAGCGCAAAGTATCATTGTAATTGCCTGTGGCAGTTACTACCCTTCCTGATGGAAGCATATAGCTTTGCCCCTGGCAAATGCTTGCAGCCAAACTGCGGCTCGCGGCAGGTAAAGAAGTTAGCGTTACCACGGTTATCACACTATCGCAGCTACCGGTATAACGGAGGGTATCCCTGTACACTCCGGACCCCGACACTACCCTGCCCGATGGCAAAGAATATGGCTGGTTGCTGCAAACAGAAGCTGTAATAGTTTTATTTTCCACCGGGTTTATGTTCAATGTTATACGGCTTATAATACTATCACAACCATTTGAATTCCTTAAAGTGTCATTATACACTCCGGTGGTATTTACAACCCTCCCGGAAGGTAGTGTATACGATTGCCTGTTGCAAATATTCGCATTCAGTGCAGCATTCTGAACAGATAAAACCTGGAGAAAAACATTGAAAACAATGCTATCGCAACCTGAAACATACCTGAGAGTATCACTATAATTACCGGCTATTTGCAATTGCTTTCCTGATGGAAGCGTAAACAAATTCCCCTCACAAACCGAAGCGGTAATCATTCGTTTTTCAGTTTGTTTTATTTCAAGAGAAAGATGGGTGATCACGCTATCGCATCCCGATGGGTAGCGTAATGTATCACTATACATGCCGGGTAACGAAACTCTTTTGCCCGATGGTAAAATATAATCAGCCCCTTCGCAAAAATCCGCTTCCAGGGTTTGTACCTCTACCTTTTTTATGGTTACGGTTACTTCTGTCACAAGGCTATCGCATCGGTCAGTCGCCTTCAGCGTATCCTGGTAAACTCCAACCTCCGAAACCAGCCTTCCACTCGGTAAAAAATAAGAATCACCCGAACAAATTTCAACCTTTTCCGCAACAGTTTTTACCTGCCCAGCAGTAATAGTTGCTTTGGTGATTAAGCTATCGCATCCATTGCTATAATAAAGAGTATCTGCATACACACCTGATCCACTAATAAGCATTCCACCCGGCATTTGATATGTACCGCCGGGGCAAAGGTTTACAGAAAGATCAACCTTTTTCACTGAATCAACATTCAACACCAGCGAATCCCTGAAAGTACAGCCACTGATGGTAATATCAACCCAATAAGTACCGGATTGCGTTATATTGAACAAGGCCGAAGTGCTATTGTTTTGCCATTTATAAGCAGTAGCCCCCGTAATGGTTGCGTTTGCTCTATAAGGAAGGCTTGATTGGCAAATGGCAGTATCGCCACCCAATGGGGCTAGGGATGTACTTACTACATTAAATGAATCCCTGATGGTACAATCATTCAAAAACAGATCAACCCAATAATACCCGGCAATACCTGTTGAAATACTATTTACTGTTGCACCGGTACTCCAGGTATATTGCTCGCCCTGGCTTCGGTTGGCATTCAAAACTACCTCATCTGTATTGCAGATAGCAATGGTTTGAAGCGTCCTTTTGGCAATAGGGTTAATCCAAATATTTACCGAATCGCGCACTACGCAATTATTATAGGTTACCTGTACCCACCTCAACGATGTATTGTTAAAGGTAGCGGTAGGCAATGTACTGTTTGTACTCCACCGGTAAGTACTACCTGCATGCGAAGTGGCATCAAAACTAACCGTAGCACCATTCGTGCATTTTTCAACATCCGGACCAAGATCAACCGAAGGCCTTGCCGGTATACCTATTTCATGTATAATGGTATCCGCTTTTCCGCAACTGTTGTTGGTTACTATTAATCGTACCTGGTATTTTTTGTTAACCGTAAGCGCGGGATAAAAAAACTGGGGCGAAACTTCATTACTGATTTGGTTATTGAATCCAAAATCCCATTTATATGAAATATCAGTGCCATAGGTGGAGTAATTGTAGAAAGCAACATCCCTGTCTTTGGTACAATCAAACTGTGGGGTAAAATTAGCCACAGCAATGCAGGGGCTTGCAGGGTTGCATACATCCTGGTGAACGATAGCTTCAATATTCAAATCAATACTTCCGGTAATGGCGATATTGGCATTATTTGACTGCACAAGCGGGGTAATAACCTGAATATAATAGCTATGCCCGGGAGCCAAACATTTGTAGGTATTCCGGGTAAGCGCATCCTGAACACAACTTTGTTCCTGCATGGCTGCACAAGTGCCGGTCATCATCCTGTATTTTATTTCTGAAGAACCTGCATTTGTTTTTTCATCAATATAAACAGTCACATCAAGCGTATCATTTCCCCCAATATCCAAACGATACCAGGTTGTTTTGTATTTGGTTCTGTCGCCCAATGCAGGGCAGGTAAGGGTTGGATTAAATTCACCGTAATCGGTACCAATGGTATGGCAATCGATAATTACAGGCAATACCCTAACCCCAGCACCATTAAGCTGTGTTGATTTGGGAGTACTGCAAAAATCGCCCTCCTGCTCCAAAATTTCAATTTCAGGATAAACAGTTTCATTCACTGCATTGCAACCGGGCAATAACAAATAATAGGTTCCGGGGCTTATGCATCGGCGCATCCAGGTAAATCCGCCCGATGATTCAGTGGTAACTGCAGGTAAAAATTGCAGACCTTTTGAGGTAGAATCGCCGGGCGTAATTTGCTGGTAAAGTTGCAATTGATTATTGGTACTATAATTGGTAGCATTATAACTTACCCTGTACCGGATATTACCTGTTACAGTGGTGGTAAATTTATACCAAAGCGTTTTTTGGCATCCATTCAATGTTCCGTTTACAGGATCCAGCAGATTACGGCTTGCACAGGTGAAATTATCTGATTCACCGGTAAATTTTCCTGCTCCCAGGGTGCCCAAATCTGAGGCTTTTGAATAGTAATCAAATTTGGGTTTAGTTACCTGCACTGAATCAAGCCTTAGCGAAACCTCTACCTGGCTGTTCGGGTTCATGGTATGTACGCCTGCCGCCCAGTAAGGGTTCCTGTTTTCTACTAAAACATAGTATCGCGTGGGCTTAAATGTGCAGGGGTCGTTGTAAATAGTAATTTGCTGATTGGCATAACAATAATGCCCGGTGAGATTATTGCCAAGATAAGTTAACCCCTGTGCAATGGTAGAATCCACTTCTCCTGCTGCTTTTACCTGGTCAAAATTAAGGGCGCCATCCACATCGCTTTTATAAACAGCGAAAGGAACCTGGTGCATTTTGCCCGGGGTTTTGTTTTCCACCTTTATATAAACTGTTCCGGGATCGTTTATGGTAAATGTGTACCAAAGGTTTCTCCGGGCTATGTAAGTAGTATTAAATGATTTGGAAGCATCCGGAAACAAGGAAATATTATTTTCATTCTGATAAATTTCGGGTACCAGCATAGTCATACAGGAAGCATTTCCAGGATCACGCTCCTGCGCCCCGGTAGTGCAATAAAAGAAATCATTGCTGGCAGCCCTGTTTGGGTGCAGGGGGTTGGTATCGCCCGGTTTTCCGTTGCGAAAAGCTTTATCGGGAATTAAAGTCCCAAAATCATAAGCATTATAGGCATGATCGAAACGTGAAAAACCAGCACTGTCCACATAAAACTCAGGAGTAACCGCATTGCATACCATGCTGGCCCTTCCAAAAACGGCAAGGGTATAAACCCCCGGCTGCATTTTGCACAATTGAATGTAAGCGGATTTATCAGTACAGGATTGTATGGGTGTAGCGCTGGTTAATAAGGCAGAATCGTTGCGCACATCTAAAGCATATACAACGCCCCAACTGCCCGAAGGCAATGTGATTTGAATATAGGATGACCTGGTAATTTGCCAAACATAGTAGCCTACCTTGGTTAATTGGTTTACACCGGTAGCGGCAGGGGCACAATTTAAAACCGGGTGGCTAACAAACGGGGTATCATTACTACAATCAAAATTTTCAGTTGGAAGGTTGATGGTGGTTCCGGTAACCGGGTATGCAGGCGCGTGCGTGGCTTGCTCTTTCCAATCGACATTATGTGGCTGGCCATTCACGGCAACAGATGCCTTATAAGGCCGGTTGAATTTGGGTCGTGCGCATGCGGGAGTAACGGTAACCGTTACTGTATTGCTCAATCCAATAGATGTATTTTGGGAATTGCCAGGTTCCCTTCCAAGTGGATTTTCATAAGTTGGCCCGCTTTCATAGGTGACTATTGTGTACCAGCCTTCATCCATAACATCGCACTGGTTGCTTGATGTAGAGGCTGAATTGAAACAATCCCAGGGCGCGGGCATCGCTTTCAGACCCGCAATGCCTGATTCTGATACTTTACCCCTGTACAATCGCTGAACCCCATATGTTCCACCATCAGTAATACTTAACCGGGCAGGCTTCGACAGGTAAAACTGCCGGTAAAGTAATTTGTTAGCCGGAAATCCACTGATTATACAAGGCGCCTTTCCGTCAATGGTTACCGGATTTTCGCGACAGGAAAAGGTATCTGTTTTACTCACAATATTATTCCTGCCATACTTAGCCATCGAATCAATAACGTTCCCCAAATCATCTGGTGCAGCCGGGTTCATAAATTTCGACTCCACTTTCAGGAAAGTAATTCTGTGATTGATGACATTTCCGATCATAGCGCTACTGCCAAAATTGGCAAGCGTATAAGTTCCCGGCACAAGGCAGGTGTTCCTGAGATAGATATAGTTGGTATAATAAGAACATTTGCTGTAGGGGACAAGCCCATCCACCTTTTGACCCGGTAAAAACTTATTTTGGGCTATCGCCAGTTCGTTGATGTCGCCTTTATATACTTTGAAATTATAGGCTGAAACATTTGAATGGTAAAGTATGCCACTATCAGCCACATTAAAAGCCCGGAAAACCGCCTTTTCATTTTCATTGCAAAGCGCGGCATCGTTTGGCATTAGTGTATTGGCACACCCAAAAGTATCTGGCAATCCTGCATAGGTAACTTTGGGCGTAAGCGGCTGCAATATGCCTGCCCCATTTGCATTTATCTGGTTTACCTTTCCGGGTGCATTCATGGAAAAACGATTGGTGGGCACTTCTGTAAATGCCCTTATCCGGAGGCTTGCATCACGAGCTAAATGCTGGAACAAACATAGTGGACTGCTGGTTGTTAACGATGAGTAGGTGTACCTCCCTCTTACTGCTAATGAGTCTGAACCCATTACCTGGACAATATAATCCCCCGGATCCAAGCAGTTTAGCGCTCCCTGGTACAGGAACTCCCCTACAATTTTAGAGGTATCCAATTCGGTGCAACCGGCGCCTAATGGTTGCTTGTACACCCGGATATAGGTCTGCACCTGTTCGCATGGGCCGGTTGTTACCTGGAATTCCAATGAGGAACTCGTTTTCAGCGAAAAGCTAAAAAAGGTACTCAGGTTATACCGATAATTATTCGTGAATTTAAATCCTTCAGGTTCCATACCGGGTCCGCAAAAAGCCTGGTGCCTGCTGTTACAGGCCAGGGTATCAGCGGCGTAATTATAAATGCCACCGGCGCTTGCATTTAAAGCGCCCATTTTATTGCCGGCGGCCAATGAGGTTACCGGTAAAGGTCCCTTAGTGGGAGAGGTTCCATCCCAGGTAAGGCAAAGCCGCATGGTTTTTATAAAATCCTTGTGGTAAACAAGTTGTATGGTATAGGTAGTGTTGGGTTTAAGTGCTCCGCATTTGTAACTCTTCTGGCCGGGATAGTATCCATTGGTACGCATACTATCGCAACCACTTATTTGCACAAGGTCGGCTATTGGGGTGGTTTCAGAATTACCTTCGAACAACCTGTAGCCAACTGTATAGTCAGGCCGGTTATATATCCCTGTAGTTTCTGAAAGCAAAATTCCAAGGTAATCAAAATAAGCAGGTGTGGTAAAAGTATGCCAGGTACTTTTGGTAAAATCCTTGAATGAAGTTTGGGGCTGACAAATTTCCCATTCCATTTCAATTCCCTGGCATTCCACATCAAAGTCCGCACGCATTGTCCTTTGCGTCTTTAGGATGCCAAATTTCTGTGGATTGGTTGCCTTATCGTACATTGCCGGCAAGGGGTCGGTTACTTCAACTATTATAAAAATAGGGCCATTTGCATTGTTGTTTGAAGCCACCTGAACATAATACTCCCCCTCCCCTACACAG
>CAYUGH010000089.1:0-14310 GCA_964444195.1 uncultured Chitinophagaceae bacterium
TGATGGCAAGTTACAATATTTAACAGACATTATATATTTGACATGACACTAGGTCCTATTCCTGCAAAAAAGCCCGATGCATTTCCGCCGGTATACAATAAATAAATAGGTACTTCCAGGTAATTCATAATTAAATCAACATCAACACCCGATTCAGATTGCTTGCCGCCTCTTTGCGTCCAGTTTACTTCAGGCTGAAGTGCAAGCAAGCCACCCAACTGTTTGCGGTAGAACAAACCACCCGTAAACCCGGCTTTTGAATCAAATTTTTCTTCATCATCTTCACCAAGATCATTTATTTCAAATTTTACAGAAGAAAAAACACCACCGACATGTGCGCCAAATTGGGCGAACAAAGAACATGTGCTCAAAAGAAAAATTGCCACGAGGAAAAGGTTCATTTTTTTCATAGTCATAGATTTTAGGTTAATTAAACAATTGTAAAGATATAAAGATATATGAATTATACATTAATGCAATAAAAATTCTTTAAACCATAAAGGTGTATTAAAAATAACAAAAAAAATCAAGTAGTTATACGTAATTTTTAGCGCCATCATATTGAGCATCCGGCTCCTTAAAACTCCCAGGCAAAATGATACATACACACAATTACCCGATCATATTCAACTTTGGACCGGCCCTGGCGCCGATTCCGCTTGCGAAAAAGCGCTGGGCGCCGTTCCCTATTCCATCATCGGGTACGAAAAATTACGCAACCGGGCATTCAGGTTTTCTTGCCTGTGTTGGTATGTCGTACTTACAAAGTTACCCCCAGCCCGCTGCCGTTTGGTCCTTCTGACCAGCGGCTCCCCTACTCCTGCGAAGTCGATTTTTTTTGCCTGACGCCGGTAAATGGTTTGGATTCGACCTGGGCTACGATAAAACGCCAAATGCTTCCGGCAACCCTTACAATAATGTGCAGTATAATGGTAATAATACTGATAATTTGCAAATAGTACAATGTAACAATTATCACTCCCCCAAAATAAGCCGGCGGATAATTTTGCATTTTCAAATTTTCTATTTCTATGTTTTTTCAACACGTGTACGATAAAACCCTGGCCCAGGCAAGCTATTTTATAGGCTGCCAGGAAAAAGGCGTGGCTATTGTTATTGATCCGAAACGCGATGTGGACACCTACCTGGAAATTGCAGAACAGAACAAAATGAGGATTACGCATATTGCGGAAACCCATATCCATGCCGACTTTTTAAGCGGTTCGCGCGAGTTGGCAAAACTTACCGGGGCCGGGCTGTACCTGAGCGATGAGGGCGGTGAAGACTGGCAGTACGAATTTGCCCACACGGGGCTTAAAGAGGGCAGCATTTTTATGGTAGGCAACCTGAAATTTGAAGTGATGCATACCCCCGGCCATACGCCTGAAAGCATCAGCTTTTTGCTGACCGACATCCCGGCAAGCCCCGAACCGGTTATGTTTTTTACCGGCGATTTTATTTTTGTGGGCGATATAGGCCGGCCCGACCTGCTGGAAAAAGCCGCCGGGGTAATTGGAACCATGGAAGCGGGCGCTAAGCAAATGTACCAATCCATTCAGCGGGCTGCCAAACTACCCGATCATATACAACTCTGGCCCGGGCATGGCGCAGGTTCTGCCTGCGGAAAAGCGCTTGGCGCCGTTCCCTGTTCCACCATGGGGTACGAAAAATTGCGTAATTGGGCATTCAGGTTTGCCGGTGATGAGCAAGGATTCATCCGTTTTTTGCTGGAAGACCAACCCGAGCCGCCTAAGTATTTTGCCATGATGAAGAAATTGAACAAGGTAAACCGGCCATTGATGACCGAAGTTCCTTCGCTCAAAAAACTCACAACAAGCGAATTATTTGAAGCCTCGGAAAGGGGAATAAAAATTATAGATACCCGTAATAAAGCTGAATTTGCAAAAGGGTTTATCCCAGGCAGCATCAATATCCAGGGAAATAATTCATTTGCCACCTGGGCCGGCTGGCTGCTTTCGTACAAAGAAGATTTTATACTGGTAGCCGAAGAAAATATGCTGGAAGACCTCACCCGCAAGCTGATGCGCATTGGGCTTGACAATATTTACGGGTATGTGCCGGGCGTGGATGCCTGGGCAAAAGGAGGCGGTATCCTCAATCGCTCCGAGCTCATTTCTCTTGAACAATTCGCTGAATCCATCCAAAACAACAACCTGCAGGTAGTTGATTTGCGCGGCGCGGTTGAATTTAACGGCGGGCATATTAAAGGGGCCAGCCATGTTTTTGTGGGCACACTTGAGGAAAACATCGGCAAAATAAACCCGGCAAAAAATGTAGTGGTACTTTGCCAGGGCGGCGACCGGGCAGCTATCGGGTATTCATTGCTTCGCAAGCATGGGTTTGACAATGTGAAGAATTTTACCGGCGGCATAAATGAATGGACCGCTGCGGGAAAAGAGCTGATTACAAATACAAATTAAAATATTTGCTTGTGTGAAATGAATAAGCCCCGCTTAGGCGGGGTTTATGTTTTTAACTAAGTTCATACTATTTATTCCACAACTTTGCCGGAAATGCATTTGATTTTATGAAGGTTGCCTGGAAATCGTTTCAATTAAAATTTACCCACCCGTTTACCATTTCAAAGGGTACCAAAACCCACCAGCCAACGCTCGTTGTTTCGCTTGAACATATAGGGCATACGGGTTTCGGCGAAGCTCCGGCCATCGGCTATTACAATATTTCCACCGAACAAATGGAAGCAGACCTTGAAAAGAAAAAGGCTTTCATCGAAAAATTTGCCATTACCGATCCGGGCCGCTTCTGGCATTTTTTACACCACCTGCTGCCCGCCAACCCGTTTCTTGTTTGCGCGCTTGATATGGCCGGCTGGGATTTGTTTGGCAAAATGAGAAGGCAGCCGGTTTACCAAATGATTGGGGCAACCAACGCGGGCGGGCCGGTTACCGACTACACCATCGGCATTGATACCATCCCCAATATGGTTGCCAAAATGAAAGAAAAGCCCTGGCCGGTTTACAAAATAAAACTGGGCACTACCGAGGATATTGAAATCATTACGGAATTAAGGAAACATACCGGAAGCATTTTCAGGATAGATGCCAACGCTGCCTGGAAAGCGGAGGAAGCGCTTGAAAAAATAAAAGCTTTTGCCAGGCTGGGCGTGGAATTTATTGAGCAGCCGCTGGCCAAAGATGATTGGGAAGGGATGAAATGGCTGTTTGATAAAAGCCCCCTGCCCCTGATTGCCGATGAAAGCTGTGTTTTTGAACAGGATGTTGCCAAATGCGAAGCCCATTTTCATGGAATAAACATAAAACTTACCAAGTGCAGCGGGTTTACCCCCGCGCTCCGAATGATACGCGATGCAAGGAAGCGAAATATGAAAATAATGGTGGGCGCCATGAACGAATGCACCATCGGGTCGGCGGCCATTGCACATCTCCGGCCTTTGATTGACTATGTAGATATGGATGGGCCTTTGCTGCTGCAGGATGACCTGGCCACCGGGCTTAGCTTCAACGATGGCGATGTTGGCATTAACCCTATTCCCGGTTTTGGCGCCACCCCGCATGCCGGATTACTAACCACCTAATGAATGAAAACACAGGGATTACTGCTGGGTTTTGGATTATTTTCTGCATTATTTCTCCATGCACAAAATAACCACAAAATAGGACTAACCCTTTCGGGCGGAGGGGCTAAAGGTCTTGCCCATATAGGCATCCTGAAAGCTATTGATTCGGCGGGGCTGCAGGTGGACCTGGTTACCGGAACCAGCATGGGCAGTATTGTAGGCGGGTTATACGCCGCCGGGTATTCAGCCGAAAGAATTGAAGAGCTTGCCCGCGAAGTAGATTGGAAAATAATGCTAAGCAATAGTGTGAGCATGCGATCTTACATTATGGAGGAAAAAAGCGAATATGGAAAATATGCTATTGAACTGGCGGCTTACGAGAGAAGGGTGAACCTGCCTACAGGTTTCCTTGAAAGCCAGGAGCTATGGATGAAGCTACAGGAGCTTTTTTACCCCGTTTCATACATAAAGGACTTTGATAGTTTGCCGAAACCTTTTCGCTGTATTGCTACCGACCTTGCTACAGGAAATGCAGTGGTACTGAAAGATGGCGACATTGTGAGCGCTATCCGGGCAAGCATGGCCATTCCCGGTATTTTTTCGGCGGTTGACCGTGGTAGCCAACGCTTTGTGGATGGCGGGGTGGTAAGAAATTTTCCGGTTAGGGATGTAGTTGATATGGGCGCCACTTATACCATCGGGGTTTCGGTAAGCGCCCCTTTAAAAAATGTGCAGAGGCTTGACAATCCCATTAAAATCTTAAACCAGGTAGTTTTTCTGAATGAAAACAAGGACAGGCTGGAAGAATCAAAACTCTGCAACCTGCTGATTGATATACCCATGGGGGATTATACAAGCGCCAGCTTTAGCAGGGCCAGCGAAATCATTGACCTGGGTATTGAAACCGGGAGGCTATATTATCCCTATTTTAAAAAACTCGCCGATTCGCTAAACCATTCGGTGCAAAAAACAGAAGCGGTAAATGAAAAATTGCTGAAGGAAAAAATACTGATCACCGAGCTGACTGTAGAGGGGATCAAATCTTCAACCAAAAAATCTTTTTTCGAACAAATGGAGCTGGAAACCCCGGGTGAATATAGTTCGGCGGATATTACCTCGTCCATACGCAAAGCATTTGCCTACAGAATGTATAAAAAAATAAACTACACCCTGCAACCGGCAAAAGATAGCGGGTATACCATGGCATGCCAGGCCGCCCCCGAAGCGCCGAAAGCGCTTAAAGCCGCTATACATTATAATACATTCATGGGCTTTAGCGTAATTGGCAATCTTACATTGCGTAATTTTTTAACGCCTGCATCCAGGAGCATGGTTTCGCTAAATATCGGCGACAATTTCAGGGGCCTGGCCGAACACCAGCAATTGTTCGGCTATGCCGAAGCATGGAGCAACAGGACCCGGTTTTATATGGAATTCCAGGAATACCCGTACTTCAAAGATTTTAAGCAGCAGGGTGGTTATAAAACAAAATATTATTTGTTCGACAACCTGTTCCTCAACTCGGCCCGAAGACAATGGTCCGGCGGATTTGGTGTTAAATGGGAATTGGTGGATGTAAAATCAACCATTCAATCAGGCAATTATTACGATGGCACCAGCAGGTTCTTTACCCTGTATGGGGCCATGCATTACAATAGTTTCGAAAAACCCTTTTTCCCTTTAAGGGGTACAAAAATTGATTTTAATGCGGGCTATGTTTTTGGCCTTAACCCCAACCTTAACATCTACCTGAACGGCAACCATTTGGGAAGTATAAAGGAACTTGGCATTGGCTATAGTGATTATTTCCGCATTAGCCTGAATGCCAAAAGGATTGCACATATTTCAAAAAGGTGGGCAGGAATCCTAAACCTTCAATCGGGTATCAATTTTGGCCCCGATCCCTCTTTTCTCAACGGCTTTTTGGTAGGAGGAATGACCGATGTGGTGCGTAACCAGATTGTATTTGCAGGCCTCCGCGAAGGGAAACTAAACATAGAAAGCGCGGTTGCAGGTATGGCTGGGCTTAGGTGGAATATTATAAACGGCGGATTTATAACCCTTACCGGCAATGCGCTGCATTATGATTTTATCAAAAAATCGTTTGAATCAACCAGTGCACAATGGATTGGAGGCACAGGGCTTACCCTCGGGTACAATTTGCCTATCGGCCCCATTGAATATACGGTTATGTTTGGAGGAAAGGGAGTTGGGTGGAGCACTTACCTCAATTTTGGATTCCCGTTTAAACCACAATAACCCGCTCCTATTTTACCAACGCCATACTGTAAGGATTGCCCTTGTACAAAAAGTTTTTTTCAACCTGCATACCTGTTTGTAACAATGAATCGGGCATAATAAGCCTGTCGCCGGTTTCAATATTTTTTTTAAAGCCCACTACCCTGTCCAATTCTTTTTGCAGGTAAAAGCTGATGGTGTACGAAATGCGGGTACTATCTAAAAGGTAAACAGGCTGGCTCTTTACAACCTGCGCCATCTCCTTCGCAACAGCCTTATCCTTTGCTGCCTGGCTCCCCTGGCTTCGTTCGCTCACAGTTATAAAGCCATAGGCAAAACGAACAACCAATAAAACCATTACCGTTTGGTAAACAGGCGACCATTGCTGCTTACGGGCCGCAAACAACAGCAGTGCTGCTGCTAAAAAGGCCAGCGGCAAAACCCAAACGATTCCCTTCGTTTTCAGAAAAATTGGTACCAGGAAAATGCCGGCCAATAATATCCCCGTAAAAAACCAGGGGAAAAAACTAAAAGTTTTGTTGACCCATATTTTCAGCCTTCCATTTGATTCGGTTGATTGATAAAACCAAACCAGCGGAATAATAAGCAATGGGTGAAACATGTATAAATACCTGGAGGCGGAATCGGGCGAGATCCAGTACACCCAAATATTGGCTGTAAAAACCACGGCCGGCAGCCCTTTGGTTAAAAAGCATAAAGCCATACACAGGTAAAAACTAAATAGCCTGTCCAATACTTTCTGCTTTCAGTATAATGAAAATATGCAAACCAGCCGGCAACCACCAGCCAGTTAAACAATGGAGGCTTGTTATAATAAGCCGCTCCATGAATGGTGGTATGAATATAATCCCCGCTATACATCATTTCCATGGCCACCAACGCCCGCCTTGGTTCCTCCAGGAACAAAAGAGCAATACCCATACCGGTAAAAAAAACTGAAAGCCGCCAGCAGGAACAGGTAAACCTCGGGCCACCTGCTATTCATTGAACCCATGTACAAAGATTACAGATTTTGTGTAGAAGGAGAAAGCGTAAATCCAACGCCTCTTATGAAAGCGCTGTACAAAGTATTGCGGATAAATTCATTTTCGGGATAAGGCTGAACCAGCGAAAAGGTATCTTCCCAATTGACGGGGGCTTTATCCGAATGACCCAATCCTTTAAAGGCGCCCTTTATTACCTGGTACACTACATATTGCTGGTTACCTATTTCATCTTCCCCCTTTTCCACAATAGCAAAATCAGGGAAATAACCGGTTAAGGCATCCACCAACTGCCTCACCTTTTCATTATAATCCGCAGGGAGCATGTCTTCCGCAGCCGGTTGCCTGAGCACCCATTCGGGTTTCAACCCAAAGGTCGGCGCCATTTTTGCAATCAGGTCGTACCCTTCGTGCGGTTGCGAAAACGTGTGCAGGGCGGGCAAAATTTTACGCTTCCTGTCAATCAAAAGCCTGATCCTTCCGGCGCGGTCCTCCATTTGGTATAACCCATACACCGGTTCAAATCTTTTCTGGCTCCGGTTATACAAAGGCCATAGCCTTTTAATTTCAACCGATTCGAGGATGACCGCCATTAATTCGGTTGAACAAACCTTATAATCAATGCTGAAAATATTCCTAAGCATTTCCTGCCTGCGTTTACCCGACGCATTATTGGTAAAATGGCTTTTTACCCTGTACTTGAGGTTTACCGCCTTTCCTACGTACACTACTTTTCCGGCTTTGTCTTTAAAATAATACACACCGGGGCAATAGGGCAATCGCTCGATCATTTCCACCGGCACATTCATGGGCAGGTAAGCATGCGGGTTCCGGCCCTTAGTCATTTCTTTTAATACCTTTCCGTCGGTATCCTTTTCTATCAGCAGGTCGAGTAATTGCGCGGTGGCTAAAGCATCTCCGGCTGCGCGGTGGCGATCCTCAATGGTTATGCCCAGCGAACGGCAAAGGTTTCCAAGGCTATACGATGGAAGCCCTGGGATTACTTTTCGGGCAAAACGTACCGTACAAAGTTTCTTCGGCTGAAAAAGAATATCGGCAAGCTTAAACCGGTGGTGCAAAAACGAATGGTCGAAGTTTACATTATGCGCCACAAAGATGCGGTCTTTCAACAGGTTGAAAAGCTCAGAAGCAATATCCTCAAATACCGGCGCCCCTGCCACCATTTGATCGCTGATGCCGGTGAGTGCTGTAATGTAGGTTGGAATATGTATCTCAGGGTTGATAAGCGTGGCATACCGGTCGGTAATTTCCTGCCCGTTATGAAGCATAATGGCAATCTCGGTTATGGCGCCCTGTGCCGCACTCCCCCCGGTTGTTTCTATATCTACAATTGCAAACACACCCCAATTTTTTTTCAGGGCGAAATTAATACTAAAATATTTAGCCTATGCTTTTTTTAAAACATAAATAAGTGAGCTGCATTTTGTTTTATCTCTTATACTCGACAACGCTCCCATGAAACCCCTTAAAAAGCCGGGTAAAAAGCGCGTACGCCCATGCTTATATTGCTCACTTAGCAGCGAAATATAAAACGGGTCAAGCCACATTCGCTTTTGCCTGATTATTTTAAACCCATGCCTTGAAGCCAGTTTTTGCAGCGAAGCGGGGGAAAAATGATACAAATGCCTCGGCACATCGTATGCTGCCCAATATTCACCGTAGTAGCCCGCATCATAAGAGGTATAATTGGGTACCGCTATAAAAAGCAGCCCTGATGGTTTCAGTAATTTTGAAAACTGCTCAACATAACCATGCAGGTCGTACACATGCTCGAGCACATGCCACAAGGTAATGGCATCAAAAAAATTATGGGTCAACTGAAAAAGGTGCGAAGGTTCATAAACCGGGAACTTGTACCGCATATAGGCTTTTTCCCTTGCGTTAAAATCGGGTTCGAGCCCTGTTGTTTGCCAGCCGGAACCTTCCATTTCGTTTAAAAAACCACCCGTTCCCGTTCCAACTTCCAGCAAGTTTCCATTTGCCAGCCCGGTTTGACGTTGAACAAATCTTCTTTTTTCTGAAAGCGTAAATCCTCTTGCAGCTTTATACAATTTATTGATCAGCCCTTTTGACGAATCGGAATGAGAAATATAATGATCAGCCGCATAGTACCTGCCGATGGAGGATTCTTCCGGAACAGGGAAAGTAAACCTGTGGGTGCAAGTTTTGCAATCCCAGATATTGAATATTTCTTTTGAAATGTTGTGATCTTTACAATAAAAAGCGAATTGCAGACCTGCGCCCTGGCAAACCGGGCATTGTGTTGGTATGTGTTGGAAGGGAGCCATTATTTCGGGGTCAAAACTACATTTTTACGCTTATTTCCAATGGAGCCAACGCATTAAATTTTATGCTTTAAGGTCATCTCATAATTTGGGCATAATTTTACAATCTGTTTTTTCAGATAACCGTCCCGGTTAATTACCTTCACAATTATATGTTTCAACGGCTTACGTCAACTATTTCAACCATCAGGTTAAAAGGGCAAAAATGGTTTACGTACTTCCCGCTTCAAAACTACCTGGTTGCCTTCCTTTTTTTCTCTGTAATTGCCAACTTCCTGTTGCAAAGGCAGTTTCAATCCGAACCTTCCGCCTTCAATGATATTCTTGCGGCACTGCTTAAATTAGTGAAAACCGTGTTCATTCCCTTAATGCTGGTTGGTTTTGCCACGGTATTTTTCCCGTTTGCCTGGCTTTGGTTTACCTACCGCAGACGCAGGCTTAATGTTTTGCTCGAATCGCCGCAGGTGCAACCGGGCGGCATGCAGCAGGAATTGAAATTCGAAATAAAACCCCTGTGGCAACCGCTGTTTGGGCAGGTATATTTCAGGCTCATGTACGATAAAGGCAACGAGCGCTCAGCAAGATTTACCCTGGTTCGTAAAGAAAACGCCATTGGCTATGCAGGCAATACGCAATCGGGCTGGTACCGCTGGCCACTGCCCGGCATACGGGAGTATGAAATTGATTCCATGGTTATTTATATGGAAGATTTTTTTCATTTTTTCAGGCTGGCCATGCCGGTAAAAGTGAATCAATCCTTTTTCACCATGCCCACCCAATCGGGCAAACTCGAAGTGAATATTGAGCCGGGCAAAACCGAAAATGAGGATACCAGGATAAAGGATTGGCGACGGGTGCAGGGAGAATGGCTGCAATACAAGCATTTTGAAAGCAACGATGATGTAAGAAGGATCGTGTGGAAAATATACGCAAGAAATAAAGAACTGGTGGTTCGCAGCCCCGAGGTTCTAAACCCGTTTGCTTCGCATGTATCCATGTATGTTTCGTTTTATAACGATATGGAGGGCGAATCGAGCCACACGCTACAGCATAGCTGCCTCGATTTTTATAAAGCTGCCTGCTACACGCTGTACAAGGAAATAGAGCAGCAAAATCTTAAGATCAGGTATTTTTCGGATCAGCCCGAAACCGACAAATCAAATGCAACCGGTGAAAGGCAGATTGAATACAAGCTTGCCACTTCGAACTGGCAGCATATTACCAAGCTGGAAGAGTTGATAAAGCTGAAAGATGCTTCGGTTGTTTGCATATCCTCGCTGTGCAATGCAGAAGATGTACAAACAATAGCCGACCAGGCGCCGCCTTCGCTTACCCTTGTTTTTGTACCGCTTTCCATGGCCGCGCCTGCCCCAAAAGGCTTAAACCTGCTGAAATGGCTTTGGATTGAAACAGAAAACGAACCCGCTTACCGGGTTAAATTGTCCTGGTTCATTTCCCCGGTCAGGAGGCAAATGATTCAAAATGAACAGCGCCTGCTGGAAATTTTACACAGCAGCGGGAAAAAATTTGTCCAATTCAGCCGCGAAAGCAAGGAACCCAATTCATGAAATTACCACGCCATCATAGCAACCGTAAAGAATTTTCGCAGTACATCCTGTTGGGTTTGCCCACGGTGGCGCTCATGGCTTTCGGCATTTTCCTGGCTAATGAATGGCTGCCATTGCTCAATTACAACTGGCTACTTCAGTCGGCTGCCTTTGCCGCCGGGGTTTTTCTCGCCATCTTCTTCTTTGCCCGAAGGCTTAGGTTTGTTACCTTAACGGTGGCGTTCCTTGCTGTTACCTATGCCATCCGTAGCCTGGCAGAATTCTTTTTACCCGATGAATTTGAAGGCTTCTTCTTTATCATCAACGCCAACAATTATTTTATTCTCTTCCTCGCGGGATGGCTGGCTGGATATGGCTTTTCGAGGTCAAGGTTTTTCACCATTTTCTGGGCTATCACGGTGCTTGCAGCGCTTATCCTCATCATCGCCAACATTTCGGCGCCGCTGCGTTCAGCCATCATGATTGCTTCCATTCCGGTTGTATTTTATGTGGCCTACATTATTTACACCGGCGAATTATTGCGAAACATGAACGAGGACCAAACCGGTTTCCGCTGGTTCGTTTTCCGGCGGATATTCATGTTCTCGCTGCTGTTTTCAGCCATTTTGGTAATGGCATTGAGCTTGCTGAAAACCGAATTTACCACCATAGAGAAGGAATGGGAGCACGGGGGCAAGCCCAAACAGGATAACGACCGCCAGAACAGCCTTACCCGCAACGATGGCATGGGAACAAGCACCCAGAAATCAATGGGGCTCCAGGGTTTTAACAACCGCGCCAATAAAGATTCGGTGATGTTTGTGGCTAAGCTCGACAACTTTTTTCCCAAAACCGAAGTGCCCAATCCGCTGTATTTTGTTTCGGATTATTATACTCTTTTCGACACCCTGAGCCAGGAATTTGAAACCGATTCGCTTCGGCCTTACAACGATCTCTTTCAGCCCGACCTTTTATCGTTGCCATTGTACTATACAAATGAAGACACAGCCGTATTGAGCAAAGCGATGGGTAATAGAAATAAGCGGGTAGTAACAGCAGAAGTATATAAAACAACTTTATCACCCAGGCATTTTACCGCCCCATCCACAGCCTTTTTTGTGCAACCCATTTCGGTACCGCAGGAAAACAAGGACATTTACAGGAGCGCCTACCGGGTAAAAATGCTGGTAAGCGATTTAAACAGCGCCTACTTTGTGTACAACCCATCCAACGACCAGGGGCTTATTCATTTCCAGGAACAGCGGTTTGCAGCGCTACGCATGGTGGAAGACTTTAGCGCTGCCCCGCCAGACTTTCTAGCCTACTATACCCAAATGCCTAATGGAAGCGCCTACGATAGCATCATGAACCTTGCAAGGCAGATTGTGGATACCCTTCCCATTGCTCCCATTGATAAAATACTGGCTATCCGCGATTATTTTTTGGCCACAGACAGCAGCGGGAACCCAACCTTTCGTTACTCCGACAACCCGGGCATTCCCGGCATTCCCGGCGCAAACAGGCTTATCCATTTTCTGTTCGACACAAAAAAAGGGTATTGCGCTTACTATGCAGGGGCTACCCTTTTTATGCTTCGCTCACTGGGCATCCCTTCGCGGCTGGCTACCGGTTTTTTAACCGTTGACCGCAGCAATAAAAACCCCGGTTGGTATTGGTTTTACGAAGATCAGGCACATGCATGGGTGCAGGTCTGGTTTCCCGGGTATGGATGGCTTGATTTTGATACCACGGTGCCGAGTACTGAAACACAGGAAGCGCCGCAACCCGACCAAACCCCTCCCCTTACTTCGCAAATCGCCTGGCTGGTGGCCAATGGAAAAGTAGTTTCAGTGGATACCACAAACGCACGGGTAAAAATGGCAGTGAAAGATGTGCTTTACCACGACCTTCCATTTGCCCCCAAACAGCCGCAAGATTTTTTGCTGGATGTATCCTTAGCAAGGGTATTGAAAGATACCGGGCAGGTGCCGCTCCAAACCCTTGTTCCGGGTATGGATATTGTAGCCGTTTCGTTTTCAGAACTGTTCAAACAAATGAAAGCATCGAAAAAAGATAGCTGGAAAACAGTATCTGAAAAATGGCCTTCACCGCTGCCTATTGATGAAATAAAGATCATTGCGCCCGAACCCGAAGCCAATAAAACCGACCAGTTCCGCGAAAAAATTGTGATCCCATGGATTGGAATATTTGAGGCGCTTGCTATTGGAGCTTTGATCCTCTTAGTGTTGGTCATGCTGTTCCCCTTCCTTATTTTCAATTGGTACGCCGCTAAATCAAAACGCGCAAAAACTACAAGGGGCAAGGCATTTAACAGCTATATGGCTTCGCTGCTTTTTATGCATCAATTGGGCTATAAGCGTAAAAACCTCACCGCGCTTCAGCTTGCCGAAAAACAAATTGATCCGGCATTTAATACCAACTTTGCAGCCTTTATAAAAGCTTACCAAAAACTAAAATACAGCAACCACCAACCAACCGAAGCAGAATATGAAACACTGGCGGGGCATTATGACGATTTTATTAAAAAGATACGCAGCCAGGTACCTTATGGCCAAAGATTGATGGCATTTTTGAAACCGGGAGAAACTTTAGAATTTTTTACACAACCCAATATTTTGGGTTCTACCAAAAACACCGATATATGGAGCAACATATAACTACCAGCGGGGCACAGGAAAATATCAGGAAACTGATCGCCAATATTGAAACAGTCATCAGGGGCAAGGCCGATATGATTCGTTTTATAGTAACGGCACTCATCGCCAGGGGACATATTTTACTGGAAGATAACCCGGGAACAGGTAAAACAGTGATGGCTAAAACGCTTGCCAAAAGCATCAGTTCGGCGCCGGGGGCGCATGATGGCGGCGTTATGTTTCACCGCATCCAGTTTACGCCCGACCTGCTGCCGATGGACCTGATCGGCTCGCATATTTTCGACGAAAAAAACAAGGAGTTCATCTTTAAAAGGGGGCCTTTGTTTACCAATATCCTGCTGGCGGATGAAATAAACCGCGCTTCGCCAAAAGTGCAATCCGCTTTATTGGAATGTATGGCCGAAAACCAGATTACCGTGGGTGATATTACGCATAAGCTGCAGGATATGTTTTTTACCATTGCCACCCAAAACCCCATTGAGATGGAAGGCACGTATCCCCTGCCCACCGCACAACTCGACCGTTTCAGCATGAAGATCATTTTTGGATATGCCGATGCTGAAACAGAGCTGAACATTTACAAGGATTACCTCGGCATCAACAATAATTTGGAAAATATTGAGCAGGTGCTGAGCATGGCCGAAATCCTTCATTTACAGGATGAAGCCGAAAAAGTTTTTATTGATGAAGAAATGGTGGTAGCCGTCAGGAATATCATTCAAAACACCAGGAAACATCCTGATATTACGCTTGGGGCCTCCACCCGCAGCGGTATTACCTTTCTCAAATGCCTGAAGGCTTATGCGCTGGTAAACGGAAGGGATTATGTAACCGAAGAAGATGTCCAGGTTCTAACGACACCGGTTTTGCACCACCGGTTAATTTTCAGAAACAAAGACGGCAATACCAACGCGCTTAAAAACATACTCATTGCCGAATTGGACCGGCTGCATAAGGTCCGGAAAAAATAATCTGTTC
>CAYUGH010000089.1:14410-18450 GCA_964444195.1 uncultured Chitinophagaceae bacterium
TATTCTTCTGAAATTGACCGGCATTACCTGTACCATTATCTCGCTATGATACATAGCTATCTACAGCAATATGACAGCAGCGAATATTACTACAACCTGATGGCTGCGTTCGGCAGCATTTCGTATAATAATTACGGAAGCTTAAAACATGAAATTGGAGAGTTTGAAACAGCCGCGCAATTGTATGGCATAGAAAAAGAAGCAGGAGCCCCCGATAAAAGACTTCGTGAGCCATATTATTACCTTCCTATGCTCAGCCTGTACGCGGGTAATACCAAACAGTCTATGGATATGGCAAAGGAAGCGGTTTCCTATTCTCATTCCATGCCTGGTTTTGGCTGGTATAATATTGCTTTAGCAAGGGCTTATATGTATAACGGGCAGTTGGATAGCGCCGACATTACATTGAAGAAAGCATCTTCGTATAAAGAGGTTCATATAGGTACCACGCTTACACAGCCTCAGTATGAATTTACCATTCAACTGTTGAGACTGGTTTGGTATAATAAAAAAATAGCGCTGGCAAAACTTTCCGACAAGGGTTGGTGGTATAAACCTTCCAAATGGTATGAAATAGCTTCGTTATGGTTAAAAAGGTATGCCGATAAATACATCCTGGCCAGGTTGATTTCGGAGAACCCTGAACGTGAACGAATTATTTACGATTTGTTTTGCGGAGAAAGCACGGTTTCTTATGATGAGATTTACAATATCATGGACGCCTTCAGCCCGCAATTCTTTTCGCGGCTGATGGATGAAAAGAAAATTTCTGACCCAAGGCTGAATATCAGGAAATACTTTGAATTAGGCCAGGCCAGGATGCTTGTTGATAGAGGCAGAAAGTCTGACGCTTCGGCAATCATACATAACCTGCTGAAAGATGAAAAGCTTGCCGGGCCGCATGAAAAACTTTTTCTTGCACGGTTGTATGAACTTTACGCTAAGATAAGCACGGGCAATGAAAAGCAGTTTGCCCTGAACACCGAATATGAAATATTTCCGGAGTTGGTTCCATTTACCGGGCAACCCATTCAAATGGCGTTGCAAATAAGCGGAGACGATGAACAGATCATTAAGAAAGTAACTGATGGGCTTAAACAAACCGGCATTCAATGGGTGGATGTAGCGCGGCAGGATGTTCCTTCCGCCGGTTTGTTCATCCAAAAAAAGGGCAATAAATACGAAATGACCATTGATACCAGGAGCAGCAACAATGTTGCTATTGTAAAAAATGAAAAACTTGTTTTCAGGCCCGAAAACAATATTACCAATGAGGTCCTCCTCAGGATTTTCGGGAAGTCGGGGCCGGTTGAACCAGACTTCTGACAGCCCTACCCGCCGTTTTCATATTTTTGCCAACCAATTTTATAAGCAAGCGAATACATTTTCATGAGCAACCAGGCTATTTTAAAGAATTTTGACCATCAGCATGCCGATACCAAATGGTACAACCATTGGTTGGAAAAGCAATATTTCAGCAGCAGCCCCGACGAACGCCCAGCCTATAGCGTGGTAATTCCCCCGCCCAATGTAACAGGGGTATTGCACATGGGCCATTGTTTAAACAATACCATCCAGGATATTTTGATTCGCCGGGCCAGGCAAAACGGGTTCAACACCTGCTGGGTGCCGGGCACCGACCATGCAAGCATTGCCACCGAAGCTAAAGTGGTGCACATGCTGCGCGAAAGGGGCATTGCCAAAAGCAGCATTGGCCGTGAGGAGTTTTTAAAATACGCCTGGGAATGGAAAGAAAAATACGGGGGCATCATACTGCAACAGTTGAAAAAATTAGGATGCAGCCTCGATTGGAGCCGGGTAAGCTTTACCATGGACCCGGATTACTACGAATCCGTTATCAAGGTTTTTGTTGACCTGTATGAAAAAGGGTTGATCTACCGCGGCAAAAGAATGATTAACTGGGATCCGAGCGCACTTACCGCTTTGAGCGACGAGGAAGTTATTATGCGCGAAACCCAGAGCAAACTTTACTACCTGAAATATGATATAGTTGAAGCCGATGGCAAGCCCACCGGCGAATCCATTACCATTGCCACCGTTCGCCCCGAAACCATTTTGGGAGATACAGCGGTTGCGGTAAACCCTAAGGACGAACGCTTTTTGCACCTGCATGGAAAATTTGCGCTGGTTCCTTTGATCAACCGCAGGATCCCCATTATTACCGATGAGTATGTTACCACCGACTTTGGTACAGGCGCTTTGAAAGTTACACCGGCACATGATATGAACGATTACCAATTGGGTGAAAAACATGGCCTGGAGGTAATTGATATTATGAATGATGACGGCAGTTTCAGCGAAGCTGCGCAACTGTATATTGGCGAAGACCGTTTTGCCGTAAGAAAGAAAATTGTTCCTGAACTTGACAATGCGGGACACCTTGTAAAAATTGAAGATTATACCAACCAGGTTGGCTACAGCGAACGCAGCGATGCCGTAGTGGAACCCCGTCTCAGCCTGCAATGGTGGGTGAAAATGGCCCCGCTGGCAGAAAAGGCATTGGCAGTGGTTGAAGACGGCGAGATCAATTTTCATCCTGCCAAGTTTAAAAACCTCTACCGCCACTGGATGGAAGGCATTAAGGATTGGTGTATCAGCCGGCAGCTTTGGTGGGGGCACAGGATACCCGCCTGGTATTTACCGGATGGTAGTTTTTTTGTTGCAATTACCAGAGAAGAGGCCTGGGATAAGTATTTGAGTGAAAAGGCAAATGTGAAAAGTGAAATGGAAGACGACAATTTCACTTCTCACGTTTCACCTTTCACCATCAATGACCTCACGCAGGATAACGACTGCCTCGATACCTGGTTCTCGAGCTGGCTATGGCCTTTCGAAGTATTCAAAGGCTACAGCAATCCGGGCAATGCCGAAGTAAATTATTACTACCCCACTGCTACGCTTGTAACTGCTCCGGAGATCATCTTCTTTTGGGTAGCGCGTATGATCATGGCCGGGCTGGAATACCAAAAGGAGATTCCTTTCCGTGACGTTTATTTTACCGGCATTGTACGCGATAAGCTTGGGCGCAAAATGAGTAAAAGCCTCGGCAACAGCCCCGACTTGCTTGAACTGATTGATAAATACGGTGCAGACGCAGTACGATTCGGTATCCTGATCAGCTCGCCAGCCGGAAACGACATTTTGTTTGAAGAAGCTGCATTGGAACAGGGCCGCAACTTTAATAACAAGCTTTGGAATGCGCTGAAGCTGACAAAACTTTGGCAGGAAAGGGGCGTAAAGCCAACCAGCGGAAACGAAAACTTTGCCAACCAATGGTTTGCAGCAAGGCTTGGCAATGCAAAGGCTGAGATCAACCAGGTGATGGAACAGTTTCGCCTGAGCGAAGCGCTTAAAACCTTGTACTCACTCATTTGGGACGACTATTGCAGTTGGTACCTCGAATGGATAAAGCCACCTTTTGGCGAAGGTATCGATGCAAACGACCTTGAGCAGGCCATCCATTTCTACGAAGAACTGGCGCTGCTTCTCCATCCCTTTATGCCTTTTGTTACCGAAGAAATTTACCATAACCTCGCAGAGAGGGCCGAATCAGATGACCTTTGCATTAAACTGCTATCCGCATCAGAAGCTACTATTGACAAACAGGTTATTGACCAGGGTGAACTTTTAAAAAGGGTTATTACCACGGTTAGGGATGCCCGTAATAAAAACCAGATAAAGCCAAAGGATAAAATTGCGCTGACCATTGAAACAGCATCGCCTGAAAAGTACCAGGCGCTCAACAATATCCTTTCGGGTCAAATAAATGCCGATGTTATTATGGCTTCAGGGCCGGTTCCCGGATCGGTTGCCATTGCCATAGAAAAGGATAAGCTTTTCATAAAAAGCGAACAGGCTATTGATCAATCTTCGCAAAAAGATACGCTGCTAAAAGACCTTGCATACCAAAAGAACTTTTTGGAAACAGTTGAAAAGAAATTAGGTAATGAAAGGTTTGTGCAAAATGCAAAGCCCGAAGTAGTAGCTTTTGAGCAAAAGAAAAAAGCCGATGCATTGGC
>CAYUGH010000090.1:0-17952 GCA_964444195.1 uncultured Chitinophagaceae bacterium
TTTTATCTTGAAGTAGCCAGGGCAATTGTTTTTACCATAAGTATCGGCTTTCTTTATCCCGGCCAGTACGTTTTTACCACCCTTGCCATTCTGCCGTTTATATTGCTTGCTTATTATACCCCGGCAAAATCAACCTATTTAAAATTGGTGTATAAAAATGTTACTGCATAGATGAGGGTTAGTTCGCCAAACTGATCCTCAGCTTTACCCCTGCTCTCGTATTCGTAGTAGGTGCGGCGGTACTTATATACGGTATGCTTCGTTGCTGATCGAAGAAGAGCTGTATATTGATCCGGTTGCTCATGATATAATCAATGCTCGGGTTAATCTTAATCACTTTTTGCCCGGCGGTGCTAAAGCTGCTGTTCTGGTCGAGCCGGCTATTGCTGGTGGCATCATCGCGCACACTAAAATCAAACCTGAAAGTGATGTCGTTTTCCAGTGTTTGCCCTTTATCGGGGTTCAGCATTTTTGGTAGTTTGAACGGCATTTTTAGCCCCCGCTTTCTCCAGCTTGCCCCAATGCTGTATTCAGTGCTGTTCACTTCGCTCAGTTGGTAATCGAGCATGCTCAGGCTAAGGGTGCGGCTTTTACGGTATTCGGCACGTGCATTCAACTGCCCGGTGGTGGTTACATCAATACCAATCAGCGGCTCAAAGCCTTCGGTGATAGTAATGTTTGGAAGCAAGAAGTAGGGGATATAGTTGCCGCTTACGGTATCAATAAAGCCGGGAGCGCTGAGCGAAAACGGATCCTGGAACAGTAAAGCGCTGTTATACTGGTTCATACTTAAACGGCCCTGGTACCCATGTGTAATGGCAATGGCTGAAAAAGTTTTTTCAAGCGATGGCAGCCTGGATAGCCCGGTAAAGTTCAACCGCCAGTTGGGCATGGGCTTGTACCCGCTGAAAGGGTTGCCGTTAATTTTGGCATTGCTGTTTCCAATAAGCGCCACATCATTTGGGTTTTTACCTGTATAGGCTGCAATAAAAGATGGGATCAAAACATCCTGTGCATACCGGTTATAACCCACTGCATATCCATCAGCGGCAACCTGGCTGCCCCCTGCTACCCAATAAGGGTTTTTACCCGCCACCCGCAAGCTCATTTGCTGCCTGAAGCCTTCAAAATTCTTAAAGGTTTCGCTGGTTGTATTGGGATCGAATGGCTTAAACAGCGTTTTAAAGCTGATATAAGAGATGCTGAATGCGCCCGATGCATAAGGGCTCAGGTGATTGTGCCCGCCGCTGCCGGTGGTATCTTTAAATAGTTCGCTATAGCTCTTATTAAAGGTTTTTTCGAGGTTTACATCAATCATCATTTCGCGGAAAGGTTCCAACTGCGCCTGAACGGTTATCCGCTGATCGTAGCGCTGGGTAAACAACTGGTTAAACTGCGGGTCTTTCGTTATCAACCCACGTCTTGCAAAGTCATTCAGCATAATAGTGTCGGGTTGGAAGCCCATGATATAGCCAAACCCAGGGGCATTACTTTTAAAGTTGTTGCCCAAAAACTGTGTACTGTCGGTATAACCCGGAAGCCGGCTGTTGCCATTTTCCCCCACATTTATGCTGGCGCGTTTCACCACAGTAAGCAGCTTGCCGCCTACCCGCGCCGCCCCGGTTACCTCAACCTGTTTCATTTTGCGTTCGTTTCGTTTGTCGAGCCGCATTTGTTTTCTTTTCAGTTTCCGCTCTTTGGGGGGCAGTTTTTTCAGTTCCATCTCAAGGCTGTCGGCCTTTATTTTATCAATCTGTTTCTGCAGTTTTTTCATCCGCAGCGTAGCGCTGTCGGCTTTTGCTTCTTTTTTAGCCGGTTCCATTTCCAATGCGGCCAGCCATTTGCTTTTTCGGTATAGCGCGGCAAAATCAAGCTCGGCATTCAGGGTTTTATCGTTCCCGTTTTCAAGGTAGTTGCCCTGGTTAAGCATTTTTTGCAGCAGGCTGCTGGCTACCCATTGGTAACGGGCTGTATAGCTGGCGCGTACCTGTGTCCAGTCGAGCAGCGGAATTTTTGTAGTAGGAAGGGTGTACGTAAATACAGCATTCTGCTTGTAATCGGTGCTTCGCCCACCCTTCCAAAAATTGTTCCACATGCTGTCCTTTTTGCTGCCGGTGAGTTCTCCCGCAGGCTCATCCACCCTCGATTCGTTGAGCGCGGTAAAGTCAATATTGAACGAGCGCGTGAGGTCCCACCTGAAACTGTAAAAGCGGTCCTGCCTGAAATATTTATCGTAGGTGCTGTCCACCCTTTCCACCTTGTTATCAAATGTGTTTACAATACGGGGCACATAGCGCCCGAACTGCCGGTTCACATCAAAACGGAAAGCCACTGCCGAAGGCACGGGGTTTAAGTTGAAATCCTTGACCCAGGTAAGCCAGGGAGATTTGCTCTTAATGAACTTTTTAAAGGGTTCAAAGTATTTGGGTTGTGCGCTGAAGGCATAGCCCAATACGGCGCGGTGCCGCTTGATGAGATCTTCGGTAATAATGGGCGAGGTGGTGGTTTGCCGCAGGAAATTATAGGTCAGGTCGAAATTGCTGATCCGCCAGAAAGCCGGTTTTTGCCCGGTTTTGGGGTTCAGCCTGATATTATTGAAATTGAAGGTTTGGGTGGTAAGGGTTTCCCTTGAATATTTCTTTACGGAGTCGCAGTTCTGGCAGGTCTTCAGCTTGTCCTTAAAAAGCACATCCTTATCATAGGGGTCAAATTCGGGCGTGCGGGTAATGCGGTTGGTGCTGGCATACACGGGTACGCTAAGCCCTATGCCTTTAGGTAAAAGCTTGCCGGCATCAATCTGAAGGCTGGCATCAAATTGAGTGGTGGCTTCGGTGCTTCGCTCGCCTATGCGCTGCTCAATAGTCCCGAAATTGGTGCTGGTATGTGCGCCTGCAACGCTCAGGGTTCCAAGGTCCGACAACTGAATGTCCACCCTGCCCACGGCAGCATAACCCTTTTTGTCGTCAATATTGCTCATGCGGAGCTCATTGAACCAAACTTCTGTGCCCAAATTGGGCCCATCGAGCCGTTTCGGGTTTTCAACGCCTATAAAAATCCCGCGTACTTCGCCCAGGTTGGGATTTCCATAAATGCCGTAAATACGCCCGTCATCGGTGGTATCGCTAAAATATTGAATGGGGGAGGAACCCGGTAATGCATTTCGCTTGTTTTTCAGGTCAATCAGGTCCTGCAGGTAAAAATCGAGGTTGTTGTCTTCAGGCCAGATGCTGTCTACCGGGATATTGGGGCCGGCAGGGCGGGTTATTTTTAGCGGTAGGCGAACTTCGTAGTAGTTGTTTATATAATCCTGCCCAATCCTTACCACGGCGTACAATTGCTTATCCTGCAGCGGGGTATAGCCGTTGTCCTGCTGGTTTAGCTCCTCTGCATGTATAAACATACGGAGCCTTTTGTACCGGCGCAGGTCGTTGCTGAATGATTTGAACACGCCGCGGCCATCGCCCGAAAACAGGTTGCGCACCTGCAGGCTGATGGATTGTTCGTTTTGAAGGATATTAACCCCACCGTTGGCCAGCGATTGAACCCTTTCAATACCCGGGGGAATACGATAAGGGATCGGGGTGCGGCGGTCGTTATCTTCAATATTTACCGCAAGCGTGTTCAGGGTGGTAAAGGTATTCTGATCGGTGCTTCTATAGGTTCCGTCGCGGCTTATTTCAAAGGCAAACTGGCGCCAGTTGTTGCGTACCAGGTCAAGCCGGGCAAACCTCATGGTCACACTGTCTTCCCAACCGGTAAGGTACATCCTCATAAAGCGGATGCTTTTAAAATCGGGGATCTGCCCAACTTTGCGGTTGTAGTGCGCCACAGGCACCCTGAACTGGTACCAGGTTTCTTCGCCCACCGAACCGTTTTCATATTTAATGCTTACCACCCGGCGGTCGGTAATAAAGTTTTGGCCAACCACCATTGAGCCGGGTTTAATGTCTAGTTTGTATTCGAAATATTCCTCGCTTTCATTGAGGGTATTATCGCGGTTCAGGTCTTCGTTGTCGGGTGTAAGGGTGCTGGCATTCAGCGTAGTGCTTTCGCCACTTACCGGTGAGTTGCCGTGAGGCCCGTTGAAAAATTTATAGCGGGCAAGCACGCCTGCGTTCTCAGCATCATATTTGGCATCGCGATAGTTTACAAAATTATCATTGCTTGGGTCCTTTTCAGCAGCGGCATAGGCAGGGTTTCCGGCGCCCAGCAGGGTTTGCAGCGGATTCAGGAAATCGGTAAGGCGTTTGGCTTTTTCCTGTTCGTCATTAAGACCATCGAAACCAACGTCCTGGTACGGCCTGTCCTCGGGGCTGTTGCTGAAAGCATTGGCCACCTGGATGGGATTGATAGGAGCGCGGCCCCAGGTGCTGGTAGTATCCACCGCCAGGTTTGGCTGGGTAGGGGTGGGCATCCCGTTTTCATAAAAGCGACGACCATCTTTCAAAATATCTTCGCTCACGTTGCCCAGGTTTATATACAATTCGCCCCCGGCCGGGTTGGTATAACCATTCGGAAACTGCTGGTTTTTCAGAAAAGGGTCCTGCAGCCAGAATTCAACAAATTCAATATTGGCTGTTTCAAAATCGGTTTGGTCAATGGCGCGCATCACGCCGCCCCAGCGGCTTTTTGGGTTGGCTAATTTGCCATCGGGTAAAATGCTTCCTGGCCTGGCATCAAAGTTATACACCCCCCTGTCCCTGGGGTAAAAGGTCATATCAAAGCTTATCAACTGGTTGAACCCCGGTGGCGGCGTGCTTTGCGGAAATAATTCCTGGTTGCTGATGGCCCTCACCCTTGGATCACTCAACTGATTGCGGTCGTTGATGGGGTTATTGGGGTTGCGCGGATCCTGGATTACCGGTTCAATCTGGTACCAGGCCAGCCGGGCACGGTTTTGACCGTAGGCAATATTGTTGGTTTGATCGGCTTCGGAAAATCCGGCGTCCTGCGGGGTGCTGGAGTGGGCCCAGCCAATAAAGGGAAAACGAAGGTCGATATTGGCGCGGGTTCCTTCAAAATCATCAAGGTAAATAAGCGCCTCTTCGCCCTTACCAATTTGTGGTGGCTGCCCGGGTTTAAGCATGGCTGCTTCGCCATACGCTTGTATGGAACTTGGGGCATTGCTGCTGAAGGTGGGTATCTTATTCAGCCAGCGGGTCATTTGCTTCCACTCGCTGTTGTAGTTAAAGTCAACCCCGAACATCCTGTTGCGTATTGGGTCTTCGCCGTAATTCATTTTGGTAAAGAATGGCCTTTCCCCCAATTGCATCCAGGTACCGCCCAACGAAAGTTTTTTATTGGCAACATAATCGGCTCTAAGCCCCATAAAACCCCGGTTTTGAATGCCGAAGCCCACGTTGTTTTCCATATTTACACTAACCGGCACTCCCGAGTTTTTGATGGCCTGGTTAATTACCGTCAGCTTGCCGAGGTTGTAGTCAATGGTGTAATCCACGTTTTCTTTCAGCACCTGCCCGCCCGCCATAACCGTTACCGATCCGGGTGGAATGTTGATAGCGTTCAGGTACACTTCGTCGCCCTGGCTGCTTTTGGCCTGCCCACGCAGGTAAAACCGGTCCACATTGGCATAGTTCTGCTGCGCAATCATTTTGATGGTATCGTACAGCGCCTGGAAAATATATTTATTGGCAATATCGTCGGGCTGGCCCGCAAAGGCAAGCCTTTTCAGGTCGCTGCCAAAAGGCTCCAGTACCGGGAATATTATTCGCCCGTACTGCGGTTGAATAGTAAAGCTGTCCACAAAGTCAAACACACCGTCGGGTTGCGGATCGTTGCGGTTATTCAGCCTGTCGAGCCCTACAATGCGCAGCAGCGGGCGGCCAGGGTCGTCCCCTTCGGGCAGCATCCGTTTTTCACCCCCACCCGGTTCTTCATAGGTCAGGTTTATGCGGAAGCCATCCCTTTCCACATTGTACAGGTCAAGGGCATATACGTTCTTCATCATCAGGTGCCACAGCGGAAGCGAAGTGCGCTGGCTGGTGGCTTTCAGCATTTTCAGGAACAGTACCTTTTGCACACCCTGCTGGGCCGTATCAAGCCCTATATCCTGGGCAAATTCACCGACCTGGAACACGCGGCCGTTCAGCGTGTACTGAAAAGCTACGCCAAGCACTTCGTCGGGCTGAATAAACTGGTTGATGCTTATAAACCCAACCTGGCGGTTAAAGGAATAGTCCGTTCCCTCTTTCAGCTTGCGGGCAAAAGTTCTTTCATAATCCTGCACGGGTCTTAAACCCCTCGATTGCAGGTTGCTGGTCACCGTGTTTGGGTTACGGAAAGCATCGTTGTTAATGATGCCGTACAAGCCATTGGCGCCGTTATCGGGCAACTCACTTCCGGGCCCGGAAGGAATGGTCTGGTTGTACGGGTTTCTTTCCCCAAGGTCCATCAGCGATACCACATCGCGGCTGTCGGTGGTTTGCCCCGTGCGGTTCGTAAGCCATACTTCAAGCCGCATGATCTGTACCTGGCTTTGCACAAAAGGCAGGGTGCTCATGGCCTGGTTAAAGTTCTGCCTGAAATATTGAGCCAGCAGGTAGTGGCGGTTTTCTTCGTAGTCGTCCAGTTTTTTATTGAACTGGATAACCGAGGCCCCGCCCTGGAAATTCTGGCTTTGGCGCTGGCTTTTCTGGTTGGCCAGCACACCTGTTACCGTAAGCTTTCCAAATTGCAATTGGGTTTTTAAGCCGAACAATGCCTGCGCGCCCTGTATGAGGCGGCCCTTTGTGGCAAAGCTCATATTACCCGCTTCAATGCTCTTGATGATTTCGTCGCTGTTTCCCTTGTAATCTAATTTTATCTGGTTCTCAAAATCGAAATTGGCGAGGGTGTTGAAATTGATAGGCAATTTCATTTTGTCGCCAATATTGGCGTTCATATTGAACTGCGCGTTCATATCGAAGTCGAAAGTGCCGTACTTGCGCGCCCGTTCGGGCAGGGTGGGGTTTTGCACGTTCTGACCCTGGTAACCGGCCAGCAGGTCCACGTTGCCATTGGGCTTTATTTCTATTTTACCGTTTCCGAAAACCCGGTTGAACAATTCATCGGTTACGTTCAACTTGGGTCTTACCATCTTGCGGTTCAGCTTAAAAGTGGCATCGGCCCGCTTCTGGAAGTTTTCGCGCTCCTGCTCGCGGGTTTTCATGGCCATAAACTCATCAAATGTGAGGTAGGTAGGCTTGCGGTAATAAAACCCGCCAATTTTTTCGTAGATGTAGTATTGTTTGGTTACCGGGTCATATTCAACCTTCGATTTCAGGTAAGCAGTATCGCGCAGGTCAAACGGGTTTCGCTGGCCATCCGAATAGCGGTCGCCCCGCCTGTCATTCAGCGGGTAACGGAGGCTATCCCCTTTTTTGCGGGTGGTATCTTCATCAGGGGTAAAAAAACGACGCGGGTTTGCATGCGCTACATGGCTTTGCACCACAAGCACACACATAAGGCTCAATAGGGAAACCCAAAATCGTTTGATAAAAAACAAAACAGAATTAGTTTGGTAGGGTAAAATTTAGTGCAAAGGCAGTTAATTTTAGGAGACTATAGTTGTTTTTGGGGTGAAAGTAACGATTTCTCATAAAGATTTCAGCACCAGTTTGATAATATCCTCCACAGAAGGGTTTTCCGGTAATGCAGGCTGTATTTTTTTCATTACCATATCCGCCTGGGCCCGCTGAATCCCCAAAGCATTCAAAGCATCTAACGCATCATTCCAAACGGTATTGTGGGCAATACCAACCGTTTGTGTAATTCCTTTATTTGATTTGGTGAGTTTGTCGCGCAATTCCACCACCAGCCGTTCTGCGGTCTTTTTTCCAATTCCTTTTACCCTTTCAAGCGAGCGTACATCGCCGCTCATAATGGAGGCGGCAATTTCGGCCGGTTTCAGGCTGCTGAGCATCATTCGGGCAGTAGCCGAGCCCACCCCGCTAATGCCGGTCAGCTTAATGAACATTTCCTTTTCCCCTGGATCGGCAAACCCGTACAGCGTATGCGCGTCTTCTGTAATTTTTAAAAGTGTGTACAGTTTACCCTCGGTTTTACCCTGTATATCGGCATAGGTATTCAGGCTGATATTGAGCTCGTAGCCCACACCGCCCACATCCATCACCAGCCGGGTGGGGCTTAGATCAGCAAATTTACCTGTGAGTTGAGCTATCATAATTGGGCGGCGAAGATAATGGTTCAGGGTAAAATGATGGAACGTGTGTTGATAATATTAGCTCATGCTTCCTGCCCCATCCATACCGCGCCGCCAATGCTGCTGCGGGTAGCGCCTGTTACGGTATGTAAAACCGTGTTTGCTTCGCGCCAGCGCAACACCCCAAGCAAGGCCATAATCAATGCTTCTTTGTATTGGATGGTTTGCAGCCCGGGAATCTCGATTTCAACCCCAAGCGGTTTCAGGTTGCTGGTTAGCCGGTCCATTAAAAAAGTATTCAGCGCCCCGCCCCCCGTAATCAGCATCTTGCGGTTGGCCGAAGGAAGTTTGGAAGTCAACCTGCCTGTGTTGCGGGTTACCTGGATCACAATATGCTCTGTCATGGTTCGCAGCGCATCCTGGGTATTGAGGTTGTATTTTTTCAGCAGGGGGTAAACGGTTTCCATGCCAAACTCATTGGCCAGCGATTTTGGATAGGGCTGGCTGTAATAGGGCAACTGGTTGATGGCCGAAAGCGCTTCATCGCGCAGGGTTCCGGATGCAGCAAGGCCGCCGCCGTTATCATATTCAAGCCCCTTTTCGGCAGCCAGCATATTCAGCACCCTGTTGGCCGGGCAAATATCGTAAGCCATATAGCCTTCGGGTAAAGCAGCGGTGATATTGGCAATTCCACCAAGGTTGAGCAGCAACGGATATTCTGCAAACAAAAGCTTTTCCCCAACGGGTACAATTGGTGCTCCCTGCCCGCCAAGCGCCACATCCATAGCACGGAGCCCGGTAACTGTATTGATACCCGTGCCTGCGGCAATTGCAGCTCCGTCACCCAGTTGCGCGGTCATTTTTAAGGCAGGTTCGTGAAAAGTGGTATGGCCATGACTGCCGATAAGCTGCACCCGGTGCGACAGGTTATTTTTTTCAATAAAAGCATTTACCTGGTGGGCGAGATAGTGTCCGTAATCGGTGTCGAGCAGCATGTACTCCCTTGCCGAAAGTGCCGTTGCCTGCTTTAGCCGTTCGGTCCATTCGGGTGAATAGGGTGTACAATCAGCAGCTTCAATGGTATAGCTCCATTTGCCGCCGGTTTCATTAAAAATCACAAAAGCAATATCCAAACCATCAAGGCTGCTGCCGCTCATTAAGCCAATTGCCCGGTATTCCATAATGTTTAAATAGTTTTTACATTCATCAATTAAAATTCGACCTTTACCCCATTGGTATAAAATCCCGGCAAAGTAATGGTAATTAATCTCAGCGAAAACCACAGCCTCATAAGCAATTGGGTAAGCGAATTACGCGATATAAGTATTCAAAACGACCGCTTGCGCTTCAGGCGAAACCTGGAGCGTATTGGCGAAGCGGCAGCCTACGAAATCAGTAAAACATTGCCTTATGTTACCCGTGAAGTGGAAACCCCGTTGGGCACCCATACCGCTATGGTATTAAAAAGTCAGCCTGTTTTAGGCACCATTTTAAGGGCCGGGGTGCCCATGCACCAGGGGTTGCTTAATTATTTCGACCGGGCCGATAATGCCTTTATCAGCGCCTACCGCAAGCACCACCGCGACGGTTCGTTTGAAATTAAGCTGGAATATGTAAGCTGTCCCGACCTGGAAAACAGGGTACTTATTTTGAGCGACCCCATGCTGGCCACCGGGGCTTCGCTGGTAAAAACCATTCAGTATTTACAGGAAGAAGGTAGCCCTGCCGAAATACATGTGGTGTGCGCCATTGCCTGCGATGTGGGGATTGAATATGTAAAAAGGGAGGCCCCGCTGGCAAAAATATGGTGTGGCGATATTGATACCGAGCTGACCGCCAAGGGGTATATTGTACCCGGATTAGGCGATGCGGGCGACCTGGCGTTTGGTGAAAAAATGCAGGCGTAATGGAAAATCCCAAATTCCAAATTCCAAATCCCAAATCCCAAATTCCAAATTCCAAATGCTCGCGCGGCTTATTTATTTTTGCATTAATTTTATTTTTTAAAGCAGGTATTTACCCTCAATTCTGATAACCCGGGCAACAATATCCCAAAAAAGACCGTTTTTTGCATTTATGAAATTTGCATTTGCCATAGTTTTTTTCCTGTTGATAAATGGAAAATTAATGGCCCAGGACCCTCACTTTTCCCAGTTTTTTGCCTCTCCGTTAACCCTGAACCCCGCGCTTACAGGACGTTTTGATGGAAATGTACGAGCTGCAGGCAACTACCGCAATCAATGGCCTACCATAAATAATGCATTTAAAACCTATACCGCCAGTGTGGATTTTGCCATTTTGCAAAACAAGGTTCGGGAACTTGACCGCTGGGCAGTTGGTATTATGGCCCTGGGCGATCAGCAGGCCGATGGGGTTTTAAAGAACACATACTATTCACTTTCAACGGCTTACCATATTGGGCTCGACCAGGATGGATACCACCAGGTGGCCGTTGGTTTCCAGGGCACTTATGCGCAAAAAAGGCTGAATACGGCCAACCTGAAATTTGAAGACCAGCTTCGCAGCGATGGTTTTACCGGTATAACCGCCGAAATATTCAACCCGGCAAATGTCAATATCAATTATTTCGACCTGAATGCCGGGGTCATGTTCAGCGGGGTGACCGCAGGAAATGTAAGCTACTATGCAGGCGGCAGCGTGTACCATATTAATAAACCGAGGGAAAGCTTTACCGGGGCCGATTATGCGCTTCAGCAGCGTTATACCGGGCATGTAGGCGCTTATTTCCCAATAGGCGTTACCACCGTATTTCATGCAAGCGGGCTTTACCAAAACCAGGCCGGCGCCAGCGAAACAGTTTTGGGCGGCGCATTTGGCATTAATGTAAACCCTGCCGACGAGTACAACCCCACAACGTTTTTTGCAGGTAGCTGGTACCGGTTTGGTGACGCCGTTATTCCTTATATAGGTCTTGAATTCGGTCCTTTCAGGTTTGGCGCCAGTTACGATGTGAATGTAAGCGACCTGAAATCTGTGAGCCAAAGCCAGGGCGGTTTCGAGGTTTCACTGATATACATTAACAGGCCAAGCGGCGAGCGCCCGCTTAATTGCCCCAAGTTTTAACGGTTGGGTTTGGTTACAAAAGCGTTTCCTTTCTCAAAAAAACGGAAAGGCAATAGTGCATCTTCGGCTGCATAATCCACGCCTATGCGCGGGGATTGGCCCAATAATCCAGGGTCAAACTTTTTTTCTCCTTCAGTAAGCCAAATGGTTTCGGTAAGCAATAAACCGGAATGCCGGGTAGTGATTCCCAATGCCTGCGCAAGGCTTCCCGGGCCGCGTGTTAGCGATGCATCGGCAATCTTCTTTTTTCGCCGGAGCATCATGGCTGCAATGCCCTCAACAGGTTCCAAGCCCCTTATCAGTATGGCATGGGGTATATTGGGTTGGTTGGTAACAATATTGAAAAGGTGATGGATGCCGTAACACAGGTACACATAAGCATGGCCTCCGGGCAGGTACATGGTTTCAGTGCGCGCCGTTCTTCTGCCGCCAAACGCATGGCTTGCCTTGTCGGCTACTCCAAGGTAGGCCTCGGTTTCCACAATCCTGCCGCTCGTAATTGTTCCGCCTATCTGCGAAACCAATATTTTACCCAGCAGGTCTTTTGCCAGCCAAAGCGTATCAGCCTGTAAAAAATAATCCTGTTTCAATATTTGCATTGTCCTATTTTGCAGGGGTTGCCGTTATTATTTTGCGAAGTAAGCAAACAACACCGTATCATTATTATTTACATCCTTTGTGCTCAAAGAAATTATCATAGCCATTTCTGCCTACGGCAAAGCCCATGCCGTTATCCGGCAGCATAAACTATGGAAGTGGATTGTTATACCCGGCATCATTTACATGATCCTTTTTTCGGTGGGTTTTTATCTGTTTGCTATTACGGGTAAAAGGCTGGTGAGCGAACAGTTGGTGAATGCGCTCGGCATAAGTACCTGGCTTGCAAAAATGGATTCCGGGTTGCTGAACTTTATTTTTTCGTTTACCGGGCTGGTGGTTTGGCTGGTGGGGTTGCTTTTTTATTTTTCGTTGTTCAAGTATATCTGGCTGATAGTGGGCTCGCCCGTTTTTGCCTGGCTGAGTGAAAAAACGGAATCGCTGGTGAATGGTACCGAATATGAATTTACGGTTTCGCAATGGATGAAGGATATGGGCCGCGGGGTTGCGGTTGCGGGTCGTAACCTGCTCTGGCAGTCTGTTTATTTTTTGGCGCTGTTAATTTTATCGCTGATCCCTTTGGTGGGTTGGGCGGTGCCATTTTTCGCGCTCCTGATTGAAGCCTATTATTTTGGATTCAGTATGCTCGACTACAGTTTTGAACGAAGGGGTACGGGTGTTGCAGGCAGCATTCGTTTTGTGGCTGCGCATAAAGGGCTTGCCATTGGCAACGGGCTCGTTTTTTATATAATGCACCTGGTTCCCTTTATTGGATGGGTGCTGGCCCCGGCTTATGCAGTGGTGGCGGCAACGCTTACTGTGGTGGAGGAGTAGCCTGGGTTGAAAAGTTGACGAGTTAACCAGTTAACCAGTCAACTCGTCAACTAATTAACTTTTCAACTCATGATATATTTAATTCCATCTGAACTTTACGAAGGCGAGGTAAAACCCATTCCACCTTATGTGCTGGATGCGGTAAAGGAATGTTCTATTTTTTTTGTTGAAAACGAACGCACCGCGAGGCGATTTCTGAAAAGGCTGTGGAAGGAAATGGTGATTGACGGGTATGAATGGGTGGCGTTGAAAAAAGGGGAAGAAACGGCAGCGCTGGCTGATTTTGATAAGGCCATCAGGGCCGGGAAAACTATCGGAATATTGAGCGAAGCGGGTTGCCCGGGAGTAGCCGACCCGGGGCAGGTACTGGTTGCCAGGGCACAGGCATCGGGTGCTATAGTTAAGCCGCTTGTGGGGCCTTCCTCTATTTTACTGGCGCTTATGGCCAGCGGTTTGAACGGCCAGTTATTTACTTTTAACGGGTACCTGCCCATTGATAGCGGGGAGCGGAAAAAAGCCATTCAGCGGATGGAAGAAGAAATATTCCGCAAAGGAACCACCCATATTTTTATAGAAACGCCTTACCGGAATGAACCACTGCTGAAATCGCTTTTGGAAAATTGCAGGGGCGACACCTTGCTGTGCATCGGGGCAAACCTTACTTCACCAACCGGGGAGTATGTAAAAACCCAGCCCATAAAAAGATGGAAGGAATCAACCCTTCCATCGCTGCATAAAATACCGGCCATTTTCCTGTTGGGAAAACCCCTGACCTGAACAGCTATCTATTTAGAGTAAAGAGGTTTGGCTGCCTCATTATCCTGTATGGAAATAATTTTAGTGACCACGGTGTTGGTACCGCCCCTCCAGGGTAATGCGCCAAAGTATTCCACATAACCCAGCTCAACAAACTTTCCTGCTTGCAGCATCAGGCTGTCGGCAATGGCGGGATCGGCAATTGAAAATACAAATTCATTGCTTTGAACCGACCCTGGCACCAATGCCCTATAGCCAGTCTGTATCAACCTCCCTTCAAAGGTTTTAAATACCACCCCAACTTTTTCAATCTTGTTTAATTCCCCTGCTTTTACCCCTTCTTTAAACACGAAATAAAAACGCCAGTAAAAAGCGCCTGCGCCTACCAAAAGGATGATGAGGATGGAAAAGACAAAAAATTTACGCATGGGGATTGTTTTAGCATGGCGAATGTAAGTTAGCTGCCTCATTAGGCAAAAAGAATATAAGCATGGCTATCAAATATGTGTATGCCTGGCGGCAAACAGCCGATTTTCCATTTTACCAAACCATAAGCCAAATTCTTCGTTATTTTGGGGGAGGTTTTGGGGAACAAGTCAGTTCTCTTAAACGTTACACGTATTATGAGAATAGGAATTGTACTGTATCCAACCTTTGGCGGAAGCGGGGTTTTGGCTACGGAATTGGGAATAGCGCTTGCCAACGAAGGTCACCAGGTTCACTTTATTACCTACCGCCAACCGGTAAGGCTCAGCGGTTTTAATGCCAATATTTTTTACCACGAAGTAAGGGTGCCAACCTACCCGCTGTTTGATTATCCACCCTACGAAACCGCGCTTGCAAGCACGATTGTGGATGTGGCGGTGAACCAGAAACTCGATCTTTTGCACGTGCATTATGCCATTCCTCATGCATCGAGCGCATATATGGCCAAAAAGATATTGCAGAAAAATGAAGGGATAAACCTTCCCGTCATTACCACGCTGCACGGAACCGATATTACGCTGGTGGGCAAGGATGCCACTTACGAACCGGTGGTTACCTTCAGCATAAATGAAAGCGATGCCATTACGGCTGTATCCAATAACCTGCGTGATGAAACCTATAAGTCCTTTGATATCAAGAAAGAAATCGAAGTGATCTACAATTTTGTGGATGTTGGCCGGTTTTCCAAAAAGCCGATTGACGCCTTCAGGAAAGCGGTTGCGCCGGGTGGGGAACGAATTATAGTGCATGCGTCCAATTTCAGAAAGATCAAAAGGGTGGAAGATGTTATCCGGATTTTTGAGATCATTAACCGTGACGTGCCCAGCAAGCTGATGATGGTGGGCGATGGGCCTGAAAGGCATATGACCGAAGAACTAAGCCGTGAGCTGGGTATTTGCGACCATGTTCGTTTTGTGGGCAAGCAGGAGCAGGTGGAAGAAATTATGGCCATCAGCGACCTGTTTTTACTTACTTCCGACTATGAAAGCTTTGGATTGAGCGCTCTCGAAGCCATGGCGGCGCATGTTCCGGTAGTGAGCTCCAATGCCGGTGGATTACCCGAGGTGAATGTGCATGGTGCAACCGGTTTTATGGCGCCTGTGGGCCATGTAAAGGAAATGGCTGAATACGGCATACATATCCTGAAGGATGATGATACGCTGGCCGAGTTTAAGCAGAACGCCTACAACCATGCGCTTGAGTTTGATATCAAGAATATCGTACCAAAGTATGAGGCGCTGTACGAGAGTGTTTTAGCGGGTAATTTGGTGATGTAATCAATGTCAAAAGGATTTTGGAGTCTTTTCAGGGTTGCTAATCATCTCTTTTTTCAGGATAAAACTGATCCCAATCGCCCCCCGCATCACTACCCGCTCAATCACAAACCTTGCATGTTTTTCAAGGTCAATGTTCAAATCCGGGTAATCCCAAAATAATTCCCTGGAAAAAGGAAAACCAGGCGCTTTGGGATCGAAATCTTTGAGTTTTTCTTCTACCAAATGAAGCATATTGTAAAAATACAAAAGGCAGACCGGATTGGCCTGCCTTTATTAAAGTAGATTATTGTTGTTTGATTACCCCTGCATCGCTGCAAAATGCTTGTGGAAATAGGGGATCGTTTCAATGCCCTTGTAAAAGTTTTCGATGTTGAACTTTTCATTGGGGCTGTGCAGGTTGTCGCTGTCGAGACCAAAACCCAGGAAAACCACTTTTACACCAAGCGCTTCTTCAAATAAGGATGTAATAGGAATACTGCCGCCGCCCCGAACGGGGATGGGTTCTTTTCCGAATACTTCGAAGATAGCGGCAGAAGCTGCCTTGTATGGAATGCTGTCAACCGGTGTAACATAGGGTTCGCCCCCATGGTGAAGCTTTGCTTCCAGGGTGATGTACGGGGGTGTAATGCTTTTCAGGTGGTTGATCAGTAATTTTTCGATCTGGTGGCTATTTTGGTTAGGCACCAACCGGCAGCTTATTTTGGCAAATGCCCTGGATGGCAGTACGGTTTTGGCGCCTTCGCCGGTATATCCACCCCACATGCCGTTTACCTCAAGCGTAGGCCTGATGCCTGTGCGTTCATTAGAAGTATATCCTTTTTCACCCCATTCGGCTGCTATGCCAAGGTCCTGGTTAAATTCATGCTGGTCAAAAGGCGCTTCGGCCATTTTGGTGCGTTCTTCGGGGCTTATTTCGGCCACATCATCGTAAAACCCGGGTACGGTAATATGGTTGTTCTCATCGTGCAGGCTGGCGATCATTTTGCTTAAAATAGTAAGCGGATTGGCCACTGCGCCACCGTACACGCCGCTGTGGAGGTCGCGGTTGGGGCCTGTTACCTCTACCTCAATGTAGGTAAGCCCGCGCACGCCCACATCAATGCTTGGGTGCTCAAGGCTTAGCATGGCCGTATCGCTGATGAGGATCACATCGCAGGCAAGCAACTCCTTATTTTCATTTACAAAAGTGGCCAGGTTGGGGCTTCCCACTTCCTCTTCGCCCTCAATCAGGAACTTGAGGTTGGTAGGAAGTTCTCCGATAGCATGCATGGCTTCCAATGCCTTGATGTGCATGTAAAACTGGCCTTTGTCATCACAGGCCCCACGGGCAAAAATCTTGCCATCCTTAATCACCGGGTCAAAAGGGCCGCTATGCCACAGGTTGAGCGGGTCGGGCGGCTGCACATCGTAATGGCCATATACCAGCACCGTAGGTTTGGAGGGGTCGGTTATTTTTTCACCATACACAATGGGGTGGCCGGCAGTGGGGTAAATGGTCACCAGGTCGGCCCCGGCTGCCAGCAGTTTTTCCTTTACCGCCTCGGCACATTCCACCATATCCACTTTATTTTCGCTGCGGGCGCTTACGCTGGGAATGCGCAGCAGGTCGAGAAGCTCTTCGAGAAAACGGTCTTTGTGTTCGGATAGATATTCGGTTGTAGTCATGCTAAAAACTTAAAAACGCAATCGTTATGAGTAAATCAGGGCGCAAATATCAGGGTTAATCCTATTGGTTCATTACAAATGTTTAGTTAATGCAGGCCACCAAATCAGAGACAAAATCCCAA
Source organism: uncultured Chitinophagaceae bacterium (assembly GCA_964444195.1). Classification (GTDB taxonomy): domain Bacteria; phylum Bacteroidota; class Bacteroidia; order Chitinophagales; family Chitinophagaceae; genus Phnomibacter. The sequence goes on from CAYUGH010000090.1 coordinate 16,983, forward strand.
AGGTCAGATTCCAAATTCCAAAACCGAAGTCCAGCCGGCTACCTGATCTCCAGGATTTGAGCATCCGATTCGTACATTTCCCAGGTTGGCAAAACTTCCTTAACACCGAAGGTTGGAATTTGGAATTTATTTATTTGGAATTTTTCCTCATCACCATCAACCCATCCCTTATCGTAAGTAGCGTACAATCCAGGTCCGCAGTATTGCGCACTTTTTCATTAAACGCCGCAATGGCCTTTGCATTTTTGCCTTTAACCTCATCTTCGAGCACTTCGCCGTGAAAAAGCACATTATCGGCCAGGATGATGCCCCCGGGGCGAACCTTCGGCAACAGGAGGTCGAGGTAGTTGCCGTAACCGGTTTTGTCGGCATCAATAAATACAAGATCCCATTGATAGTTGAGGGTGGGGATAATATGGTTGGCATCGCCGAGGCAAAGGTGAATTTGGCCAAATTTTGAGGACCGGTTGAAAAAGGATTGGGCGGTTACAGCATCTTCTTCCCTGATTTCAAGGGTGTACAGTGTACCGTTTGGTTGCAGTCCTTCGGCCAGGCAAAGCGCGCTGAAGCCTGTGAACGTGCCTATTTCCAGTATATATTTTGGTTGCAGCATCAGGCTGAACATGCGCAGCAACTGTCCCTGCACATGGCCGCTTACCATATGGTGCTGGGGATGGTTCTGCAGCGTAAAATCCAGCGCCTCCTGCATAAGCGGGGGGAGGGGAGAAGTGTATTGTTGGGCGTATTGGTCGGGGGAAAGCGGCATAATGAAAATTTTAGAAGCACAAAAGTAAAGGAGAGCGGGTTCGTGCAGGTTTTTATGGGGGGGAGCCCGAAAATGATTTTTCAGATACCTGGTTTAACAAGAATAAAACCCTTGTGAACAGAGTCACATTATTTTCATTTTTGATGATTATTTAAACCCTAACTCCGTTAAGTTAGGTAGTCTATTTTGAGTTGTTTGAATAAA
>CAYUGH010000091.1:0-17085 GCA_964444195.1 uncultured Chitinophagaceae bacterium
TGGGCATCGAAGAATTGATATTACACCGGGCTGAACAAAAAGGCATTGAAAGAGGGATAGAAAAAGGTATTGAAAGAGGCATTGAGAAAGGTATTGAAAAAGGTATTGAAAAAGGCAAAGCCGAAGTAGTAAGAAACCTCCTTACCAAAATGGGACTTACGGATGAGCAGGCAGCCGATATTGCCGGGGTAGAACCGGCCTTTGTAAGGAAGATACGGCAGGAAATGAATGGGTAAAAGAAACGATCGCCTTGTAGCTATAGTCGGGGTGGCTGTTGTCGCCCTTTGTTATCCAGGCAATTTTTCCGTAAACCGTCCAGATAATGCCGCTTACTCCACCATCCAAATCCTTTACTAAGTTGCCAATAGCATCGTACTCATAGTTGTTGGTTTGGGTTTTCAGGTCTTCGGTATAGCTGCTGTTGGTGGCGGCATCCACTATGCGCAGCAGTTTGTTATTATCCAGTCGTCCGGCGGTTTTGTTGTACTGGTAGGTAATATTATCCATGGCCAGCCCACGGTCGGCAGTTGCTCCATTACGCAAGTAGGTTAGGATATTCCCATTGGGATCGTAGCTTATTTGTTCGCGGTAGTCCTGGCTGGCCACAGGCGTACCCCAGGGGTTGCTGTAAACATCCATATTCACCAGCCGGTTTAGCTGGTCGTAGCGGTACCGGAAGGCAAGTGAGGCGCCCAACCGGCTATTGTGCTCTGTTATGGCGGCTATATTGCCATTATATAGCTGGCCAAAGCTGGCTTGGGCCAGGTTCCATATTGTGTTATGCAGCTTACCTGTGGCAAGGGTGGTTTCACCAATGGCCTTGTAGTCGCCCTGGTAGTAATGCAGCCCAAAAGCTATGGCATCGCGGGCTGTATTGCCTATGGATGGCCTGCCATCGCCTCCCATATCCGTGGTTCCATCGGTTACTTCATTGCCGTTCACGGCTTTCAGCCAGCCCTGCAGGGTGTAGGCATAGTCCAGCCCCTGCACTTTTACCCCCGCTGTCCTTAGTCTTCCAGGCAAGTTTTTTCGTAGAAATCCTTGCCGAATACTCAATCACATTTAAGTCTTCAATTGCTTCAATAATTTTATTGTTCATAGCTGTATTTTTATAGTTTTAATTCCATTAATTCCTCCACCAACTTCCACACCACCGTACACGGATTATGCTCTGCATAGTCTTGTCTCACTCCATAAATTGCAGAAAGGCTTTTGGCATTTCGGATAGCATCATCAATGCTGCCATACTCTTTCAATAAATCATACATTATTCTACTATTCTTTTGGTAGCGGTAATCTTCACCAATAAACGCCTGCAGGTTTTGCTCTATCAACCCCTGGTATTGTTGCCGGTTCATTGCATTTTGGTAATAATGAAAATGCAAAAGATACCACAGTTCAAATGCCTCATTGCTCCAGGCACAACCTATAATGGGCTGAGTGTTTTCACAACGGATAATTGCAGCATTAAAATCATTGGCTGCAAAGCTGTCCCTGTCAAATACTACACAAAGCCTGTCTATTAGTCTGCCGGTATCTTTTTCATAAAGCGCCTTCAACCGTATGGCTTCATCTGCTAAAGATTGGGTATTACGTCCTGCACCTTCAATGTTTATCTGATAAGCCGTAAGTACGCCTATGCAAGTTTGCCATTAAATTGGTCAACTACTGCCAGGAACAAAGCATTATCCCTTGTTTTTTCTTCCAGGTTTTTTCCTTCGTGGAAAGCTTTCATCACTTCAATACCGTCGTTCTCCCTTACAAACAAAGGCTTTTCTACCTGCTTTTTAGCTTCAAATAACCATTCAGATTTAACAGCAATGTTATCAACCTCAAATCCATAACGATACCTTGCCCCGTTCATTAAAAACAATACTTCAAAAGCGATGGATTTTCTTCACTTTCGGTATTTAAAAGAAATGGAGTAATATTAAGTTCCGCAGCAGAGGATTGTTCAAACGACTGGAGTACCAATCTACGCATGGTGGACATTGCCTTAATAAGATTGCTTTTGCCGCTTGAATTGGCGCCATAAATACCACCCCTGCTGTGCCGGCAACAGGTTGGTCCTTGTGGTGAATAAGTAGGGCCGGTACAGCCCCCCGTTTGAACGGCCGGTAAGGCCCACATGGAAGGGATTAGTTTGCATCTCATTATCTTCACCGCACTGTATGCTATCCACCGGCCGCTATACCTCTTTTTTCAGCACACACAGCTTTTACCAAGGTCTGCGCATTACCATTGGCATTATGGTGCCCGTGCTGCTGGCTGCCCGTTTCGACGAAATCGGTTGGGGGCTTGCCATGGCTTTGGGTGCGCTTTGTGTAAGCCTCACCGATAATGCAGGGCCTGTTCACCACCGGGTAAACGGCATGCTGGCGGCCATCGGGTTTATCTCCGTTTCCTCGCTCGCTATCGGGTATGCTTTACCCTTCCATTGGCTCACCATTATTTTGCTCGCCCTTTTTGCTTTCGGTTTTTCCATCATTGGCATCTTTGGCAGCCGCGCGGCATCGCTGGGCACTTCGGTACTGGTAGGCATTATTTTACAACTGGCCGATTCGGGTTTGGGAGTTTGGCAAAATGCCCTGCTTACGGCGGCCGGCGGGGCCTGGTATTTTCTGCTCAGCATGTCGCTATACCGCATCAGGCCATACAAGCTGGCACAGCAGGTACTGGCCGATTGCATTACCGAAACGGGTAAATTCCTGCAACTGAAATCATGGTTTTATGCGCCAAACCCCGGTTTTGACCACCTGTACACCGAACTGCTGAAGGCGCAGGTAGAAGTGAATCACAAGCAGGAAACGGTAAGGGAAATCCTGTTTAAAACGCGCAGCATTGTAAAGGAAAGCACCCATACAGGCCGTGTGCTGGTAATGGCTTTCCTCGAAACGGTGGATATTTTTGAACTGGTGATGACCACCGAGCAGGACTACCGCGCGCTGCAAAAAAAATTGGGCGATGAGGGGATACTGCATGAATTTGGTGAAATGCTGCAACTGATTGCAGATAAAATATCGGGGATAGCACAGGCCATGCAGGAAGGAAAAGATGCCGATGCCGGTAATGGATTGAGCAATGCATTCTTTGTACTTGAAACCCGGTATGAAGAACAGCGCCGCCTGGTAATGAACGCCTCAAATGCAGAAGCTTTTATTGCGCTGCGGCATGTGCTCACCGGCATAAAAGACCTGGTTTCAAAGGTTCAGAACCTCGCCGTTTTCAGCACCTACGATAAAAAGCTGAAACTGAACCGCCAGGTTGACTATGACCGGTTTGTGGTACCTTCTTACATCAATACCCGGTTACTCGTTTCAAACCTCAACTGGCAGTCAAACATATTCCGGTATTCGGTTCGCATGGCAGTGGGGGTAATGGCCGGTTACCTGTTATCACTGTTTTTTCCGCTTGGCCACAGCTATTGGATATTGCTAACCATTGTGGTGATACTGAAGCCCGCCTATTCGCTCACCCGCAAACGCAATACGGAAAGGCTTCTCGGCACTTTGGTGGGAGGCATCCTTGGGGTCATTATTTTATTCCTGGTAAAAAATCCGGCGGCATTGCTCATGCTGCTCATCCTGTTTATGATAGGGGCCTTCAGCCTGATGCGCACCCGCTACTGGGTAAGCGTTGGCTTGCTTACAGCCTATGTGCTCATTTCCATTTACCTGCTCAAGCCGGGCGATTACACCCCCATTTTTAAAGACCGGCTGCTGGATACCTTCATTGGTTCGGTTATTTCCTTTTTATTTACGCGTTTTATTCCCCCGGTTTGGGAAAAAGTACAATTGAAGGAACTGATTGCAGAAGCCTTACGGGCCAACAGGGATTTCCTGAGCTATATACTCGATGTAATGTCAGGAACGCCCATCCATATTTCGCAGTATAAATGGTTCCGCAAAGAAACTTATGTGGCGCTTGCCAATGTAAGCGATGCCTTTCAAAGGATGCTGAATGAACCTAAAAGCCGGCAGGAACAGGGCGCCTATTTGCACCCCTTAATTGTTGGTTGCCTTGTACTGGCTTCGCGAAGCGCTGCTTTGGGCAGGATGGTGCAAAAAATTCAAATTGCAAATTGCCAGCCACAGATTGCAGCCTACAAAACATTGATGAACAAAGTGCTGAATGGCACGGTAAAACAGATTTTAAAGGACGACGAAGGAGCCGTGCCTTCTGAAATACCCGGTAAATTGCAGGTGAAAGAACTCATTGAAGAAATGAGCATGTGCTGGAAAGATAACCCGGCTTTTAAGGGTACGGGCATAAGCCCCGCCGTACTCATTTCACATGTGGAGGGTATATCAGCGCTTTCAATTGAACTGAAGCGGCTTTCGGGAAAACCTGCCGGGAAAGAGTACTGACATGCACATTTCTGCGTGGAATTACGACTTCAATCCTTTAGTTTTACGGCTATTATGCAAGAAAATTTATTGAAAGGCTGGAGCAGTACAGCTATTCATGGAGGTCATGAACAAGATCCCAATTCTGCACATATCACCCCCATTTATGCAACTTCCACTTTTGTATTCGATACCGCGCTTGAAGGCAGCGAACGCTTTGCAAGTCTTGATAAGGAATTGATATACAGCCGTTGGGGCAACCCCACTTTTAAAGAGTGCGAGCAAAAGATCGCCGCGCTCGAAGCTTTCGGAATATACGATGAGGATGGCAAACCTTTGCAGGTAAAAGCGCTGTTGCATGCCAGTGGCCAGGCGGCCATGGCTACGTTGTTCCTAAGTAACCTGCAAACAGGCGATACGGTTTTATCGCACCAATCGCTGTACGGCGGCACCCACGAGTTTTTAACCAAACTGCTGAAGGAAAACGGCATTAAAGCCATTATTGCCGACCTGCACGACCTGGTGGAAGCGGAAAGAATGCTTTCAACCGACCCTTCCATAAAACTGGTGCATATTGAAACACCGGCCAATCCTACTATTCAATGCGTGGATATTGAGGCGCTTTCCATTCTTGCCAAAAAATATGGTAAAACGGTGAGCGTGGATAACACTTTTGCAACCCCTTACCTGCAGCAACCCTTTCGCTATGCGGTTGACTTTGTTTTTCACAGCACCACCAAATTCCTGAACGGGCATGGCACTGCCATAGGGGGCGTACTTATAGGCCGCGATATCCAATTCATGAAAACAAAGGCATGGAAATGGCATTCATTGTTAGGTGGAAACGCTAATCCATTTGATGCCTACCTGCTAACCCAGGGAATAAAAACACTCGAGCTCCGCATGGACCGCCACTGCGCCAATGCCATCACCGTTGCCAATTTCTTAAACGGCCATCCAGCCATTGAGCATGTAAATTATACAGGGCTTGCCAACCACCCCGATTTTGAGATCAGTAAAAAACAAATGAAGCATCCCGGCCCCATGATGAGCTTTGAGCTGAAAGGCGGGCTGGATGCAGGCCGCAGGTTTATTGACAAGCTGCAAATGTGTACCCGTGCGGTGAGCCTGGGCACGGTGGATACACTGGTAAGCCACCCCGCCAGCATGAGCCATGCAAGCGTGCCCCGTGAAGACCGTTTGCTGTATGGCATTGCCGATGGATTGATACGCATGAGCGTGGGCATTGAAAACATTGAAGATATAATTGCCGACCTGGAGCAAGCATTAAAATAAACTAAAATATCAATGAAGCCTTTCTTAATTTCCATTATTTGCCTGTTTACCATACAGTTACAGGCTCAAAAAAAGACAACACCCCCCGCAGGTGACCCAAGACTGCAAGGCCTTGAAGCAGAAATGGAACAATTTTTAAAGATTAGTAAGGCCAGCAGTTTTGCTGTGGCCATTGTTGAAAAAAACAAAGTGATTTATGCCAAAGGATTTGGTTACAGCGATGTTGCAAACAAAGTGCCTGCAACAGAAAACACTTTGTATGCTATCGGCTCCTGCACCAAAGCATTTACAGCTTCGCTTATTGGGCTGTTGCAAAAAGATGGCAAAGTTGATTTGGACAAACCGGTTCGCGATTATTTGCCAGAATTGAAATTTTACAACGACGACATGAACGATCATATTACACTCCGTGATATGATGTGCCATCGCACAGGTTTACCCCGTCATGATTTGTCGTGGTACTTATTTCCTACCACGCGTGATAGTTTGATTCAGCGAATACAATTTATGCAACCAACTGCCGAACCCCGAACCCGCTACCAATACAACAACTTCATGTTTTTAGCGCAGGGAAAAGTGGCGGAAAAAATAAATGGCAAACCCTGGGAACAACAGGTAAAAGAACAATTATTTACACCGCTTGGCATGACAAATTCAACCCTTACTGCCAATACATTAAAGGGCAATCCCAATTTGGCCGTGCCTTATGGTTTAGAAAAAGACAGCACACTGAAAATATTGAATCACTACCCTATTGAAGGCATGGGCCCAGCCGGAAGCATTTACAGCAGTGTAAGCGATATGGCCAAATGGGTACAAACATGGGTATCTGGCGGCAAACTGAATGGCAAAGAAATTTTGCCTGCGGGGTATATAAAAGAAGCCATGAGTGGTCAAATGATTTCAAACGGCAATCCCCCTGGTATGAGGCGTCCTGATATTCAATTCGGCATGTATGGTTTTGCATGGGGTATGACCTCCTATAAAGGGCACTACAGGGTGGAACATGGTGGAAACATTGACGGCTTCAGCGCAAGCACTTCCTTTTTCCCAACAGACAGTATTGGCATAATTGTGTTGGTCAATCAAAATGGTTCATGGGTTCCATCGTTGGTACGCAACACCATTGCAGATAGGATGCTGAAAGCAGCAAAGTATGATTGGCTGGGCGAGCAGGTAAAAGATTTGGCAAAAGCAAAAGCCACCGCAGACAGTGCAAAAGGCAAAACTGCATCCAACAGAAAACAAGCCAAACCAACTCACGACCTTTCTGACTTTACAGGGTTGTTTTCTCACCCCGGATATGGCACACTTGAAGTATTTCGCAAAGGTGATTCGCTGATGGCTTCCACCCCTAAATACAATGTGTGGCTGGAGCATTGGCATTATGATGTATTTGTTCCATACATATTGGAGCCGGGCGACAAAATTGATACGGCTGACAGGCCTGGTATGCGCTTACAGTTCAACACAGGGGCAAACGGCGATATCGAATCGCTGAACATGATTGGGATGGAAGACCCGTCCATTCCCCTGGTGTTTAAACGCATGCCAAAACTGGAAGCTTTGAATGCTGAGGCGTTGAAAGATTATTTGGGCGAATACGAATTGCCAGGTACCACTGTAAAAGTATATGCACAAAAAGAAACGCTGTTTGCATCGGTACCCGGGCAGCCCGATTACGAATTGCAATACCTCGGCAAGGATAAATTCAAACTAAAAGTGCTGGAAGGATTTTACATGCAATTTGTAAGAGATGAAAACAAAGCTGTAAATGCCGCCACATTCATACAGCCGAATGGAAGTTTTACGGCAAACAAGAAAAAGTAAACTATGCGAAACCTTTTACTGGTTGTACTGGTGATGATGGCTGCAGGTTGCACACAGGAGCCTGGCTACGATACCATCATCCGCAATGGGCAGGTGTACGATGGACTGGGTGGTGAACCCTTTAAGGCCGATATTGGAATTCTTGCCGATACCATTGCATTTATAGGCGATCTGTCGGGCAAAACAGGCCGCGAAGAAATAGATGCCAAAGGCATGGCCGTTGCCCCGGGGTTTATAAACATGTTGAGCTGGGCAACAGAAACTTTGATTGAAGACGGCAGAAGTCAAAGCGATATCAGGCAGGGCGTAACCACCGAAATTATGGGCGAAGGCTGGAGCATGGCGCCATTGAATGACCAAATGAAGCAGGAAGTAAAAACCGGGCAGGGCGATATTAAGTTTGACGTGGCATGGAATACGCTGGGCGAATACCTGCAGCACCTGCAAACCAGCGGTATCAGTTGCAATGTTGCCTCGTTTGTAGGGGCTACAACGGTGCGCACCTATGTAATTGGCGAAGACAACCGCGACCCTACCCCGGCCGAACTGGATAGTATGAAAGCGCTTGTTCGTTTCGCTATGGAGGAAGGCGCGTTAGGCGTTGGAAGCTCACTTATTTATCCCCCCGCTTTTTTTGCCAAAACTAATGAACTGGCAGAGCTGTGCAAAGCAGCAAGCCCTTATGGCGGCATGTACATAAGCCATATGCGCAGCGAAGGCAATATGTTTTTGCAGGCGCTCGAAGAACTGATCACCATTGCCAAAGAGGCCAATATTCCAGCCGAAGTGTACCACCTGAAAGCCGCGGGAAAAGACAACTGGCCAAAAATGGACAGCGCCATCAGGCGGATAGAACGCGCGAGAGCTGAAGGATTAAAAATTACGGCAGACATGTACCTGTACACTGCAGGCGCAACGGGGCTTACCTCCGCCTTTCCTCCTTCGTTGCAGGACGGGGGCTTCGGCAAGCTGAGGCAAAGGCTAACGGACCCGGCTATACGCAGCAAGATGAAGCAGGCCATGCACACCAATGCAACAGACTGGGAGAATCTTTACTATGCGGCAGGCAGCCCTGACAATGTTATCCTGATTGAATTTTTAAAGGACAGCCTGAAAAAATATAATGGTAAAAGCCTGGGCGAGGTAGCAAGGCTGCGCGGCCAAACGGTGGAGGATTGCACCATGGACCTGATCGTGGAAGACAGCAGCCGTATCGGCACAGCCTATTTCCTGATGAGCGAAGAAAATGTAAAGAAGCAGATCGCCTTACCCTGGATGAGCTTTGGCAGCGATGCAGGCAGCTATACCAGCGGGGGTGTTTTCCTGAAAAGCAGCACCCACCCAAGGGCCTATGGAAACGTGGCACGTTTGCTGGGAAAATATGTGCGGGATGAAAAGCTGATCCCGCTTGAAGAAGCCATCCGGAAACTCACCAGTCTTCCGGCCTCGAACCTGAAGCTTTCCAAAAGAAGGCAACTAACACCGGGCTTTTTTGCAGATGTGGTGGTATTCGATCCTGCTACAATCCAGGACCACTCTACTTTTGAAAACCCTCACCAATACAGCACCGGGGTCATACATGTTTGGGTAAACGGCAAACAGGTTTTGAAAACCGCAGAACATACCGGGGCTACACCGGGTGTATTTGTAAAAGGCCCGGGCTACCGACCCAAAAAATAACTGTTCCGGGTTAAAGAACTGCGCGAACTGCTTTTGTACATTTACCCCCAACTAAAAAACTATCCGATACATGATGGATATTGTAATACGAAGGGCAGTTAAGGAAGATTGCCCGCAACTGATGAACCTGGTGAACGAACTGGCTGTTTATGAAAGAGCGCCCGAGGAAGTAACCGTGACCCTCGAACATTTTATCGAAAGTGGATTTGGCCCTAATCCCGTTTGGTGGGCCTTTGTGGCCGAGGCCGAAGGAGAGGTAAAAGGTTTTGCGCTTTACTATATCCGGTACAGCACCTGGAAAGGCCAGCGCATGTACCTCGAAGACATACTGGTAACCGAAAGCTGGCGGGGCAAAGGGCTCGGAAAATTGCTCTTTGAAAGATTGATTGAAGAAGCAAGCGAGAGAAAGTTTACCGGCATTGTTTGGCAGGTGCTCGAATGGAACGAACCCGCCATCCGCTTCTACAAAAAATTCAATGCCTCCTTCGATCCGGAATGGGTGAATTGCAGTATACCGATTGGCTGATTTCCAATCAAGCCGAATACCAGGTCAAAGCAATAACCTATTTCAAAAATGCCTTTCTCAATTCTTCCACCTGCTCGTTGTTGATAGGAACCATGGTACCCAATGAAGCAGCCATAATAAGCGACTTGGCGCTGAATTCCGCCACTTCAAGGTAATCAAAGGTTTGCAATAGCTTATCGCCCGTTACCAGTGCGCAATCATTTTTTACCAGCAAGGCAGGGCTGCTTTTCGACAGCAAATCAGGCACGATGGTCTTCCCGAAAAAATGGTCACCAAACTCAACTGTATGTACATCCTGCAGAAATATCCAGCTTTCAGGTATAGTGCGCACATTAAAGTCCGCATCCGAAACGGCAAAAGCCATCAGGTAAGGCGTTTGGGTAAGAATAATTGAATTGATTTCAGGATGCTGTTCATAGATCTGCTGATGAAGGTAAGAGGTTCGGCTGGGAAACTTGCCCGCTTCCCTATGACCGCTTTTTATTTGCACAATATCCTTTGGCTGGAGGTCCCAGCGCGGAACATCGGTGGGGGTGATCAGGAAGTCATTTCCACGCCAGCGTTTTGAAATGGTTCCGTACGAACTGGTCATCAAACCCTGCCCGCAGGCACGGTGAACTATGTTGCATAACTCGGTCCTGATCTCGCGTTCATCACTTGGGTGTTCTGCAATGCTCATTTCAGGAAGCAGCGCAGGTAATTGATCTTCAAAGGCTTGTATTTTCTCATCAGCAAGATAAGTGGGTTCACCAACCATGTTGGCATACAGGATGGTGCGCGCGCAAAACTCAAGGGTTTCAAACCTTAGGAAACAATCGGCCATATTGGCGCCGCCTACTACGGTTCCGTGGTTTTCCATGATCACGCCATGAAAGCCCTTTTCAAACTCCGCTGCAATTACATCGCCAAGGTCCCGGCTGCCCGGAAGCCTGTAATCGGCGTACCCAATTGGCCCGCATACATGCCTGGCCTGCGAAACAACATTGGTATTGGGAATTTGCCGCACTATACTGAATGAAACCAAAGCTGGCGGATGCGCGTGGATGATGGATTTAATATCGGGTCTTGCGGCATAAATAGCCCGGTGGAAGGGAAATTCAGAAGAAGGCTTATGCCTGCCAATGATGGTTCCATCCTTTTTTACACAAACAATATCTTCGGTTCGCAAAGAACCTTTATCTACGGCAGAGGGTGTCACCCAGATATCGCCATTTTCATCAATAATTGAAATATTTCCCCCGGAGGTTGTGGTTAGTCCGCGCCGGTAGATACGGCCTATCACCATAGTGATCTGTTCGCGTGGATGCATCCATTTTGGATCAAGTACATTGTCCGCCATATCTATAATTTAACAATCGTTATTAAAGCAATCATAATCATCATTTTAAAGCCATAAAGTTGAAACTCAACGGATATTTACCATCATGCACTGTCTCCAAATCATTGGCAACCTATGACTCATTATTCAAATTTTGTTCGGCCAGGCTTTGTGATTCCGGCATAAAATGTTTAGATTTATTCCGTAAAAACCAACAGGTTAATTTTTCCACCAACTGCTTTTACTATGTTCATGATAAAACTTTCCCCCATGAAAAAACTAATGAAACTGTTGATTAGCCTCCAATTGGCTGTGCTTGCCTGCTTTGGCCAAAATGTAGGAATCGGTACAGCAACACCCCAATTTCCGTTGGATATTGTTGGCCGTGTAAGGATCCAGGCTGGTACCGTGAATAATGCCAATACCAGTGGGGGTATCTGGTACACCGATTACAGGAATAACACAAACCTGGTATTTGCAGGCATGGCCGACAGTGTGAACTATGGGCTTTGGAGCCAGCGCGCCGGTATTGGCTGGCAATTGTTTTGGGATGCCCGGTATGCCAATCTTGGTTTGGGCCGAAAACCGTCATCTGGGTCCGCCAGGATTGCAATTGATCATGCTGATGGTGCAGGGGTTTCATTTTACACCAATGGCACCTACAATGGGTATGTTACAGGCGACGGAAACTCGTTAAGCATTGCCGGCGCATCTGCCAGTTCGATTTGTTTTCCGGTTCCCTGTAATCCCCCACCCGCCGGCAACCTTAATTTCTGGCCGGTTGCCCCCTGTCTTAGTCCGCCCTGCATTAATTTGTTTACACCGGGTCGTACCGGGTTTTATACTACTACGCCCCAGGCAAGGATCCATATGGTTGCCGGTAACAATACCTCGGGTGTACTCATTGGCAGCCAGAGCCTCACCCCTGCGGTGGGTTATATGCTGAATGTAGGTGGAAAAATAATTTGTGAAGAGCTTCGGGTGCAATTGAATGGTTCGTGGCCCGATTATGTGTTTGAATCTGATTACAAAAGGCCCCCCATTGGCTTGCTGGAACAGATAGTAATGGACCAAAAGCACCTGCCAGGAATACCTTCTGCTGCAGAAGTTGAACTCGACAAAGGGATATCGGTTGGAGATTTTCAAAAGAAATTGCTTGAAAAACTGGAAGAGCTATACCTGTATGTTTTTGAGCTGAATAAGGAAAACAAAGAATTAAAGAAGCAGGTTGAGGCTTTAATAAAAAAGGCAGGTAAATAATTAAGGGGGTATAATATTCCTCGTATCATATATGAATTTTATTCACAATTCTATTCATCAGATTGATTCAGCATTTTGATGAATAGCGCCCTTGGATCTCACTCATTTTAAAGCTATGCAATTCTATAAATATTATATTAAGAGCATTTCCTTATTGGTTCTTGCATTGGGTGCATGCTTCATTTCAACCATTCAGGCACAGGTTGAAAGCCATATAGATGTGCTAAAAAACCTACCTGCAGATTCCAGGTTTGAAGATGTAAAAATTTCCATGCATAAGCATTTTAACCGTTTTAATACCAACCAGGACCGCAACAGAAATGGGTATAAACAATGGAAACGCTGGGAATGGTTTGCAGAAAAGCACCTTGACCCGGACGGACGCGTTGGTGCATGGACCAGGAAAGCAGAAGATGGCATAATCCAGGCAACGAGTTTGGCGCTCGCACCCTCCGGGCCCGAAATTCAATCAGTGAATGGCTCCTGGACAACGGTTGGGCCCGGAAGTATAACCAACGGGCAGGATTTTCTTGGCCGAACAGAATCGGTGGCCTTTCACCCAACCGATCCGAATACTTTGTATGTTGGCACCGGTACGGGCGGGCTATGGCGAACCACCAACCTTGGCGGTTCCTGGACACCTCTAACGGATAATTTACCAAGCCTTTCTGTTGCAAGTGTTGTGGTGCAGCAAAACAATGCCAATATAATTTTTATCCTTACAGGGGACGGGGATGGGGGAGCCCAATGGGGCTATTATGTTAAAGAACGGAGTTCGGGGGTTTTTAAAAGTACTGATGGTGGAACCACCTGGCAAACTACAGGGCTTAACTGGAATCGCAGCGATGCAGACAGGTATGGCTACAAACTGATTCAAAGCCCGACTAACGCAAATTTGCTGCTTGCCGCCACAAGCGATGGCCTATGGAGAACCATCAATGGAGGCAACACCTGGAACCGGGTAATTACGGGAAATGTAACTGATGTAGTATTCAGGCCCGGAAATGCAGATAATGTAGCTGCCGTTATTTACCAAAGTGCAACATTGCGTACTTCTGCCAACGGAGGCGAAACTTTTACAACCCGTAATATTCCTGCAAGTGCACAGGGAATAACCACCACACGAAGCATGTTAGCTGTAACCCCTGCCTTAAATAATAATGTTTACATTATGATGGGCAGACAAGGTGATAGCACGATAAGAGGTTATTATCGTTACCAATGGACGGATAATTCTTTTTCCCTGATTACCAATACCCCAAATATATTCGGAAATCAAAACAATGGTAGTGGCAATGGGGGCTTCCCCTGGTGGGCTATTGCATTAGCTGTATCCCCTACTAATAGTAATATTCACCTTGCCGGTGGTATAATTGGGCGGCGAAGTACCAATGGAGGAGTGGATTGGTCGGCTGCACACCCTGCCGCCATGCATGCCGATTTACATGGATATACCTACAACCCGCTCGATGGTTCAGTTTATGCGCTCCACGACGGAGGCATTAGCAGGAGTACCAATAACGGGATAGCCTGGACAAATCTTAGCACAAATCTTAGGGTTACTCAATATTACCGTATTTCAACCACCCCGGGAAATGTAAACGCGGTGTTGGGTGGCACACAAGACAATGGACATCATTACCGCACATCCAATACATTGGCTTTTAAGTGGACACTAACCTGCTGTGATGGTATGGACAATGCCATTAACCCAACCAATGACCAGATCATTTACATGTGCACCCAGGACGGTGGCCTTAACCGGTCAACCGATGGAGGGGATAACTGGACAGGTATTTCTCCCGGTGCGAGCTCATGGGTGGCCCCCATAGCGCTGCATACTTCTACCCCAACCACTATTTTTTTTGCAGGGGATGCCGGTATTTTCAGAAGTACCAATTCAGGCATAAACGGATGGGTAAATATTGGAGCTGATGGTAGGGGCGCCATGGCCCAGGGCACAAACAATACAGCAAGGTTCTATGCAAGCGGCGATGGATCCAACGTTATTCGTCGCAGCGACAATATTAATAATGCCTCGCCTACATGGACTACCATAAGCGGCAATACAGGCTGGCCAACTGCCGCCAACCTTAATGGTACCCAAATTACATCAATTGCCGTTAACCCTGCCAATAGTGCCGATGTTTGGATTACTTTTTCAGGGTATCAGGAAACAACAAAAGTGTATAGAAGTACCAATAGTGGCGACTCCTGGACAAATTTAACCGGGGCATTGCCCAATTTACCTGTACACTCCATAAAAGTCCGGGATATGGGGAGCAGTAATTGGGAAGCCTATATTGGCACTGACATTGGGGTATTTATGCGTACCAATAGCTTTGGTTGGACCTATTTTAGCAATGGTTTGCCAAGAGTGATTGTTACCGATGTAGAAATTAACGGCACCTACATTTATGCCGGTACCTATGGCCGTGGCATTTTTCGCAGCGATTTGTATTCAAGCTGCCCTGAAAATCCCAGTTATGCGGCTTCCTATAATGGCGAAAGGGTTTTTCAGGCATCGGGTACCATTAATGCCACTACAACAATTGTGGGAACAGTAGGAACTAATGTATGGATGAAAGCAGGCAATTACGTTCAGCTTAATCCGGGTTTTTTTGCCCAGAGCGGTTCCATTTATAAAGCCAGCATAGGCCCATGCGGTGCAACACTATTGCAGGCCGTAAATACAGAAGCTAAAAAAGAGGAGGAAGAAGATGAATGACAGGCCT
Organism: uncultured Chitinophagaceae bacterium; assembly: GCA_964444195.1. GTDB lineage: Bacteria > Bacteroidota > Bacteroidia > Chitinophagales > Chitinophagaceae > Phnomibacter. The sequence continues at coordinate 14,992 of CAYUGH010000091.1, forward strand.
GGTACAATCAGGCAATACTTTCAGCCGTAACTTCTTTACTGATTTTTCCCACCAAGCCCTGCAAAACTTTCCCGGGCCCTACTTCGGTAAAATGAGTGGCGCCATCGGCCACCATGGCTTGTACGCTTTGGGTCCAGCGAACCGCGCCGGTAAGTTGGTCAATCAGGTTCTGGCGAATGGCAGCAGGGTCGCTGACTGCCGTAGCCACTACATTCTGGTACACGGGGCAGGCGGGCTGACTAAAATTGGCGGATTCTATCGCAGCCTTCAATTCCTCACGGGCTGGTTCCATTAAAGGGCTGTGGAAGGCGCCACCCACCGGCAATACCAGCGCGCGTTTGGCGCCTGCCAATTTCAGCCTTTCGCAGGCAATATTTACCCCATGCACACTACCACTGATAACCAACTGGCCGGGGCAATTATAATTGGCAGGCACCACTATTTGCCCCGTTTCGGCAATAACTACCGCGCAAATGGCTTCCACCTTTTCATCCTCAAGCCCCAGCACGGCAGCCATGGTGCTTGGTTGGGCTTCGCAGGCTTTTTGCATGGCATTGGCCCGTATCGAAACAAGTTTGAGTGCATCTCCAAAACCGAGCGCGCCATTGGCCACCAACGCCGAAAATTCGCCCAGCGAATGGCCTGCCACCATATCGGGCACAGGGTTTTCAAGACTTTTGTAAGCAATTACAGAATGGAGAAAAATGGCAGGCTGCGTCACTTTGGTTTGCCTCAGTTCCTCATCGCTTCCCTCGAACATGATGTCTGAAATGCGGAAACCCAGGATATCATTGGCTTCCTCAAACAATTGCTTTGCGGCCTCACCGCTTTCGTACTGGCTTTTGCCCATTCCTGAAAACTGCGCCCCCTGGCCGGGGAAAATATATGCATGCTTACCCATAGCTGATAATGAATTAGAAAGAACAAATATGAGGTAAAAAATAATAAGCCCGCCGCGGAAAATACCCCGGTGCACCTAACCGTTAGTTGTAGCGGGTAATTGCCAATTGTTTAAGTGTTAACATACGACTGGGTATTTTTGCGTTCCTTTTTCCAACTAAAATAATTCATCCTGATTCGTCATTTTCATAGAAAAGGTTTTTTGGGGGTAGCCATAGCAGCGATGCTGGCATCCTCCTTTGCATTTACGGGGCACACAACGTATTTAAAAAAGCGGGGCATTAAGCCAACCCTTCATCGTACAAACGATTCGCTGAAAACCCGCGAACGAATAGACACAGCGTTAATTTCTCCACACCCGCAACTTTCTGCCAAAATTTATACGCTGGCTTTACATGGCTACCAAAAACTGGTGGAGGGTAAAAAAATTACCCGGTGCCTGCTTACCATTGTGGATTTCAGCAAGCCATCAACCGAAAAGAGGCTGTTTGTGATAAATATGGAAACCGGTAAATTAGTTTTAAATAGCCTGGTAGCGCATGGCCGCAATTCAGGGGAAAATATTGCCAGCCGGTTCTCGAATGCAAATGGCACCCATCAAAGCAGCCTGGGTTTTTATATTACAGGAAGCACGTACACCGGCAGCAACGGGTACAGCCTGAAATTAAAAGGGCTCGAACCGGGGTTTAACGATAAGGCCGAAAACCGCGCCATTGTTATGCACGGTGCGCCTTATGTATGCGAAGAAGTAATAAGAAATACAGGCAGGCTTGGCAGGAGTTGGGGATGCCCTGCGGTTTCCTTAAAAGAACACAAACAAATTATTGACCTGGTTAAAGGAGGTAGTTGCCTTTTTATCTACGCCCCACAACAACAATATCTTGCTTCTTCCCCGTTGCTTGCAGATATAAATCCACGGGGTTCTTCGCTCTGATCTCTATTCCAGCACCATTACAAAACCTCCTGAAGGTTTAAGTGTAAGGGTTTGTTTTACAGCACCATCCAACGCCTTTTTAGTTATTTCAAGCGGAGCATCTCCATCCGAAAAGATAGCACCTCCTTTTTTGCCGAATATTCATACTTCGATTCCCGCACTGTCTCTCCGACCCAAAGGGAGGAGGACGGTGCGGGACAAACGACGCAATACCCCTTCATACTTCAGGAGACCTTATTTTGAGGTTTGCCTGGGATATA
>CAYUGH010000092.1:0-12727 GCA_964444195.1 uncultured Chitinophagaceae bacterium
GATTAGATGCGTTGACAGGCGCCGTACCCCGCCATATATCGGTATTATGATGCAGTACCCAGCCGGGGGCGTTGTAATGATACATGGCCGTTTGCTTTCCTGTTTCTGCCAGTTCATCAGCCATTTGGGTGAATGGCTCAAAACACTCTTTCAGGTTCAGTATTTCTGCCGGCCAGTAATTCATTTGCACATTAATATTGCTGGTGTACTTGCTTCCCCAGGGTGGCGTAAGCAGGTTGTTCCAAATGCCCTGCAGGTTGGCCGTTTGCCCACCGGGCCGCGATGAAGAAAGCAACAGGTACCTCGCGTATCGGACATACAATTCAACCAATCCCGGATCATTTTCCCCGTTAAAAAGCTTTATTCTTTCGTTGGTTGGAAGCAACTCATTTTCATTATTCCCAAGCCAGATGGAAAACCGATGATAGTATTTTACATAATCGCTTATATGCTGTTGCAGCAAGGTTTCATAGCTAACATTCTTTGCTTTATCAAGGTAAGCAGCACAAGCCGCTTCGGCATCGCCTGAAATATCGCGATAGCTTTTAAAATTAGTAGCGGCTGAAAATACAACCGTGAAAGGCTTTACTGAACGGACATGTATCGCATTATTTACTACTTCAACCTGACCGGCCGATCCGCTGCAATACAGGTACCCGACAGCCTTCATTTTTCCGTCTTTTGGTTCTACGTAAATGGCAATCGTATTGTTCCCTATCGATTTGCAGCTATACTTTTTATGAGCGCTCGATAAAGCAAACCTGTAATCCATTCCTTCGGGGTTGGTGGTTTCAAAATGACAAACCAACACCTGCTGCGGCGCCGATACAAAATAGGAACGGGTATAATCAAAGCCTTTGTATTGGTAAGAAACTTTACTTACAGCCTTTGAAATATCGAGCGCGCGTTCATAATCAGCTACGGCATTGCCATGCCCTGTCCTGATAGTCAGATCGGCAAAAGGCTGATAGTCTGCATTGTACCTTGGCATCAATGGCGGGTTTTCATCGGCTACAAAATACCTCCAGGTATTACCTAAGGAAATCGCTTTTGAAACATCTGCGGACTGTGGATATAAAATCAGGTTTGGCTCATTATTCTTGCGGCCCGTAAATCCACCTTTATCAAAATAGTTCAGCACCTGTATGGCAATTATATTTTCACCCGCTTTCAAAATACCGGGTTGAATAGTGTACCTGCGGGTAGCATTACTCTCATTGCCGGAGCCTACCTTTTTTCCATTTACAAAAGTTTGGTCCTGGTCCCTTACACGGCCAAGATCAATCACCACGGGCTGTTTTACCCATTCGGCTGGTACAGAAATTTTAGTCCTGAACCAAACCACACCGTCCACCCCAGACAAATAATTTTCTTCCCAACCATTCAAAGTTGGCAATTGCATTTGCTTCCAACGGCTATCATCAAACTTAATGCCCGCATACAAAGTATCAGCGAAGGATTTGTTCATCCAGCCTGCTCTTCGTTCTTCATAACCCTCCTCGTTCGACCTAAGACCCATAAAGGTTTTTCCGGCCAGTTCTTCGGCTTGCTTTTGTTTTCCTTCATCCAGCAATGAGCGGATGGCAGGCAGATTATCTGATGCGCCCTTTCTTGCGTATTCCCTTGGTTCGCCAGTCCAAAAAGTTGATTCATTTATTTGTAAATGCTCTTCTCCAATGCCTCCGAATACCATCGCACCAATCCTGCCATTGCCAATGGGAAGCGCTTCGGTCCATTTGGTAGCAGGTTGCTTGTACCACAATCTTTCATTTGCCTGGCCAAACAAACAGGAAACGGCAGGAAAAATTCCAACCGCCCCGATGATCAATATTTTCAACAATGAACCCATTTTGATGAATGATGAACTATGAATGATGAACTATGAATGATGAGTGATGAATGATGAATGATGAGTGATGAGTGATGAATGTAGGTATCTATTTTTCTACAACTGCTGTGGGTTTTGCATCCTCTGAAACGGTGAATAGTTTAGCCCCGCTTCCCAGCCGGTTGCCTGTTAATTCAATGCCTGAAGACTTTGCGCCTTTCACTTCCACAAATATTCCTTTAGGTCTTAAAGCACTGCTTTGAATAACCCTGATGTTCTCTCCATCGGTAATTGAGAACACGGGACTATTTTCAGGCACTCCATTCAACCGCAAACCCTGCAGGTGAATATCGCTGCCATTTTCAATGCTCAATGCCTTAAAATTCTCTACGTCAATACGAACCTGGTTCAGTTCAATGCCCTTTACATTACGGAACCTCATTCCTGTTTTGCAATAAAACTGGGCATCGGTGATGGTAATATTTTCTACAGGCATTTCTTCAAGCCCGTTCAAAAAACAAGCCTCATTGCCATAGGCCGTAATCCCATTGATATGAATATTCCTGATCCTTGGCGTACGCTCTGAAACCGGCTCCGGCGCTGACTTTGAGTATTCCATATCCATTACAATCGCCTGGTCGCGGATATTCTTCATCAAAATATTACTGATGCGGATATCTTCAATCGCGCTACCCCTTCCCCTTGTAGTTTTCAACCTTATACCACGGTCGGTTCCATCAAAAATGCAGTTGCTGATGGTAATGTTTTTTACGCCGCCACTCATTTCGCTGCCAATAACTACGCCGCCATGCCCGCTCAGCATGGTACAATTGGTAATGGAATAATTCTCGGCAGGCCGGTTCATTTTTCTGCCCGGTGCATCCTTACCGCTTTTAATGGTTATGCAATCATCGCCCACACTTATAAAGCAATCTGAAATCCTGACGTTGCTGCATGATTCGGGATTGATACCATCTGTGTTGGGGGCAAGCCTTGAAGGATTCAGCACAGTGGCAGCGTGAATAGTTACATTATCGCAAAATTCGGGGTTAACTGTCCAGAAAGGCGAGTTACGTATAGTAACGCCCTGTATCAATACATTCTTGCAAAACATGGGTTGAATAAAGGCCGGGCGCAAAAACCCCCGGGTAAATTGACGGGGATCATCGGGCATCAGCATTCCCTTATTCAGGCTGTCGAACATGAGTTGCCATTTGCTGCGGGGCTGATCATTTTTGTACCCTTCCACAAAAGCCCACCATTTTTTCCCATGCCCATCCAATATTCCCCTTCCGGTGATAGCTATATTTTCAGCTTCATAAGCATATATGAGGGGTGAAAAGCTTACGATATCCACTCCTTCGTAACGGGTGGGAACCATCGGCAGGTAATCATCAAAATTGTCGCTGAAATGCAATTCGGCCCCCGCATCCACAAAAAGGGTGATATTGCTTTTGAGGTGAATGGCCCCGGTGAGGTATTTGCCTGCGGGAAAAAAAATGGTTCCTCCGCCCTGCTTTGAAGCTGCGTCAATAGCATTCCGTATGGCGCCGGTACAAAGGGTTTGGCTATCGGGCTTTGCCCCGTAATCATTCACATTAAAAAATGCCTGGCCCCGCGATAATATCGCACACAACAAAAATACATGCAAAAAAAAACAGGATCGCTTTTCCATATCTCCATTTTAATTATTCGAACAGCCAGTCAACTTCCTTTGGTTTTGCATTTAGCGAAAGGCCCGCATCAAAAACCGGGATATGGGAATTGCCATCCGCAAAACCCAAGATCAGGCAAACACCTTTCGCCAGCCTGAGCGTATGCCTTCCCGGTCCGAAAGTGTAGGAGTGGATGTTTACCGCCGGCAAACTATCCATCAAAACCGCATTGGCCACCTTTATTTCGGCCTGCCCGAATTCATTGGCCGTAGCATTGGTTTCAAGTTGAGGGGGGGCCAGGTATTGCCTCGAAGTATCATTAAAATACCCCACCAGCACATGAACCGGCTTTTGGGTTGTAAACTCCAATGTAGTACCCTGAACAATCTGTTCCTCATGGTTCACCACTACCCCTTTCAAACCTGACAAAATAGGGTCAACCTGTACTATTTTACTATTTCCAACGACCATCGGGTTGCTCCCGGAAAGCAGGTTGTACCGCTGTGTATGTTCACTCAAAATGCTTACCTCTGCGGGCTGTAGCTTTTGCCTTTCCTTCACCAGGCCATTATCCCCCGCGTTTCTTATCGAATCAATCTTCCTTTCAAAAGTTTGAAATTCCTTTTTGAATTCGGGCAACACTTCACGCCAATGGATAAACGTTGCATTCACCCCCCTGAATGGAATTTTACGTTGTTGTGTTTGCATGCTGTTGGCATAGCGATAGGTTTTATCGGTTAAACGGGTTAGTTCCTCATACCATTCCACACTTTTCTCCAGGTGCGGAAGCGCCAACTCGAGGTCGTTCAGGTCTTTGGAATATTTATACCTGAGTGCAAACAATGCTGCGGTAGTTTTTTCAGCATAATGGTAGGCCATGGCACGGTGGATATACATATCATTTTTTATCCGGAGCCATTCATCATTCTCCTTATTGATCAGCTTCCCAGCCTTTTCAATAGAAAGCACCGCCGCGTCCCCATGCATTTTTAATTCATGAATGATCTGTAAAGGGGTTTCACCAATATGCGCCTCGCCCTTTGCCTCTTTGTCAGCATATTCAATCAGCATTTCACCCTCGGGCGATTCCGAAGTATATAATAAGGTAAACAAGCCAAACCTGTTGGGGTTTACCAATTGCGGCATCGTCATCCCGAGCGTACTGGTCTGGCGGTTACCATCGGTAATGCCAAAACGCCTTAAGATTTTCGGCGAAATTTCACCTGCGTTCTCATAGGCATTCAGCAAATTTTTGCCAAAAGCCACCGAACTGCCATGCGCCGCTCCCAGCATTTCCGACCAATAAGCTTCTTCCTCCTTGTCTGAATAGTTGCTTTTCCAGGCATACCTTGCCCATTGGCGGTACCAAAGCCAGTCACGGTCTATCTCGTAAAGTTTGTTGGTTGCGCTATCTGCCGCCCAGGGCCAGTCCCAGTAAGATGCCTGTGGGTAAAGGTGAAGCCCGTTTGCATGGTAAACACTATGCATGGCCTGCACGCATTTGCGGATAAAGTATGGCGAAGCATAGCGGAAAGGCTCAAGGTTGGCCAGGATATGCACGTTCTCTATCTGAACGGTACCGATGGCGCTAAGTTTACGATGAAGCTCCGCCCAGGTTCCACGCGGAGTATAGGTAGTCAATGCCTCGCCGTTATACTTGGCCATAGTGTACAGGTTGCTGTACAGCTTCATTGCAGAATCCATCACCGTAGGGGCATCCGAATCATGCGCCCGAAGCACGATGGGAGGTTGTTCGGTTTTGCCAAGCGCTTTCAACCCGTCTTTTACACCTGGTATAATGGTTTGTGTAAACCATTCCACATCATCATTGCCCACTCCTTCCATGGCCTCGCCCAAAGTAACCAATAAGCCCACGTTGGGGTATTTTTCTACAAATGCTGCAATTGATTTTCGTGTATAATCCGAAATTAACGGGATGATCGGGCGCTCGCGGTCCTGTGTTTTAATGCCATGCTTTTCAGCAAATGGCTTGGAAACAATGATATTATAAAACATCTGTATCACCCAAATGCCGCGCTTATCAGCCTCTTGCGTTATGAACCGGTACATTTCTTCATTCTTCTTAAACGTAGCCTCATCCACCTCAACCGCATAAGGATAATCCTTCAGCTTAACCAAAGAGGCAAATGGATGCCCGTTCCACAGGTACAGAGAATTGTACCTGTTCACCACCAGGCTATCGAGGGTACGCAGCCAAAGCGCCTTATCGTAAAACCAACTGAAAGTTTCTGGTGTAAAAGGATATTCGTACACGGTTCTGCCAGGCAGGTAATAGGGTTTTTGAATGCCGATGCAAGTGCCGCGCAAAACCATTTCAGGTTTATCGGTAACCACAAGGCTATCGGGTATCGCCCCCATGCGGTCAATAGTTTCGGCAAGTTGCATGCACCCATACAGCAAACCGCTTTCATCGCTGCCAATTATGCTGCCCGGCTGATTTGGATTTATTTTAATGGTATAGCCTTCTTTGCCCTGCCCCTTTCCAACCGACAGTGTAATGGCTTTTTGACCCGCTTTAACCGGGGTGGCTTTAGCAGTTTTCGATACAGTATAGCCTGCCTTTTGCAGTGACCGCTGCAGGTATTCTGATGCAAATGCTATTCTTGGAGTTGGGGCCGACGGCATGGACAGGATCACAGATTCCTTTGGCCCGGAAGGCTGTGCATCCAACAATAAAAAAGATGGCAAACAAATCAGCCACAACAAAAATCGTTTATTGACAAGCATAGAACCGAAAAATTAACCCACGCCCGCTAGGGAATGTAATGGAAGGGTAAAAGTACCCAATTCCCTTTCCGGGAAAATAGAAGAAAAAGGCAAAACAATGGACTATTTTCCCAAACCAGGTGGCTTACTACATTCTATCCTATGTGGAAACAATCAATCCTTATGACTATCGCGGTACAATTTGGGCGATGCCCCCATTATTTTCCTGAACCTCCTCGAAAAATAATAAGGATCATCAAAGCCCATATTCATGGCAATGGTCTTTATGGATTGATCTGTAAAGTTCAGTTGCTGGCTGGCTTTCTGCATTTTCATCTGGATAAAATAGTCGATGGGAGAATAGCCGGTTTTCTGCTTGAACAAACTTGAAAACCTTGAAACGGAATAGTTGTATTGACGGCACAGATCCTTGAGCGAGATATTCCCGGTAACATTCTCCTGCATGTATTGCATGGCGCTTTTTATAAAATCGTCGGTATAGTTGGCTGCCGAGGGAAAGTGCCGGTCGTTATAAATAAAATAAGATAAAAAATGCGACAAGGAAAAAGATACAAAATGCAGGTTATCGGTACTGAAACCCAGCTCCAGCGTATTATACATGCGGGTAAAGAGTTTCACAATATCATCATTTATCTTAACCGGCGTGGGGGTAAAGCAACCTGCAAAACCCGGGCTTGCATTGAAGGCAGGCAGCATGGTACCTCCAAAATGAATCCAGTAAATGGTCCAGGGCTTTTCTTCGCTGCTTCCGTATGCATGCTCCACATCCTGGGGCAGCATAAAAAATTCATTGGGATGAACTTTATATTCCTTTTTACCAATCTTATACCAACCTTCGCCATCCACACAAAAGAACAGGAAGTTTTCATGCATCCCGTTTTTACGGTAGGTATAGTGACCCGAAGCCTTTGGATAATAGCCGAGGCTACTTATATATAATCCATTGAGGCATGGATTTTTCAGGATGGTATTTTTAATAATGGTACGGGGAATTTCAATCCGCTGTTTTCCGAGTCCATACCAAATATTTTTGATGGATTCACCTGTTTTTTTGGTTTCCATAAGCAAGCAATAACATATTTAATTCGAACAATCGCCCGCTAAAAATAAGGAAGGATGGAATATTTTACTGAAATTATTCCACCGGCGGCAAATTTACCGAACCGGTTTCAGCCGATTGGGAGGCTGCTTCTACGCAGGCCATGGTATACAGCACATCCGCTACACTGTTATCGGGTGCGGAAATAATACCCTTCTTTGCCAAAATCATTTGCTCCATGGCTCCGGCAAAAGCATGCGGAAACCAGGAACCTTCAATGTCAGGCGTTTGCCAGTCGGGGTTTTCATCGAGCATACTGATATATGAAAACTTATCCGCAATGCCTTCGGGGTAGTTGATCAACAGGCCCGGTGTAATGCAAATAGCGCCCTTTGTACCTTCGAACTTTATCCTTGCTTCCTGCAGTTTGGCGGAAAAATAATGGTGGTGATTGGTGTGAATGCTCACCCTTACTTTGTCGCCATAATGCATCAGGATATTGCTCCGCACCTGTGCATCTGAATCCATAGCGGGATGTTTAAGGCTTTGCGCCCAAATGCCGGTAGGATTTCCTAAAAAAGAGCGAACAAGATCAATGTAATGAATGCTGTGGTAGTACAACTCCATAAAAGGAACCTTACCCAAAAATGGCCAAAGATGCCAGGGCGTAAATACGTTAATATAAATATCAATATCGCAAAGCTCGCCTATCCGCCCTTCGTTGATCAACTGTCTTGCTTTTGTAATATACGGAGCATACCTCAACTGAAGGTTAACCCCGGCAAGCATTTCCTTTTGCTTTACCAACCGGGCAATTTCATTGGCCTGAGCCCAATTGTTACCCATGGGTTTTTGCAACAAAACCGTTGATCCTACGGGCAATACATTCAATATACCAGGGATACTATCACCAGGAACAGCCACATCAATAATGGTTCCGGGGCCAATATCATTCAGCAATTCAGCAATACTTTCATACACTTTTGGTATTCCAAAACGATCTGCCGTTTCCTTCGCCTTATTATATTCAACATCGTAAATACCTGCAACAGGATAACCGGCAAGCTTGTAGGCCGGCAAATGGGCATGGTTTACAATACCCCCTGCGCCAATAATAATAATGGAAAAATCAAGCAGGCTTTCGTTATCCTCAGGCTTCATATCAGGGCAAATCTATGCTTAATGTTCTATGGGCGGCACTGCTTCTCCCAGGTAATTTCCATAGGTTAAACTTACCACCGCCAGCAAAAGGAAAGCGAGTGCGAGGGTTAAAATGCGTTTGGCCTTTGCAGGGCTGCCCTTCCATTCTTTCAATACAATGCCCACTACGCTGCTAAACAACACAAGCATGATCATGTGAATAGCCCAACTACTAAATTTATATGTGCCCATGCGGATATGCCCCATGCCGTAAAACAGGAACTGCCCGAACCAAAGTACCCCGGTTAAAGATGCCCACAAATAATTGCTGCCTGTTGAAACCCCCGGTTTTGCTACATCAAGCCTTGCATGCTGTTTCCAACTGCTGTTTTTAAAATGCAACCATGAACAATATATAAGCGTGGTTAAAAAAGCGCCTGAATTTGAAAAAATGTACACCGCGTTTGTCTGAAACTGCCCGCTCCCCATCTTAGCGGCCTCATCGGCAATAGGTTGCCCCTGGTCAATGGCAAATCCATACATGGCCGAAAGGATACCCGCAACCAGGCATAAGGGAAGACCCTTGGTCATACTGAACCCGGTGAGGTTTTGGCCCAGTGTGGGATGATTCTTTTCTTTTACAAAACCTGCCCAACCGCAAAGCGCAATACCAATAGCGCCCAGTACAATCCCCATCGCAAGGAAACTTGCTCCCTCCTGGCGAAAGACCTCGCTGATCGTTCCGGCTACCCAGGGAGGCAAAAGCGTTCCAAGCACACAGGAAATGCCAACCGAAATGGCGTAGGTCAATGAAAAACCCGCATAGCGGATAGCAAGTCCGAAAGCCGTTCCCCCAACGCCATAGGTCATGCCAAGGAAAAAACTCTTGTACATAGCAGAAGCCGGACTGTTGCTAAGCACTTCAGATAAATGAGGAATTGTAACCAGGGCAACAATGATGGGCATAAGCAGCCAGCAAACGGCAGCCTGTGCCAGCCACCAGGTATGCCAGTGCCAGCCAAAAACCTTTCGTTGCGGGGTATAGCAAACGGCTGCTGCCGATGCCCCAACCCCATGCCACATAATTCCGCCGCCTACATCCATTGCCCGTTTTTATAGTTTATAAAAAGTTCTTGCATTATCCGTCAGCACTTTCTGCAATGAATCCTTGTCCAACAGGGCAGTCAGTGCAGCCTCATACATTCCAACGGAATACGCATAGTCGCCGCTTAAGAGGCTCACGGGCCAGTCGCCCCCGCAAAAACATCTTCCGGCTCCAAAATGATTCAGCACAAATTCCAAATATGGTTTAATATCATCAGCAGCCCATTCAAACGGTTTACCCGAGGGGAAACCCAACCCGGATATTTTACAGTAAAATTTATCATGCTTCGCTGCTTCAGCCATCAGGTTACCCCATACCCCAAATTTTTCACCTGCCGCAACCGGAGGCTGGTTGAGGTGGTCGAATACCATGAATAACCCGGGAACTTTTTCAGCCACTGCCAGCGCGGTGCTTATATGTTCAGGAACAACGCCAACAAGGTCGTAGGTCAGTCCCTTTGCAGCCAGCAGGCCAAGGCTTTCAATGACTTCTGGTTGCAAAAGCCAGCGGGGATCTAATTCGTTGTGGATCAGGTGGCGGATGCCTTTTATGTAACCATTTTGGCCAAATTCCCCTTCCAGCATCTTCGCAACGGTTCCAGGTTGCTGCAAGGGTAGCCAGCCTACCACCCCTTCAACCAGTAAAGAAGTTTCAGCGGCTTCCAGCATCAGGTCTGTATCCTCCGGGTTATTCGCTGCCTGCACCAGCACACCCGCGCTCACATTCGTACCCTTGATTGCCTCCTCCCATTGCGGGATCATATAGGCCCTGTTCAAAACCGGCCCTTCATTATCCAGCCAGGCATAACGCACCCTGCCCGGATCCCAAATATGCACATGGGTATCAATCATCGTTTTGTTTTTTCATATGGCGGCACAAAAAATGTACTGCCAACTTTTTTAAAAGCCTTTTCGCATGCAATCTTAGGCAACAATCCCGAATTGGAGGTTAATTTCCTTATTATGTTCACCAACCCCCGGTGCTCCAAGGCTTGACCGTGAAATCTCACCATCCACCCTGATGGGGCAGCGCGTTGTTTTCAGCTTGAGCCCGTTTGAAGTAAGGGTATCCATTTCCATGTCAAGTATCTTATAACCCTCTTCCTGCCTCAGTTCAGCATAATTCATCACGCGGGCACACCAGATATCAGCAGGCTGCAAAATAGCCAGCCAATACTCCGTGGTTTGGTTAATGATCCAATCAGCCAGGATGGTCTTGATCTCATCTCTTTGTTCAAACCATAAAGCAGGATCGGTATATGCCTGCAAAGGTTCACAACCAAGCAGCACGCCAAGCCTGGGAATACTTCCCATGGCAAGCGCGAGGTAACCATCGGCCGTTTTGTAAATGCCATAGGGCGCTGCAATATAGGCGTGGCCATTGTTGATCCTGCTACGAACCGGGAGTTCATTACCATCGTTGTAATAACAGGTTAATACCTCAAATTGAAAATCGAGGATACTTTCCATCATACTTACCTGGACTATCGCTCCTTTATTGCTTACTGCCCGCTTTAAAAGTGCGGCAAGAATACCCTGGGTAAGATGGGTACCTGCGAGTATATCTACAACCGCCACACCCATTGGGGTAGGACCGCTGTTTTCATTGTTGGTTAGCCAGGTAAGCCCGCTTACCGATTGCAGCAACAGGTCCTGCCCGGGCAATCCACTCCACGGCCCCTCGTTGCCGTAACCGCTTATCTCGGCATAAATGATGGAGGAATTGATCTGGCTGACTATCTCATAACTAAGACCGATCCTTTCCATTACACCGGGTCTGAAATTATGGATCATAACATCGGCCTGCGCTATCAGGTGCTTCACTTTTTCAAGATCAGCCTCGTTCTTCAGATCAGCCGCATAGCTTAACTTGTTACGGTTGATGGCATGAAAAATTGTGGATTCTCCTTCCACCACCACATCCGACACATACAGTTGCCTGCATATATCGCCTGTACCGGGCCGCTCTATTTTTATTACCTGCGCACCGAGGTCAGCCAACCTTAACCCGGATGAAGGTCCGGATAGAAACTGGCTAAAATCAAGTACAACGGTTCCTTCCAATAATTGCATAATAAAAATTTAACTCCTCAAATAGCTTCGGCCATATATTGAATGGTGGAAGTTTGGTTTTCGTGAAATTCCTTAATGATCAACTGTGTATGTTCACCCAATTGAGGCGCAGCCCTTTCGTTGGTAAGCAGTTCTCCATTAATCCGCACCGGGCAACGGGTGGTAATGATCTTTTTGCCATCACTGGTTACTACTTCCTGTTCCATTTGCACAAAACGATAAGCCGGATGCTCCTGAAGTTCTCTCCAATCGAGTACAGCCATGGCCCATATATCCTTACTGTGTAATTTTTCGAGCCAGAAATCCCTATTCTCCTTCCTGAAATGATCAGCCAATAAATGCTTGATCTCATCCCGGTGCTGAAAAGCATCCTCCTGCCGGTATCCATAAAGCACTTCACACTCAATGGCTATGGCCAATTGGTTCAGGTTCACCATGGCAATGGCAATAAACCCATCGGCGGTTTCATAAGTTCCGTATGGCGAAGCCAGCAAGGGATGACCGTTACTCATCTCACTCCGCTGGGGCAATTGGCCGCTTGCAAAATAGGTAGTCAGCAATTCAAACTGAAAGTCCAGCACACTTTCCATCAGGCTCATTTCAATATGTGCGCCCTTACCTGTTTTGTGCCGCCTGATCAACGCAGCCAATATAGCCTGTACCAATTGATTGCCGCAAATACTATCTGCAATGCTAAGCCCAAAAGGAACCGGGTGATCGCCCGCATTACCCGAAGTATATACTAACCCGCTCATGCTTTGTATCAGCAGGTCCTGCCCGGGAAGACTTTTCCATGGCCCGGACTTTCCATAACCCGAAATTTCAGCATAAATGATCTTTGGATTGATCTTAAAAACGCTTTGGGCATCAAGCCCCGATCTTTCCATTACCCCCGGCCTGAAGTTGTGGGTAACCACATCAGCCCGGCTGATCAGTTCCTTAACCAATTCAATGTCAGCCTCATTTTTCAGGTCGGCAGTAAAACTTTCCTTGTTCCGGTTTATGGTATGAAATAAAAGCGTGTTATCATCGGTCCATAAATTTTTGATGGATAATTGGCGGCATGCATCTCCCTTTCCCGGCCGTTCAATCTTTATGACGCGGGCGCCAAAATCAGCAAGCCTTAGTCCGGCAACGGGG
>CAYUGH010000092.1:12827-16903 GCA_964444195.1 uncultured Chitinophagaceae bacterium
TTCAATCTTTATGACGCGGGCGCCAAAATCAGCAAGCCTTAGTCCGGCAACGGGGCCGGATAGGTATTGGCTGAATTCCAGCACGGTAATCCCCTCTAATGGTCGGTTATGCATAAGTTTCTGAAACAGTATTTTGTAAAACCCGGCTTTTACGGTAGCAATCCCTCATCTCATGCAAAACCTGCCCGGGTTTTCCGCCATGCATTAGGAAGTGCTGCAAGGGCAAACCTGCATGATCCTGGAAATGAAGATACCCCGGATACCTGGGCCGTAAGTAGGCCCTATCCAATGCAGGTAATGTGTTATAAAAATATTGGTGCGTAAATGCGTTATTCTGCGGGCAAAGCCATGCCGAACGATGACCGGGCTGACCGCCATTCATGGTGTACATGGTTCGTTGCTGTGCTTCGCCTGCCACCCATGCGGCAAAATCGGCGGCAATACCAGGATGATTGGTATTCGCTGAAATAGAAAGCCCTGTACCACCCAGCGTACTGATCAGTTGTTTTCCTTTGAAGCTCACCAGGTCGGTGTACTTCAATAAATTTTTAGCATATCCTTCGCGGGCATAATTACTGTAGCCATACGCAAACGGGCAATACAGGTAATCATTGGTGCTGGTCATTTTCTCGGCTACGGCAATCGGGTTACAGCGGAAAAAATCAGGATGGAGGCAGGCATAAAATTCACGCATGGTTTCCAATGCGCGGATGCCGGTATCCTCTGGCAAAACAAAATCGTTTCCAACAAAGGGAGCTTCACCAAGCGCTATGCAGAATGTGTAGAAATTCATCAGCACATCCACCTCAATCCCCGGTGCGGCCACTTTTCCCCTGCGTGCCAGCGCTAAAACATCCATCCAGTTCTTCGGCAGGTCTATACCTTCTTCATCCAGCAGATCCTCCCTATAACTGGCCACCGGCGTAGCGGCGTCAATGGGTAATGCCCAAAGATGTCCGTCGTACTGGTAGCTTGGGTAGCTTGCTCCCACGGAATGCTCTGCCAGGTTTTCCAAAATATCAGGGGAAATAAGCCGGTCCAATGCATGAACGGAAGCAGAACGCGAAGCAAATCCCACCCAGGGATGATCGATCACAAGAAGGTCAAAGGTTTCAGCAAGTTTTTCAATCGGGAAATCGGCAAACTCCTGGAGCGATCTTTTTGACCATACAATTTCAACATGGGGGTGCAATTCATGATATCTTTGAGATGCGGCCATCAATGGGGTATAACCCCTGCTATGGTCCCAGGTAATTCCCTTTAATTGAATTCTTTCCATTACGAATTGTCTTTTGGGTTTATGCGCTCAGCTAATAAAAGGTGTTCGCAAATCATAACCAATTCTCCGTGTTGGTTAAAGGTTTCAACAAGTTCAGTTACAATGCCATATTGTGGTTTTTTATGGTCTTTTTTAGAAGAAATAGTTACCTGGACCTTTATGGTGTCGCCAATAAATACCGGTTTGGTAAATCGTAATCTTTCATAACCGTAGGTCATGGCCACTTCGTTGATCTCATTTGCCGTCATACCCACTGCTATGCTGAAAATTAAAGTGCCGTGTGCTATCCGCTTTTTAAATGGCTGGCTTTTACACCACTCCTCATCCATATGATGCGGAAAGAAATCCCCGGTTTGACCTGCATGAATTACTATATCGGTTTCGGTAATGGTACGCCCCATCGTGGTGCGTTTATCCCCTTCCGAATAGTCTTCGAAATATCGTTTGACTATCATGATCTGACAAGCATAATTTGAGAAATTAAAAGTAGAATTGATTCCCTTGGGTAACAATAGGATATCTTCATCAACCAATGGATAATATTCCTATTTGCCCTAAAAGACAATTTTAACTTCCCCTGCCATACCTGCCGGTTCCAATGGTTTACCTTCCAGCCTGAAAGGCGCTGTAGTCCAGGTTTTGCGATGATCGGAAGGCAACATTTGATCGCCAATTAAGCGGTTATGCCAGGTATTGGTAACAGCAATTTCAATAGTGTTTTTTCCTTTCTTCAACAGGCCGGTTATATCTAATTGCAAAGGTGATGTCCAGATGGTGCCACAGCGTTTTCCGTTGATGGAAACTTCCGCTATATTGTACAGACTATCAATGGCTAAGAACACTGATTTGGCATTTAAAACCTTCTTATCAGCCATTATAATATTTGAATACACTGCGGTACCGGAATAATATTTGATTGAATCATTTGTTGATTGGGTCCAGCTAACCAAATTGTTGGCAGAAATAGATTTCACCGGGCCTCCTGAAGATGTATCAAATTTAATTTTCCATTCACCCCTAATCGCTAATGTATCAACAGCAGTTGATTTAGCAAATGGCATAACTTTTACCACAGAATTTACCCCGTTTGAGAAGACCACGAACAATGCCTCCCCATCCTCCATAGTTAGTTCAATGGCTGTTCTGTTACCTGAGTTATCCCAGGTCGGGATATCATACATTTTACCGGTAACAGGATTCCATATTTCAGGCTGTTTTCCGCTAACCCTGAAAGAAAACTTTAGCTTTCGCTTCTTCTGTTGCTGATTGCTGATAAAATAAATATCAGATTCATTTATTTTCCGGTGGTTCCATGAAATGGCCGGTGCAGGCTTTTCGCTTTCAACCGCTATAAAATCAGGAGCAATTCCCAATGCGGATAAATCCGGTTTTAACCAGGTTCCATTAAGACCGGTGCGTGGATTATTAAGTTTAGAATCAGTTGTACTATTTAACAATGGCACCCCCGCTGCAGTCAATTCGTTCACCTTATCAGTAACTTCCTTTGATAAATCATTTCCACCCGGATCCATACGATTAGCACCCGGAAGCACCAACATTTTATACCCGGGTTGGCCGGGCATCATGATCATTCCATTCTTTGCTTTAGCCAACCGCATCAGTGCATCTTTATTGAAGGAATCATACCGGTATCCCCTGAGCGCATGCATCAACACAACAGGGTCGGCAATATTAGCTGACGCATTTACTCCATCGGGTTTGCTGCGCATGGGTTGCCCTTCATTGGTCAAACGCTTTTTTTCAGCCGCCACCAAACTATCGCCGAACAAGCCCGGCATTACCGGTACCAATAGCTCAGGCAACAGGGCACGCCTTGGCGCCTCTTCACCTGTAAAAACAGCAATGTCTGTAACCGGATCCCCCAACTGCAACAATGCCTGGCACCGGGTTATGTATTCCACCCAGGCTTTGGAGGCTTTCCACCAGGTCTGATTGGGCTGAAAAAACAATCCTATTCCATCCAGTGTAACGCCGGGCTTTTTTGTAGGTACGGGGTTATGCGCAAACACATGAAACACAAGTTTATTTACACCTGTTGCCAGGTTCAAATCACCAAGCGGTTTCAGCATACCGGGATATTCTTTCCAGTTCATCCTTATGGAAGTGAATGATTCAGCCTGAATGATCTTCTTCCCATACACATGAGCGCCAGAAATAGCATCAAGCATATCATTGGGTTTATCATGCGTAGGACTGTTCAACCAAAATTCACCCATGGGAAGGTCAACAGATCCATAATGCCGCATGCCATCGCTAACCATGGTAGGCGCTACGCTTTCAGCGCTCACTTCGCATCCCAACTTGTGTGCCAAGGGTGTAAGCGTTTCATAAAAAACATTATTCACCAATTCGCCAATGGTTTCACGAATATCTTTCAAAACCTTTTCGCTTTTGGCTGCGCTTTCTACGGGTACTCCAAGCATCACAGGCAGGTAAGGCTCCAGCGCATAACCCCTTCTGCGTTTGAATTCAGTAGGAAAATTAGCTG
This sequence comes from uncultured Chitinophagaceae bacterium, assembly GCA_964444195.1. Classification (GTDB taxonomy): domain Bacteria; phylum Bacteroidota; class Bacteroidia; order Chitinophagales; family Chitinophagaceae; genus Phnomibacter. The sequence goes on from CAYUGH010000092.1 coordinate 16,616, forward strand.
ACCAGTTCTGGCTTCCACATTCCCAACTATCAATATGAAAAACCTTTAATACTCTACGGGCAAGGCTATCCCCAACTTCCTTGTACACCCTGCCAAACCAGTTATCAAATTGCAGCTTTACCGCTTCGGGGTTAAACTTATCGCATTCAAGACCGAGACCTTTGCCACCGGTATAATTAGTATGTCCTGTACTGGTATAGCCAATGCGGAGTATGGTAAAATTTCCCGCAGGGGCCTGCCATTTCAAACGGCCATCGGGTTGAAGAAACGAGCTTACATCAATCAACC
>CAYUGH010000093.1:0-16900 GCA_964444195.1 uncultured Chitinophagaceae bacterium
ATCTTATTTCAATATCCAGTCAAATTCAAGGTTCTCCCTTCTTGAAGTAGGCTGTTGTTTTCCTTTGGTCAGTTCGGGCACCATGGCGCTTACATACCGCATCAGTTCCTGTACGCTTATCTTTTTGTCATTGTTGCCGCCGTTCAGTTCCTTATCGGCTTCGCCTTCAAGCCCTTTCAAAACCGAATAGGTAAACACACCATTATTCCACCTTGCCGATTCAAGCGCAAATTCGAGCCCGCCCGCAGCAGAAATAACCACGATACCGTTATCATTTGAAAAGTCGGCAAACATATTTTGCATCAGCGTAAAAGTATTGGCCTCATCTACTTTCTGGGTTACTTTGGGTTTAAAACCCCTTGTTTCTTTTATATTGATCTCACCTTTAGCGCTGTCTTCTGTCAACACTACCGATTTGGCATTTTCAACATTATCCTTATCCACCAAACCCGAATGGCAGGCATCAATCAATAACAGTTTTTGCCTGGCAGCGGTTCCATTCAGTATTTGCTCCAGTTGATCATAAGGCAATCCATTGAGTTCGGGCTTATTAAAATTTACATCATAGGTAGCGTAGTAAAAGTCAAGCTTATCGCTTAATAATCCATGACCGGTAGCGGCCATAATCACCCGGTCGGAAATGGCAACCTTTTCAAGTCTTTTCTTCAGTGCTTCTATGTTTTGTAAAGTCACCTGCTTATTGATCAGCGTGTCAATAATCAGGTCGGGGTAAATTGATTTTAGTTTTTTGGTAAGGTCACGGATGTCTTTTACACTATAGGTAAGGTTGTTTGAAGTATCGGCATAGCTGGCCACACCGAGCCCTATAAACCATGTCTTTTGTTTTTTGGCCGAAGCAGTGTTGAAGATATCAATGTATTCCTTATAGCTTGCCCCGCCTGTTTTGTTTATGCAATAAATTTTTACCCTGTTATTGCCGGGCGTAAGCGGAATAGCCACATTCAGAATAATGGAAGTTGTATCAAATTTCGAAAGGTTAAAAAGGCTATCCATTACCGGCACATCGTTAACCGAAACCTTTAATTCGCTGAGCTTATTTTTAAGGTCGTAGCATTCGGTTTTTATAGTATAGTACGATTGAGCGGTGGCCGGTTTTATAGCGCTGCGGTCATGAATAATTATTGAAGGGATGGAGGAATTTTCACCACGGGTTTGTGCTACCCCGTTTTTCTTCATCCGCTTTTCCCAGGCTTTTTCAAAGGCAGTAAGGGTTGCTGCATCCGACCTTCCTATAGCTGCCAATACTTTATGGGGCTGGTTCAGTTCAAGGTCGAACTGATCGTAGTTAAAAGCGCGGTAACCTTTGGTGAATATTACATGCTGGAGCGCGGACTTGGATGCCAGGTAATGCCCGAGGGTATCGGTCAGTATTGGGTCTGAGGCCGTGGGCAGGTAAATTCTGGCTACCCGCTTGCCGGTTTCAATGGCATACATGGCAATCTCCCCATTCATGCTGGCTGCAAACAACTGTAAATTATCGGGACTGATGGCCATGCATTGCAGGTTGCTGAGATCAGGTTTTATGCTTTGTACAATCTTGCCTGTTTCCGTATCCATAATATGGCAAAAAGGAACATCGAGCAGCATCAGGTATTTGCCACTTGCCGACGTTCTGATCACATCAAAAAAACTGCCGGATGATTTGAATGTAAGGGTGTCAGTTACTTGAAGATTTTTTGTGTATCCCGAATACAATTTGCCCACACTGTCAGTCATCCAGAATTTTTCCCGGTTGAAGGCAATTCCCCTCGCAAATCCAATGGAAAGACTGTCCATGATTGCGCCTTTTTCAACGTTCAGCAAATACGGCCTTGATCGTTCGCGCAACAAAACAAAGTTTGAAGATCCGGGCACCTGCTGAATGCCAAACACAGCGGCATGTTTACCCCCAATATTTTCAAGGGTATATTCAATTGATTTCGTTTGCAGGTTCCAGCAGGTTACGGTTCCCTTTTTTCCGCTTACCAGCAATTTGGTATCGTTGGCAAAAAAGGCAATTGCATTTATTTGCTCCCGGTTGGTCAGCCAGGTTTTGGACAGGAGGGTTTTAGTTTTATGATCAAAAATATATAAGGTGTCGTTGACTGATGTTTTTCGGAATAGAGTAATGTTGTCTCCTGCAGGCCATTCATTGTAGCCCGAAACCCAGGGCGGATCAGGATACAGCAGGGTTGATCTGCCGCTTGAAAGGTCAAGATCATAGGTGCCGTACGAAGTGAGTTGTAAAGTATTATTGTTGCCGGGGAAGCGCATGTCGAGCACGGGTCCATAGCCGGTTTTAAATTCCTTTTCTTTCAGCGCAAAATAGCTTTCATATTGTTCGTCGCGCGAAGCGCTTTTGTAAAATGCATGGTACGCCTTATTGAAATCAATGGCTGAAAAGTCAACCACTGTAGGCGGGCCAACATATTGGGTGATAAAGTATTTGCCTGAATTGTTAAAAGCATACTGCCCGGTAATATAGCTATGAAAGGGCACAGAAAGCCGCTGTTCAAGATCAACGATAACCGTGGTGGTATCGGGCCTCATGAAAATAAAGTACTTTTCATCGGGCGAAAAATCACCGGTGGAATAATACCTTGAATCGAGGAAATTCCAATAATAATTCCTGTCGCCATATACATAACGCCCGCCTGCAAGGTTATAAATGGTTAGAGTAGAATCTCCCGAATAATGGCAGAGATATTTCCCTGTTTTGCTGATCTTCATTCCAAGGAACCTGCGTTTTTGTTTTAGTATTTGTACCGTTTCTCCCGAAGAAATTTCAAGCGAGTACATAGCGCTGTCAGTGGAAATGAAATACATCTTGTCAGGGACGCGCGGTAAAAAACTGAACTGCAGGATATTGCTACCGGGTGATTTTATTTTTTGTTTCAGTTCGCCGGTAAATGGGTGCCAAAAGTAAAGTGCAGAATCTTTGCCGGTAGTAACAAGTGTTTTACCATCGGGTGAAAAAGCAGCAAAATGGTGTGGGGTATTTGTATGGATCGTATTCATCAATCCGTAGGTAAATGTGTTCCATATTTTAATGGTGCTGTCCTCCGAAACGCTGGCAAGGTAACGGCCGCCGGGGTTATAGGCTAAATGCTTAATTTCATAATCATGAGCATCTATTGATTTTACCTGTTTGCCTAAATTAATATCCCATATTTTTATGGTGCGGTCAACACCGGCTGTGGCAAAGTAGCGTTCGTTGGGAGAAGTTACAATATCATACTGAAGATTGTGCATGCGCTGAATATTCATCTGTATGCCGGCGCTATCCATTACCGCATTCCGTACCGAACTGATCCATTGCATACCTTCTGCAGATCCAGCCTCTTTAAAATTTTGATAAGAAGACCTGAGCAGGCTATCTGCTCTTTGTGTTCTTCCATAATCCTTTAAGCGAACGGCATCAAAAAAATCGCCCCATGCCCGGCAATCGAGGCGCTTTGTTGCCCGCCCGAAATGGTACAATAACCGAGCCTGTGATAATAAATCTTTCCAGTAGTTTTTATCAATAAAGCCCAGGCCTTCATCTACCCAATAATCCACCAGGTTTTTTTCCTCTATTTGCTTTACCATCTTTAAGGCCCTTTCAATCATTTCATCCGATACCTTTTCATTACCCAGTATATAGCTTTTTATATCATCCCTGTCCATGGGCGTTTTACCCAATACCCATGTGGCATATTGCTCTGAAAAACGGGAGGGCACAGCGGAATAGTCAAATGGATAATCCACCAGGAACCTGAGATAATAATTGATGGTGGTTCCATTCGATTCGTTTAAGGCACGGATAAAATTTTTCCCTTTAAAAATGCCATCTTCCATTACCTGGGCCATTACGGAGCCGGCTTTCAGGGTGTCGGCCCCCAACCTGTTTACCACATCTGTCAGTTCATTCAGGAGAATATCCATCAGGTCGCGGGTGTACAGGCTATCGGCAAAGTAGTAAAAGTATCGCCTGTTAAAAATGTCAAGGTATCTATCGTTGCTTTGCCATTTAATGTTCTGGCAAAATACCTTGTTGATTCCTGAATTAGCGGCTACATCCGGTACGTTGGACAAAATATACACCTGCCAGCCTTTCAGAATGGTAGTCCCCTCCTTTGTTTTTATAATCGCCATGCTTTTGTTTTTACCAATGGTCCTGAATTCGGCAATGCCTTTGTAATCGCCTTGTGTGCCGGTGGTAGCATCTTTTATGGAATATACCGAAGCCGCATTATTTTTTTCAGGGATAACCCCATCGATCGATCCTGCCTTTACCCGTACAAGCGCCGAATCTCCTTTTTGCCACAAAACAGAATCTATATCGGCCATTACAATTTGCTCGGTGTAGTTGGTAAATGCAGGGTAGGTAAAGGGTAAATCTAAATCTTGTATGAGCTCATGGACCGAATTCAACATTTGGAGTGCCTTTATCCGCAAAGCCTTGTGGTGACTGTATTTACGGCCATTTAGTAATGCTTCGTAGTAATAAGCATGCGATTTGGCATATTGTTTTTTATTGTACAGGCAATGCCCCATATCCACCAGGCAGCCGGTAGCCGAATAGTAGTCGAGCATATTTTTACTTTTTGCAATATCATAGGCGGTTTTAAAAATTGTAAAGGCAGAATCATAGGCTTTCCGGTCGAAACATTCGTTACCGGTTTTTATAGTTTGCATAAATGTAAGCGAGTCTGCATTGGGTTGGGCTATCATTAGCATGCAGGAGAATAAAAAAAATGTAAATAACAATATCTTGCTTAGCATATCTGTTACGGGTAATCTTTATACTGTTACATGTATTTATTTTCTTCTTTTATTAGCCAATTCAACCAGGCTTTTCATTAATTGCTCCTTGTTCTGGTTTTTTAGGTTGATGGCCTCCTCCTTATCGCCGCAGAGCAAGCTTCCTGTAAAATGGAGCAGGTTGCCTTCAACCAAATAACCTCCGCTAAAACTGCATCCGCCGGGATAATCGTCGGTATCTAAAAATATAAAACGGTTATCGCCACCGGGGCTGTACGAATATTCGCGCAATTGATTGTTAAGCGCCTGCGAAAGTTTTAGGATGTCTCTTTTCTTTGTTTCTTCCAGCAAGGTGCTTCTGAAAAATACAGGCTTAACCTGTGCAAGCGGTATCTGGCTTTTATCTTCATCCCTTATTCTTCCTATATCAAAGCTGCCGGTTTTATTCACCAATATTTGCGGCTTTTGAATGCCGCCTACGCCCGCCGCAATAATGGGCACCTGGTCGCTGGCATAGTTGAGCAAGGTCAACAAATCAACATACCCGTTTTCACGGAGTGCAGCGCCTTTAATAGCTTGTAGTATGGTATAGGTAAGCAGCCCCTGCCCGTATGCATTCGATTCGAAGCTTTCAGCATCTGCCGTGCATCCGCTCAGGATGTAAAGACCAGTCCGGTCCCTCATACGGTCAATGGCTTTAATCTGCGAGGGATCAATATCCCTTTGGGTAATCATTTTATCAACTGCTTTTCCACTGCCGCAGGCATCAATGATCATAATTTGTTTTAGTGCGGGAATATCTTTCAGCCATTTTGTAAATTCCGTGGTGCTGATAGCCTGTTTCTGTCGGATAACCGGGTCTTTGAAATCATCATAATCCCCGATGCTTGCTTCATTGGTCAGGTAAAAGAAATCGCCCTTTTCTGCACCCATGGATAAGCCGTGCCCGCTCAGGTAAACCATCACAATATCTTCGGGTTTTGCTTTGCTTTTAATGGCATTAAAAACCGCCGCAATATTCTTTTTGGACGTTAAGCTATCGCCGGGGCTGGTAAGTAAAAAAATATGGGTGCTGTCTTTGCCGAACAGGTTGGAGGCGGCTATTCCAAGCGCTTTGGCCATGCTGCGGGCATCCTTACCCGAAAACTGGAGATTGATATTTGGGTTGCTGTATTCCGAAGTGCCACAGATAACTGCATAAAAAGATGGGGCGGCCAAACTAAGCGGGCCTTGTTCTTTATGAATGATCCCAATTCCCCTGCTTTTAACAAAACCATCGGCAGATTCAGTCCTTATCAAAATTTCATTATCCATTCCTTTTACCAGGTATGGCTTTATGTTCACCCTGATGGGTATCGAATTGCTTTCGTGGTCAGGGTTATTGTCAAGCGCATTCTCAACCACTTCTTTTTTATTGATCAGTATGGAAACCTGCCCATAACCTCCATCTCTTTTGTACAGGGTAACCGGTAAAATTCCATCTTCAAGCGAACCCAATTCTGCCAATGGATACATCTTTAATTCTTCCATGCCCTCCACGCTTCTCAACGGAGTTCCATTCATAACCATTTTCCAAAGAAAGGGCTGGTAATACCGGCTTTTAATTTGCCCCAGCTCAATTATTTCAAGCCCTTTTACCCAATACATTTTTTCCATGGCACCGGGCGAAGCATCAAAAAGCCCCGAAGGGTGAACCACTGCCCAATCAGTGCTATCAATGCAAAAAAAACTGAGCAGGTGTTTCCCTTCTTTTAAAGAAAATAATCCCAGTTCGGCATTGTTGGCGGCATATACAATTCCCTTTTTATGGTCAATCTTCTTTATCTCAAAATTTTTATCCAGTGGTATGGAATGCAGCCGGGCGCCGGTATTGGCGTCAAACGCTTTCAATGAATCGCCCCAGCCCCTTGCCCATATTTCGTTGCCGGTTTCGTTATAGGCCGCAAAGCTTACCGGTTGGCGGCTGGCCATGATTTGCATGGCGGGTTCACTGGAACTTGTAGAATCCCAGAGAAAGACCATTCCATTGTCGGATGCGGTCATAACCTGCCTTTCGTTGGGAGAAAAGGCTGCAAACAATACGTCATAGGCGTAAGCTTCTTTGGTTGTAGTTTTCCCGCTAACGGGGTCGGTTATGGTCAATACCGTGTCGCGTTCGGGATCAATGATCAGGCCGCTGCCGGAATAGGTCCTGTTTATTCCGGGCGAGAAAACTTTCAATTTCTGCAACATCCCTCCTTTTACGGCATCCCAAATAATAGCGGTACCATCATTGGAGGCGGAAATTATTTTAGAGCCATCCTTTTGTATATCAAAGGCATTAATGGCTTCCTTTTTGGGCCCTATAAAATTTCTTAGTTCTTTGCCGGTTCCTGCGTCCAATAAATGCAGCAATAAATTACTGCGCCCCATTGTAAGGATCAAACTGTCATTTTCATTATACACTGCATTTAGCGAAGCGGATTTTATATTGGTGAAAGTGCTGATCACCGATCCTTTTTGAGCATCCCAGGTCTTCATGGTCTGATCTGTTGATGCAGTCAGGATGTTTTTAGAATCATGGCTGAAAACGGCGCTGTTTATGGAACCTTTATGTGCTGCCAAGCGGGCAACGGGGCTGTTATTTCCTGTTTTGTATACCCATACAGCATCTGAAGAATTATTAATGAGGTATAAGGAATGGTTTGGTGAAATATCAATTGATTTAATAAGGTGTGCATTGCCTGAAAATATTGCTGACTGCCGGCCTGTTGCAATATCCCAAAGCCTTGCAGCAAGATCTTCTCCGGCTGTAAGCAGCTTCCCGGTTTTTTTATGGAACGATAGTTGGGTTATATTTTTGCTATGCCCGGTTAAGGTTGCAAGCAGCGAAAGGCTTTTTGCATCCCATATTTTTATTTCATTGCTTTTTTCTGTGGTGATTATCCTGCCCTCATTGGCTAAAAAGGTAGCGGTAACAAGCCTGTAAGGCGCCACAGGCAGTTGGTTTAGCATTTTTCCCGATTCAACATTCCAAAGCGAAACTTTTGCATTAGGCTGGCAGGATAACAGGGTTTTTCCATCGGGGCTGAACGCGAGGTAATTCACCCTGTCCGGTGAGATCTTTAGTTTTTTTTGAGTGAACTTTTGCAGCGAAACATCCCAGGTAAGAATGGCGCCGTTATTGCAACCAATGGCTATCATTTGGCCGGTGGCGCTGAACGAAGCGGCTGAAATAATGCCTGATGCCGGCACGATGGTGGAAATGAGTTTGCCGGTAGCTGCATCCCAGGTTTTTAATACACTGTCGCCATATTTGCTGAGAATGATTTTACCATCGGGGCTAAAGTATTGGATACGGGATGAATCGCCTTCAAATATCCGCTTAAACTCTTTTATCTGTATTTCAACATCGGATTTATCCAATCCACCGGTAGAAGAATTGGAGCGTAACATGTTCAATATCCTGGCGGTATCTTTTTGGTTGATAGAACCTGCCGGAGAGCATACCAACCTGCCTGTTGCCGCATCCCATACCTGGAGCCCGCCCCACACCGATACGGTTAATATCCGCGAGCCATCGGGGCTATAACCGGCGGTTTGCAGGTTGGCTACCGAATCCCTGACATAAAAAACCATTTCCCTTGATGCAATATTCCAAACCCTTGCAAGATTTGAGCCGGCAGTGGCTACCAGCAATTGCTTATCATTTTGGCTGAACAGGGCAGATTTAATATCGCCATCGGGCGAAACAAATTCCGCCACTAATTTTTGCGAGGCTACCTCCCATATTTTAACGGTCCTGTCCTTTGATGCAGTCAATACATAATTACCGTCGTGGCTGAATGATGATTGGATGATTTCGCGGGTATGCCCAAGCGGTATGCCCAACCTGATTTGCTGGCTGCCGGCCAAAAAACATAACAACAGGCAAGCAATAATTAAAAATAAATGCCTCATACTAAATTTGTTTTACAGCCGGATCAGGAAAGGTGATCGCTACTCCATGTATTCCGATGACTGCAAATTTTAAGCAATTGTGCCTGAAAATTATTGCTTTTCAGGAGCATTACTGCAAATTCTTTTTTGTGGAGGCGGATAACGCACTTATGCATAAATAATTTCATTTTCTTTTTCATTAGGTTTGTTGCGATTAAAAAATGGGGATAATTTTTCATGTACAAAAGCCCGGGATTATTGTGTAATTGGCATAGCCGGGTAATCAAAAGCAGGATGAGAATACTATTGACCGGGTTGGTTGTTTGTTTTGTATTGTTAGCACAGCAGGCTGATGCGCAAACCAAGCATGCGCTGCTGATTGCCATAAACCAGTACGAACCACAAGGGGGCTTGCCAAAAAACAGTGAGGCCGGTTCACGATCAGGCTTCAGCAACCTCGAGGGTTGTATAAATGATGCGCAGGCCATGAAAAGCCTCCTGTTATCAAGGTTTGGTTTTGTGGGGCAAAACATAACGGAAGTGTACAACCAGGAAGCAACCCGCAAACGCATGATGGACGAAGTGGCTAAACTGACAGAACGGGTAAAGGAAGGAGATGTGGTTTTTATTTTTTATGCAGGGCATGGAAGCCAGCAACCCAACAGCCTGTCGCCTGAATATGATAAGCTTGATGAAACCCTGGTGCCGGCCGATGCCTGGAAAAACCCTTTGAGCGATATACGCGACAAGGAGCAACGGCTTTGGTATAACGGCCTTTTGGGCAAAGGGGTAAACCTGACCGTGATATTTGACTGCTGCCATAGCGGCAGCATGTCGCGGGGAGGGGAGCCGGTGTACAACAGACCTAAGTTTCGGAAAATACAAATGAACCCGAATGATGCCAAGGATGCTTTCCTGCCTCCTGCGCCTGAAACGGTAGCGGGCGACCGCTTGCTCGTTATTTCGGCGGCGCAGGATACCGAGCTTGCTGCCGAAGCTACGGATGGGGATGGTTTGCAGCATGGCGCCTTTACTATGGCATTAATGACGGCTGCGGGACAATCGCCCACATCGGTTTCAGTGGGGAACCTGTTTACAGCCATCCGCAATATTTTGAAAAGCAATGGGGTGGCACAGGAGCCGCAGATTGTGGGAACCGAAACCCGTTTAAAGCAAAACCTGCTGGGCATACCTTCGGCCGGTCTAACTAATAGAACCATTGTTTCGTTGCGCAAAAGCGCTGACGGTAAGGGTTGGGAAATAAGCGCGGGAAGCGGGCTTGGGCTGCGCAAGGGAAACGAGTTCGGCATGGTTGGCAAAAATGAGACGGTTATAAAAATTGATTCCATTATTGGAGTGGCAGCTTCCACCGTCAGGTTAATAAAAGGAAATGAAAAAGACCTTGAGGCCGGCCGTTTTTTTGAACTGACCAACTGGGTGAGCGAGGAGAAACCTTTATTGACCATTTATGTTCCCGAGAATCCTTTTGATTATGCGGGGGTTCAAAAAATTGCCGCGCAATATGCTGCCTTGCGAAAAGCAACACCCGGCAAATGGGTGGATAACCTGAAAACTGTTGTGCCTGATGTAAGCGGCTGGTATTATAAAGGCCGGCTTCAGATGCAGGTAAAGGGTGACCTGGTAAACGCCGCCACCTGGAAAGAGTTTGAAGCCACCGTATCAAAACCCGGCATTCGCACAGCCATCTTTTTTCTGCCGGTTCCATCCGAATTGAAGAAAGGGCTTTCAAAGTATTTTTTACCCGGCACTTCGTACCAAATGACCAACGATCCTGCTTTGGCGCAATACCATGTAAGCGGGCAGTTGGATGAAGCCGGTCAGCCTGCTTATTACCTGATGAACCGTGCAAGCGCTGCTAAGGACAGCCTCGAGGCTTTGCCAAACGAAACGAACAGGCATGTATTAAATTCTCCATCGCAAGGCGAAATAGATGGATTGGCCAATAAGCTGTTTGAATATGCCGTAAGGATAGGGCGTGTTCGCGGGTGGCTGCAGGTAAGCGGTCCGGGTAATAATGATTTTCCTTTCGAATTGGTTGTTACGGATTCAGTAGGCCATGCGGCAGGCAGCGAAGGGGTGAAATTAGGCGTGACAGCTACCCTGAAAATGGTGGCGACCGCTCAAATAAATAACCCGCTTTTGGATATTAAGGATAAATACGTTTATGCTTTTGGCATTGATAAGGATGGCGCCATGGCGCTTTTATACCCTGAAAAGGGTTCGGGTGAAAAATTCCCCAAACGCGGCCCTGATGGAGTGATCATCCCGGAATATACACTCGGCGAATACACGGTAATTGAGCCTGCGGGCATTGATAACTTTTTTGTGCTGGCTGTAAAAGACCCTATACCAAATCCTCAATCCATTTTTAACCAGGAAGGCGTTATTACTGCAAGAAATGCAAGCCTGAAAGGATTGCTTGACCCTTTGATAAATATGGGTACACGAAGTGTGAAACTGGGAAGAACAGAAACAGGCAACGACTGGAACCTGCTCAGGCTTACCGTGAAATCGGTACGATAGCGTCGGGTTAATATCAAGGCATTTAACAGGAGCTTTCTACTTTTTTACCGATGCTTTCAGCGATTGGTCAATAATTATTTTTACTAATTCATCCTGCTTCTTCTTTTCAACTGTAATGGGGGTTTTTAGCTGATCGCAATTCAAAAAACCTTTAAAGGAAATCAAATCATTTTCGAGCGAATATCCTCCGGTGATTTTACAGCCCCCAGGGTACTTGTCAGCATCAATAAAGATGATCTCCTCTTTTCTTGTTTTATTTTCACTGATGGTCCTTAATTTATCATTGATCAGGGTGGAAAGGTTCAGGGTATCATCAAACATGGTAGATTCAACCAGGTAGGCTTTTACAAAAACAGGTTTGGGGGTGGCTAAATGAATTTTTTTCCTGTCGCTTTCGTTAATGATGCCAATATCGAAGCTTCCTTTTTGGGGCACAAGCATCTGGGGTTCCTGTGTATTCCCGCCTTCCCGGGCCATTTTAGGCACTTCCTCCCTTGCATGCTCAAATATATTCAGGATATCAACGAAAATATTGTCTTTAAGCGCCGCTCCTTTTATCCCTTCAAGCAAGGAATAGGTAAGCAACCCCTGCCCGAGGCTGTTTGATTCAAAGCTTTCCTCGTCCGATGCACAGCCGCTGATGATGAATAACCCCGTCCGTTCCACCATCCGGTCAATGGCTTTTATTTGAGAGGTTTCAAGGCTGCGCCCGGTGAATATTTTTTCAACGGCTTTCCCGCTTCCGCAAGCATCAATGATCATGATGTTTTTTTGCGCAGGTATTACATTCATCCATTGTGTAAGCTCCTCGGTACTAACGGTAACCGGTTCCCTCGATTTGGCATTCCTGTAATCTTCGGCAAGCTTGCTTTTTGCATCCCTCGTAAGATAGTAAAAATCACCTTTGCCCTCACTGCCTATTGCAAGCCCATGCCCGCTCAGGTACACCAATACCACATCTTCGGGTTTGGCTTTTTTGCGAACATCTTCAAAGACCTTCCTGATATTATCTTTTGTAGTTAAAGTAGCGCCGGGGCTTGTTAATAAAAAAATGTGCACACTGTCTTTCCCAAAAAGATTTGAAGCTCCTATATTCATGGCTTCCGCAATGGCTTTTGCATCATTAACGGTAAAATTCAGCTTCAGCGAAATATCGGCATATTGCGAGGTACCGCATATAATAGCATAAAACGCAGGTTTGCTATTGGAAAGCTCTACCTTTCTTTTCACTTTCTTACTTAAGCCGCGGCTCTTCAGGCTCCCATCTTCCGATTCTGCCTTTACCGTTATTTCATTATCTATTCCCGGGTAAATAAATTTACTTACATCTATAGTAAAGCTTTGTTTCTGCTGGGCCGCATCAAAGTTTGCCGGCCTGGCATCGGGTATCACTTCTTTGTCATTTACAAATACTACCACTTTCCCATAACCGCCATCCCTTTTGGTCAGGGTTACCGGCAAAATGCCATCCTTCAATTCGCCTAATTCCACATCGGGCTGCATGCCCAAATTGTTTACATCGGCCACCGGCATTTGTGTTTTACCCTGGAGGGCCATATCCCACATGCCGGGCTGATAATATCCTTCCTTCATCTGCGACAATTCAATCACTTCCATATCTTTTACCCAATACATCATTTCCATGGCCCCGCGCGATGCATCGAACATGCCCGACGGATACACAATGGCCCATTCTTTTTTAGGGAAGGAAAAGAGGCTGGCGAGCAATTTTCCGGTTTCAATGGAAATGAGCCTCGCTTCGGCATTATTACTCGCTGCAATCAGGCCTTTAGCGAAATTGATATCATCAAAATAGGTTTTATAGCCAAGGTTAATTTCTTTGATGGGTTTTCCCGTGGAAGCCTCATGAATGCTGATGATAGAGTCCTGCTTCAATAAGATCAATTGCTTACTGTCGGGGCTGAAGCCTGCAAACAGGTCGTCGCCTACCGGTACTAAAAAGGATACTTCCTCCTGCAATGTTTCAGCATTATACATGTCAGCCTTTCCCCTGTCTGAAACGGCTAAAAAACTTTTTCCATCCGGGCTGAACAGGCCGTTGGAGGCAACATCATTAGGAACAGGGAAGCTGCCCAGTAATTCGCCTGTAGCGCTATTCCACAATTTCGCTTCACCATCCTGCGAGGTACTCAGCAACTGCGTGCCGTCAGGACAAAAATCGAGTGAGTGTATACTTTTTTTATGCCCTTCTAATTGCACAGCAGTCCCGCTTCCTGAGGCATTATATATGGATATTCTAAAGTCGCTATTCGTAAGCGCGAACCTATCTCCTGCCTTATTAAACCCAACTATAGAACGGGAGAAATCCGACCCGGTAAATTCTGAAATAGGATTGCCTGTTTCGGTATCCCAAATTTTTAATGAACTATCCTCAGAAAAAGTGATGATCCTTTTGCTGTCGGGGCTGAATAAGGTTCCTGTAACGATGGAGTTTTTGTCACGCAGGGTAGTATTGGATTTGCCTGATCGCGCATCCCAGATTTCTGCAAAAGCGGCGCCTGTTGTTGTAGCCACCAGGCTGCCATCGGGGCTTAATTCCGAAGTGTTGGTTTCATCCCCATCCACCTTTATATCTTCCACCAATTTACCTGTATTAAGGTTCCAGATATGGTTTCCGTCAAAGGAAGTTTTAACCATAAGCATGGAGCCGTCCTTGTTGAAATGAATGCCGGTGATAGGGGTGATTTTTCCAATCAGGTCAATGAAAAATACACCGGAACTATCCCATATTTCAGGATGATACTCGAATGAGGAAAATGCAACCAGTTCGCCTGTGGGGTCAAATTCAGCGGCTTCAAATGAACCTTCAATGGTATGGAGGGTATCGCCTGATTGGGCATCCCAGGTTATACTTTTTTTATCCCAGGAAGTGGTCAGCACTGTTTTGCCATCGGGGCTGAATTTTGCGGTTGTAATCAGCCCGGTATGTTGCCGCGGGAAGTCTTTAATCTTTTGCCCGGTAGAAGCATTAATGGTCATCAGGGTAAAATCTGATTTTGCAATCAATACCATGCTGCCATCGGGGCTAAAAGAAGCAGCGGTAAATTCCTGCTCATCGGGAAAGGGAAATGTTGCCGCCAGATCAGCGGATGGAAGGTTCCAGATGCAAACGTTACGAAGACTGTCAACGGTAAGCATCAGGCTTCCATCAGCGGACATATCGGCCATATCACAAACCGGGTGTTGGGGGTATTTAGCTTCCCGAATCATTTTTTTAGCTTTCCAATCCCAAACCTGGAAGAATTCGTTATCGAAAACGGCATACAAAAGGTTGCCATCGGGGTTGAAAAAAGCACGGATGGGAACTTTATTCGCCGATTCTATACCGGCCTGTAATTTTCCGGTTTGGGTATCCCAAACTTTAATGGTTTGATCCCAGGCCGACCGGGTGGCCAGCCACCGGCTATCGCTGCTGAAAAGCGCCTCATGTACTGGGCTTGTATGCTCGTTCAGCGTGAAAAGAAGCCTGCCCGATTTAGCATCCCAGAGTTTGGCAGTAGCATCGTTTGAAGTAGTGGCCACAAGTTTTCCATCGGGGCTGAAAATGCCATCTGTAAGTTCGCTTTGGTGGCCTTTCAGGTCGGCGAGGATCTGCCCGGTTTGTACATCCCATATTTTGGCTGTTTTATCAACCGAGGCGGTTATAATGAACTTCCCGTCGGGGCTCCATTTTGTGGAAACGACGGCTTCCTCATGTTCAATGGGTATCATCAGCCGCGCTTCCTGTGCGTAAAGCGAAATACAGCCTGGTAGAATGTATGCAACAACCGGGAGGAAAAGTTTTATCATGAAGGTTGATTTGTAAGCCAGGCGTAGAACCCGATCCTTTAAATCGGTCGGGTAAATATATGGAAAAATCTTTGTGGGAATTTTGCTCTGCCCGTTACTGCACGAGTTTAACACAATGGCTTTACAACAGGTTAGGGTACAGCGGCATACACTGATATTAGAGCCTTTCATTGATCAAATCAATCATCTCACCCGTAATGGAGGGATTCACCCAATGCATCCCTTCTACTTTTTTAAACCAGGTCATTTGCCGCTTGGCATATTGCCGGGTATGGGTTTTCACCAGGTCTATGGCTGTCTCAAGGGTTGTTTTTCCATCGAGAAAATCGAATATCTCTTTGTAACCAACCGTTTGCAGGGCATTGAGGTTTTTAAAAGGAACCAAAGCTTTAACCTCCTCAACCAAACCTGCCTCTACCATAAGTTCAACCCGTTTATTGATGCGTTCATGAAGGGTTTCCTTCGGCCATTCCATGCCGAGGTATAGGGTTCTGAAAGCCCTTTCCGCAGCCGTTTTCTGCTGAAAATGACGAATACTTTTACCCGTGGCCAATGCCACTTCAAGCGCGCGCATTGCCCGTTGGGGGTTTTGCATTTCACCCGTGGCTGCATATTCAGGGTCTTCCTGGGTTAAACGACTTTGTAATGCTGGCAGGCCTTCGTTTTCATATACCCTGCGCACGTCCATGCGGATGGCTTCGGGTATCGCGGGCATTGGGTCAATGCCTTCGCACAAGGCTTTTATGTACAGCCCCGTACCGCCTACTGCAATGGCAATATTTTGTTTGGAAAATATATTGCTAAGCACCTGTAAACCATAGGATTCAAAAACGGCGGCATCCACATTTTCATGAATACTGTGCGAACCAATAAAATGATGGGGCGCCTGTGCAAGCTCTTCGGTAGTGGGTTTCGCCACCCCAATATTCATTTCCCTAAAGCATTGGCGGCTGTCGGCCGAAAGTATTTCGGTGTTGAAATGGCGCGCAAGCTGAATGGCAACACCGGTTTTTCCTGAAGCGGTGGGGCCGGCCACAACAACCAACAGTGGTTTCTTTTTTTCAGGGATGGCTTCGTCCATTCATTTTTTGGTTAGCATTGATCTTTGTACCTATCTGTTGAATGATAATCAACCGGTTGCGATGGAGTTAAAATACACAAACAACCTGCTTCTGCCAGGAAAGTCTATTCTTCCTCCACGGCTCCCAGGTCTTCCTCACCGCCACCAGGGTCTTCGGCTACGCCATCCTCTCCTTCCTCGGTAAAGCCTTCGGTTCCCGCGGGCAGATCGTATTTTTCTTCCATTTCGGCAAACTTGGGGCCCAGCAAACCACGGGTTCCGTACTGCTGCGGGCCAATCCCTTCTTTGCGGCTAACCGACGGGTAAGTAATCCTTGGGTTTTCATCCTTATTAATGCCAATCAGTTCAACCAGGAAATTCCAGTTTTTTGCAAAATCGTACTGGAAAATAAACCGTTGATTGGTATCCTTAATTTCCGAAGCAATCAGCGTATCCTTCATCAGAAAAGGCGGAACAGGGTAGGGCTTATCGTAGTTTTCGAGGGTTATTTCGCGCCCCCTTTGCCATTTATCGTTGCTGCGGTAAAAGGTAGCCTGGTGCTTGCTGTCGAAATCCCAGGCATGCAAAATGGTGGTGTACAGATCTAAAAAAGTATGCGTATGCTTAATGAGAATATCGCGGTAGATACTTTCATCTTCTTCGTAATAAACCCTGAATTTGAGAATGGCCATGATTTGATTCCTTTCGAATGGTGATTACCCGTTTTTGCAACCTACAGGGGCAAAGAAACAGATTTTTGGCGGAAAACCCGTGGAGCATCGCCGCCGCTGGAGGGGAACCAACTGCAAAAGCAGTATTAGGGTT
>CAYUGH010000094.1:0-16641 GCA_964444195.1 uncultured Chitinophagaceae bacterium
GATGTAACCCACGATACCACTACCCCGCTCATCAATAAAAACATTGAAGGAGATATAGCCTGCGGCAAGGGGCCATCGCTGGCCTATGCGCCTGCGGTACACAACAAGTTGCTTGGGCTGGTGGAAGAAGTTGCTGTGAAGGAAAAAATCCCTGTACAATGGCGGGCACTTAGCCGTAGTACAGGAACGGATACAGACAGTTTTGCCTATGCAAATGATGGTTGTCCTTCTGTACTAGTCAGCATTCCGCTCAGGTATATGCATACCACCGTAGAAATGTTGCATAAGAGCGATATTGAAAATACGATAGCCCTGATGACAGCCACATTAAAAGCGCTAACGCCCAAAACCAGCATGAGCTATTTTGATTAACAAGGGTTAAACTCAATATGTTTTTAAAAGAAGTATACCGGCACTCCAAATGGATGTTTGCCGGTATGCTTTTTTTTGCCATAGCCCAGCTTACCATAAACTATAAAAGAGGGATGGTTTTTTCCCCCTTTTTTCATTACGGTATGTATTCGGCCAAGGTTGAACCACAGCATGATTACCTGGTAAATGTGGTGAAACTTGATGGTGACACATTGAGGGGAGAAGATTTTACCCCGGCTGAATGGGACAAGGTTCAATACACCCTGCACCAGGCTATTTCCTCGCGCTGCGATTCGTTGTTCTACAAAAAACAGGTAACACGTTTATTCAACAAAGCCGGTTTGCCTGCACCCAATTCAAAGTTTTTCATAAACAAGGAAAATCAACAAGACAGGCTGAACATTTATAAATTATGGTTGGCCAAACAGCTTGGAAAGGAAGGTTCCAAGGTTGAGATTTCGCAAAACAGTTATTTTTATTTCAAAGAAAAATTCGTCTTTCAGCAAAAAATGGATACACTCACCGGAACCAACATACTATGCCACTAACCGCGCTTCACCGAATAAAATTTACCGGTTGGTGGGTCGCCATTTTTTATGTGCTGGCCGCTGCCAAATGGTGGCAGGGTATCTGGCTTTACCAGTTTGACCCCTTTATGTTTTCCACCCGGTTTGATGGTACCACCTGGTTGTTCATGCAAACAGGGCTTCACTTGCTAGTGCTGCAAAACAATTGGGCCGCAATGGTTTTGGATGGATTGTTTTACGGATTTCCCTTGCTTTACTTTTTAGTGTTCCTTAAAAAACCGGCAACTGCTTCCAAACTGGCATGGGTCTGGTTGATTGTCAACTGGATATATGTTCAATGCTACACACTTTTCCCAATCAATTCCATTGAAGCACATATACCCTGGCTGCTCTTCCCTTTGCTATTCTGTACTTATTCGCTCAGGTCGTTTTATTTTGTTTTGCAGGGATTGCGGTATTTCTTCCTCTACTTTTTTCTGTCAGCAGGAATCTGGAAATTAGTAAACGGCGGGGCTTTTGAACCCACCCAAATGAGCGCCATCCTGATGGACCAGCATAAGGATTTTCTGATTACCAGCCCAGGTTACTGGCAATCCAGGCTGATTTACCTATTGATCTCCATGCCGCTGACGGCGTTTTTCCTGTATTGGATGGGCTTTATCATTGAACTTACTTTCGCAATCGGGTTTTTTACCCGGCGCTACGACAGGCTGCTGATCGTGCTCTTTTTGCTTTTTCTTGTATTTGATTGGCTGGTGATGCGCATCCCATATTTTGAGGTAACGCCCTTCCTGTTAACCTTTTTGTACAGCCATTTTGGTTTGCCGGCAACCCGTAAGGAAATTACCGGGGAATAATGCGACGGATTTCGCGTTCGGTATCGCGCTGCTTGATGGTTTCGCGTTTGTCGTGCACTTTTTTCCCTTTTCCAAGCCCTATCTCCATTTTGGCCCAGCCTTCCGCAGTAAAGAAAATACGGAGCGGAACAATGGTATAACCCTTCTCCTTCATTTTGGCTTCCAACTTTTTCAACTCCTTTTTATTCAGCAGGAGCTTTCGTTCCTGGGTAGGCACATGGTTGTAAATGGTTCCCAGCTTATACTCTGAAATATGCAGGCTTTTTATAAACAATTCGCCTTTGTGAAAAAAGCAATACGCGTCATTAAAGCTTGCCTTACCTGCCCGCAGCGATTTCACTTCGGTGCCCGACAATACCAACCCTGCTATAAAGCGCTGCTCAATAAAAAATTCGTGAAATGCCGACTTATTGCTGATGTCCATCTAAGTGGTAAAAAGTTTAAGCAGTTGACCCAGTTTGGTTTTTAATTCTTTCCGGTCAACTATAAAATCAAGGAAGCCCTTATCCATCACAAACTCGCTGCGCTGGAAACCCTTGGGCAGATCCCTTTTGATTGTTTCTTTAATAACCCTCGGGCCGGCAAACCCTATCAGGGCGCCGGGTTCGGCCATAATAATATCCCCCAACATGGAGAATGAAGCCGTGGTTCCACCAAAAGTGGGGTCGGTACAAAGAGAGAAATATGGAATTTTTGCATCGCTTAGCAGCGACAACCTTCCTAATGTTTTGGGTAATTGCATCAGGCTGAAAGCGCTTTCCATCATTCGGGCCCCTCCGCTTTTACTGATGATCATAAAGGGGATTTTATGTTCAACACAATAGTCAGCAGCACGGCATATCTTTTCTCCCATCACGCTGCCTAAGCTGCCTCCAATAAATTCAAAATCCATACAGGCGATCACCAGCTCGAACCCTTCCACTTTGCCAATCGCAACGCTCATGCTGTCATGCAAATCTGTTTTCGCCCAGGTTTCCTCCAGCCGCTTTTTATAGGGTTTCAAATCGGTAAAATTCAGGTAATCCTTGCTGCGAATGGTATCAAAAAGGCGTGAATAATCTTTGTTATCAAACAGGATATCGAAATACTCGTCGCTGCCAATCCGGTGATGAAAATTACAATTAGGACATACATATAAGTTCTCCTTCAGCTCTATAACCGTGCAGGTAAACCGGCAGGATGGGCATTTTACCCAAAGCCCGTCCGGTGTTTCACGTTTTTCGGAGGTGGTAGTTAAAATCCCTTTTTTATGCCTCCGAAACCAGGACGACCTTTCAGAAGCAGCCACGGCCTCTTCTGCCTGCAAATCTTCTCCGGTAATCTTATGTTCAAATTCTTCGAGTTGCTTGGTATTATCCATATCTATAGCGAAAGATGTTAAATGTAAAGAATTACAAATTTACTTCCAATTCATTGTAGTGAACGGGCAAAAATAGGGGTTATGAAGCTTGATTCCATGTTGCGAAGAATTTTGCAAAATACCCCTGAATAAGGGTCAAAAAGCCTCCATTCCAGCTAAATAAGGCCCTTTCAGCCATTTTTTACCAACATTTCCGGTTTACTGCTATTGAAAGAGTTCACCCTGTTCGGGCAATTGCTTCTCCAATTGTTCTTCCCAGCTTAGCTCAATGGCTTTTTTGTCAACCAATTTATTGCCCACGGCCTTCCATCCCATCACATCCACCAGCGTGGCCACTTTTAGCTTTTCAAATTTAGCCGTAGCGCCTGTACCCGTTTTCATCAGTAAAACAGGGTCTTCGGAGGTGCTTACCAGCTCTAGGTAATTTTGCTTGCCTTCTTTAATAAAAAGGAAATGCGATTTCAGGGTGGTGGTCTCAATCCTGAACCGCTTGATGTTGAACTGCAGTTTATCGTGATCGTAATAAATGGCGGTTACCACTTTTTTCGGATTAAATTTTTCGATCAGCAATACCTCGTCAGGGGTAAGCCGTTGCGTGAGTTCCTGGTCGGTTATTTCGTAAGAACCATTGGTGTAGATCACTAAAATTTTATCGTCCCCATCAAACATGCCAAGCGCTATACCCTTTTCATCGGTGTTCAGCCTGCCAAACTGGTCATCGTACCAAATCCTGCGCCCGGCCAGCGTGCTCCTGCCGGCTTCTTTAAACCTCATTGATTTTACAGGGTACTTGGTTACCGTGTTGCCCTTGCTGCTCCGGCCTTTTATTTCAAGTTCCTCAAAATAAAAATCCAATTCCTTGATGCGTGCAGAACAATTGGGGCTCAGCGTGATTTTAACCACTTCGGCCTCACCATTTGGATTGGCGGTAAAATAATGCACTTTGCTGCGTTCCGTGCCCTGCGTGAGGTCGTATTCCTTATCGCGGGTAATGCCCACCACATTAAAGCGTTTGGCAAAACTGATGCCGGTTTTACCATCCACATACATCATGTTGTAAATGGTGCGCTCATCGTTTTTCTGAAAAATGGCGGTGTAAATAATATCCTTCCCAATAAACACTTTATCGGCCACCCTCACCACTTTCATTTTACCGCTGCGTGTAAAACAAATTACATCATCCAGGTCCGAGCAATCTGCCACAAACTCATCTTTCTTTAAACCTGTACCCACAAAGCCTTCGCTGCGGTTCATATACAGTTTGGTATTGGCCACGGCAACCTGCCTTACCTCAATGGTATCAAACAGCCTGATTTCTGTTTTACGTTCCCTGCCCTTGCCATATTTGCTTTTCAATCCCTCAAACCAGGCAATGGTATAATCGGTCAGGTGAGCAAGATGATGGTTTACTTCTTTAATTTCGGCTTCTATGGCCTTGATTTGATTATCCAGTTCATCAATATCGAGGCGGTAAATCCTTCGCACCGGTTTCTCTGTCAACTTCAGGATATCCTCACGGGTAACCGGTTGGCGCAACTTGGGTAAGAATGGTCTGAAACCAAGATCGATGGCGTGAATGACCTTATCCCAGGTTTCATGTTTCTTCTCAAGCTCCTTATAAATCTTTTCTTCAAAAAATATTTTTTCCAGCGAGGTATAATGCCATTTGGCATGCAATTCTTCAAGCCTTATTTCAAGTTCCTTTTTCAGCAATTCCCTTGTATGGTCGGTACTCCAGCGAAGCAATTCGCTTACACCCAAAAACCTTGGTTTATCTGCCGCAATTACACAAGCGTTTGGCGAAATGCTAACCTCGCAATCGGTAAAGGCATACAAGGCATCAATCGTAATATCGGATGAAGCGCCCGGGGCAAGATCAACCACGATATTTACATCCTGCGCCGTTTTATCAATCACTTTTTTTACCTGGATCTTTTTGGCCTCGGTAGCCTTGGTAATACTATCAATCAACCCGCCCACCGTTACCCCATAAGGTACGTCCCTAATCAAAAGGGTCTTCTTATCTATTTCCTCAATACGGGCCCTTACACGAACCTTTCCACCTCTTTTACCATCGTTGTAATTGCCGGCATCAATTTGCCCTGCGGTTAAAAAATCAGGTACCAGGTCGAAAGATTTTCCCTGTAGGTATTTTACGGCTGCATCGCATAATTCAATAAAATTATGTGGAAGTATTTTGGTGGAAAGCCCGACGGCAATACCTTCTGCGCCCTGAGCCAGGAGCAAAGGAAATTTTACAGGAAGGTTCACGGGTTCATTCTTACGGCCATCGTAACTAAGCTGCCATTCGGTAGTTTTTGCATTGAAGGCCACATCAAGCGCAAACTTGCTGAGCCTTGCCTCAATATAACGCGGGGCAGCCGCATCATCACCTGTTTGTACATTGCCCCAGTTACCCTGTGTATCCACCATCAGGTCTTTTTGCCCCATGTTTACCAGGGCATCGGTAATGCTCATATCGCCATGCGGATGGTATTGCATGCTTTGCCCTACAATGTTGGCCACTTTGTTGTACCGGCCATCATCCATTTCCTTCATGGCATGCAAAATGCGGCGCTGAACCGGTTTCAACCCGTCGTCAATAGCCGGCACGGCCCGCTCAAGAATTACATAAGACGCGTAATCGAGAAACCAGCCTTTATACAAATCGCTTACCCCGGTAAATTCGTTCTCTGTATTATCAGGTATATTATTCGCTTCGTTCATAGTTCTATTAAATTATCCTGCCTCCTGCTCTTCCTCATTCAATTTTTTCTTTAAGGATGGCTTTGAAGGATTCCGGAGGTCAAAATCTTTGGAGCCTTTTTCTAAATCACCCTTCACTTCATAACCTTTTGAAGCAATCAACTGCTTAAGCCGCCAGATCACAAAACTGTCACCGGTTGTTTCCTTTTCCTTCGTTAAAAAAAGATGAACAACCCGCGAACCTTTTGAGAAATCGCCATGCACATATTGGTCAATGGCGGCATCGTAATAATCCTCATCAAATTGTACAAGCTTTTTGCCGCCTTCGAGCAACCGTACCCTTTTGCCTGCCGATGAAATTTTTGCCCATTCATCGGTATCCACTTCAAATTCGCTGGGCGTAACCGGGCGTGCAAGCTTTTTGGCTTTCAAATATTCCTTAGCCGGAATTTGCGACAACCATTGCGGGTAAAATATGCCTCCTTTTTCATTAAAAAACGGCAGGTTGTTCAGGTATAAAATATATACCCGGCCCTGGTAGGCAGCCAACCTGCTGATCAGCCAATAATAGCCTGAAACATCGTGCTTGTTTTGCGCGGCCCATATCCACAATTTCTCCTGTGGGTTTTCATCCAGAATCTTGGTAATGTTGTGAACGGTCATTTTATCGTCTACCATTTCCATCAGGGCGTCTGCATTTTCAAGCCCGTTCGAATCGAGGATGGCCCGCCACCAATCACGGCGTGCCTGCCAGCCTTCGGCGCTGTCGGCTGCATCCAGCGGACCGACCGCAAAATCATCCTTAATTTGGAAAATGTCACCGGCAAGGCTTTCATCCAATGCCTGTGCTTCTTCCAGCACTTTTATATCAGGTTCATTAAAAACAATATGTAGCATAGTGTTCAGTCTTTCAATTTATCAGCGTGCGGGCTTCAGTAAATAATAAGCACAGGTGGTAAAAAAGTTCCTCACCCAGGGTATCGACTTCAGTACGGGTAACTGCTTCCGCGCCCTGTACCCGAATTTATTTTCATACACCGGGTTTACCAGCCACAATTCCCTTTTCACTGTTTCGTACCCGGTTTGTTTTGCAATGCTTTCAAATTTTTCAATTGAAATGCCCGTATCGCGTATTTCCATCAGGACCTCCACAGGTTCATCGTTAGATTTTAAAATGCTTTTGTAAAAGGGTCGTGGCAACAAATGGTACCAGGGCAATTTACTGGTTAATTTTCCTTTGCAAATTTGCTGGTGACCACCATACGGCATTTGCCAGGGGGGAAATGCAAAAAAGATCATCCCCCGTTCGGTAAGCATATCCTTCATCCGGCGAAACAATTTGGGCTGATCGTGAATATGCTCAATCACATCCTTTAAAATTACCAGGTCAAAACGGCCGCCGAGGTCCTTCTCCACATCGGCTTCATAAATATTCTTGGAGAGCATTTTAAGTTTACCGTTTGCAATGTAGGTGCCCAATTTCTCTTTGGTAAATTCCACCAGGTTTGCATCGAGCTCAACCCCAAAAACCTCGCAGCCAAGCGTTAAAAATGCCGAAATATTACCGCCATCGCCACTGCCAATCTCCAATACCCTCGAACCGGGCCCAATCACCGTTTCCTTCAATATAAATGGAAGGATATGCTCAATAGCATTATTGTGAAGCAACCGATGGTAGGCATCGCGGTCTGTGTGAAAATGAAACATATAGGTTTAGTTCAAAATTTCAAGCTTGTCGAGATCGACACGCAGGTTATCAATAATAAATTCCTGGCGTTGCTGTGTATTTTTACCCATGTAGTATTCAAGCAATTTCTGGATATGGTCACCCATTTCGAGCAATACCGGCTGCAGCCTGATATCGGGCCCAATAAACTGGCCAAACTCGTTTGGAGAAATTTCACCAAGCCCCTTGAACCGCGTGATCTCAGGGTTCTTGCCAAGCTTTTGCATAGCGGCCTGTTTTTCCAGCTCGCTGTAGCAATAAATGGTTTCCTGCTTGTTTCGTACACGGAACAAAGGCGTTTCCAAAATATACAGATGTCCCTTTTTTACCAGGTCGGGGAAAAATTGAAGAAAGAAAGTCATCATCAGCAAGCGGATGTGCATACCATCCACATCGGCATCGGTGGCGAGGATGATCCGGTTGTACCGCAATCCTTCAAGCCCGTCCTCAATGTTGAGCGCATGTTGCAACAGGTTGAATTCCTCGTTTTCGTACACAATCTTTTTGGTAAGCCCGTAACAGTTGAGCGGCTTACCCCTCAGGCTGAAAACGGCCTGTGTATCCACATCGCGCGCCTTGGTAATACTTCCGCTGGCACTATCGCCCTCGGTAATAAACAAAGTGGAATTGTTTTTCTTTTCTAAAAACTGCTCCTTGTTTTTGGCCGGTGGCTCTTCATCAAAATGGACATTGCAATCGCGCAGCTTTTTATTGTTCAGCGCGGCTTTTTTGGCACGCTCATTCGCTATTTTTTTTATCCCCTGGAGTTCCTTTCGCTCACGTTCGCTCTGCTCGATGCGCTTTTTGAGCGCCTCAGATACCGAAGGGTTTTTATGCAGAAAATTATCCAATTCCTTCGACAGGAAATCCTGCATAAAATTCTTCATCGAAGGCCCGTTGGGCGCCACATTGTTGCTGCCTAATTTGGTTTTGGTCTGGCTTTCAAAAACCGGCTCCTGTACGCGCACGCTGATGGCTGCTACAATGGATTGCCTGATATCGGTGGTGTCGTAATCTTTTTTGTAAAAATCACGGATCACTTTTACATAAGCCTCCCTGAAAGCCTGCTGGTGCGTACCGCCCTGCGTGGTAAACTGTCCATTGACAAAAGAATATAAATCTTCACCATAATCGCTGTTATGGCTGAGGGCAACTTCAATATCCTCCCCTTTCAAATGAATGATTGGGTAGCGAAGCTCATCGGCATTGGTTTTGCGGGTCAGCAGATCGAGCAGCCCGTTTTTACTCACATATTTTTTACCATTGAAAACCAGCGCCAAACCCGCATTGAGGTAACAATAGTTAAGCAACTGGGTCTCAATAAATTCAGGCTTGTATTTGTAATGATGAAAAATGGTGTCATCGGGGATAAAACTTACAAAAGTGCCGTTGGATTCAGTGGTTTTTTCCTCCTTGCTTTCGCGGGTAAGCACCCCTTTCGAAAATTCGGCAGTCTTGGCCTTCCCTTCGCGGTATGATACTACTTTAAAAAAGTCGCTCAACGCATTTACGGCTTTTGTACCCACCCCGTTGAGCCCCACGCTTTTCTGGAAAACCTTGCTATCGTATTTGGCGCCGGTGTTTATTTTACTCACCACATCCACCACTTTGCCCAGCGGAATGCCCCGGCCATAATCGCGCACGGTAACCACCCCATTTTTGTCCACATTTACCTCAATTGACTTGCCATACCCCATAGTATGCTCATCAATACAGTTGTCAATCACCTCCTTCATCAGCACATAAATGCCATCGTCGGCGCTCGAACCATCGCCGAGTTTACCGATGTACATGCCCGGCCGGAGCCGGATATGCTCCTGCCAGTCAAGGGTTTTTATACTCTCCTCGTTGTATTCAAATAAATCAACCGCTTCTTTAGCCATAGACAATACTTCTCAAGGGTACAAATTTAGCCGCTTGCCACTGCCAGCCCTTTATTTTTATAAACAACGGCTTTTTTAACTGTGAATTTTCAATTGATACACCTGAAAAATGGCTTACGAAAAATTAACAGGGATTAGTCGTTCCTGCTTTTTTAATAGACTATTTTAGGCCTTCAAAAAATGTTTAACCAATGAAAAAACTATTATTTCTTGGGCTAACCGTCGGCCTTTTTGCCCTGCAGGCCTGTTCACCCAAAGATGCTGACATTCAAAAAGACGTTGATACTGCTATTGCGACCGTGAGCGGTGTGACAGCAAGCGTAAACGAAGGTGTGGTAACGCTTTCGGGTACTGTAGCTACGGAAGATGCTAAAATAGCCGCGGAAACCGCTGCTGAGGAAGTAAAAGGGGTAAAAAGCATATCCAATAATATTGAGGTTGTACCTCCCGTTATTGAAAGTGTCGATGCGCTTACCGAGGGACTAAAAACCGCGCTGGCCGCTTTCCCTGGTGTAACCGGTACCGTAAAAGATAGCGTGATTACCCTTACCGGCGAGATTAAACGGGCCGACTTGCAGAAAGTGATCCGGGCAACGCAGGCTCTAAAACCCAAAAAGGTTGAAAATCAACTCACTATTAAATAACCCCTAAAATTTTTCAACATGGATTTACAAGATAAATATGCCGACCTGGTAAATACCGCCAAAGCAAATGGGGTAGCCAACCTTGCGGTAAGGGATGCTGACGGTGTGCTGTATATTGATGGCGAAGCGCCCTCCGAAGCAGTTAAACAGCAATTATGGGATATCTATGGTCAGCTTGACCCGGATTACCGTGCGGCAGATGTAGTAATGAACCTAAGTGTGCCGGCCGCTGCTGCCCTGCCCACTACAGAGTACACCATTGTTCCGGGCGACAGCCTGAGCAGGATCGGCAAAAAATTAGGCAAAAACTGGAAAGAAATCTGGGATCTGAACCGCGACCGGATTGGCAACAAACCCGACTACATACAAGCAGGCTGGGTGTTGAAAATTCCGGGTTAATTGAAAATCAAACATTTACTTTAGCCACTCTTGTTGAATATACACGGGAGTGGCTATTTTTATGGAATGAAATTTATACGAATCATTTTTGGGACCTTATTCCTGCTGACCGGAAACATTTTACCCGCACAAACGCTTGTTTTTAGCGACAGTAGTCAAAAGGGGGTATCATTCAGGGGCATGAGCATTGCCCACGATGGTACCATTTGGGTAAGCGGCAGCAAAGGAACCATTGGCAAATGCGCGGGTGAAGGAAAGCCCTGGACCTGGGTAAAACCCGCCGGTTTTGAAAAAAGAGATTTCAGGGATATTGAAGGTTTCGACAGCCTGACCGCGCTTGCCATGGCGGTTGATTCACCGGGTATCATCCTGCGGACAACCGATGGCGGGCTTAGCTGGAAACCGGTTTACGAAAATACCCAAAAAGGTATTTTCCTTGATGATATGGCTTTCCGCAATGAAAAGGAAGGCATTTGCGTGGGCGATCCGTTGGAGGATGGCAGGTTGGTAGTTATTTCTACAAAGGATGGCGGGCAAAGCTGGCAAGGTCTTGAACCGGCTCAGAAACCGCTTATTGTACCCGGCGAGGCCATGTTTGCCGCAAGCGGAAGCAACGCAACCGCGCATCCCAATGACCGCAACGCATACCTGCTGGTAACGGGTGGAAAAGCTTCCCGCATTTGGACCATTTTCCCTTTTCAACCCAACAAAGAGCCTAAAGTTGTTAAGTTGCCTGTTCAGCAGGGCGGGCAAATGACCGGGGCAAATGCCATTATTGTTTCGGGCAATTACCTGCTGATACCGGCCGGGGACTACGCGAACCCTACCAAAAGCGATAGCAATTTTGCAGTGATTTATAAAAAAAGGCCCCCGGTACAGGTAGAACTGAATGGCGGATACCGGAGCTCAATAGCGGATAATGGATATACGCTAAGGGTAGCCTGCGGCATATCGGGCATTAGTTGGCAGGAAGCGCCTTTTGCCTCCTATCCCGCTCCCTGGAAAGTCATTACCGGCACATCCTTTAATGTAGTGCGCAACCAAACCGGCAGCAGCATTTTTTGGCTGGCCGGGTCAAATGGAAAGATTGCGATGCTTAAATTTTAAGCCTCCCGCTTACACATTCAGCCCCTTGCCAAACTGCTGAATGCTTTTCAGGAAAGGCTGTGGCTCCATAGACAATTTGGTAATTTTTTCCACGGGTTCCAGCCAAACCTGCCCGTTATTGGTATCGGGGCAGTTGGGGAAAAATACCGTGGCAAATCCCTCCTTTTCCTCCACCAGCAATCCATAGCGGTTGCCTACCGAAGTATTTACAATCACCGGCTGCCGGGTATCTTTTGCCGGGTTCACTTTTTGCATGATCTGGGCTTTTACCGTGAGGTAACCCGGCACATATTTCAGCACGCTGTTCTCCAGCCAATCGCGGAACCTGGTGAGGAAACTGATTTTTACCAAATAGCCAAATGCATAAAACAACAACAGGAGAATGAGGGTATTGGCAATGGGCACGGCGGCGGTGCCAAAAATGGCCTTCAGCCCGAGCAATTCAACAATATACGAGCCGCCTTTCGACATTTTGTCCCAGAGGTTTTTAACGGATTTCATGACCGCCAGGATGGGGATCAGGAAAATAATACCGGCAATGATCCGGTTGCGGAGATGCGTGAGAAAATTCTTCATGTGAGATTGGTTTTTATGGAAAAAATGATCCCATAAAGTAAAGGGATTAGGGTCAATTGAAAAATGATTGGGATATATTTTTCGTTGGGAATACCCGAATGCAAAGGTTTTGAATGGTGTGTATGCCAAAATACAATCCGATTATATTGTTTAATAAATGAGTGGTATTTCTTGTTCTATGAAGCGCCTTTCCTCGCAAAAGCAAAATGGGATAAATGATCCGACAGCGCCTCAAGAACCTGAGAGTGACCGATAAAATAAGTAAATTTGCATCGTAAACAACCAATAAAATGGGACAATTAATAAATATCGCAGATATCAAAGCCCTTTATCCCGACGAATGGGTTTTGCTTGGAAATCCAATTATGGACGACAGCAAAATTGACGTTCTTTCAGGCATCCCTTTATTTCATAGCAAGGACAAAAAAGAAGTTTGTTATATCGGTAGAGACAAAACTTCAAACTTTGACAAAATAACATTGATTTATACCGGCACTTTCAGACCTACCAGAAAAATTACAGGCATTTTTAACCGTATTAAGAAATGACCTATAAATTTAAACGAGAGCCGGAAAGCGGGCTAATAGTTGTAAATATTGAAATTGACAACAAGTATGAATTGAAGATGATTTTGGATACAGGCGCCACAAATACAACTATTGACAGCAATGCTTTGTATTTGATCGGATACGATATCAAAGATAACATCTGAACTGTAGAAATTGAAACTGCCAACGGCATCAGTGAAACTGAAGTTTTTGAGATTGATACTTTTGCATCGCTTGGTTTGACAAAAGAAAAATTTCAAATTCAGGTTTACGATGTCTTAGCTCATGGCATTTTTTCAGCCTATAATGATCTTCTTGGACTTGACTTTTTAGAAGGTATAAAGTTTTGCATTGACACAAGAGAAAATATCCTAACGCTATCGTGACCTCCACATCAACGGGAAGGTGAAATTATGAACAAACTTTAGAAGTATAGGCTGAAAAAGAATTTCCACCGTTGAATGAGGGTTTGCTGAAACCTGGTTTACGAAATCTTTCAATCAAAAGATTTGCATGGCTAAATAGCTCCGGTTTTACCCACCAAACTTTCCAGATTTGCTACCAAACTTTCCAAATTTGCCCACTAAACTTTCCAGATTTGCCCGCCGAGATTTCCAGATTTGCCCACATAACTTTCCAGATTTTCCCACTAAAGGGTTGTTTTTGGCATAAATTAGTGTAATATTACATTATGTTTCAACGACTTATAATACATTCAATTACCGAAGCGCTTGAGGATACTCCTGTCAACGTAATTGTTGGTCCGCGACAGGTAGGCAAGAGTACGCTTTGCCAACAGCTTTTAATGGAAGATGTTTTTAAAGGCCAGGCTGTAACCCTTGATGACCCCACCGTTCTTAAAGGTGCAATAGCCGACCCCCTGGGTTTTTTAAATAGTTTGGATAAGCATGTGATTATTGATGAAGTACAAAGAGCGCCAGAATTGCTGTTGAGCATAAAAAAGCTGGTAGATGAAGACCGAAATGGACGGCGCATAATCCTGACAGGGTCGGCCAATGTAATGGTATTGCCAAAAGTGGCCGACTCGCTTGCCGGACGGATAGAAATCCATAACCTTTGGCCGCTTTCACAGGGCGAAATACTCGGAAAGAAACCCGATTTCCTGAAAAACTTAGTTTCACCCAACGGCCGCTTGCAGGGAGGCAAAATAAGTTGGGTTGAAATTTTGGAAGCTATTAAAAAAGGAGGATACCCCGAAGTAATCCAGCGCCCATCGGAAAGCCGAAGGGCAAAATGGTTTGCATCCTATATCAAATCGGTTCTTCAAAAAGACATAAAGGAGCTTTCCAACATTGAAGGGTTAACAGATATCCCTAAAATATTGCATTTATTAGCTACCAGGGTTGGAAGCATCATAAATTTTTCTGAAATAGGCAGGCTGGCTAATATAAAGAACACCACCATGCACAGGTACCTGGCTTTGCTTGAAAATGTTTTCCTGATCCTAAAGGTGCCGGCATGGACGCCGAATGCCGAAGGTGAGTTTGTAAAATCACCCCGGGTATTTTTGAATGATACAGGATTACTCTGTCATGTATTGGGCGAAACCGTTGACAGCCTGACTACCAACAGAACCACGGCAGGACTTTTTTTGGAAAACTTTGTGGCCATGGAAATTATTAAGCAGCTAAGCTGGCACGACTTGTATTTGAAACCCTATCATTTCAGCATGCACAAGGGCGCCGAAGTGGACCTTGTGCTTGAAGACAGGATGAATCATTTGTACGGTATTGAAATAAAATCAAAAGCATCTGTTGGCAAGGAAGACTTTAAAGGACTACACAAACTTTCCGAAATAGCCGGGGAAAGATTTAAGCGTGGAATAGTGTTGTATAGCGGAGAACATACGGTAGGTGGATTTGGCGAAAATATGCTGGCAGTGCCCATCAGTGCATTGTGGGCATAGTAAACCATTATAAACCCTGTGGAAAAGTGCCCGGCCAATAAAAGGGTAAAGACCCGCCTGCCCATTACATTTGCCCTCCATGGCCAAATCTTTCAACGATACACCCCTGATGCAACAGCACCGCGCTATCAAGCAGCGCTACCCTGATGCTATTTTACTATTCAGGGTGGGTGATTTTTACGAAACTTTCGGCGGCGATGCCATTAACGCCAGCAAAGTGCTGGGCATTACCCTCACCCGGCGCAACAATGGCGGGGGCGACAGTGAACTCGCCGGCTTTCCGCACCATGCGCTGGATACCTACCTGCATAAACTGGTGAAAGCAGGTTACCGCGTAGCCATCTGCGATCAGTTGGAAGACCCCAAACAGGCCAAGGGTATTGTAAAACGGGGTGTAACCGAACTGGTAACCCCCGGGGTAGCCACCAACGACAAGTTACTTGAACATAACAGCAATAATTTCCTGGCGGGACTGCATTTTGACGCCGACGGGCAGTTTGGCATGGCTTTTCTCGATATTTCGACCGGGGAATTTTTTACTGCGGAGGGCGACCGGGAATACACCGACAAGCTGCTGCAAAGCCTCCGCCCGGCAGAAGTGGTTTTTGTAAGGCAACAACAAAAAACCTTTAAAGAGTACTTCGGGCAGAAATTTTACACCTATGCGCTCGACGAATGGATATTTCATGAAACCTATGCTACGGAAACCCTGCTGAAGCAATTTGGCACGGTAAGCCTGAAAGGATTTGGTATTGAAGGCCTGAAGAAGGGAATTATTGCCGCCGGGGCCGTGCTCCACTACCTGCGCGATACCGAGCATCCCAACCTGCAGCATATTACTTCCATCCAACGGATTGACCGCCACGAACACCTTTGGATGGACCGGTTCACCATCCGCAACCTTGAACTGATGGACGGTTATCAGCGAGAGGGCCAAACCCTGCTTGGCGTGATGGACCAAACGGTAAGCCCAATGGGCGCACGTCTTTTGAAACGCTGGATGATGATGCCGCTGAATGACCTGGGCCGCATCAGGCAACGGTTGGATACGGTGGAATGGTTGATCAAAACCACTGAACTGCGTAACCACCTGCAACAAGCTATCAAACAATGTGGCGATGTGGAAAGACTGGTGAGCAAGATCCCGCTGAAAAAAATTAACCCGCGGGAGGTGTTGCAAATAGGTAAAGGCCTAAAACAGGTTGCATTGGTGAAGGAATGGTGCACCGGCGCGGATCTGGATTACCTGAAAAGGTTGGGAGATGCACTGAATCCCTGCACCGTGGAACAGGAAAAAATATTTACCACGCTGGTTGAAAACCCGCCTGTAGCCGCCAACAAGGGCGGATTGATTGCTGAAGGCATTCATCCCGAATTGGATGAGTTGCGGAAAATTTCTACTTCGGGCAAACAGTACATGGTTCAAATGCAACAAAAGGAAACACTTGCTACCGGCATTTCTTCCTTAAAAATTGGTTTCAACAATGTGTTTGGCTATTACCTCGAAGTAACCAACTCGCATAAGGACAAAGTGCCCGCTACCTGGATGCGCAAGCAAACGCTCACCAATGCCGAGCGGTATATAACCCCCGAACTGAAGGAATACGAAGAGAAAATATTAGGGGCCGAAGATAAAATACTCGCCATTGAACAGGAATTGTTCGAAACCATGCTCACCGCGCTTCAGGATTATTTGCAACCGCTGCAAACCAACGGGCAGGTACTTGGCGTACTGGATTGCCTTTGTTGTTTTGCCCAGCTTGCTATTCAGAATCATTATCGCAAACCCGTTGTGCATGAGGGCAGGGAGCTTATTTTAAAGGAATGTCGCCACCCGGTGATTGAAAAAGCATTGCCCGTAGGTGAAAGCTTTATTGCCAACGATATTGAGCTTGACCCCGATAACCAGCAGGTGATTATCCTTACCGGGCCGAACATGAGTGGTAAAAGTGCGCTGCTGCGGCAAACCGCGCTGGTTACCCTGATGGCGCACATGGGAAGCTTTGTTC